>JANRLJ010000226.1:0-46741 GCA_033762735.1 bacterium | reverse complement strand
TGCAACCTCAAATGGGTCTAGGGCGTGTTTGCAAACCTGTTCTCTCTGTTTTCTGACATCCTCACCCCTGCTGCGCTTCGCTTAGCTTCCCCTCTCCATTGCATGGAGAGGGGATTGAGGGGTGAGGATAATCGAGTTTACAGACAGACCTTAGCGTGAAATGGCCTTAAATGCCTCCACCTGCGCTTTGATGGCGCGTTCGGTCGGCAGGCGTTCCGCGCTGGATGCGCCATAGAACCCGGCGATTTTGGGCATCCGCGCCAGCGCTTGCGCCACGTTCTCCGGTTCATCGAACGGTCCGCCGTGACAAATGACGAGTGCATCAGGCTTAAGCGCCCACACCGCCTCGGCCATGTCCATCGTTTTGTCAATCGCTTCATCCAGGGTCATCGCCACCGACGCGCCGATGCTGCCTGCCGTCGTCAGCCCGACATGGCACACGATCAGGTCAGCCCCCGCGCCGACCATCGCCCGCGCCTCGTCCGCATTGAACACATAGGGCGTGGTGAATAATGCCATGCGGTGGGCGGTGGCGATCATCTCGACTTCCTTATCATAGCCGAGTCCGGTGGCTTCCACGTTCGCCCGCATGATGCCATCGAACATGCCCATCGTCGGGAAGTTCTGGACGCCGGAAAAGCCGATCTCCTTCACCTGTCTGAGGAAGACGGGCATCTGCTTAAACGGGTCGGTGCCGTTCACGCCCGCCAGCACCGGCACGTTTTTTACAACGGGCAGCACCTCACCCGCCATCTCCATCACGATACTGTTGGCGTCGCCATAGGCGAAGAAGCCCGCCAGTGAACTGCGCCCGGCCATGCGGTAGCGCCCGGAGTTGTAAATCACCAGCAGGTCAGCGCCGCCCGCCTCCGCGAATTTGGCCGAAATCCCGGTGCCCGCGCCGCAGCCGATAATGGGTTTCCCGGCCTGTACCTGCGCGTGTAAGCGCCGCAAAATCTCGTCGCGTGGAATACTCATGATTTCACCCCTTCCAGCGCCAGCAGCGCATTCGCGGCGGCCTCCGCGAAGGCCGGGTCATTGATGTGCGTGTCCAGTTCGACCACCGGAATATCGGAGCGCAGATTGGCCTTGAGTGTGTCGGTGAAGGCCTGAATCGCTTCCGGTGAATGGAAGGGCTGGCCTTCGATGTCGATCTCTGACCAACCGCGCGTGGGGATGTAGACGGCGACGGGGCCAGTGGCGGTGTTCAGCTTGCGGGCGAAGATTTCGCCCAACTGTGCGGTTTCGGCAGGAGTCGTCCGCATCAGCGTGACGCTGGCGTTCCATTCGTAGAAGGTGCGGTCGCGGTAGCGCTCGACAATCGTCTCCCGCCCCCAGAAGTTGCACATATCCAGGCAGCCCGGCACGACGATCTGCGGGATGCCGTTCTGCGCCGCCGCATCGAGTCGGTCTGGCCCGGCGCTCAGTACCCCGCCGAGCAGTTCATCTGCCCATTCCGTCGTGGTCATATCCAGCACGCCGACCACCAGCCCGTTTTCGATCAGCGTTTCCATCGTGCGCCCGCCTGTCCCGGTGGCATGGAACACAAGGACTTCATAGCCCGCCGCCTCCAAAATCGCTTTGGCGTGGTTCACGGCGCGGGTCGTGTTGCCGAACATGCTGGCGGCGATCAGGGGCTTATCCGCGCCTTTCGGCGTCTCGCCCAGCACCATCCCGCAGATCGCGCCCGCCGCGTTGCCATAGATCATGCGGCTGATGCGGTTGACGCCCGTCACGTCGATGACCGAGTGCAGCATCAGAATATCGCTGGTGCCCACGAATCCGCTCACGTCGCCGGATGCCAGCGTGGACACCATCACTTTGGGGAAGCCAATCGGCAGTGCTCGCATGGCGGTGGTGGCGACTGAAGTTGCGCCGCTGCCGCCCATCGAGATGATGCCCTGAATCGCGTCTTCGGCGTACAGGCGGCGCACGATCTCCGCCACACCGGATGCCATGGCGATCATCGCTTCGCCCCGGTCGCGCTTGTCGAGCAGCTGCTCGAAAGGGGTGCCGCTGGCCTGCGCGACTTCCTCGCGCGGGACATCCGCCGAAAAGGCAGGCTGCCCGACGATGCTGAAATCAATCACGATGGTCTTACAGCCGCGCCGCTCGATCTCGGTTTTGAGGAACGCGAAGTCCTCCCCTTTGGTATCCAGCGCGGCGATGATGGCGATGGTTGGGGTCATAAAAATTTCCTTTGATCAACGAGTCTAAATTGGGGGTTGAGGCAGAGATACGGCCTTGTGTGGTGAATGCGTTCCTATGTATTTGATAGAGAAATTTTTTGAAAGGGCGAGGCATGCCTCGCCCCTCCGGTTAACAACCAGGTTTGCGTTGGTACGGGCGCAGCGCACTGCGCCCCTACAGGTAGGCAACTTTAATCATCCTCCGGCTTAATACCGAATATCCACCATGCGACCGCTCTGCGCGGATTCGACAATCGCGTCGCAGATCACGGCGTTGCGATAGCCATCCACGAAGTCCGCGCCGAAGGGTGAAACAGGTTTATTGTTGACGATGGCATCGAAGAAATGATGGAATTCGTGGACGAACGTTTCGCTCCAACCGATCATGTGCGCCGAAGGCCACCAGTTCGCCCAGTAGGGGTGATACTGTTCGCTGATGAGGGCGTTGTGGAAGCCGCGTGTCTCTTTGGGGTCTTCCCCCGCCCAGAACACGTTCAGCTCGTTCAGCCGTTCCAGGTTGAACTGGATCGTCCCGTTCTCGCCGTTGATCTCGAAGCTGTTGTAGTTCTTGCGCCCCTGGCAGAAGCGCGACGCCTCCACCGTGCCAATCGCGCCATTGTCGAACTCGATCAGCGAAATGAACGCATCGTCCACGTCCACCTTGCCCTTGCCGCTGCCGTCGGGGAGCGGGCGTTCTTCCACGAACGTCTTGGTCATGCCCATGACGCGGGTCGGCTCACCGACGAGGAAGCGCCCCAGATCAAGCACATGCGCACCCAGGTCGCCGAGTGCGCCGCTGCCCGCTACGTTCTTATCCAGCCGCCAGATTTTGGGGAAGTTGGGGTCGATAATCCATTCCTGCAAATAGACCGCACGATAGTGGAAAATCCGCCCCAGTGCGCCGCTGTCGATCAGCAGCTTGGCCTGCACGATGGCCGGGACGAAACGGTAATTGAAGGCCACCATGTGCTTCACGCCCGCCTTTTCCACCGCATCCAGCATCGTCTTCGCTTCTTCGGCGGTACGCGCCAGCGGCTTCTCGCAGAAGACGTGCTTGCCCGCCTGCGCTGCCGCGATGGTCGGTTCAGCATGGGCGTCATTGGGGCCGCCGTTGTCGAAGACCTGAATGGCGTCGTTTTCCAGCATTTTGCGCCAGTCGGTGTAGTAGCCCTCATAGCCATAGCGGCGGGCGGCTTCGGCGGTGGGTTCTTCGCTGCGCCCGCAGATGGCGACCAGACGAGGCCGCGCCACAGGCGGGTACATCATATAGGGTAATTTCTTAAGGGCGTTGGTGTGCGCCTTGCCCATGAAGGCATAGCCCAGCATCCCGATGCCGAGTTCGGGCGCATCACCTTCGGCCTTCGCGCCCGCCATGCTTGTAAACCCGGATTGATCGCTCATAATCATTCTGTCCTGGTTTGTGCTTTGAATAAGAGAAAAATGCGATGTCTTTATATTAGCCCTCAACCCCCCCGGCCCCCTTCTCCCTCAGGGCGAAGGGGGAGAGTCTGGTTTTTAAGCCCCTCTACCTGAGGGAGAGTGCCTCTTGCAGAGGGGTTTGGGGTGAGGGCTTGCTTTACTGCGACGCGAACGCAGCATCGAACGCGACGTTGGACGGCGTGAAGTCGATGCGGCGGACGAACGCAGCCGCTTCGCGTGCGCCGTGCTCGCGATCCATGCCGCTGTCTTCCCATTCGACCGAGAGCGGCCCCTGATAGCCGATGCGGTTCAGGATGCGGATGATGCTCTCGAAGTCCACGCTGCCGCGACCGGGCGAGACGAAATCCCACCCGCGCCGTGCATCGCCGAACTGCAGATGCGAGCCGAGGATGCTGCTGCGCCCGTTCAGCTTGACCTTCGCATCCTTGACATGGACGTGATAGATGCGGTCGGGGAAGCGTTCGATGAAGGCCACCGGGTCGAACTGCTGATGCACAAAATGGCTGGGGTCGAAGTTGAAGCCGAAGGCCGGGCGGTTGTTGAGGGCTTCCAGCGTCTTTTCCGCGGTGTAGATGTCATAGGCGATCTCGGAGGGGTGCGCTTCCAGGGCGTAGCGGATGCCTTCCTGGTCGAACACGTCCAGAATCGGGTTCCAGCGGTCGGCGAACTCCCGGTAGCCCGCGTCCACCATCGCGTCGGTCGTGGGCGGGAAGCGATAGATCAGGTGCCACACCGGGCTGCCCGTGAAGCCGTTGACCACCTTCACGCCGAATTTTTTCGCGGCGCGGGCGGTGTTCATCACTTCCTCGGCGCAGCGCTGGCGCACCCCATCGGCGCTGCCATCGCCCCACAGGCGCGGTGGCAGAATGCTCTTGTGGCGCTCGTCAATAACCGGATCGGCCACGCACTGCCCCACCAAGTGGGTGCTGATGGCGAAGAACTTCAGGCCGTTCTTTTCCAGGATGTCCTTGCGGCTCTGGATGTAGCTGTCGCTTTCCAGCGCCTTATCGACCTCAAAGTGATCGCCCCAGCAGGCCAGTTCCAGCCCGTCATAACCGAACGACTTGGCTTTTTCCGCCAGCGTTTCGAGCGGCATATCCGCCCACTGGCCGGTGAATAAGGTTACAGGTCTTGCCATTGTGAAATTCCCTGCCTTTCAGAATAGGTAAGGTGATGTAAATCAGAATTTTTTGAACTGCCTAGTACATTGACCATCTAAAGTTGCCTACCTGTAGGGGCGCAGCGCGCTGCGCCCGTACCAACGCAACCGGTCATTCTCATCTTGTTAGTGTACTAGATAATCTTTTCAGACAATGCAGGGGCGACGCGCACTTCGCCCGTACCCGGACAGGCCACCATTCTCATCTTTTGATGTGCTGCATTAGCCAGGGCTGGCCGCCGGGCGCAGCGGTGGCGCTTCCTCGCGGCGACCGGACAGCATGGCATTGGCGAACTCGCGCACGACGAAGTAAATCAGCAGCACCGGGCCGAGGTTATACACAATCAGAAACACCATTTCGATGTTGAAATCGCTGGTGGCCTGCGCCGCGATCTCGGCCTTCTGTTCGTCGCTGTAACTGTTCCAGAGGCGGGCGCGAATGCCATACGGTTCTTCGGGACGGGCAGCCCCAATCGCGGTCGAGGCCAGCACCAGGAAGACCACCCCCGCCACCACTCCGGCGATCAGGTGGTGCGTCAGCGTGAAGGGCGGCAGTTCCAGATCGGCCTTCGCGCTGGCCGGGACGACATGGCTCCACACGATGAACAGCAGTGTGGAAACCAGCAGCAGCGTAAAGCCGTACTTATAGCCGACGAAGTGGAAGGGCTGGAACAGGGCGAACACACTGGCGCCGATGCCCAGAATAATCAGCGTTTCAACCGGGCGATAGGTGCGCGGCGCGATTTTGCCGTTAAAGCGCAGCGCCGTCACGATAATCAGCAGGATAAAGGTGAGCAGCACGGCGATGAAAAAGGCGATGAACGGCACTGCCTGGAACAGAACGCCGTTGCGCGTCGCTTCATCCACGCCGCTGGTCACGACCGGGAACAGCAGCCCGACCGCCACCGCCAGCAGCGCGATCCCGCCGAGCCATTTGATAAAAGGCCAGTAACGTCTCATGGAAATCGATTCTCTCTGTTGTCTAGTTTTGCCCTCACCCCAAACCCCTCTCCCTCATGGAGAGGGGATTAACTGCACGTCGCTTTTCTCCCCCTTCGCCCTAAGCGCAGCGACGGGAGTAGGGGGCAGGGGGATGAGGGCTTGCATTACGCCGCGAACAACTGCTTCAGGAACTTAACGCCGTTTTCCGCCAGCGCGTCCTGGCTCGGCTCGAACGCCCGCCAGATGGCCGCCGCGCGGGCGATGCTCTTGACCTTGTTGGTGAAGGACTCGATCACCAGCGGCCCGTCATAACCGATCTCGCGAAGGGCTGCGGCGACCTCGTTCCACGTCACATTGCCCGACCCCGGCGCACCCCGATCATTCTCACAGGTATGGACGTGCGCCAGCCGTGCCCCGGTGCGGCGGATGGCGTCACCGAGCGATTTTTCCTCGATGTTCATGTGGAACGTGTCCAGCATGATTTTGAGCGCGGGGTGATTCACGCGGTCAACCACTTCGATGGCCTGATCGGCGGTGTTGATAAAGCTGGTCTCGAAGCGGTTGAGCGGTTCGAGGCACAGCACCGTGCCATGATCGCCCGCGTACTGTGCCAGCGCGGAAAGCTGCCCGACCAGTGTATCGAGGTCGCGGGCGCGTTCGTCGGCGGTCTGCTGCCACACGCGCCCCACCGCTGAATAGAGCGGCCCAACAATGTTCGTCCCGCCGATTTTATTCATCGCGTCCACGCACTGCCGCACGTAGAACGCGCCGTTTTCGCGGATGGCGGCGTCTTCGTGGATAAGATCGCGGTCAGGCCCCATTGCCGCGCACACGCTCACGCCGAGGCCATGATCGCGCACGATTTTCCCGGCCTCGGCATGGTCGAAATCATCCAGCCCTTCCAGCGGCAGTTCGATCCAGTCAAAGCCCATCCCCTGCACCAGCGGCGCAAGGCGTTTGAGTTCGTCGGTGGTGAGGGGGGATGCCCACACCCAGGTATTCACACCAAAGCGCATAGAAGAAAGCTCCTTGTTTTAAGTGTGTTTATAAGTTTTCTATGCCCTCATCCCCCCGCCCCCTTCTCCCTCAGGTAGAAGGGGGAGAAAAGTGTCTTGCGGTTAAGCCCCTCTCCTTCGGGAGAGGGGTTTGGGGTGAGGGCAAACTCAATACGTTCGACTCGGTACTACGACAGCCGCGCCCCACTCATATCGAAATAATGGATGCGTTCGGGTGCCAGCGAGAAGGGCACTTCTTCGTGCAGCCGGAAGGTCGATGTCCCCGGCACCACGCTCAGTAGAGTCTGGCTTCCGGCGCGGATGTGCAGAATCGTTTCCACGCCCAGCGGTTCGGTCAGGACGATCTGCCCGCGATAACTGCCGCTCCCCGGCTTGACATCTTCCGGACGGATGCCCACGAGCACCTGCTCCGGCACCTTGCCGTTTTTAGGCGCTTCCACATGCAGCCCCGAATCGGCCAGCCGCAGCTTGCCATCCACCAGCGGCGCTTCCACCAGATTGATGCGCGGTGTGCCGACCAACTGCGCCACGAACGTCGTCGCGGGGCGGTCGTAAATGTCGTGCGGTGTGCCGATCTGCAGCACTTCGCCCTCATCCAGCACGGCGATGCGGTCGGCCATCGTGAGCGCTTCGATCTGATCGTGCGTCACGAACAGGGTGGTGCTGCCCTGGGTCTTCTGCAAATGCTTGAGTTCCACGCGCAGCGACTCGCGCAGTTTCGCGTCGAGATTGGAAAGCGGCTCGTCCATCAGGAAGATGCGCGGCTGGCGGACAATCGCCCGTCCGATGGAGACGCGCTGCATCTCCCCGCCGGAGAGCTTGGCCGTTTTGCGTTCCAGCAGATGGCTGATGCGCAGTTTTTCGGCGGCGCTGGTCACGCGCTGGCGGATGTCATTCTCTGGCACACGGCGCAGCGGCGACCGCAGCGGGAAGGCCAGGTTGTCGTAGACCGACATATTCGGGTAAAGCGAATACTGCTGGAAGACGAACGCCACATCCCGGTCGGCGGGCTGGAGCGAGTCCACGTTCTGATCGTTGAAGAAGACGCTGCCGCTGTTCTGCTTTTCCAGCCCGGCGATCACGCGGAGGGTGGTGGTTTTCCCCGCGCCCGTTGGCCCCAGCAGCACGAAAAATTCCTGATCGCGGATGGAGAGCGTCACGTCGTTGAGCGCGACTTTTTCCCCAAAGCGCTTGACGATGTTCTGCAGGCGAATATCGCTCATGATGCTTTCCCCCGGTTCAGCGCCTGTTCGGTTTCAGGATGGAAGAAGCGCACCATCTCCGGCTCCAGGTCAAACCCAATCGGCGTCCCAATCGGATAATTCCCATCGCGACCTGCGCGGGCATGGATGACCACGCCTTCGGCCAGTTCCAGATGCAGCATGGAGTAGCCGCCGTGCAGATCATCCGCATAAACCCGCGCCCCCAACTGCCCGGTTTCCCACAGCGACACCGCTTCGGGGCGGAAGCCCAGGATCACACGGCCATCAGCGGGCAGCGATGACTCCAGCGCAGACCGCCAGCGATCCGGCACTTCATAGGCATTCCGACCGGGCAGCCTTATCGCGCCGGATTCGTACACGCCTTCCAGCAGGTTCATGCCGGGGCTGCCGATGAAGCGCGCCACGAACAGATTGGCCGGGTTGTGATAGACCTCGGCGGGGGTATCGGCCTGCTGCACTTCGGCGCGGGACATAATTACGATGCGGTCGCCCATCGCCATCGCCTCCACCTGATCGTGCGTGACGTAGACGGTGGTCGCTTCCTGGTCGATGTGCAGGCGCTTGATCTCTGCCCGCATCCCTTCGCGGAATTCGGCATCCAGTGCGCCCAACGGCTCGTCCATCAGGAAGGCCGCCGGACGACGCACCAGCGCCCGCGCCAGCGCCACACGCTGCTGGTCGCCACCGCTCAGGCTGCCGGGACGGAGCTTGAGGATGTGCTCGATTCTCAGCATGTTGGCGACTTCGTTCACGCGCTTGGTGATCTGGTCACGCGGCATCCCCTGCGCCTGCAAGGGGAAGGCGATGTTTTCCCGCGCGGTCATGTGCGAGTAGAGCGCGAAGAACTGGAACACAAACGCGATGTCGCGCTGGCTGGGGTGCAGCCAGGTCACGTCCTTCTGGTCGAACAGGATGTTGCCGCTGGTCACGGCTTCCAGGCCTGAAATCATCCGCAGCGTGGTCGTTTTGCCGCAGCCGGAAGGCCCCAGCAGCACGATAAATTCCCCGCTGTTGATCGTCATATTCAACGGTTTGACGGCGAACTGCTCGCCAAACTTCTTTTCCACGTTCTGTAAATGAATGGTCGCCATGTGCTTTTTCTAACCCTTGCGAATCGCGCCGAAGGTCACGCCGCGCAGCAGGTGCTGGCGCAGCAGGAACGTCACCACCACCACCGGGATCAGGAAGATGAGCGACCCGGCGGCAATCGCCGCCCATTCGATGCCGCCGGTTCCCAGCACCAGCGGGATGCTCGGTGGGGCAGTGCGGGCGACTTCGGAAGTCAGCATCAGCGCGAAGGCATACTCGTTCCAGGAGAAGATCAGCGCGAACACGGTCGTTGCTGCGATGCCCGTCACGGCCTGCGGCAGCACGATCTTGCGGAAGGCTTGCAGGCGGGTGTAGCCGTCCACCAGCGCGGCTTCCTCATATTCACGCGGGATTTCGTCGATAAAGCCCTTGAGCAGCCAGACGGAAAACGACAGGTTGAAGCTGGTGTAGAGCAAAATCATGCCCAGATGCGTGTCATACAGCCCGACTTCCCGGTACATCAGGAAGATTGGGATGGTGACGACCACCGCAGGCAGCATTCGTTGGCTCAGGATGAAGAACAGCAGATCGTCCTTGCCGGGGATGTTAAAGCGGCTGAAGGCATAGGCCGCCAGCACCCCGAACCCGACCGAGAAAAAGGTAGACGCGGCGGAGATGATGATCGAATTGATCAACTGGCCGCGAAACTTGCTTTCGCCGATGATGGCCTGCCCGCGCAGGAGGGCAATTTCATCTGCCCATGACAGATCGGTGCGCTCGTTGTACGCGGCGATTTCGGCCTCGGAAAGCTGGCGGCGCTGGGTGAACAGGCTGACGAAGCCTTCCAGCGTCGGTGTAAAGAAGACCTTCGGCGGCACAGAGACCGCATCGGGGCGGGACTTGAACGCCGTCATGCCCATCCAGAACACCGGGATCAGCATGATAAAGGCGATGATGATCGCGATCACTGCACGGGTGGCCGAGGCGATGCGCGGGCGCAGGCCGACCTTATCCACACGGGTGGAATAATTGACAGGTGCCTGTTGGGGCGGCGGTGCTGGCTGCGCAGAATGAGGTGTGGTTACGGCCATCGTGCCTATCCCTCTCTTACTCGGTTCAGGGCGCGGATGTAAAGGTTGCTGATGGCGATAATCACGACCAGCACAATATAGGCCAAAGCGCTGGACAGGCCAGTGTTGAACTGCCCCTGGAAGGCCAGTTGATATAACTGCACGGAGACGGTTTCGGTCGCGTCGCCCGGCCCGCCACCCGTCAGACCCATCACAAGGTCGAACTGTTTAAAGGCCTCGATGGTGCGGAACAGCACCGCGATCAGCAGCAGCGGCATGACCTGTGGCAGCGTGATGCGGCGGAACTGGAACCAGGCACTTGCCCGGTCGATGGCGGCGGCTTCGTAGAGATATTCGGGAATCGCGCTCAGGCCAGCCAGGCACAGCAGCATCACGAACGGACTCCACATCCACACGTCCACGATGATGATCGACCACAGCGCCAGCCCCGGTTCCCCCAGCCATTCCGGGGAAGTATTGGGATTGGTGAAGCCCAGCAGATAATTGAAGATGCCCAGCGACGGATTGAAGATCAATCGCCAGAAGACGGCCACCACAATCGGCGAGAGCATCATCGGGATCAGGATCAAGGTGGTGATAAAGCCGCTGCCCTTGAACTTGTTGCGCAGCAGCATCGCCAGCGAAAACCCGACGATGGTTTGCAGACCGACCGAGATCAGCGCATAGCGCCCCGTGACCGCAAAGTTATGGTAAAGCTGCGAGTCCGAAAGGATATCGATATAGTTCTGCAGGCCGACCCAGCGCGGCGGTGTTTCTGAAATGACAGAGTATTCGGTAAAGCTCAAAAACAGGCTGTAAAAGAGTGGGAAAATATTCATCAAAATCAGCAGAATAATCGTTGGCAGAATAAACAGCCGGACGATATTCGCATCGCTGAGCTGACGGCGAGCCGCCGGGCGCTGAGCCATCGGCGTAAGTTGAGCGCTCGCACGCTCGGTCGTCACCTGGGTCACGGGCCACCTCTGCAGAAAATAATGCTTGTCGTAGAGAAGCGGCGGGTTGAACGCCTGCCCTCACCCCAAACCCCTCTCCCTCATGGAGAGGGGCTTAATTGCACATCGCTTTTCTCCCCCTTCTACCTGAGGGAGAAGGGGGACGGGGGGATGAGGGCTTTGCGTTTTTACCGCCGCCGCTCGTTCAGCGTGAGATCGGACTTATTCCTCGACGTATCCGGCTTCGACCAGAACTGCGTCCATTTCCGCCGCCATGTTGTCCAGGGCTTCCTGCGCCGTGCCTTCACCGCCGACGATGTAGGCGTGCAGGTAGCGCTGGGCGATTTCCAGCAGTTGACCGAATTCGGGGATGTTGGAGAAGTCCTTAACGAAGGTCATGGTTTCCGCGAAGGCCGCGTTGTAGGGCGCGACTTCCAGGAATTCCGGCGATTCCAGCACTTCGATGTTGCAGGTGTAGCCGCCGAGCTGCGCCCAGGCCTGCTGCACTTCGGTGGTGGCGAACCATTCGATGAAGTCGTAGGAAGCCTGCTTGCGGGCATCATCGATGTAGCTGTTGATGCTGATACCCTGGCCGCCCAGCGCCGCGTAGCGTTCGCCGTCGGGGCCAGCGGGCATCGAGAAGTAGCCGGTATCCGCCGCATAAGGGTTGATGTTGGGGTTCGCCAGCGCCGGGAAGAAGGCGAAGTAGTTCATAATCATCGCCGCCTGGCCGTTGATGAACACGTCATTCATTTCAGCGAAGAAAGCGTTGTTCGTCCCCGGAGGCGCGAAGCTGTACAGTTCGCGGTATAGTTCGAGCGCCGCGACGGTGCCTTCGTTGTTCACCACACCCAGTGTGTTGAAGGTTTCATCGTACCAGTCGCCGCCATAGGCGAAGAACGGGTTCTGGAAGCCCATCGTGATTCCGTCGTAGTCGATCTGGGTATACACGCCGATGCCATACAGCCCTTCATCAGGACGGTTGAAGAATTCGGCGATGTCGCGCAGTTCGTCCCAGGTGGTGGGCACGGCCAGCGGATAGCCATAGGCAGCTTCAAAGGCAGCCATTTCATCGGGGTTCTCGAACAGGTCCTTGCGGTAAGCCCAGCCGTTGGCATCGCCTTCGGTCGGGTAGGCATAGTAGCTGCCGCTGCCCGCCGGGTATTCGCCATAGTAGGTGAGGGTGGCCGGGGTCACGGTTTCCGCGATGCCCGTGCTGGTCAGGAATTCGGTCATATCGACATAGTGACCTTCGGTGACGGCCTGGCCGAGCCACTGGCTGTCGCCGACAACCATATCAAAGGCCGTGCCCTGCGCTGCCCATTCCGCACCGACTCGGTCGAAGTAGCTGCCCCAGGGAGTCTGGACGACGGTCACGGTGATGCCCGTTTCTTCCTGATACATGTTGGCGATTTCTTGCAGGTAGTTGGCCGGATCCCATTCCGCCCACCAGATGGTGAGTTCGGTTACATCCTGCGCCTGGGTGGGGACGCCAATCGCCAGACCAAACAGGGCGACCAGCACGAGGAGGATGGTGAATTTCTTCATGGTGATTGTTTCTCCTAATGGACACTAATTTTGATTTAACAAACCCATTTTGACGGTGGGACGATGATGCTGGTCTGCTGGCTGTCTCCTTTCTCCTGACCGTTCACACATTGCGTACCGCTGGAAGGGTTGCATCCGGGACGATGATTTCTCCAACCAAATGGGTCTTTGTACGGGCGCAGCATGCTGCGCCCCTACTTCCATACACGCCGGGATGAACCGCTTAACTGCTCCACGAAGGAACAGGGAACGCACTCAAAAGAATAGAACTTACGCGATTGCCGTTTGTGGGTGCGGGTTTGAAACCCGCCCCTACGGGAAAAACGACCCTGAAGTGCGTAAGCGCTGAAATTGTCTTCATACCTCACCGCTGGTCACGAACACATTCTCGGTCGCCAGCGCCAGCGCACCGACGATCCCCGCGTTGTGCCCCATCGTCGAAACGTCGATGTGCAGGTGGCGGGTGGAAAGCGGCAGCGAACGATGCAGCACACCCCGGCGGATGGCGGCCAGAAATTGATGGCCGATTCCGCTCACGCCGCCGCCGATTAAAATCAGACTGGGATTGAAAAAATTGACCAGGCTCGCCAGCACTTCGCCAATGATGCGACCGCTGTCGTGGATGATCTCATTGGCGAGTCGGTCTCCCGCAGCAGCGGCACGCCCCACTTCCAGCGGAGTCAGGCTGCCATTGCCGGCGTCCAGAAATTTATGCAATACACTGTCGGGGTGGGCGAGGGCGGCAGCCTTTGCGCGGCCAGCAATGGGCGGCCCGGCGGCAATCGCTTCCAGACAGCCGATGTTGCCACAGTGACAGACTGGCCCGCTGCGGTCGGCACAGATGTGGCCGATATCGCCCGCGCACCCATCCGCGCCGCGATAAATCTGCCCCTTACAGACGATGCCCGCGCCGATTCCGGTGCCAACCTTGACGTAGATGAAGTTGTCGTGGCGGCTCCCCGCGCCCCCGCGCAGTTCACCAAGCGCCATCACGTTCACGTCGTTATCGACGATCACGATGGTGTTGGGGAACGTTTCGCGGATAAACTCCCGAATCGGGTAGCCGTCCCATCCGGGCATGATCGGCGGGGCGATCAGCATCCCGGCGGCGAAATCGACCGGGCCGGGGACGCCAATCCCGAAGGCATAGATGCGGTCGGGCGTGATCTGATACTTTTCAAGCTGAGTCAGGACAAGCTGGCGAATCTGGTTAAGGACGACTTCGGGGCCGTTGCGCACGTCAATGACCTGCGACACACGGCTGAGGATCGTGCCGTTGAAGTTGGCGAGCGCCAGATCAACACTGGTCGCGCCCATGTCGATACCAACGATGTAGCCGAAGTCATGGCGGAAGTTCAGCACACGGGGTCGTCTGCCGCCGCTGGATTCCCCATCGCCGATTTCCTCGACGATGCCCAGTTCCGTCAAACGCTGCACCACCGCCGTGATCTTGGAGCGGGAGTAGCCCACGATCTCGGCAATGTCGGTGCGCGACAACGGCCCACGCTTGCGAAGCAGTGCGATCACTTCCGCCTGGGAGCGTTGAAGCTGGAATGGGGCGGCACTTTCTAAAACGCCGTCGGTGCTAAACATACTTTTTCACGAAAGTTTCTAAATCCAAAAGTGTTTGGAGTTACGCCAACCTTCAACCCCCTTCTCCTGTCGCTTCGCTTTAGGGCGAAGGAGAGAGCCTGGTTTTTAAGCCCCTCTACCTGCGGGAGAGGGGTTTGGGGTGAGGGCGAAAACGGTAAGGTGCGTAAATCCAAAAGTGATTAATTTAGCCAGAGACTACCACCGCTGTTTTTTCTTGTCAACAACTTCTTATTTGGAAAGCGGAACATATTTTACAACATAAAACAAGTTGGTATTTTATGTCCATCATTTGCAGGCTTGAAAACCTCACGCTATATTTTTGATCGGAAGCACTGCAACGCACCTTCAAAAATTTTTAGGGAGAAAAAAATGTACATTTGTATGCACAACTGGATGCGCCCGGAACCCATCGAACATACCATCCAACGCCTGAGCAGACTGGGCTACGATGGCATTCAGATTATGGGCGAACCCCGCAAATATGACTGGAAAGCCGTTCGTAAACTCCTTGATGACCACAACCTGAAATGCTTCGGCTCCGTGAGCATCATGCTGGCCGGGCGCGACCTCATCCATGCCGACCCCTACTACCGCGAAATGACCATCCAATACTTAAAGGAATGCCTGGATATGGTCGCGGCGCTGGGCGGGAATATGTTCACGCTCGTCCCCAGCGAGGTCGGCAAGGTGGTGGCGATGGCCGACAAGGACACCGAATGGGGCTGGGCGGTGGAAGGCGTGCGCGAGGTGGCGCGTCATGCCCAGAAGCATGGCATCCGTATCGGTCTGGAGCCGCTCAACCGCTTCGAGACCAATTTCCTCAACCGTCACGATCAGGCGCTCAAGCTGGCGGAAGACGTGAACGAATCCAACGTGGGCGTGTGCCTGGACGCCTTCCACATCAACATCGAAGAGGCCGATCCCCATCAGGCCATCCTGAACACGGGCAAGCACCTGGTCGATTTCCATGTGGCGGATAACAACCGCCGCGCCCCCGGTGAAGGCACCTGGGACTGGAAGCGGCTGATCGAAACGCTCAAGCAGGCCGGCTATACTGAAGGCCCGCTGACGGTCGAATTCGTCGTGCCGTTCGACCGTTCGCCGCTGGCAGAAAAAATGGAAGAAGCGGGCACCGAAGCCACCGAAGCAGAACTGAAGTTCATCCGCGATCATGGCAGCGACCTGATGAGCGATGCCGCCTACTCGCGCCATGTGGAAAATACCATCAAGCATCTGCGTGCCTGCGGCGCTTAATCCGGCGCACGATGACCTATGGCGAACGTTCTGCTGATCGGAACGCTCGACACCAAAGGGCCGGAAACCGCTTACCTGCGAGATCGTGTGCGTGAGCATGGATGCGAAACGCTGGTTTTAGACTCGGGGATTCTGGGCGAGGCGGTCGGGATCGAAGCCGATTTCGACCGCCGCACTGTCGCCCAGGCCGCCGGGGCAACCATCGATGCCCTGCGAAACGCAGGCTCACGCGGGAAAGCGGTTGAGGAAATGCTCAAGGGCGTTCGGGCAATCGCCCTGGATCTGTTCGGCCAGGGGAAGATTCATGGCGTGGTCGCGCTGGGCGGGGCGGAAGGCTCTGTGCTGGCGGCGGCGGCCATGAAAGTACTGCCTATCGGGCTGCCGAAGCTGATCGTGTCCCCGATTGCGTCGGGGCATCGCCGCTTCGGGCCGTTTGTGGGCACTAAAGACGTGATGGTGATGCACTCCATCGTCGATATTCTCGGCCTCAACCCGGTCAGCCGCACCGTGTTCGACAATGCCGCCGCCGCGATTTCGGGTATGGCGCAGGCCTATGAGGTCAAAAGCGGCGTAAAGGCCGCGCAAGCCCGCCCCGCCATCGCCGCCACCATGCTCGGCAACACCACGCGCCCGCTGATGCACGTCCGGCCACAGGTCGAGGCGGCAGGTTATGACTTCGTGATCTTCCATGCCAACGGCGTGGGCGGGCCGGCGATGGAAGAACTGATCGAACAGGGGACGTTCGCGGCAGTGGTGGATTACACGCTGAGCGAAGTGGCGGGCAGCATCGCGGGCGGCTTCCATAATGGGGGCAGCACCCGGCTGGACGCGGCGGCGAAGGCCGGAATCCCACAGCTAATCGTCCCCGGCTGCCTGGATTTCATCGTCTTCGGCGCGAAGCATGAAGTTCCCGAAGCCCTGCGCGACCGCCCCACCTACTACCACAACCCCGAATTCACGCTGGTGCGGCTGACCGCCGACGAACAGTGCCGCGCCACGCAGTTCCTTGTGGACAAGCTGAATCAGGCGACGGGCGAGGTGTCGGTGCTGGTGCCGCTGGGCGGCGGCTCGATTATGGACATCGAAGGCGGCGCGTTCTGGCAGCCGAAGCTGAACCAGCAATGCCGCGAGATTCTCAGATCGGGGCTGAACCCCAACATTCAATACCGCGAGGTGGAGGCGCACATCAACGACGAGTCCTTCGCGCAGGCCACTTTCGAGGCGTTGATGGCACTGGTTGGGAAGGTTGAAAGATCGGTTTAACCACAGAGGCCACAGAGCGCACGGAGATTTTTGAGGTTATGAAAGGGAGGGTTTAAAACCCTCCCCTACGACCTCAAATCCGCGCCCATTAGTTTGATTAGAACTCAATTCAAGAATCTCTATTGTACGGGCGCAGCGCGCTGCGCCCCTACGAGAAATCTGAATTGTGCAATACGCCGCGTTCCGGCTCTGTGGTTCAAAAATTCGGCAACACCTGGCAGCACCCACAAAACGATTATTCTGAAAGGCAAGAAAATCCGATGTCCCAAATGAACGGCAATACCCCGGAACGGAAGACAAAATCGCTCGGTTTTCCGTCCTTCTGCCTGGGCGATTTAAGCTATGTCGACATCAAGGAATACCTGAAACACTCCGACACCATCCTCATCCCCAAAGCCAGCCTGGAGCAGCATGGGCCACATCTGCCGCTGTACTGCGACACGATCACTTCCACCGAAGTGGCGCAGCGGGCGGGCGAGGCGGCGGGCATCCTGTACACGCCCACCATCTGGCTCGGCTATTCGCCGCAGCACATGCGCGAGGCGGGCTGGGGCGCGGGTACGATCACCCTGCGGGCGGATACCTATCTCAACATGATCTACGATGTGGGGCGCAGCCTGATTCATCACGGCTTCAATCGACTGGTGTTCGTCAACGGACACGGCTCGAACGTCAAGGTGATTGATCCCGTGCTGCGCAAGCTGCGGGCGGAAACTGGCGCACTGATCGCCTATTACAAGCCCTACGCCGAACGCTATATCGGGATGCTCAAGGACGTGCTGGAAGGCCCGGTTGAGGAAACCCCCGGCTGGCACGCGGGCGAACTGGAAACCTCGCAGTGCCTTGCGCATAACCCCGATCTGGTGCGGCTGGATCGCGCTGTGGTGGATAAAGCCCATGCGCCTAAATGGCTGGGCGAGGCCTGGGCGAAAAAGGACGGGATGCCCGACGCGGAATTCCAGGGCTATCAGTACTTCAACTTCCCGTTCGAGCATGAGGAATTCACCGACACAGGCATCATGGGCAACCCGCACCGGGGGACGGCGGAAAAGGGCGAAATTGCTTTTTCGCGCTTCGCACAACATCTGATCGACGCGGTAGCCGAGTTCGAGAAGGTCGAACTCGACGTGAAAAACTGCGACTGGACAGAAGGCAAGGCATGGGGATGGTAGCCGCAGACACGCTGGTCAGCGCCCTTTCTGACATCGCCGGGGCAGCCAATGTGCTGCCGCAGCAGGAAGCGCGGGTCAAATATGCCAACGATCAGTACTGGTACGCCATCGCCTCTACCAGAGCCGAACAGCCGCTAAGCTGTCCCGATGTCGCCGTGCGCCCGACCACCACCGAGCAGGTCGCGTCCATCGTCCGACTCGCCAATGAACTGCGCGTACCGATCACCCCCTGGGGCGGCGGCAGCGGGGTGCAGGGCGCGGCCAATGCCGACCGGGGCGGCATCGTGCTTGATCTGCGCGGGATGCAGGGCGTTCGGGCGCTGGACGAAAAATCGCTGACGTGCGTGGTGGAAGCCGGAAAGGCCTGCCGCGATTTCGAGGCTGAACTCAACGAGCGCGGCCTGTCGTTCACGCACTATCCCGCTTCGACGGAATGGGCGACGATAGGCGGCAGCATTGCGGCGCGTGGCTCAGGTGTGCTTTCCACCAAGTACGGCAAGATCGAAGAACATGTGCTGAGCGTCGAATGGGTCACGCCGACGGGCGAGATCGTGCAGACGCCCACCGTGCCGCGCCATGCCGTCGGGCCGGAACTGACGCAGCTTCTCGTGGGTGCGGAAGGCATTTTCGGCATCGTGACGGCGGCCAACGTCAAGCTGCATTATCTCCCCCAAAAGCGCACGTTCGTCGTGTTCAGCTTCCCGACGCTGGCGGATGGCGTCGAGGCCGGGCGGCGTATCATGGTCACGGGGCTGAAGCCGCCGGTAGCGCGGTTGTATGACGCCCATGCTGCCTCGCACAGCCTGGCGCGGGCGGTAGAGACACCGCTGGATAACCCTACGTTTGTGCTGATGTTCGACGGTGAATATCCTGAACTGGTCGATCTGGAAGCGCGGATCGCCGCCGACATCTGCCGCCAGCACAACGGCACCGAACTCCCGGTGTCGATTGGCGAGACGTGGTGGGAGCGGCGCTATGTGTTCTACTATCCGCCCTATGCGCCCGAACTGCCGAGCATCTGGGGGACGGTGGACGTGGTGGCGGATTTCGACCACATTGAAGCGGTGTATCACGCTACGACCCAGGCCATGCAAGCCGCGTGTCCGCCGGAATATCACCTGAGCCTGAATACGCACTTCTCGCACTGGTACGAGTGGGGGTCGATGATCTACGCCCGCATGAAAGTGCCGACCGGCCCCGAAAAGCTGGAAGACGCCAAAGCGCTGCACGACGCGATTATCGGCGCGGGGGTGGAAGCGGCGCTCAAGGCCGGGGCGGTGATGAACGACCATCACGGTGTGGGGATGCGCCTCGCGCCATTTATGGCCGCGCAGTACGGCGAAGGCATGACGACGCTGGCGCGGATCAAGCAGGCGCTCGACCCGAACAACATCCTGTGTCCGGGGAAACTCGGTCTGGCGTAATTTTTTCGCCCTTTGACTTGGAAATGTAAAGTTCGCATGTTTTTGTAGGGGCGGGTTTCAAACCCGCCTATTGGCACCAAGTTAGGCAATTGATGGTGCGGGAGGACATGCAGCCTGACGGCCTTAGTCCTCCCCTACGAACAATAAACGGTGGCTTCTGTAGGGGCGGATTAAGGTCGCCGTTGGTCTTGTTGGGAACCTGAGTGCATTTTGCGACCGCATGTCCGCCCGCTTATTCATCCTGAAATCCTAAACTTGGTGTGCATGGGGCGGGGTTCAAACCCGATCTTCATGTCGAGGACATAAAAAGCGGTTGGACGAAGACCTGCCCAACCGCGAACCACTAAAACAAAAACCCCCTGTATGAGAGGGGGTTCAGAAGACAGATGCGTTGGTTAGCCTTGTGCCGTCACCGGCTTGAGGCCAAAGCGGTCGGCGACTTCGGGCGTAATCAGCCCCAGCAGCGCGTAACCGAAACCCGTCACCACGAAGCCCAGTACCGCAAACCCCACACCGAGCGCGATGGCACCGTAAGCCAGGCCGATAGCCATTGCCGACAGGCTCAGCGATGTGACCAGGCTGGCAGCGGTCAACTGCGTGTTGCGTGCCTGATTCGGCACCGGATTACCTGCGTCGTCCAGTAGTGCCTCGTCACGATTGCTCGTCCCGGCGGGGTTGCCATCGGCGACCGCAAAGCGACCCATCTGCGCGTAGGTTAAACCGCCGCCGCTTTCTGCTGCATGATGTTGAATGATGTCGGCCATACTAAGGGCGGTGGCGATGCTGTCTACGCGCTCATTGGGGATCGAAGCATCTTCCGGCGTGGTGATGTTCTGGTTGGTGAGCTGCCGCACGACAAAGGACTGAATGTAAACGCCAGCGCCCGCAGCGACCAGACCCGCGATCACGAACGCGATACCGATGACAATGACCGCTCTTGGGAAGACTTTTAAGCTGTTCATCATGTTCTCCTCATTGGCTGATATGCCATAATCATAAGGTCTGTTAGTGTGAGCGGAAACGTGTTATTTGTCACCGTTGTATGACACGAATGTCATACGCCCCACGACGAGGCCTTCATCCTGAATTTCATCCATGAACACGCGAAACGCTCAAACGGATTGTGCTAGGGCGACGCGAAGTTGCAGCGAATCCTGTGGATGATGCGGCTCAAACATACTATTACATTGACCATCTAGCCTACCTGTAGGGGCGCAGTGCGCTGCGCCCGTACCAACGCAAGCCATCACTCTTATCTTGTTGGTGTACGAAGTACAATCAAATTGAAAACGTGAAGTGATAAGCATGAGTCTGAGTTCAAAAACTCGTCGCTCATTGCTCATCGCTTCATCTACTGTACTTGGCCTGTATCTTGGTAGAGCGTGGATGAAGATCGTTTCTATGCGCCACCACGCAGCGCGACGCGCACCCAATCGAACGCCAGGCCGAGCGAACGGGTATTGCCATTATCCGAGAAGCTGTCCGGCACGACCGTCGCGCCGAGTTGAATCGTCAGCGTCGTAAAGCGCTGCTCGACCGCTTCGCCTGCCAGTTCTACATAGACCCCGTTGCAGTCAGGATGCGTCCCCGGCTGTGCTTCGAGCGCTTGCCCGTTCAGCCTCAGGCGCAGGCTGTTCAGCACAGCATCCTGAATCGGGATGACGCATAGTTCCAGCGTGTAGGGTGCTTCTGGCGCGAACGGCAGATAGAGCGTGCTGGTTGTCCCCGGCCCCGTCCACTGCACCGTCCGCCCATCATCCCACACATCCGGCGGATACCACCCCCGCCCCGCCACAGGCGCATCAAAATCGAGCCGTACCCTTTCCTGCACAGCACCCGGCAGAATCCACACCAGCGGTATACTGCTTCCTTCACGGGCGAACGGACACAGAATCCAATCCTGCGTGGGCGAAGGGACGAGATAGGCGACTCGGTTGGGATAATACAAATTCACGAAGTCGGGGTGCAGCAGTTGATAGGGCAGATAGGCCAGGCCGTTCACGCCCGCCTCGGCATAGACCGTCGCCCGAACATTGTCCGGCAGGGGAATCCAGAGGTCGGGCAGCACACAGGACGCGATCACGAGGTCGGGCTGGCGCGTGTGGTAGACGTAATCCCAGTCGAACTTATTGTGGCCGATCAGTGTATTACCGGGGTGCGCGGGCAGCCGGGCGATATGCGCGTCGCTTTTGCCGAGCGCATCGACAAAGCGATGATCCTGCGCGAAGTAGGGGATGCTCCCGGCGGGTTCGAGTGAGATCAGCACATCGGTCGGTACGTTGGCCTCGATCATCGCGGCGATGGTCTGCACCTGCCCGCCGAATAAGGCCTGCTCCTGCTGGGGATTGGCGAACAGGACACCGCCGTTCGCCAGCACAGGCACACTGAACACAAAGACAGCGGCACAGGCGAGTTTGATGACCACGCCTAAATTGTTCCCTGACCGGAAAGCGACGGCGCTTAACGGACTTTCGCCCATCCGCCATCCCGTCGAGGCGAGGCGTGGCGGCGCGGTCAATTGGCTCAACACCACCCCGGTCGCCAGATAGAGCAGCGGCACAATCCCCACAAACGGGCGCAGCAGCCAGAAGGTATCGCCCCCGGCATAGATGACATAAGTGATCTGCACCAGCCACACGAACGCGATAAAGCGCAGCTTCCGTTCCATGAAGACGGCCAACACCACCGCCAGCAGCCCCAGCGGATACAGATGCACCAGCCGCAGTGCATAGGACAGGCCGATCAGCGGGCGGTCATCGATTCCGGTCATCTTGAGGTAGTAGGTGTTGGGGAGCAGATCACCATAGTAGGCCAGCCGAAATGCGAGATGGGCGATGGCGGGCAGCGCGGCGATCATGACGTTGCGGAGGGCACGACGTATTGGCAGTTGATGAAGTTCAGAATTTACCGAGGCGGGGCGGTTCGCCCTCACCCCTAGCGAACTTGTTCGCCCTCCCTCTTCCAAAGGCGAGGGGTTTAAGAACGATACTCTCCCCCTTCGCCCTGAGGGAGAAGGGGGGCGGGGGGTTGAGGGCGATCCGTACTTTCCCAGATAGACCAGGCCGAACGCCGCCGCCAGCACAGGCGCATCGGAGCGCACCAGCGGAATCAAGGCCAGCGCCAGCAGAAAAGGACGCTCTCTTTCGGTCATCAGCGCCCAGGCACAGACCGCCACCAGCAGCGCCAGCAGGTGTGTCTCCAGGCCGCTGCTGGCCCAGTGCAGCATGTTTACATCACACGCCAGCGCGAGACACGCCAGAAGCCGCCACAGCCGCCCGACGTTCAGCGCCCGCAGCGACTCCTGCACCAGCCACAGCGTCCCGGCGAAGAGCGTCCCGTTGATAACAATCACGGCCAGCGAAGTCGTCGCTTCCGGCAGCCCGGTCAGATGCACCACCGCCATCACCAGCATCCACAGAAAATTGGTGTAGCCCTCCACACGCTCGCCTGGGTTCCACACCGGCCCAAGCCCATCGGCCAGGTTGCGGGCGTAGCGCATGGTAATCATCGCGTCGTCGTCCAGGTAGAACAGGCGCGTCCCGTCGATGACGATGCTGCGCTCAAAGGCGTACCAGAGGAGCAGCCCCATCGCCAGCAGGCTCAGCGGCAGCGCGGGATGATCGAGCAGATACTCCGTCCACCGCCTGTTGCGATTGACCAGCAGCGCGAACCCCAGCAGCACAACCGCCGTCGTAAACAGCGCGAACTGGAGATGACCAAGCGCCGCCGCAGTCGTTTCGGGCAGATTGAGCGCCGCCGCCTGCATGACCACGTTCTGCCGATCTGCCAGCGGCAGCAGATCGATCAGCGCCGGGGCAAAATGCGCGACAATGATGCACAGCCCCAGCAGCATCAACCCGACCAGCAGGGCATGAATGGGACGAATGGTGATCGTGATGCGGTGCGTCATCGTGCGTCACCCAGCGCGGCGAACCCGGCGATGGCGCGGCGGTTGTGCGGATCGAGCGCCAGTGCCTGCGCGTAAGCCTCGCGGGCGGCATCGACCTCGCCGAGCGCGGTGTACCGTTCGGCCAGCGCGAGGTAATAGGCGGTCGGGTCATCGAGAAGATCGCGCACACGGTCTTCCGACTGCGCCGCGTTGTGGATTTGTTCCGGCGGCGCACTCTCGCCCGGCCTGCGGAAGGCGTTTGGCATGTCTTCAGGCGCGGGGACGGTCGCTACCGTGCGCCAGCGATTGTCCAGCCCCGCATCACTCACGACCACCTGTGCTCCTCGTTCCGGTGTGAACATCTTCCCGCGCACCCCACCTGATGTAATGACATACTCGGCGCTCTCCCCGCCCGCCAGCCATTCCGGGCCGACTTCAATCGTCCAGGGATAGGTTTCGGTCACGCGCTCATACTGCACACTGAAGCGGGGACGGAAGGCAGCTTCGCCTGTGTTGGTCACGCGCACATGCAGCCGCTCCACCAGCGGGTCGCCTATCACGGTCAGCTCAATCGGCGCGATGACCTCTGCTTGTATCCGGTCGCTGTGGAAGGCGGGCAGCAGCGCCAGCAGAATCATGGCCTGGGCGAACGCCCCGCAGACAAAGGCGGTCGTGCGCCAACCCGAAGATGGCAATTGTAGGGGCGAGGCATGCCTCGCCCCTACAGATGACCCCTTTACATCCATTTCGCCGCGCTGCCCTTCCTTCTCCCCTCGCCCTGAGGGAGAGGGGGCGGGGGTGAGGGCTTGCGGCGCAGCGTTTCGCGTCCACACCAGCACACCCATCAGCAGCGGTGGCATCCAGTACAGCCAGTAATTGCCCAGCCCGCGATAATACACCCAGAAGAACACGGCGGGCAGCAGCCAGAAGGCCTGCCCCAGCGCACGCGGATGCCGCAGGCCAATCCACAGCAGGCAGGCGTACAGCCCCAGATGCAGCAGCGTGTAATACTCCCGCGTGAGGCTGACCACGCCGTACTGTGACAGCGCCGCCAAGCCCTGGCTGAACACGTTGAAGCGGGCATAGGACGGCTCGAACGCGCTCAGCACCCACTCCCTGGGGTTCGCCAGGAAAAAGGGCAGATTGAAGGCGACGAACAGCCCCGCCGCGATTCCGGTGAACACGGCCATACGCCGCACCCGGTCGCGTATCGTCCCGCCTTCATGCCACAGAATCAGCAGCAGAAACGGCGCGATGAACCAGGGCTGCTGGCGGAAGTTGACAGCCAGGCCGAACAGCACCGCCCGCCACAGCGGACGCTTCCATGCCAGCAGCATCGCCACCAGCAAGGCCGACCACACCACATCCTGCGCCCCGATCAGGCTGAGGACGATAAAGTCCTTCTGGATAAAGAGCGGCAGCAGCACCACCGGGCGGAAATCCGGCGGCGCACCCACAAACATCAGCACCATCAACCCGCCCAGGAAGGCGAAGGTCATCACCCGCGCCTGCCCCACTCCAGCGGAATCGAAGGCGGCCAGCAGCAGCGTGGGGAAGGCGGGATAGGTCACGCGGCGCTGCGTGGAATTATCAAGAAACTGCGTGGTGCGGTTGCCCCGATCACGGAATACCCGCGTCATGTCGGTGTAGTCCCACAGATAGGGGTTCATGCCCGCCCGCAGCGCCTCGACCGCGTATTCCCCGATCATCTCGTTGTCGGTGCGCGTCCAGTAGAGCGGTGAATAGAGCGTCGCCTGAATACAGGCATAGCCGCCCAACGCACTCAGCAGCCCGACCAGCACCCACCAGCGCATCCAGCCTCGCAGCGTCGGCAGCAGGCACAGCGCCAGCAGTCCAATCCCCAGCAGCAGCACCGCGCCGGGGACGAGATAGGTCAGGAAGCCGCCGCCTGTGGGGATGGTATCGCGCAGATCGACCGCCATGCTCAGCAGAACCACCGCCGCGCCGAACAATCCCACGCGCAGCAGGAGTACGCCGCGCTCTGTGAAGGGTGTGGTCATCGGTGCGTTCATCGGTGCGTTCATCGCCCCCCCACCGCTGCCAGCCGATCAATCTGATGTCGCAGCCCGTCGATCTCAGCTTGCAAGGCCGCCTGCTGATCGGCATCGGCGTAGGTCAGCGCGGTTTCCAGCGCCGCCAGCGCCAGGTGTTCATTGCGCATTCGCAGGTGCCACGCGGCGATGCGCTGATAGGTCTCGACTGGGTTCGCCAGCGATTCCTGCATCAGTGTGCGCGGGGAGACACGTTCGAGCGGCTGGACGATGCCACCGATATAGGCGCTGATGGGCTGCTCGGTGCGCCCGGCCAGCACCAGCCGCACCTCGATCAAGCGCCAGTCGAGTTCCAGTTCGCGGTAGACGATGGCGCGGAAGGGGGGCAGTTCCCAGCCCGCCGCCGCATACACCGCCCGCAGGTCGATGCGCTGCAAAGACCATTCGCGTACCGGAATCGGGCGCGTCTCGCGGTAGGCGTTGTCGCTGGTGCGCACGTCCGCCACATCTGCTGCAAAATCGAACACGACGCGGTGCTGGCCGTCGTCGAATTCCAGCCCGAACGTGAGCGAGTCGTCCAGTTCCCCACCCCACACCCACACGTCAAACGGCGCGTAGGGGAAGGGAATCGTGCTTTCCAGCGAAGCCAGCGTCGGCCCGTCGGAGGGGGCAATGGCTAACGTGAGGGCGGGTCGTTCGGCGTGAATGGTCATGCTGGCGGTAGCGCGTTCCAGCGGGGCGGCGGTGAGTGTCCAGCCGTTGGGCGCAGAAGCCCCCGCCGTCCACAGATGAAAGCGGCTGTTGAAGACGTTATCGGGGAAGGCGTAATCCTCGTAATCGCCGAGTTTGAGCATTGTGCTATGTGCACCACCCGTATCCACCACCTGAATCGTTGCGCCGACGAAAAAACCCTGTTCCGTGTCGAGCGGCTGAATCACGTAGTTGGCGCTTTCATCCGGGGCGAGACTTTCGGGGCCGTCGATGATGCGCCAGCGCTGGGCAGCCTCCTCAAAACGGGGATGCACGAAAAAGGCAGGCGTGACGGAGTCGCCGCTGTCATTGTGCAGGTGGAGCGTGATCGTCTCGATGCGCCCGTTGGCGTCGGTGTAAAGTGGATACTGCGCTTCGAGCGTCAGAGTGCTTCGCATCGGAAAGGCCGCCATGCCGACCACCACCAGCGTCGTGATGATACCTGCCCCTACAGACAGCGAAACGGGAAGGGATGAACCGCCGAGGCGCGGAGACGATGCCGCTATAACATCCCCCTCGCCCTGAGGGAGAGGGGGACTGAGGGGGTGAGGGCTGTTCGTCGCCCACGCTGCGACCACCGGCAGCACCGCGAATATCCACACCTCAAGGCGGGCGGATGGCAGCAACGACGCGATCAATGCCGGAGCCAGCCATGCCAGCGGGCGTAAACGGTCGAGATGCCGTGCATACAGCCACAGCAGCAGCCCATAGACCACCACCAGCGCGAAGACGGCATACCCAGGCCAGAAGGCGAAAAGGCCGCCCGAAGCAAGTCGATCAACCCGCAAAGACGACGCGAGCGACTCCAGCCACGCGCCTGCATCCCACAGCACAAATGGCAGATTGACCACGCCGAAGACGCTGAGCGCGAGCAGGCCTGTGCGCCCCGCCGCTGCGAAACCATCTTCAGCCGCAGCGCGAACCAGCAGAAACGGCAGCGCCAGCCATGCCAGCGGATGCAGCGCCAGTGCAGCGCCGAGCATCAGGCCGCGCCCGACTGCAAGGTAAGGATAAACGACTTGAAGAAGGAGACACAATTCCTTCAAGCCCTCAACCCCCCGGCCCCCTTCTCCCTCAGGGCGAAGGGGGAGAGTCTCGTCGTTAAGCCCCTCTCCATGAGGGAGAGGGGTTTGGGGTGAGGGCGGAAAAGACAGCACAACCTGAATGTTTTGGTTTTGGTCTGATAATGGAGAACGTCCCCTAAAAGGCGTCCGCCACAGCAGCGCCGTGAACGCCAGCGCCGCCGCCCACAGCACATCGACCGAGCCGAAGGCCACGCGCTGCGAGAGAAGCTGCGAATCCGCCGCGAACAGGGGCAGCAGAATCAGCGGGCGCAGCCAGTCGGGGGAAGCGATGAACAGCGCGACGATCAGCGCCAGATACACCAGCGCCGACAGAACCGGCACTGACGGTAGTCCCAGCGCCTCGAAGGGGAGCGCCAGTAGAAAGCCCAGCGCCGGGAAGGGATAGCGGTCGAGCGGGGTCAGCAGCGCGGGCGCGTTGATTTCGTAAGCGGGATAAATTCCGGCGTAGTCCCACGCATACGGGTTCTCGCCCTGCAACAGCAGCCGCGCCGCGAAGTCGAGTTTGGCCGCGTCCGCTGCCTGCACCATCATCGGCGTTTCGGCGGTGGCCTGCGCCACATGAAAGCGCAGCCCGACATCCAGCGCACAAATCAGCAGAATCAGCCACACCGCTTGCTTCGGCACACGCGGGAGCGCGGCCAGCGTCCACAGCGCCAGTCCGATCCCGCCCGTCACGACCAGCCACAGGACGAAATGCGGCTGGCGAATCAGCGGCGCATCACCCAGCATGAGCGAGTGCGAAATCCGCAGCGCCAGCGCCCCTGCACCGATCAGCCCTAACCGCAGAAGCAGCGGGCGCAACTGTGCGGTCATGTCACGTTCCGAGGTAGAAGCCTCGTCCGGCCAGGTGCGTTCCGTGAGAAGGGTCTGATTCATGGTTGATTCACCAGTCGATAGGCTTCCAGCCGCAGCGCCTCGATGTCGTCCAATGGCGCATCCATCGTCAGCGCTTGCAAGCGACCAACGGGCAGGGGCAAGCGTTCAACGCTCTCCCGTGCGCCCAGAATCACGATGGGTCGGTTTCGCATGGTAGGGGCAAGGCATGCCTCGCCCCTACACTCGCCCCCATTGATCCATAAGGTTTCCAGATACGCTTCCAACGCAGGCTCCTCGAACAGGAACAGGTTCATCAGGCGCACATCAGGTCGCGCCCCTTCCACGATCTGCTGATATTCCAGCGGCACGACATCGAACCAGCCGCCAAAAACGACGGATTCCGGTGGCAGCGCTTCCATCAGATAGGTCGCCCGGCGGCGCACACTGTCGTCGCGGCTGCCATCGACCAGCGGGAAATTCACGACCAGCAGCGCCGCCGCATAGAGGAACAGTGCAAAGGTCGCCTGTCGTCCTACCGCCGCGCTGAACCACTGCCATCCCGCCGCGAAGACCAGCATCCACAGCAGATAGAGCGGCAGTAGCATCGTTTCCACGTCCGGTGCGCCATAGGTGGCGTAAAACAGGATGAACGGCACAACCGCGACCAACCACACCAGCAGCAATCGCAGTCGATGACGCAGCGCCCACACGCCTGCAACACCCACCAGCACCCCCAATCCGAGGAAGTTCGCCAGCAGCCAGCCGATGAGCCGCGCCAGGCCATCCACCAGCGAACCACCACCGAAGAACAGCTTGTCGAACTGTGCGCCGCGCAGCACCCATAAAATCCCGCTCGGCGTGGTCAGATCGACCGGGACGAACTGCCCGGCAGCGTTGTATTCGCCCAGCAGGCTGAACGACGCTCCGGCAGAATAGCGCAGCGGGAAATAGAGCAGCGCCATGCCGAAGATCAGCGCACATATTAACCCTGCCCCCACACAGCGCACCGGGCGCACGCCTGCCAGCACATAGGCCAGCGCGACCGCCGGGGCGAACAGGACAGAACCCGGATGCACCCCCAGCGCGAGGCCATAGAGCGCCCCGCCGATCAATGCGCCGCGCCATGTCTTCTGTGGCAGTGCGGCCAGCGCCCAGCCTGTCCAGGCCAGCGTAAGCGCCTGCGCGGCATAGACTTCCGCCACGATGCCCGCCGACCACACGTAATAGGACGCCAGCCATACCAGCGCGGTTCCGAGCGCCAGCCAGCGTTCCCCAAACAGCCGCAGCAGCAGCGCATACAAGCCAACCACCGCGCCCGCCAGACACAGCGCCGAAAACAGATTCGCCCTGCCCGCAATGTCGAGGCCGAGCGGCAGTTGCAGGAAGCCATGCGCCAAAAGCATATAGAGCGGATAGCCCGGCGCGTGGGGCAGGCCGAGTGTATAGGCGGCGGTCGCCAGTTCCGCGCTGTCGAAGGTGTAGAGCGTCGGCACGAGCGTCCAGCGCAGGATTACCAGCGCCAGCAGGAACAATCCTGCCGGAGCGACCCAGGGGGATTCCAGCCAGCGGGAAAGGCGCGTCATGATGCGTCGTCTCGAAGGGGATGCAGGAGCGCCCTCACCCCAAACCCCTCTCCCTCATGGAGAGGGGCTTCACGCTCGCTGTTCTGTCCTTCTTCCCCGCTCCGGGCACCAGCATGGGAAAGGGGAAAAACAAGTTCGCGTTGAGATTGAGGGCGAAAGGCTTAATCCAGCCGGATTGACTCTGGCAGGAGTTGGGTCTTTTCGCCTGTGAGGGTGTCGATGCGATAGGTGGTGTTCAGGACGCTTTCCAGCACCAGATCATCAAATGTGAGCGCCAGCCCCAGCCCGGTGCCGTCCACCCAGTTCAGGCTGAGGGCAGTGAAGGCCGCCACTTCCACGCTGGAGACGGATTCGAGTTCGCCCGACGCGACTTCGTAGATCAGAACGTCATAGGTGTCCGGCACGGTCGCCGCCGGAACCAGCAGCGCCAGCCGTGCCTCGGTGGGGTGCCACGCCAGCGCCAGCGGTGCGCGGTCGCCGAGGTCGAGCGTCGTGCTGCCCATGTCGCCTACAGTGAACAGGGCGACTGAACGCACTGCGTCTTCCCCATCTTCAAGCGAGGTGGTGAAATAGGCCAGGGCGCTGTCATCCGCCGACCAGCCGAACGGAAGATAGGACATGCCTTCCAGTTGCAGACTGAGGGTTGTGCCTTCCTGGATGTCCACAATTGTCAGCGGCTGGTCGGTGCGCGTCCCATCCTCGTTAAGCGCAGCCAGCGTCACGTAACGCCCGGTCGCGCTCCACTCGCCGAACAGGTCGAGATCGTCGGCATAAGTGGGAAGGGGCAGGCTGGTGCGGGTGCCTGCGGTAGCATCCAGCACAGTCATGCGTTCTTCGCCGCTGCTGCGGGACTGTTCCACAAAGAACAGCCTGCCGCCTGTGGAAGACCAGCGCGGCGCAGCGACGATGTTGCCGCTGAACTGGAAGCTGAGCGGGGTGCCTTCCAGGTTGGCGAGGTTGACCACGCTCACGCGCTGGCTGGTGGGTGTAAAGGCCAGCATATAGTCGCCCTGAGGATCGAACAGAATCTCGGTGTTGGCACGCTGGAGCTGGAGCGTGCTGGTGATCTGCCCGGTCGTCTCGTCGATTACATACAGCGTGGGCGGATTGTTGGTGCTGCTGTTGTTGGCGAGGTACAGGCTGCCCAACTGCACCACCGGGTTGACCAGCGGCGGCAGGCCTTCCACGCGAATAACCCGTCCGCCTGGCGCGACGATGAATACGGCGGTCGTCTGATCGGCCAGCAGCGCGACAACCACGCCCGACCCATCGGCGGCAAACTGCACATCCAGCACGTTGCTGATAACGACATCGCCAAAATCAAGCGCTTCAAAGGTCGAGGTCACACCGCTGGCATCCAGCACGGGAACCAGCACCACCACGCCGTCTGTTTCATCGACCGCGCCATCGCCGTTGGTGTCTTCACGCCCGATCACGACATTGGACTGTTGATCGGGGAGGAAATTGTTGATTGCAGGCGGCAGCAGCGCGGCGACTGGCGCAGTTTCCTGTTCAGGTGTGTTATAGATTTCCTGTGCCCAGGCTTTCTCTGACCAGGCGTAGCGACCATAGGGCAGGCCAAACGCCGCGACCAGACCAACGGTGATGAGGATAAAACTCCAGAACATGATTGCGCGGGACTGAAGATGAAGGTGACGCATATCGTTGCCTCGCTTTTCTGCCCATTGTGGGGCAATCACTCCTCTTGCGAAGATGTTCGTTGGTAAGGGCGAGGCATGCCTCGCCCCTACGGGACTACCAGAAATTAGGGGATGAGGACGAAATTACTCCACATCGTGTTTTGTCCATACCGGGAAGCGCTCATCGGTGGAGGTGTTGGTCACGCGGGTGAGTCCGGTGCCGTCCGGCTGGATGAGATAAATTTCCTGATTGCCGTCTCGGTTGGAGGCAAAGACAATCGTGCCGTTGGGCGACCAGTCCGGCCATTGATCGTCCGCGTCGTTTTCCGTCAGGCGGCGCACGTCAGTGCCGTCGGCGTTCATCACGTAGATTTCCAGGTTGCCGTCCCGGTTGGACTGGAACGCGATCTGCGACCCATCCGGCGACCACGACACCCATAAATCTGCCGCCGGGTTTTCGGTGATGCGTCGGACGTTCTCCCCATCGGCATCCATCACATAGATTTCAAAGTTGCCGTCGCGCTGCGAGGTAAAGGCGATCTGCGACCCATCCGGCGACCACGCAGGCCATTGATCGGTGGCGACATTATCAGTAAGCGCAACCGGGTTGCTGCCATCAACGTTCATCACGAAAATATCGAAGTTGCCCGTGCCTTCGGTGTCGTTGACATTGCTGTGATAGACGATTTTCGTCCCGTCCGGCGAGAAGGACGCAAAGTATTCCTGTGAGTTGGGGCTGTTGGTCAGGTTGCGCACTTCGGAGCCATCCGCCGAGGTCAGGAACAGTTCGGGGTTTCCCGTGAAGGCGGAGTCGAACGCGAGGAACTGCCCATCCGGCGACCACGAGGGCTTGCCACCAGTGGCGATAAAGCGCAGCCCGCCGCTGTTGGCGTTCATGGCGTAAATATCCTGGCTTTCGGTGGTGGAGCGGTTGTAGGCGATGCGCCCAGGCAGCGCGTTCAGATCAAGCCCGGTGACGTTTGTATTGATGTCGGTATCCCCGCCGCCCTGGTTGGTCAGCACCGCGAAGGCCGCGACCGCGCCGACAATCACCACCGCGATCACGACCAGAATCGCGGCCAGCACCGGAAACGTGAACGGTTTTTTCGTCTGGATGCGCGGTTCAGACACAGCGCCCGTCGGGGCTGTCCCCGCCGCGACATTCGTCACGAGGGGTTCGATCAGGGTTTTCCCGTCCAGCGGTTTGGGCAGCGGTGTGGTGCCGATGATCGTTTCGGTATCGGGCATCATGCCGCCCTGCCTGACCTCGGTCGCTTCCGCCGAATGGTCAATCAGCGCCGTATCCCGGATGGCTGTCTCTGCCGTCGCATGTGGATCGGGCACGATTCCAATGCGCGAGGCGGCAATCCTCCCTTCGACCGCGTCCCGCAGCGCGTTCGCCATCGCCTCGGCAGACTGGAAGCGGTCGCCGGGTTCCTTCGCCAGCGCCCGCAGCAGCACATCTTCGACCGCATAGGGCAGATTTTCCCGATGCTGGCTGGGCGCAATCGGCGCTTCGTTCATGTGCTTGTACATCAGCACATAGGACGTGTCGCCCTCGAACGGCAGCCGCCCGGTAATCATCTCATACGTCATCACACCGAGCGCGTAAATATCGGTGCGTGCATCGACATCCTGCCCCGTCCATTGTTCGGGCGCCATATAGGTCGGCGTGCCCATAATGGCATCGGTGCGGGTGAGGCGGGTTGTCCCCTGCGCCATCTTCGCGAGGCCGAAGTCGGTCAGGTAGCAGTTGTCATATTCATCAAGCAGAACGTTGTTGGGTTTCAGGTCGCGGTGAACCACGCCCTTGTTGTGGGCGAACGTCAGCGCACTGCCGATCTGCCCGACCATGCGCACGGTCTGTGCCAGCGACAGCGGGCCTTTGCGCAGCCGTTCATCGAGGCTGCCGCCCTCGACCAGGCGCATCACGATAAAGATGTTCTCGCCGCTTTCGCCGAAGTCGATCACGGGCAGGATGTGGGGATGCTGCAATGCGGCGAAGAACTGCGCCTCGCGCTCGAAGCGGCTGATGAATTCTTCGCTTCCGCTGAGTTCGGGACTCATGATCTTGATGGCGACATCGCGGTGCATACTGGTCTGCGTGGCGCGGTAGACCGTCGCCATGCCACCCTTGCCCAGAGTCGCCGTAATTTCATACTGCCCGAAAGATTTTCCGATCAAGTCCGACATGGGTTAACCGTAAATGCTGATGATGACCACGACACCCTCTCATTGTACTCTAAACGAGTTTATAGTCGGACGCAACACTTGCTGGCTGGGACTCTCATAGCTATAACTGAATTTATACAGGGGGTATGAAGAAACAAACGAAACGGGGTTTGAGAAAAAAGGAATCTAAAGGGGGATTGTAAGGGGCGAGGCGCACCTCACCCCTATAGGAAACTTCGTTCGTTACCGTGCTGTGCCGTCTTCGGCGGAGGGATCAAGACCCAGCGCCCGCGCGAAGCCGAAGAAGAATTCGGTGTTGTCGATCACACGCCCGAAGAAATCTGAGCCGGGGCCGGTGGCAAAGACGGGCACGTCCTGGAGCGAATGCACACTGTCGCTGGCTCCCATCGGCAGGTTGCCGCTGCGGACGATGCCGTTGGGGTCGTCGTCGGGGTTATCCACATAAGCCGTCTCGTCTTCATCAATGCCGACGGCGGGGGTGCGTTCTTCCGGCGACACCTGGAAATCCTCGGTGTGGTCGGGATATGAGCCGAAGGTAAAGGCCAGGGTGCGGTCGGGTTCCCAGTTATCGGGATAGAGATCGCCATCCACGTCCATGTAGCTCGGCGGCGGGGCGACATCGACTTCAATCGCGTCGCGGCGTTCTTCGTTGGTCGTGCCCGCGTTGAAGGCTTCCACGTCCACCGTACCGTACACATCAAAACCGAAGGCATGGTCAGCGGTCACGACGATCAGCGTGTCCGGCGCGTTGGCCTGCACCCATTCAACGGCGGCGGCAATGGCGCGTTCAAACTCGATGGTATCGGCAATGGTGCGCTCGAAGTCCATCACATGCTCACCGCTGTCGATATAGTCGTTTTCCACTTGCAGGAAGAAGCCGTTGGGGTTCTGGTTGAGCAGTTCCAGCGCGGCCAGCGTCGTCACGTCCAGACCGGGCTGGTCGGGGAATTCCTCGACATTTTCGGTGTAGACGTTGCGGTCGAGCCAGGCATCCATATAGCCCTGATGGAACACGCCCAGCACCCGCGTCGGCAGCGCATCCCCGCTCATCAGCGCGTCTAGTTCGGTCGCATTCGTGACGACGGTATAGCCCGCCGCCTCAAATTCCACGAACATATCGCGCTCGTCAGGTCGGCGGGAACCTTCCGCCGAAGCAGGCAGGAAATAACGACCACCGCCGCCGAGCATGACATCGATGTTCAGCCCACTTTCCAGCATCCCGGCTAGCATCAGCGAGCGAGTCGAGCGTTCCCGGTCACGGGCGTGGCCGTAGAGCGAGGCGCTGGTCGCGTCCACCAGCTCGGAATTGGTAGCGATGCCGATGGACATCCCGCGTGTGCGGCGCAGAAGCTCCGCCAGCGTTTCCACGTTGGGGTCGTCGAAGGGGTCAGCCGAGGTATCGGGGTAAATGCCGGTGGCTTCGACGGCGGTCTTGTGCCCGGTCTGCCAGGCGCTTGCCCCTGCCGCGCTGTCGGTGATGATGCCGTCCAGCGCCGAGGTGCGCGAGAGGCCGAATTCCTCGAACGTCTCCCAGGCCATTGGTTCGCCGGGATAGCGCCCGTTGACCTGCCCGCGAGAGACAAGCCGCGCTGCCGTGAACAGGGGGATATTGCCGCCGTCGGCCACGAACAGGATGATGTTTCGTGCTCCGGCGCTGGCCTGCGGCTCACGCACCGTCCAGAGGGCGGTGTGCGTCGTGCCTCCTGCGATGACTTCAACCGTGTATTCCCCCGGCGCGGGCGAGGTCAGGTCGCGCCAGATGACCGACTGAGAGGGCGTGGGCGCGTCTTCTTCGCCGAACGTCCAGCTTTCTTCGGTGGATTCGCTGCCGAAGAAGTCGGCGGCGGGGTCGCCGTTGACGGTCACGGCGAAATCGTCCGGCAGTGCTTCTGCATGGACTTCCACGCGGAAATCAAAGCGCACACCGGGCAGGAAGTTCGCGCCATCCACAGGCAGAATCAGGACAGGCGGGGCATCCTGCGCCGTGACCGGGGCGATGAACAGGGTGGTGAGAACGAGCAGCGAAAAAGCGACAGCAAAACGAAACCGACGAAACGGCATGTGCATAAAGTCTCCAGTGTTTTGTTTATTGATGCGGGGATGCTGAACGTACCCGATGGATGTTTAGGGCAGGTAAAGGGCGTGTAAAGAATAATGGATGCAAATCAGGAGGAACGGCGCAGTCGTTCGACAAGATTTAACAGAGTCGCCGGCAGCGGTGACTCGAACGTCAGCCGTTCGCCCGTCGCAGGATGATCGAAGCGCAGACTCGCGGCGTGCAGGAAATGCCGTTCCAGCGGCAGGCCGTCCGCCCAGCCATAGACTTTATCGCCCACCAGCGGGCAGCCCAGATGCGCCATGTGAACGCGCACCTGATGCGTCCGCCCGGTGAGCAGGTTCACCTGCACGAGCGCCTGTCCGCCCGCGAAGGTTTCAAGGACGCGATACTCGGTCACGGCGGGGTCGCCCCCAACATACACCCGCATCCGGCGGTCGTCCGCCGGGTCACGCGCCAGGGGTGCATCGACCCGGCCAGCGGCACTCGGCGGCGTTTTTTCCAGCAGAGCGAGGTAGACCTTTTCGACCGACTGCGCCCCCGCTGGTCGGGCAAACTGCGCCATCAACTGTCGCCGCGCCAGGTCGGTCAGCGCCACGACCATCACGCCGCTGGTGTCCCGGTCGAGGCGGTGGACGATGCCCGCTCGTTTGGCCGTGACGTTCATCTGCGCCACCTGCGGCCAGCGATGCAGCAGGGCGGCCACCAGCGTTCCTTTCTCATCATGCACGCCCGGATGCGCCGTCATCCCGGCGGGCTTGTCGATCACCGCCAGATGCACGTCTTCGTACAATACTGTGAGCGGAATCGCTTCCGGTTCGACGGTTTCCGATTTGCGTGGGAGATGCACCTGAATCTGTTCCCCGCCGCGCATTGCAGCCGACGCTTTCGCTGGGAGGCCATTCACCGTCACCTGCCCCGCGTCGATCAGTCCCCGCAGGAAGCTGCGAGAAAAGCGGTCGCCCAACTGCCGCGCCAGCATCTTATCGAGGCGGTCGCTTGACTCGGCGGTGAGTTCGAGGATGTCCTGTTCGTTCATTCGAGCCATTCTAACACCATCGGGAGTGGTGAAATTTAAGGCGTTTTTGGTACGGGCGTAGCGTGCTGCGCCCCTACATACCCTGGTTTCACACCATCATTCGGTCAACCTGGAACGTTTTGGGTACAATAAGACTAACAGAGAAACGGCACAAACGTTTCCTTTTGAAGCGCTGGAGGATAGCGAACGATGGAACCGTCAGAAGTGGTCGAGTTCATCACCGGGCTGGACAACGTTCAGCAGTCGGAGAGTTTTGGCTACCAGTTTTTCTTTGTCGGCGACGACCACCGCCTGCCATTTGTGACGATTGCCGACTCCGATAACGAGTATGACTACGTATCCAATCTGGATCGGGACGGGGTTTACCGCGTGAACATCGGTATCAGCAAAAAGACATTCGAGTCGCTGCTTGAGGATGTGAACGTGGAAGGTCTCGACTTTTCTGTGCTGAACGTCTTCCTGCCGCATCCCGATTACTGGAAACAGCATTTTGTCTGTATTCTCAATCCGTCCGGCGCAAATGCCGACATGACGAGAACGCTGATCATTGAGGCACATTCGATTGCGGCAGATCGCTATCGGCGGTTGAACAAGTCGCAGTAACAGAATATCCATCACGTCGGCTATATTTTCGTTCCTGAAATCGCAACATGACTCTATCGACTGAACAAATCGCCATCCTCGATACCATCCCCGATCCAGTGGTGCTGTATGACCTGGAAGGGATGGTGCTGCACGTCAACACCGCCTTCTGTGATCTGTTCGGCTACAGCCGGGAAGAAGTGCTCGGCAGAAAAATGGATTTCGTGCCGGAAGGAGGCCGATCACAGTTGACGGGCGCGGTGGATATTCTGCTGCGCGCCAACACGTTCCTCACGCCCGACACCAAACGCCGCACCAAAGAAGGCTTTATCCGCGATGTGCAGATCAACACGTCACTGCTGATGAACGAGCTTGGCAGGCCGAAAGGCAGCGTGGTCGTGATGCGTGACATCACCGACCGCAAGCGCATCGAAGAAGCCGAACGCGAACAGCGCACCCTGGCAGAAGCGCTCAACGCGGTGTCACTGGCGCTGAACAGCACGCTTGAACTTTCGGAAGTGCTCGATCTGATCCTGGTGAATGTCGGGCGGGTGCTGCCACATGAACTGGCGATTGTGACCATCGTCGAGGGCGATCAGGCGCGTATCACCGGGTGCAAGGATTACACCTTCCGCGAGAAGGACAGGGAACTGATCGGTCGTCTGCTGGACATCGAACGGACGCCGACGCTTCGTGCTATGTACGAAACTCGCGAACCGATTATCATCCCCGACTTCTGCGACTATCCCGACATGGAACGGATGCCCGATCTTGGCTGGCTCAATTCCTACATCGGTGCGCCCATTCTGCGCGGCGATACGCTGATCGGCTTTATCAGTGTGCAGCGCGTACTGCCGGGCTTCTTCGAGTCGAAACACGCTCAGCGCCTTCAGGTCTTCGCGGGGCAGGCCGCCATCGCCATCCAGAACGCCCGGCTGTATGAACAGGCGCGTGAACTGGCCGCCCTGAGCGAACGCCAGCGCATCGCCCGTGAACTGCATGACGCCGTGAGCCAGACATTGTTTTCCGCCAATGTGATGGGCGAAACGCTGCTGCTCCAGGCCGAACAGCAGCCGGACATCTCCGAAAAACTGACCGCCGGGCTGAGCCGTCTGCACGAACTGACGCAGGGGGCGCTGGCGGAGATGCGCACACTCCTGCTGGAACTTCGCCCGGAAGCGCTGGTCAAGACCAGCCTGACCGAACTGCTGGAGCATCTGGTCAATACTGTGATCGCTCGCAAGGACATTGATGCCTATCTGCACTGTCACCGCCCGGTGCGGCTTGAGCCAGATGTGCATATCGCGTTCTACCGCATCGCGCAGGAAGCGATTAACAACATCGTCAAGCACGCCCAGGCCACGATGGTCGATCTGACGTTGCAGGAAGATGAGACGATGATCTGGCTGGAAATCCGCGACAACGGGGTCGGCTTTGACTTTTCGCAGATTCCCCCCGGTCATCTGGGGCTGACCAGCATGGCCGAACGCGCCGCCGCCCTGGGCGCACGACTGGACATCCACAGCGAACCGGACGAAGGCACGACTGTCAACCTCATTTATCGGAAGGAAGCACGATGACGACAACAGACAAAATTCGGGTGCTGCTGGTGGACGATCATGAAATCGTGCGGGAAGGGCTGCGCGGTTTTCTGCGCATGACCGACGATTTTGAGCTGATCGGCGAGGCAGGCGACGGCGCGGAAGCGGTGCGCTTTTGCCAGTCAAATCCGCCCGATGTGATTCTGATGGATTTAAAGATGCCCGTGATGGACGGCGTGGAAGCCACCCGCCAGATTCGGGCGAACAACAGTGCGGTGCAGGTGGTCATCCTGACCAGCTTTGACGAGGAAGACCTGGTACAGCAGGGGTTGCAGGCCGGGGCGATTGGCTATCTGCTCAAAAACACCAGTGTGCGCCAGCTCATCGCGGCCATCCGGCAGGCGCATGTGGGCAAGCCGATGCTCTCGCCGGAAGCGACCGAGGCGCTGATTCAGTCGCGCATCAGGCCGCCGCGCCCTACGTATAACCTCAAGCCGCGCGAACTGGAAGTGCTGGCGCTGCTGGTGGAAGGGCAGACCAACGAGCAGATCGCGCTCAAGCTGCACCTGAGCCGCTCGACGGTGAAGTATCACGTCAGCACGATTCTGTCGAAACTGGGGGTGGAAAGCCGCACGGAAGCCGTCGGCCTGGCGGTCAAGGAAGGGCTGCTCGAAAAGTAGCACCGAGTACCGAGTTGAAAGTAATGCGTAAAAAGCAATGAGCGATGAGCAACGAGCAATGAAAAGAAGCTAGTACATTGACCATCTAAAGCTGTCTACCTGTAGGGGCGCAGCGCGCTGCGCCCGTACCAACGCAACCCATCATTCTCATCTTGTCAGCGTACTAATGGATAAAACATTTCAAAAACGCCTGATGATTCCGTAGGGGCGAGGCATGCCTCGCCCTTACACCCGGCGGATTTGTTTGCGTTTCTCCATAAGTACAGCAAAAGAAGCAATGAGCGACGAGCAATGAGTTTTTGAACTCAGACAGCGGCTCGTCGCCCCACGTTTTCAAGATGGTTGTACTTAGGAAGCTGATGGCTGAGTGCTGCTATGCACTAAATACTGAGAACTTACGACTGAAAACTGCTTAGAACATCCGCACTGGTCATGTGGCTAGTCACCCCGCTGGTGAAAGGAACAGGCCGGAATAAGACGGATGCCCGGTGAGTCACTCTGGCCTTTGGCGTATCCTGAAGACAATTCAGTAATGGTTCAGGATGAGGATGACAGAGCGATGGCCTACCAGATTCACTTCTCCACCCAGGAAGACACCATTCATCTGCGCTTGACGGGTGATGTGACCGTCACCGATATTTTCAGCTACAACCAGGATATCGTCGCCCTGCTGCGCCAGAACACCACGCGCAAACTGCACCTGCTGATCGACGCTGTTGGCATGACCAACTTCCCCAGCAGCCTACAGGAAGTGCGCTTCCTGCTGACCTATACCACCGAGCCGAACCTGGGCTGGGTGATCGACTACGGCAATAAGGTGAACAACTTCTATTTCGTCAACGGGGTGCTGAATCAACTGGCCGGGGTTTCCTACTCATCCGTGCTGACCTTTCGCGAAGCCCGCGACCGCATCGACTTCGCCCGTCGCAAGTTCGACGACCACTCGTGCGAGATGATGCTCGTCCACTCGTTCGGCATGTGATGACGGTGCAGCCTTCCGACGACAGTGACGATTTAACAACAAGCAAGAGAAGTCATGGGAAGCCAAGCATCATGTTCGACCTCATCCTGCAAATCAAACACGAGGGGCGCGAAGTCCAGGTAGAAACCTTCAGGGAGCTTCAATCGCTGCTGGATCAGCCCTCGCCCCAGGCGCTTATGAAAACGCTGCGTTATCTGGAAACCTATCATGGAATCTGCGCAATCTTCACAGATAATGGGGTGGTGCTGCGCCAGAAATCAACGATTAAGTAGCCGTCTTATCCCTGCTGTCTGCCAAGCCATTCCTCATGCAGAATCCCATACAGCAGCAGGTCATGGCGGCGGCCTTCCCGCAGCACCATGCCGCGCCTCGTCCCTTCCAACATAAAGCCGGCACGTTCATAGGCACGGATGGCAGGCTGATTGTAGGCCATCACACTTAAGCCGACGCGGTACAGGTTGAGTTCGCTGAAGGCGTAATTCAGCAGCAGCGCCAGCGCCTCGCTGCCACAGCCTTTCCCACGATAGGTCGCGTCTCCAATCCCGATTGCCATTTCCGCCGACTGGCTGGCCCATTTGAGGTTGAACAGGACGACGAAGCCGATCAGCTTGTCTTCCATCAGGGTGCGCACGTGGAAATAGGGATCGCTGCCGCCGCCGGAAAAATGGCCGAAGTTGGCGGGTGATTGTGGCCTGATCGGGTCGTCGTCCAGCATTCGGCCATACTGGTCGTCGCTGCTCCATTCCGCGAAGATGGCGGCATCTTCCTCGCGGGGGGCGGCCAGACGCACCAGCTTGCCCTGGAACAGCGGGCGAAACAGGGACTCATGCTCAGGCATCGGTCTTTATCCTTTGATCCAGTCCAGCACACGCCGGGCGGCCTGCTGCCCCTGCCGGATGCGTTCATCGAGGCGCGGCGGCTCGTTGGTCGGGATGTAATCACTGCCGCACAACGCCACCCCCGGTGGGAGTAAATGCTGAATGTCGGCCATCGTCGCCGGATGGTCGTCGTCCAGCCACATCAGCGGGTCGCTCTCCGGCCACGCCGCAACATGCTCGACCTGCGGCTGCTGCGGCCAGCCGAACAGCGCCGTGATCTCCCCGACTAGATCCGCCGGGACGCCTTTGGCCGGATCATACCGCACGCCGCACTGAATCAACACTCCGCCGGGCAGAACTCGGCCAGCCTGCCGCGTCTGATGAACCGCCGTGATCGGATAATCTTCCGGTGGTTCATCGGGGATGTCCAGCGCAGCAGCATCACTGTAGCCGATGGACACGCGGGCGATGCTGTCGTAGCGATAGTCCAGCAGGCGAAAGCTGATTTCCGGCACCAGCGTATAAAACATGCGCTCGGCGAACCGCGCCGGAGACGCGACGATCAAGGCGCGGGCGTCCAGCACCATCCCATTTTCCATGCAGATCAGGAAGGTGCCGCTGTCGGTCTGGCCGAGGGTGCTGACGGCCATGCGGTGCATGATGGGCGCAGTGACTCGCTTCGCCAGCGCGTCGATCAGCATCCCTGTCCCTTCACGGAAGAGGACGTGTTCGCCCTGCTGAACAAGGGCATCCGCCAGATCGAGCGGCTCCAGCGTATGCACGAACTCCGGCAGATCAGCGCTGGTGTGCAGCATGGGGGCAGAATCGAGCGCGAAGCCGTCGCGGTGTTCGGTATGGATGCTCCCGCCGAGCCGCCGCTTGACCTCGATCAGCGTGTAGGCGACGCCCTGCTTTTCCAGCTCGACCGCCGCCGCCAGTCCGCTCAGCCCGCCGCCGATGATGACCACATCACGCATGAGCGTAAACCTCACCCCCCAACCCCCTCTCCAATACATGGAGAGGGGGAGTCACTATCGAGTACCACAACCTTCTGCGATATGAATTTGAGGACAGCAAGAACGTGTTCCGTTCACGCATTTGCCGCACTCTGAATGCCAGTGATGGCCTCGCTGGCCTGCCACAGGCGCAGGCGTGTTTGTTCGTCGCGGGCGGCGGCGCTGGGCGTGACCACCTTTTTATCGGAGAAGTATGCGCCGCTGATGTCTTCCACCGCTGGCGACGAGGCCAGATAGATCGTGGTTTCCGCGCCTTTTTCGGGCGTGACGGAGACGACGCGGGTGAAGTTCATGAAAAAGTTCATCAGTGGGCCGTTGTTGCGGTTGAAGCGCGTCGCCACCAGGCCGGGATGCAGCACATTGGCGGTGACGTTGGCGTTCTCCGCATTCAAGCGCCGCGCCAGTTCAAACGTGAACAGGATGTTCATCAGCTTGGACTGGCCGTATACACCAAAGCTGCTGTAGCGCTGTTTGTTCTGGAGGTCGTCAAAGTTGATCGGACGGTTAAAACGGTGCGCATCCGACGAAACGTTGACGATGCGGGCTTTACGTTCGGGAGTGCCGGAGGCTTTGATCGTGTCCAGCAGCAGGTTCGTGAGCAGAAAGTAGTTGAGGTGATTGAGCGCGAAGGTCATTTCGTTGCCTTCGCTGGTTTCCTGGCGTTTCTGGAAGACCGCGCCCGCGTTGTTGACCAGCACATGCAGGCGGTCATACTTCGCCTTGAAGGTATCGGCCAGGCGGCGCACCTCCAGCATGAGCGAGAGATCCGCCTTCATGAATTCCACATTGGGGTTGTTGGTCGCGCTCCTGATCTCGCTGACGACGTTCGCGCCCTTCTCGCTGCTGCGCCCGACGACGACCACCGTCGCGCCCATCCGTGCCAGTTCCAGCGCTGTGATTTTGCCGATTCCGTCCGTCGCGCCCGTGACCATGATGATTCTGCCGTTCATGTCTGCCATAGCGTGTTGTCTGTTCCCGTTCTCTTTACGTTTTTGTCGAAAGATGATCTTAGCGAAAAAGGTTTAGAGTGATGTGAGCGCTGTATTGCATCAGAGTCTTTACGCGCTCACAGCCGGAGTCAGATGGATTCAACCGAACTTTAGAAGAACCAACCACCCGGTCGGAAATTGACCGCCGAGTCTAGGTGTTTGGGATGGGTTGTACTATAGTGGAAGCATTCTAACCAAACGGAAGCACATCGGAGACAAAAGCAGCATGACCGTCGAAAATCAGGCAGACCTGGCGGGTCTGATCGAAATTGGCCGCATCGTCGGGCTGACCATTCAGCATATGATCGAGCATCTCAAGCCGGGGATGACAACGGGCGAACTGGACGCAATTGGCGCGGAATTCCTCAAGAAGCACGGCGCACGTTCCGCCCCCATCCTGGCCTATAAGTTCCCCGGCACGACCTGCATCAGCATCAACGACGAGGCCGCGCACGGCATCCCCGGTTCGCGGGTGATTAAGCCGGGCGATCTGGTGAACGTGGATGTCTCCGCAGAGAAGAACGGCTACTGGGCAGACGCAGGCATGAGCCTCGGTGTGCCGCCCATCACCGCCGAACAGCAGCGGATGCTGGACAGCTGCAAGCGGGCGCTGGAAATCGCCATCGAAAACGCGCGGGCGGGCGTTCGCGCGGCGGAGATCGGCAAGGCGGTGGAGAAGTACATCCGTGAGCGGGGCTTTAACACCATCGAAGAACTGGGCGGGCATGGTGTGGGTCGCCACATCCATGAGAAGCCGTCCATCCCGAATCACTTCGCCAAGCGCAACCGCGACGTATTGAAGGAAGGCATGGTCGTCACGCTGGAGCCGTTCGTGACCAACGGCGCGCGGCATGTGAACACCGACCCCGACGGCTGGACGCTGCGCACGACGGATGGCAGCTTTTCTGTGCAGATGGAGCACACCGTCATCATCACCAAGAATCGCCCGATTCTCGTAACGCAAGTCTAGTGAAGAAGCAATGAGCAACGAGCGATGAGTAGAGGGACACTCCTCTGCTTCTATGAAATCAACGGGCTTGCGATTTCAGAATTTAGGCAATCGAGCAACTGCCCTTACCCCAAACCCCTCTGCAAGAGGCGCTTAAAACGAGGCTCTCCCCCTTCGCCCTGAGGGAGAAGGGGGCCGGGGGGATTGAGGGCAATTGCTTACAGAGGTTAATTCACATCCGGCACGTCGATTTCAACCGGTTCATTGAAGCCGCTGAAACGGATGGCATACGTCACCGTCTGGGCGATGGTCATGGTCTGCCCCTGGGTGATCGCACCGCTGAACTCGGCCTCGACCTGCATGTCGCTGTCCAGCCCGTAGATCAGGCCATCGTCCGCGCCGATGCGCATGGTGGTCTTGAGTTCCATGCCGTCCAGGAACGACTCAATCAGCGCATCCGCATCTTCCTGGCTCAGCCCGAACTGCGTGAAATCAAACGCGCCAAGCGCCTGATCGAGCGCCCCGCTTTCATCCAGATAATCGACGTTATATTCCACCACAAATACGCGGAGTTCCTGACCGTCTTCGCCTTCGACGCTGTCGAGTTCGGTGATCGCGTCGATGCTGTCTTCGTTGACCGGGTAGCCGACCTGGCTGCTGAACAGGTTGACGTACTGATCGGTATTAATGGCGGACATGCCCGCAATCGCGTTGGGATTTTCGTTCACGTTCACCCAGCCGTCGGGGAACATGCCTGCCATCGCGCCGGTCGTATCGCTGACGCGGGCGTAGAGCGTTTCCTCCGCCACGACGATTTCCATCACCATGCCGCCGGAAATGTTCATCCCCGCGCCGACCTGATCGATGGTCTGGTTAATCGTCACTGCCGCGCTGACCATCCCGTCTTCGTCAATCGCGTAATCGCCTGCAAGCTCCTGCACAAGTTCCTGCGTGATGGTCGTGCCCGCAATCGAAATGTCCTGCGCGAGGACGTTCTCGCCCTCTGCCGTGTAGCTTTCCAGCGCCAGGAAGGTGTCTACCGCTTCGGAGACAAATTCAATGGCTTCCAGTTCCTCGTCGCTGAACGTCGTCCCCTGGGCAGAAACCGACCCCACCAGCGCCAGCATCAGCACACCCACCAGCAGCAGTGACCACTTTTTCATGTCCGGCCTCTCGAATTGAATAATCGTTGTTCACAGCTTACCAGAAAAGCGCGGCGGGTCTTCCATCTTCCGATGGAGTTCCCCTAATTATTAGCGGTTTTTTACAGGTTCAGCCGCGCCTGACGCGAAAGGCGAACGCATCAAATGTCACAGACAGTCCGAAGAAGTTGAATACAAACACCAACCACAAAGGCGCAAAGAGCACAAAGATTTTTCCTCGTCTTCGTGTCCTTCGTGCCTTGGTGGTTCAAAAAAGTTCTTTAAAGTGTCGTTCCGTTTTGATGCAGTCGACGCAATCGCCGCAATTGCCTGGCTTGATGCGACGCCTTCGGTTGTAAATTCCGCGCCCTGATGCGACAATCAGCCTGTTTCGCGCTGACGGCACATGGATCGCTCGACCTTGAATTCTCGCCGCGTTGGGTTTGTCGTGTTTTGCCTGCTGACGGTGCTGGCCGCGCTGATCGTCCCGGCGCTGCGCAGTGCCTTTTCCATGTCGCAGGTCGTGATTGTCGCGTATGGCTCCACGCCGCTCCCTGTCCCCCCTTCCACGACGACTGCCGCCACACCCCTGATCTTTCCACCGACGGCGACGCTCCCCCCGCTGATTGGTTACGTGCCGACCGAAGCCCTCTTCCAGCCGCTCCCGACGCTTCCGCCGCCGACCGCGCCCGTGCTTGCCTCCAATCGCACAACATTGAATGGCGTCCTGCTGGAAAGCGACACCTCAGCATCCGGCGCGATTCTGGTGATGCCACCCAACGTACAGGAAAACGTGCGGCGGATTTACGCGCTTGGTCAGTCGCTCGGTCGCAATCCCCGTGCCTTCTCCAAGCTGGGCGATTGCAACGCGGAAAATCCGCATTTTCTTGCCCGCTTTGATGACCCGCGCACGGGCTACAACCTGGGCGATTATGCCGATCTGCAATGGGTGATCGACACCTTCAGCGGCTCATTCGGGCGGCAGGGGGTTGCGGTGCATCGCGGGCTGCACTCGTGGTCGGTGTTCGACCCGATGTGGGCGGACTCGGTGCAGTGTGCTGCGGGCGAACATGTGCTGGCGTGTGAGCTTCGGCTCAACAACCCGGCCTTCCTGCTGATTCGGCTGGGCACCAATGATGTCGGCGTGCCGGATTCCTATGAGCGCAACATGCGGCGGGTGATCGAAGTCGCGCTGGAAAACGGCGTGGTGCCGATCCTGGGGACGAAGGCCGACCGCCGCGACGGGGTAATCGCAGGCGGGGACAGCCCGAACAACGCGATTCTGCGGCGGCTGGCGGAAGAATATGCCGTGCCGCTGTGGGATTTTGACCGCATCGCGGCGACACTGCCCGGTCGCGGCCTCGATAATGATGGGGCACACATGACCACCTACTATTCCCACGATTACCGCGACCCGGTCGCTTTCCAGCGGGCACACGCGCTGCAAAATCTGACGGCGCTGCTCGCGCTGGATCGGGTGCTGCGGGCGGCGCTGGGCGAGGTTTGAGATAATCCATCGCCTGTAAACGCCCGAACACCTCTATAATAGTAGGACTTATGCTTTTGAACCTTCGCCCTCACCCTAAATAGCGTTGTCCGGTACTCTAAAAGGAGTTATGAAAGTTCACAACGGCTCATTTGCCCTCACCCTAAATCCCTCTGCAAGAGGCGCTCTCCCTCAGGGAGAGGGACTTAACACGCTTC
>JANRLJ010000225.1:0-75957 GCA_033762735.1 bacterium | reverse complement strand
CCCCTGCCCTTGAACTCGCCCACCGTCCCAGCAGGGATCGCCCGTAAGACGACCGCGCTGGAAGTGCCCACCATCCTGGGAGAGCGTCCCACCAAGCCTGTGAACCTGAACACCGGGGTAGAACACACCTCGCTTAAGGATCAGGTGTTGGTGACGTATGCTCGCGATGACTGGGAAACACGGGTCGCGCCCCTCATCAATAAGCTGTACGAGGCGAAGATTGATACCTGGGTGGATCAATACCTGATGATGGGCGGGGCGGACTGGTACTCCGCCACCGAGCAGGCGAGGCTGGAATGCTGGGCGCTGATCGTGGTTGTGACGCCCGCCGCCATGCGCTCTGAACTGGTGCGCAAGAACTGGAGGCACTTTCAGAATCGCGAAAAGCCGATTATCCTGTTCGTTCAGGAAGCGGTTGAGCACATGCCCATTGGCGCCCATAAGATGACCAACATCTATGCACATGAGGGTACGTCCGAACCAGCCTATCACCAGTTGATTGCGGAACTCAAGCGGCTGCGGTCGTCCTGACCGACTCCGACCATCCAATTTCACGAAGGATACCCATGCCACCCATTCGCAATTATGAGGCGTTGTATAAGCTGGCGCGGGCGATGCATCATCTCGACAAAACGCTGATGATGGAGCAGATCGTCACCGCCGCCGCCCTGATGATGGGAACAGCGCGGGGCTGCCTGGCGCTGCTGCGCGACGAAACCTCGATAGATGCGGCCTGTGCCGTCCCACTGGGCACGACCATGACCCATGACGAATGGGACGCGCTGCTGGCGAAAGGTGCGCTCGGCTTCGTCATCTACAGCGAACGTACCGTGATTATCCGCAACGTCGCCACCGACCCGCGCTGGGTGCCTGTGCTCAACTGGCCGCGCACTGGGTCGGCCATTGGGCTGCTGCTGCAAAAGGAATCAAAACGCCTGGGCGTCCTGCTGCTGGCACATGCGCAGGTGGATTACTTCGACACTGGGCGGGTGGCGCTGCTGGAAGAAATCGCCTCGGTCGCCTCTGCCGCGCTGAGCAATGCGCTGCGTTTTGAAGCCCTTCGCCTACAGATGGCACGGTTCGAGGCTGTGCATCCTGACACCGCCCAGAAGAACGGGCATCACGCGCTCGCCCATCCTGAAGCGATCACGCGCGAACTCCCCAGAGTTGAACTGAGTAATCCGCCGCTTCAGCAAGTGCCCGATGACAAAGCGCCGTCTGAAAAAGCGCTCTCTCACGACGACAGCGCTTCGGGTGCACGCGACGCTACCAACACCGTCCAGTCGCCTTTCTGAACGGCCTTGCCTTCCTGGTTGATGATCCGCGCTTCCAGCGTGACCAGCCCACCCCCCAGCCGACGGGCGTCCTTCTTCTCTTTGACTTCCAGTTCGACGTGAATCGTATCCCCGATGTAAACCGGGGCGCTGAACTTCATCTCAATCGAACGGAAGGCCAGCACGGTCTGTTCCATGAAGCCAAGCTGATAGGCCTGCCCAATTGCATAGCTGATGGTCAACATGCCGTGCGCCACGCGCTTGCCGAGCAGGTGCCCCTGCATGTAGTGGTCGTCAAAGTGCATCGGGTTGAAGTCACCTGTGAGCGAGCCGAACTGCACAATATCGCTTTCGGTGATCGTGCGTCCGCGCGAGGTCATCTTTTGCCCAACGGCGTAATCCTCATAGAAGTAGCCAACGGGGCGATCTGGACGGATGTTGGTGGTCAACGCTCAGCTTTCCTTTGGACGGTAGGCAATCAAAGCCGACCAGGTGCCTTCCTGGACGACTTCGTCGCGCTGGTTCAGGATTTCGACCTTCTGCGTAATCCAGCCGCCGGGCTGCTTAGCGGACTCGCGCTTCTCGATCACGGTGGTCTTGAGGCGGATGGTATCCCCAATAAAGACTGGTCGCTTGAACTCGATGTTCAGCCCCTTAAAGGCCAGCACTGTCCCCAGGTTCGCGCCCATCAGATTGCCCAGCCCGGTCGCGAAGCTGAGCGTGAGCATCCCGTGTGCGATGCGCTGGCCGAACATGCTGTTTTTCATGTATTCCGCATCGAAGTGCAGCGGGTTAAAGTCACCGATGACGTTGCCGAAGTTGACAATATCGGCCTCGGTAATGGTGCGCCCCTGGCTGATCATTTCATCGCCAACTTCGGAGTCTTCAAAGTGATAGCCCATCGGCCCGGTTTTGGTGTAACGCATGAGGTTTCTCCAGAAAAAGGTTTAATTTGCAAGTATTTGAATCACCGTTTGATTTTACCGTCCACGCGGCAAAATCCAAAACACAGTCTGTTTTGGGCAATAGTGAAAATCAGGGAGATGTAGGGGCGACGCGGCGCGTCGCCCCTACGATTGTTCGCGTTCGTTTTGATTGTTCCATTAGATGCTTGGCGATCTCTGCGTCTTGGCGGTTCATCTCCTACGCCCCCACCGGAAGCAGCACGGTAAACACACTGCCCTTGCCGGGTTCGCTTTCCACCCACAGATGCCCGCCGTGCATGTTCACCAGCTTGAGCGTGATCGCCAGCCCAATGCCTGTGCCGCCGTATTCGCGGATACTGCTGCCATCGACCTGACGGAAAGCGTCAAAGATCATTTTCTGATCCTCCGGCGCGATACCGATACCCGTGTCCTGCACGGCCAGACCAAGCCACTCCCCGTCGTCGATGTGATGACGCGCAGGCAAGACAAGGCCGTTCGCGGATTGTCCCTGCCGGACGCTCAGCCGCCCCATATGGATCATCACGCCGCCCTCGTGCGTGAATTTGATGGCATTGTCGATCAGGTTGCTGAAAATCTGCCGCAGCCGTGCCGCATCCGCCTTAATTACTGGCGTTTCCGGCGCGATCTCCAACCCGAAGCGCAGCGCCTTAGCCACTGCACCCGGCGCGAATTCGTCGTACACCGTTTGCAGAATATCCGCCGCCAGCACCGGCTGTACTTCCAGGCGCAGATGCCCGGCTTCGATCTTCGACAGATCGAGCACGTCGTTAATCATCGACAGCAGATGCTTGCCGCTGGTGTTGACGCGATTGAGCCGGTCGGTCTGCTTTTCGGTCAGAACGCCATAAGTGCCGTCCAACAGCAGATCGCTGTAGCCGATGATGGCGTTGAGCGGTGTGCGCAGTTCATGGCTGATATTGGCGAGGAATTCCATCTTGAGTTTGTTTGCCAGTACCGCCTGTTCGTACAGATCGGCGTTGTTAATGGCAATGGCAAGCTGAGCCGCAATGGTCATCAGTGTTTCGCTGTCGTCATCGCTGAAAATGCGGTTGGGGTTGCTGGTGTCGAGGGCGATAAAGCCAATCGCCTGATCGCGTGCTACCAGCGGCGCAAGTAATGCGCTTTGCGTGGACATTTCCTCAAAAGCCGCCTGAGCGCTGGAGTCCAGATCAGTGCGGTCGGGGATGTTGTCGAGCGGGATAGGGCTGGTTCCCTGAAGAACACGATGCAGCGGTGGGTTCGTCTCCAGTATCAGCCGCAGACCGATGCAGCCGGTATCAGGATATTCCGCGACGACGACCGCATGACGCTGGTCTTCATCCAGCACCGTTACCATGCAGTGCTCGATATTAAACAGTTCAACGGCCATTTTCGCGCCGCTGTTGAGCAGGTGGTCGTTCTCCAGAATGGAGCTGGTGATAGCGGCGATGCGATTGAGGGAGGCGAGGCGGTGGGCACGGTTTTCAATCAGGCGCAGATTCGTTTCTGACTCGGCCAGCAGCCGCGAATTTTCGACCGCAATCGCCCCCTGCCGCGCCAATGCAAAAGTGGTACTGGCATCCTGATCGGTGTAGAACTCCGGCACGAACTTATCCAGTACAATCACGCCGATGACGCGCTCTTTTGCCACCATCGGCACACCAAGCCACGCACGAGTCGGCTGCGTTCCGTAATTCAGATCCCAGTTGGGCTGTGTTTGCGCGTCGTCAATCACGAGCGGCTGATGCGAGGCGATCACCTGCGCAATGGGGGAGGTCTGCCCAAAGCTCAGCACCATGCCCCGGCTAAGGACGGACATGCCAAAGACTGCCCTTACGCGCATCTGAATCCCGCCTGAATCGACCTGATCCAGAATCGGTGCGTCGTTGACGGGCAGCAGCACCGCGCCGCTGTCGAAATCCAGCACACGATCCATCTGTTCGAGGAGGATTTCCAGCACGTCCTCATAGTTCAGCATGGAGGAAACGACCTGCCCGACTTCCATCAGGGTGGTGGCGATGCGGTGGCGCTGCTGTTCCACCTGCAACAGGCGCACGTTATCCAGCGCCAGCGAAATCTGCACGGCGATGGTTGTGAGCAGCTCCATGTCATTGTCGCTGAAGCTGTCTGGCAGGTCATGCTGCAAGACGATCAGGCCGATGGTGTGCTGCTGACGGTCACGCAGGGGAACGCCCAACCAGGACGCTGCCTCGCCGCCCGGTTCGCGTGGGTCAGGCTGGATGCCCAGCGACACCAGACGTTCATCTTCGACCTGCAAATCCCGGAAGTGCAGGGTGCGGCTGTGGCGGATCACGCCTTCGCTCAGGCCGCACAGCGGAATAGATTCGTATGGTGTGAACAGACCATGTTCCGAGACAAGCGGCAGATCAAGCTGGTTGCGCTCGTCGTTATACAGGCCGATAAAAAAGATTGTCGCGTCAAACAGGCCTGCGAGCTGGTGATGAATCGTCTCCCAGATGTCGTCGGTCAGGTTGCCGGAAAGGGCACTGCTGATCTCGGTGATGGCATCGAGTTCCTGTGCACGGCGAGAGACTTCGACCGTCGTCACCACCGTGTTCAGGCGGTGCAGCTTTGCACCCAGCCACATCGCCAGCACCGCTACTTCCTCGTCGGGTTCGTCCCCTTCCAGGCACAGCATCCCATAGACCAGGCCGCGATAGCGAATCGGGATCAGCACTCCGGGATCGACATGCCGACCGCCTTCCCAGTGCTCCCAGTTCTTCGCGTCGGCCAGCCAGTGTGCCAGGTCTTCAGGCAGAATGTTGCCAGGACTGGTGATGATGTCGCAGACCGTGGTCGTCTCGCTGCGGCGCAGGGCGATTGCATTCGGGCCGGCATGTTCCGCCAGCCACTGCACCAGCGCATCGGCGGCGGCAGTGCCAAGCATCGCGTTATCAAGACGCGCGGTGATTTGTTCCAGGTGTTGGAGCGGAATTTTATTGGGCATGAGGCTTCACGATGTTCCAGCGTTTGCGTTTGAATTGAGTCTATTTTAAACACAAAAACGGCGCAAAACGAAACCGACGCTTTCCCTGTGCTTTCTTCTGTGGGATAGACGCAGGCAATCATGGTGATTATAGTTAACATCGCCATGTAGGCGAGTAAAGGTCGTTTGAGTTTGATGAAACAAGACATCTCCTCGTTTAAGCGATTTCCCGCGTTTGTTATAGTGCTGATTGTGCTGCTGTCCGTTTCGACCGTTCAGGCACAGAGCGCACCGGATGGGGTGGTGCAGCGCTTTCTGGACGCCTGGAATGCGCTGGATTACGCCGCCATGTACAACCTGCTCAGCAGTCAGAGCCGGGAGCTTGTTCAGCAGCCCGCCTTTGAAGCCCGCTATCAGCAGGTGACGGAAACCATCGGCCTGACCGGGCTGACGTATACCATCCAGAACACCGAAACCCAGGGTTTTTCCGCTGCCGTGACGTATGACGTGACGCTGCAATCCAGCATTTTTGGCGAGATTGCCGACGCCGGACGCACCATGCGGCTGGTCATCTCCGCCGGAGAATGGGGTGTGGCGTGGTCAACGATGGATATTTTCGATGTGCTGTCCGGTGACTCTGCGCTGCGTGTGGTGCCGCAGCCGCGCGAACGTGCCATGCTCTATGACCGCAACGGGACGCCGCTGGTGGAAGAAACCGCGCTGGTGCCGCTCTATGGGCAAAAGCTGACGATGCCCGATCAGAACGCCTGCATCGCGCTGCTGAGCAGGCTGACGCGCGAATCGGTGCTGACGCTGCGGGTGCGCTTCGCCCCTTACAACAACGACACCATCTTCTATATGTCCTCGCTGGACGTGGACACCTATTCGCTGAATCTGGCCGATCTGCGGGCGACGTGTGCTTTGCAGGAAGCCTACAGCGCCGCCGTCCCGGTGCGGCAGTACGTCGGGCGCAACATCATGTGGCACGCCGTCGGCTACATCGGGCAGATTCCCGAAGCCGAAGTCGCCCGCTATCAGGCGGAAGGCTACAGCCCCGGCGATCTGGTCGGTCTGGCAGGTGTGGAAGAACAGTATGAGGACGAACTCGCGGGCGAACCAGAGCGTGTGCTGCGGATTGTGGAGCCGGGAGGAACCACTCTGCGTGAGCTGGCAGGCGCAACCGGAACGCCGCCCGTCTCGGTGACGCTCACGCTTGACCGCCGCTTGCAGCAGATTACGGCGCAGGCCATGTCCGACGCTTTCAATTATGCCGCCGATAACTGGGGCCGGGCGGATGTCTCGCAGGGCGGGGCAGCGGTGGTGCTGGACGTGAACACGGGCGCGGTGCTGGCGCTGGTCAGCTATCCGCTGGTGGACGCCAACCTGTTCAACCCACAGGCAACGGCCATTGAAAATCGCGGGGCAATTCTGCAGGCGCTCCAGAGCGACCCGCGCCGCCCGCTGTTCAACCATGCCACACAGGACGCTTATGCGCCGGGGTCGGTCTTCAAGATCATAACCCACGTCGCTGCGCTTAATGAAGGACTGACCGACCCAACCGAGTCCTTCGATTGTCCGCTGGAATGGGACGGGCGTCCCTACGGCGACACACAGGAACGCCGCACCGACTGGCGCTTGCAGGACGGCTTCCCGGCGGCGGGCATCATCACCCCGGCGCAGGCACTCATGGCGTCGTGCAATCCGTTCTATTGGCGCTATGGCGCGGAACTCTTTACCTCCAGCGGCGCGGACACCCTGAACCAGTATGCCCGCATGATGGGGCTGGGGCAGGCCTATGGGCTGGGCGAGGGCGAAACCCCTGGTAATCTGCCCACCCCTGGCAGCGCCGCCGAAGCGATGAACAACGCCACCGGGCAGGGCAACATCGGCATCGCGCCGATTCAGATGGCGGTCGCGGTTGCGGCCATTGCCAACGGCGGCACCGTCTACCGACCTTATCTGGTGCAGCAGGTGGGCGGGCAGGATGGCACTCCGGTACAGTTCACCGCGCAGCCGCAGGTCATCGGCCAGTTGAACCTGAATCCGGGTGTGCTGGAGAACGTCCGCGAGGGTATGTGCGGTGTGACGGGCAACGCCGACTACGGCACGGCCTTCATCCGCTTTAATGTGGCCGAGCCGGATAAATTCTTCCATCCGCCCGCCACCTATCAGATCTGCGGCAAAACGGGGACGGCACAGGCCATCCCCTATCCCCATGCGTGGTTCGTCTCCTACGCACCCAGGGAGAATCCACAGTTTGCGATTGTGGTGATGGTGACAAATTCGCTGGAAGGGTCGCAGGTATCCGCGCCGATTACGCGCCGCATCCTCGACGAATACTTTAACGTCCCGGCGGAAAGTTATGCCCAGTTCCCTGAATGGTGGAATGCAGAGCCGTATACACCCCTGCCGCCTGTGGGCGAAAGCGGAGGCAGTCAGTAAGCATGATGGATGTGGTGATGTGCGCCTCCTGCGAGGGCTATGGCTGGTTTGAGGATGAATTCAGCGGGGAAACCACCGACTGCGACTGGTGCGGTGGGGTGGGGTATGTCTACCGGGATGCACACGGCGTCGATCATAAAATTCCCGAAGCCGATTATGGCCGCGTGGCCGATCAACTGGAGGCGCTGGAACAGTCCCGCTTACAGGGCATGGGCTACAGCGGCACCGCTAGGCATCCCAAAGACCAGCCCATCCGCCACACCCACGAGGATGATGAAGCGAGCGAGTCGTAGGGGAGTACCTGTGTGTACTCCCTGGTTACTCAACAGGTAACAAAAAACGCCGACGTTGATCGGCGTTTCTTTTGTGAGCGGGTGACGAGATTCGAACTCGTGACCTTCTCCTTGGCAAGGAGACGTTCTACCGCTGAACTACACCCGCAAGATGGTGGTATTATAAACGCAGATAGCGACGTTTGGCAAGAGCGAGTTTTGCTCAGCAAGCCGAATCTTAGCGCCGCCTTCGCATCAATTTATAACGGAAATCCAGCAGATGCGTTATCATCGTTAAACAAAAGAAAACCGTCGCTTTACATTGACATCGTATAATTTTCATTTTGTGTGGCTGCTTCACTTGGAGGCACCTGTGAAAAGACACTTCATTTTTTTGATCGCCTTCTTTTTACTCGCCGGGATCGCTGCACCTGCTGCCATCGTTCTCACGCAGGATGCAACGTCCACACCAGGCTACCGCATTGAAATCACCGGGGTTGACCCGACCGATCTCCCGACGGCGCGCATCACAACCAGTGTGTTCACGCCCAGCGGTCAGCCTGTACGTGGCCTGGGGATCGAGAACTTCACGCTTTCGGGCGAATTGGCCGAAGTCGCCCGGATTGTCGATGTGCAGAACGTCACGGATGACAACCTGCCGCTGGCCGTTGTGCTGGTCATCGACGTGAGCAGCAGCATGTCCGGCACGCCCTTTGCACAAGCACAGGAAGCCGCGCGGCTGTTCGTGCAAAGCCTGCGCGAGAACGACTCGGTCGCGCTGGTGGCTTTCAGCAGCGGTGTGCGACTGGTGCAGGATTACACCACCGACAAGGAAGCGCTGCTGAACGCGATTGATACGCTGCCCTTCGGTGGGCAGACCGCGCTCTATGATGCGGCGTTGTTCGCGCTGGATGTTGCGCAGAATGCGCCCACCACCCGCCGTGCGATTATCCTCCTGAGCGATGGGGCGGAATCCGACGGGGCGGGCGGCGTAGTGAGCGTGAATCCGCGTCAGGGTGCCATTGATGCCTCGACAGTCGGCGGCATTCCCTTCTACACCATCGGCCTGGGCTACGGCACTGACCGCTCCTACCTGCGTGCGCTGGCCGAAATTACCAGCGCCCGGTTTGATGAATCGCCCAATCCTGATCAGCTTCCCGCCATTTATGGCGAACTGGCCGCGCTGCTGCGAAGCCAGTACATCCTTACTTTGGAAGCCAATGTCCCGCTGGATGGCACCGAATACGCCTTTACGCTCCAGGCCGCGCAGGGCGATATCGCCAGCAACGCCGCCGAAGGGGTGCTGCGTGCGCCCATCCCGGTTCCGATTGTGCGCTTCCTGAATGCGCCAGATGCGCCTGTAACCGAAGCACTTGACCTGCAAGTTCAGGTCTTGGCTGACGAACCAATTACGGCCTTTACGGTCGATTTCCCGCTTGATCTCGGCATCACGGAAATCGTCGGGTCGCCGGATGTGAACGCGCCGCCTGCTGTTGTGACCATCGACCCGGCGCTGCTGCCGCCCGGTCAGGCTTCGCTTACGCTGAGCGTCACGGATGAAAGCGGCGACACGACCACTGAAACGCTCGATCTTGAAATCGCCGCGCTGCCCTCGACCGTCACCATCACGCCCGATCTGACCGGGCAAACACTCGACAGGTCGCTGAATGCAGTGCTGACGGTAAGCGGGCAAACTCCCCCGACAGATGTGATCGTGCGCCTGGGCGATCAGGAACTCGCGCTGGACGAGCCGTATCTGTTCACGGTTGATCCGCGCCTGCTGCCGCCGGGGGAAAACACGCTTGAAGTCGAAATCACGAATGAGGGCGGCGTGACTTCCACGACAGAGCAAACGTTTAACGTGGCCGCATTCCCGCCGGAATTCACTATATCAGGGCTGGAAGCCGGGCAGACCTTCGAGGGCAGTTTCCTCCCCGGCGATGGTTTCCCCGTGACAGTCGAGATCGTCTACAGCCAGACGCCCATTGAGTCTGTCACCATCAATGGTGAAACGGTGGAGCAGGCCGACGACGGCACCTATACCCTTGAAGTGCCCTTTGCGGCATCAGGCAATGCGGCGCTTGAAGTGATTGTCGCGGATGAAGCGGGACAGACGACGACCAGCACGATTCCCTATACCGTTGTTATCATCCCGACCGCGACACCGACGTTCACACCGTCGCCGACGTTTACACCAACCGCCACGCCGACCCCAACGGTCGATTTGCAGGCGACGGCCAATGCTCAGGCGACCACCACGCAGCAGGCGATCAGCCGTCAGGCGACTTCTGACGCTCGTGTGACCGCACAGGCACAAGGGACGCTGGACGCCCAGGCCACGCTGGACACCGCCGCGACCAATGATGCCAACACGACAGCGACGGCGGATGCGCGTTCGACTGTACAGGCCCAGGCGCAGCTTGACCGTCAGGCAACGGCGGACGCTCGTGCTACGCTCACGACCGAAGCCCGCGCAACAGCGGATGCACGAGCAACGGCAGACACACAATCCACCGCCACGACACAGGCACAGCTTGACCAGCAGGCGACGGCGGATGCACGTTCAACCGCAACCCGCGAAGCCCGTGCAACGGCCAATGCCCAGGCGACCGCTACCGCCGAAAATGATCTCGAAGCGACCACCGTCGCCCAGGCACTCCCCACCCTGACCGCCGAAGCGCAGGGCACGGCGAATGCCCGCGCCACCACGCAGGCCATTGCGCAGGCGACCTTAAACGCCCGCCAGACCGCGACCGCAGAAGGTGCGGCGAATGAAGCTGCCAGCGCCGCCGCGACCACCACCGCCGAAAGCGTCGCCGCGCTGGATACACAGCAGCAGGCGACCCAAACGGCGCAGGCTGAAGCGGATGCCAATGCCACCGCGACCGCCGATGCACAGGTTGATCTGACAACAACGGCCAATGCGCAGCAGGACGCTACTCAGACGGCTCAAGCCGATCTGACAGCAACAGCTAATGCGCAGCAGGACGCTACTCAGACGGCACAGGCCGATCTGACGGCAACGGCCAATGCGCAGGCAACGCGGGATGACGCGGCCACTCAAACCGCCCAGGCCGAAGATGATGCCAATGCGACTGCGACAGCCGATACCCAGGCGACGCTTGACGCGGAGGCCAGCGCGACAGCAATTGCGGAACGCACGACGACTGCTGAAGCGCGAGCAACCGCGACCGAAGCCGCCTCAGCCCTGATCGCACAGGCGGCGACCGATGACAGCGCGAGGACTGCAACGGCAGACGCTCAGATTTCGCTGGCGCAGGTGGCAACCGACGACAGCGCAGGCACCGCCACCGCCGATGCTGAGGCCACGCCGACCGCAACCGAGGTGCCGACCGAACGCCCAACGGTGACCGAAGCGGAAACCGAGGAAGCCACTGAAGAAGCGACGGACGAAATCACCACCACACCCGCCGCAACTCGCACCCCTGTGGCGATTACCGAGGTGGAAGCGCAGAGCGCCGAACAGCAGGATCAGTCCAATCTGCTGCCGTTCATCGTGTGCGGGATTGGCCTGCTGCTGCTGCTGATTATCCTGATCGTGGTGTTCAGCCGCCGCCGTCGCGCCTGATAATCACCACTTAAGATTTTCTTCTGTAAGGGCGACGCGCCGCGTCGCCCTATGATTCTCCCCGTGTCATCCTTTGCGCAGGACTGTCGGCTGAGTCGATTCTATTCCATCTGATTGGTTTCCGGCAGCATCTCCCGCCGCGCACTGTCTTTTGGTTTAGCCGTCTGGAAGCCACGTCCGTAGGCCACATGCCCCTGACCGACCACGATGAACGCGCCCGGATCAGCCTCGCCGACCAGCCGCCGCAGTTCGTTGATCTGTGGCCGGGCGACTGTGACATAGAGCAGGGTGCGCGTCTGCCCGGTGAACATGCCTGTGACTTCCCAGCCTGTCACTCCGCGTTGAAGCTGATGCAGAATCGCATCCGCCACCGTCTTCGGGTGGTCGGTGATAATCACTGCGGTGCGAATTACGCTGGGGCCTTCCAGCACATAATCCGACACCGCGCCATCCAGCGCCAGCGCGACCGTCGCATACAGGGCGCCATCCCAGCCGAAAACCAAGCCGGCCAGCGCGACCGTCCCCAGATTGGTGTAGAGATAGGTCGAACTCATCGGGGTGCCGTAGCGTGCCTGCAAAATGCGCGACAGGGTGGACGTACCGCCAAAGGTCGCCCCAGCCCGATAAGCCAGTCCTGACCCCACGCCGCTGATGATGCCGCCGAACAGCGCATTGAGCAGCACATCCTCGCTCACGCCGTCTTTGGGGAAAATCGGCGCCAGCACGTCAATTCCGACGGAATACACAACCACCACATAAATCGTCGCCGCGACCACCTGCCAGCCACCCAGCATCCGAAACGCCAGGTATTGAATCGGGATGTTGCCCAGCAGCGTCAGCAGACCGATGGGCGTACCAATGTACTGATTCAGAATAACAGCGATGCCCGAAATGCCGCTGGGCGCGATCTCGAACGGCGCGAGGAACACCACCACGCTCAGCGAACCAATCAGCGCGGCGATGGTCAGAAAGATCAGGCGGAAGATGAGTGAACGCCAGTCCAGTGATGTAGCTGATTTGGGCATAAGGACTCTCCTGGGTGAAGCGGCAACTGTAGCGCAAACGGAATTCACTGCACAATGGCATCGTTCTTAACGTCCTAAACTTACGAAATTGAACAGTTTTGCCCTCACCCCAAACCCCTCTCCCTCTGGTAGAGGGGCTTAAAAAAGAGGCTCATCTCCGTCTCCCTAAATGCAGCGTCGGGGGGTGAGATTTTTGCGCAGTCCTGAACGTTCTAAAACACACTTTTTCTCGTGATTTTCTTACCAACGGCTGCTCATTTTTCGTCATCTTGCGGTATGATGTGAACATCGAAAAATTGAATCCCCATTTGATTAAGAGGTAGTTTTTGCCATGAGTGAAATTGTGATTGTGGATGCCGTTCGTACCCCACTTGGTCGCCGGAATGGGTGGCTGCGCGAGACCCATCCTGTGCGCCTCGGCTCGTATGCGGTGTGCGAAGTGCTGGCGCGGGCGAATGTTGACCCGGCCATTGTGGAGCATGTCGTCTTCGGCTGTGTCAGCCAGGTCGGGGAACAGACCTTCAACGTGGCCCGCAACGTCGTGCTGGATGCCGGACTGTCGATCAGCACAGCGGCCACGACGGTTGACTTTCAGTGCGGCAGCGGACAGCAGTCCGTCCATATCGCGGCGGGGTTGATCGCGTCAGGGCAGTACGATGTGGTAGTAGCGGGCGGCGTGGAGAACATGAGCCGCGTACCGATGGGATCAAGCCTGACCAGCGGCCAGCCGTTCACCGACCGCATCATGGAAACCCACAACATGATTCCGCAGGGCATTGCGGCGGACGAAATCGCGCAGAAATGGGGCGTCACCCGCGAAGAAGTGGATCGCATCGGCTACGAGAGCCACATGAAGGCGGCGCAGGCCACGCAGAACGGCTGGCTCCAGCGCGAAATCCTGCCTTTGGAAGGCGTGGATGACGCGGGCGCGAAGGTGATGGTGACGACCGATCAGGGCATTCGCCCGAATGCGAATCTCGAAAAGATGGGGCAGCTACAGCCTGCCTTTACGCCTGATGGTGTGACGACCGCTGGCAACAGCAGCCAGATCAGCGACGGCGCGGCGGCGGTGCTGGTCATGACCGCAGACAAGGCGCGTCAACTGGGGCTGAAACCCCGCGCCCGCCTGGTGTCCATGACGACCGTCGGCAGCGATCCCCATCTGATGCTGACCGGCCCGATTGACGCTACAAAGAAGGTGCTGAGCAAGGCCGGGCTGTTGCTCGACCAGATCGACCTGTTCGAGGTCAACGAAGCCTTCGCGGCGGTGATCGGCATGTGGCAGCGCGAAATCCAGCCGGACATGAGCAAGGTCAACGTGCACGGCGGCGCGATTGCCCTGGGGCATCCACTGGGCGCTTCCGGTGCGCGCCTGATGACCACGCTGTTGAACGCGCTGGAAATCCACGACAAGCGCTATGGCCTCCAGACGATGTGCTGCGGCGGCGGCATGGGCACGGGCACGATTGTCGAACGGCTGAATTAAGCCAGCGATAAAAGGCAGCATTGAACACTGAAGGGGCGCGGCGGCAAGCTGCGCCCTTTTTCTTGTCGGCGCTTCTTCGTTTTTTGCCCTACGCCAGCGGGATTGCCCTTATGATGCAGTAGAACGAAAGTGAGTTGGAGCAAACCGCACATGACGCGCACCAAACCTGTCAGGCCTCTTCTTCTCGTAATCCTGCTTCTGCTGTTCATACTGCCTTTTGCCACCCCTGTCCACGCACAGGAATGTACACCCATCCGCTTTTTGCCGGGTCAGGTGGTGCGTGTCACGGGTTCGCTGGACGCGGGCGGCCTGCCGTACCGAGGCAGGGCTGGACTCGAAAATGCTGTCCTGGGCTTTATCCCGTTGGAGACGATTCTCCAGACTGAGGGGCGGAGCGAGTGCATCGATGGCCGCAACTGGTACGGCGTTGCCCAGAGTGACCTGACCCCTGATTTACCCCCGAACATTTACGTCATGGACGGCGATGGCACGACACCCTGGCTGGAGCCAATGCCCATCTGCCCTTATGCGCCGGGTCGGGGAATTCGTCTGGACGCTTACGGGACGCTGCGCGATTTTGCCAGCTTTGCGCCAGACCCAACCAACCCGGATTGGGTCATCCTGTCCTACAATCCGGTTGGCGAACAAGTTCACCCGGCTTTGCAGCGTCACTATGCGCTGGATATGAGAACCGGGCTGCTGACCGAAACCGACTACCCTCATGCCGATGTTGTCACCCGCCGCCTCACAGATCGTCTTGGGATTACCGAATACGTCTTTGGTGACTCCAGCATGGAAAACTATGGCCTGCGCGTTTCACCCGACGGCAGCAAAGTGCTGTATTTTGTCCCCGGTCCCATCCGCGAGGACTGCGCCCATGGCTGCCGCCTGGCAGAAGCATTCATAGCCAACAGCGACGGCAGCAATCCGGTTTCGCTGGGCAATTTTTCCTTGGACAACAGCCTGGTTGATGTGCACTGGGGTGCGAATGACCGCCTGTACCTGACCTTAATCAGCGAATTCGCACCGAGTTATTTCACGGTTGAACTGTGTCTGGATGGCTCGTGCGGCGGGTATATCACCGATGTGCTTGGCATTGAAGGCTATGCCGCCTTTGTCTCGGTCAGCCCTGATGGCCGCTACCGGGCGGTGGAACGTTTCAGCATAGGTGATGGCGGCAATGGTGCGCTCATCTTTGATGAAGAGGGTGAACTCGTCATGGAACTGCCCGACAATGGCGACGCCAGCCTCGCGGTCATATGGGCCAGCGAGAACGTCATTTACTACCCCTTGCAAGGCGGCTACACCGTTTGGGAAGGGGAAACTCCACAGGATTACGATCACGTAAGGCATATCAATCTCAACCTGCAAGACGGTACATTTGACCCGGCAGACCAACTTACGTTGTGGCGTGAAGGCATGTTCAACGGTTGGGATAGAGGTTGGATTAAAGCGGGAGGGACATTTGTTGTGTATTCGGGACAGGTCTTAAGCGCGTATTGTTTCGGCAGGGGTTGAATATGCTATCATCTGGCACTGCCTTTTCATGAAAAGAGACTGCTTCCATGCCCATTCATGCTTACGCCGCGCATCAGCCGCATCAACCGCTGGAACCGTTTACCTATGACCCCGGCTCCCTGGGCGCGAACGAGATCGAAATCGAAGTGACGCACTGCGGCCTGTGCCACAGTGACATCCATATCCTCGACGGCGACTGGGGCAACCACTTCCCCGCCGTTCCCGGTCATGAGGTCGTCGGCCTGGTTCGCGCGGTGGGCGATCAGGTGACGGATGTGAAAGTCGGTCAGCGCGTCGGCGTGGGCTGGCAGGCCGGGAGCTGCTTGCAGTGCGAGTGGTGTCTGAGCGGGCAGGAACAGCTTTGCCCGAAAAGTGTTGCCACCTGCCAGGGGCGCTTCGGCGGCTTCGCGGATGCCCTCCGTGTGGACAGCCGCTTCGCGCACCCCATTCCTGACGCGCTCGACTCACAGAATGCTGCGCCAATTCGAAGTGTTTAATTCCTTCAAGCGCAAACGTAACGCCTCTCGTTGTTCCAAAATTTCAGGTAAAACCGGTCGACCAGTTCTACTTGTCATAGAAACCTGCACCTGCAAACCACATTCAATCTGCTCACTCTTAAGAATAGTGTACGGATAAATCGCCTCTGCAATTGACACAAAGCGTTTACGCTCATACAACAGCCTATATTGATTGCGCTTTCCACTTCTTCGGTATTCCGATATTTTACCGCCAAAGTGCGCTTGAATAAACTTTAGCACCGCCGGAACCGTGTGTAAAATCGACAATAACACACAATGACAGCCCGATTTAGGGAGGACAATACCAATATAGCCTTCTGCATCCACAAAACCCGCAATATACGCTAATCGTTCTGATAACGGCAAATCCATAAAGTCCGGCCTAAAATTCCAACAAGTCTCGTGCTTTAAGGCACTTATCTTGGAGATTAATTCACCCCGCCTCGCTGCCAACTGAACACTAACCGCGCCTCCCGGCCCCGGCTTTTCAGTCCCAAGCGTTGCCGAAAATGACTCATAAACCTCTAACTGCTGCCACTTATAAACGCTGTACGGCTTAAGCGCATGTGCTACCGCCAACCCGAAGTCACGATAAAACGACAATGAATAACAGGTGCGAAGCCTTCTTACCTTACCACCTTCAAACATTGAACGAATATACTCTAGTACGCTTTCCTGCTGGTTATAAAACTCGACGAACCTGGGATATACGTTCTGATTACGCAGCTTATAAACAGCAACGCCGCCATCGCCATCCAGAAACCCCGCAATATACGCCTTATCAATTGAAGTCGGCTCGCTCATTCCAACCTCTCCTCACAATTTCCATATTGAATGCCCAGTTAGAATAAACCTGCTCATAATTGTACATCTGATGGCTTAACCGCATCGGCAGCCGCTGGACGATGCGCGAGATGCTGGAATTTTCCGCCCGACACAACATCATCGCCCAGACCGAAGCCATGCCGCTGTCGCAGGTGAACGCCGCCCTCGACCGCGTCCGGGCGAATGAAGCCCGCTACCGGGTGGTGCTGGTGCAGGGCTGAAATTTACATATTTCATGTACAAAATGGGATAATTGTGACCTGAATTTGGGTGGGAGTCCGCTAAAATAACAGTATTACAAATGTGGACTTTTTATTTTTATGCCCATTATTTCCGGCGCAGCCCGGCAGGTTCATCAGCGATACTGGATTCAGGACACCATCGGTCAGGGCGGGATGGGCGTGGTTTACCGCGCCTATGACCGCCTGACAGGCGATGTCGTTGCCCTCAAGCAGGTCAATATCAGCGGTTCGCAGCTCAACGAACGCCAGGTCGATTATCGGCTGGCGCTGGCGCAGGAATTCAGGACGCTGGCCTCGCTGCGCCACCCGCACATTATCAACGTGCTGGACTACGGATTTTCCAGCGACGGCGAAAGATCGGATCGCCGCCCGTTCTACACAATGGAACTGCTGCACGATGCTCGTCCGCTGATCCAGGCCGGGGAAGACCTGCTGCTGGCACAAAAGCTTGATCTGCTGGTGCAAATACTGCACGCGCTGGCCTATCTCCATCGGCGTGGCATCATTCACCGCGATCTCAAACCCGCCAATGTGATGGTTACGAACCATCACGTTCGCCTGCTTGATTTTGGGCTGGCAAAGCACCGGGGTTATCTGAACGCCGATCAGGTAGTGGGAACGCTGGCCTATGTCGCGCCGGAAGTGCTGCAAGGGAACCCGGTCAGCGAGGGCAGCGATCTGTATGCGGTCGGTGTGATGGCGTATGAGCTGATTGCCGGGCATCACCCCTTCGATGTAAGCAACATCACGGCCTTGATTCAACAACTGCTCACCTCGCCGCCCGATCTTGGCGCCTTGCAGGTAGACGGTGGGCTGGCAGGCATTATCGGGCGGCTGATGCTCAAGAACCCGCAGGAACGCTATCAGCAGGCACATGAGGTGATTGAAGCGCTTTCCCGCTATCACCAGCCATCCCCGACAACCCCGGTCGTCCTGCGCGAGAGCTTTTTGCAGGCCGCGCAGTTCGTGGGGCGGGAAACCGAACTCCAACAGCTTACGGACGCGCTGCATCAGATCACCCGGCACACGACAGAAAATCAGCCCGTGAGCGGTTCAGCCTGGCTGATCGGTGGTGAGAGCGGCGTCGGCAAAACCCGTCTGATCGAAGAACTGCGGATTCAAGGGCTGGTGGAAGGGGCGCTGGTGCTGCACGGGCAGGCCGTAAAGGACGGTGAACTGCCCTATCAGCTCTGGCGCGCACCGGTACGCCGTCTGCTGCTGGCCGTTGAAGTTACGCTGGACGAAGCCGCCGTGCTGCAGGAGGTTGTGCCGGATATTGGGGCACTGCTTGACATAACTGTGCCGACGATCCCGCCGCTGGAAGGTCGCCCCCGGCAGCAGCGCCTTCTGCTTACGATTGCCGACCTGTTCCATCGAGCAAAGGAACCCGTGCTGCTGCTGCTGGAAGATTTACAGTGGGCAAGCCCCGATAGTCTCGAATCGCTCAAACAGTTGAACCGGGTGGTTGCTGATCTGCCGCCGGTCATCATCGCCAACTACCGCGACGATGAAGGTCGGCAGGTGGCAGGTGAACTGACTTCGATGCGTCACCTGAAGCTGGAACGGCTGCGTCCGGAACAGATTGTGCAGTTGACCGAGTCGATGCTCGGCAGCAGCGGACAGAATCCTGCCGTGATTGACCTGCTCCAGCGCGAAACCGAGGGCAATACGCTGTTCATCATCGAAGTGCTGCGGGTGCTGGCCGAAGAAGCCGGAGCACTCGACCGGATCGGCATCAAGACGCTGCCCTCGCATGTCTTCGCGGGGGGAATTGTGGAAGTGATCCGGCGGCGGCTGGCGCGGGTGCCGGAGGACGCCATGTATCTGCTCAGGCTGGCGGCGGTAGCAGGGCGCGAGATCGACCTGAAGCTCATGCGCTATCTGCTGAAAACGACCACCTCGCTTTCGTCTGACAGCGCCCTGGAAGCCGTGCTGGATGTGGTGTTGAACCGCTGGCTGACGTTCTGTGCGGATGCAACCGTGCTCGAAGTGCAGGAAGACCGCTGGCGCTTTTCCCATGATAAACTGCGCGAAACGCTGCTGGCTGACATCGATGGGGATCAGCGGGCATCGCTGCACCTGCGCATCGCACAGGCACTCGAAGCGCTTTATCCGCACGAGGACAGCCGTGCTCTCTCCCTGGCGGAGCACTGGTATGCGGCAGGGAACAGCGCCAGAACCATTCCCTACGCGCTCAAGGTGGGCGAACAGGCCTACGCGCTCAGCAATTTCGGTGAGGGGCGGCTGTGGGTGGAGCGAGCGCTGCGGCTGCTGGATGAGCAAAGCCAGCCCGACGACAATCCCACCCCGGTGCGTATGATGGCGCTGTCGCTGCTGGGCGATCTGCTCACGCGTACCAGTGATTATGCCGAAGCCGTCGAAGCCTACGAACAGAGTACGGCGCTGGCACAGCGCTTAGGGGATGTGGCGCAGCAGGCCGAGGCCGCCAATGGCTTAGCCTTTGTCGCCTTCCAGCGCAGCGACCTTGCTGCCCTCAAGCAGTACAGCACAACCGCACTGGCGCTGGCGCAGCAGGCGAATGACCGCAAGAACAGCGCCCGCGCTCATAACCACCTCGGTTCGGCGGCGGAAATGGAAGGGCAGTATGCGGCAGCACGGGCACATTATGAGCAAGCCCTGACGATCTTCCAGGCTATATCTGATCTGCGCGGCGTCGCCTCAACACTCAACAATCTTGGCACGGCAGCAGACAGTGAACGCGATTTTGCCGCTGCCCAGCGTTACTACGAGGACGGGCTGCGGGTTTGCCGCGACATCGGGTATCGGCATGGTGTGAGTGTGCTGCTGAACAATCTTGGCATTCTGACCGAACGCATCGGTAAGGCGGAGGCGGCCTGGGATTATCTCTCACAAAGTCTGGCGTTAGGCCACATTATCGGAAGCCGCCGTACCAGCGCCCACACGCTGACAAATATGGCCTTTGTCGCGCTGGCGCTGGACAGGCTCCCCGAAAGCCGCGAACGCCTGCGAGACGCAATCCGGATTGGGCGGCAAATTGGCGATGATGCGCTGACTCCACATCTTCTGGCGGTGATCGCGCGGCTGCATCTGCACACCGGGAACTCTGCGCACAGTGCGCAGATCGCCGGGTTGATCGCCGCGCTGCCCGACCTCGATCTTGACTTTGTCGAGATTCGGCTCAAGCCGCTGCGAGCCGATTTGCAGGCGCGGCTTTCTGCTGAAAACTACGCGCTGTTGACCACGCAGGGACAGGCCTTCAACGCCGAACAAATCCTGGACGACTTCTTTAAGGCTTCTGGCTGACGGCGCTGTAAATCTCTTTGAGAAAGCGGCTCGGTCTGCGCCCGATCAGCCGGGTCCCTACAAAGCCGTTTCTGCCTGCCAGCTTCTCCCAGGTTGGATAGGACAGCGGGTGCGGCACCCACATATTCCCCTGATCGACGTTGTATTCCACCAGCAGGAAACGGCCTCCCGGTTTCAGATAACCGTGAAGCAGTTGCAGAATGGCGTCCTTATTGCGGTGAAAATGCAGCGCGTTCGCCATGACCGCGCCATCCAGCGGCGGCAGATCAAGTGGGCGGGCGAAATCCGCTGTGCGATACTCGACGCTGACGCCGGGGAAGCCCTGGCGCATCTGCCGTTCCTGTTCGCGCAGCGCCCTGCCGTCGCGGTCAAGCGAATAAATCGTGCTGCCAGCGCCGATCAGTTCCGCCAGCGCCAGCGTAAATGCCCCAGTGCCGGAGCCGAAATCCGCCCACCTGCCGCCCTGCTGTTCGATGCCGTCCCTCAGTAATTCAACGTGATCGTGATGATCCATCGTCGGTGCTGTTCTCCTGAAACGTTCGCTGCTGATGAGATGCGGTTGGCGGCGGGCATCATACGTCTATCGCTTCGCTACAACTCACGCAGTCACAAATCCGTAATTGTTGTAATGAGAGTGCAAAAAACCTGTAAAGAGGTGGAACAGAGGTGGTGGGCGGAACGTCTCTCTGTCATGAATGGCGATGAAAAGCTGTTGCGCGGGAACAGAGTTCACAACCCGTAAACACTTTTTTAGCGCTTTTTAGAAGATTTTACATCCTGATCTTGCACAATTGTTATACCATAAGGACATCAGACAGCATCGTAAAACCGACTCCATCCACCGTAATGACGGAAAGGCCGATGGCTTTTCGATCTGTTTACTATTGTCCGTGACTGGAAGGCGCGAGAACAACCGATGTAAGAGGCACCAACGGAAACAGGAGCACCACTCATGATGACCAACGCATTACCCCACAGCTTAATCCGTCCCCCACTGAACACCCTGAGCAGCCGTTATCACCTGCATGAACGACTCGGCATGGGCGGCATGGGTGCGGTCTACCGGGCGACCGACCGCTGGACAGGCACGACGGTGGCACTGAAGCGCACTTCGACCGTCGCCAGCCCAACGCCTGATCCCGATGAAACGCTGACCTTCGGCCTTAACAGTCAGGCGCTCACACATGAATATCATACGCTGGCCGAACTGCACCATCCGAATATTATCCGTGTTTACGATTATGGCCTTGATGAAAACGCAAACCCCTTTTTCACCATGCCGCTGCTGGAAGGCGCACAGGACATTCTGAAAGCCGCGCGCACGCTCAAGCCGGAAGGCAAACTCGATCTGCTGCGGCAGCTTCTCGATGCGCTGGCTTATCTGCACCAGCACGGCATCATCCACCGCGATGTAAAGCCTGCCAATATTCTGGTCATGGATGGCGTGGTTAAGCTGCTGGATTTCGGCCTGGCGATCAGCCCCAGCAAACCCACGCCGCTGGAAGGGCGGACGGTCGGGACGCTGTATTACGTTGCGCCGGAGGTGCTGCAAGGCGGCGCATTCAGTGAAGCGTCTGATCTGTATGCCGTCGGGATGATCGCCTATGAGATGTTCGCTGGTATGCACCCTTTCCACAGCAGTGACGTGATGGACATCATCGACGGCATCCTGAATCGCGGGGTGGACGTGACCCTGCTGGATGTGGACGAGCGCACCGCCGCCCTGATCGCTCGCCTGACCGCGCGACATCCCCAAGTGCGCTATGCGAATGCGCACGATATTCTAGCCGATCTGCGTGTGATGCTTTCCTCGCAGCCGAAAACACAACGCTACAGCCACAGTTGACAGGGGACACAGCACTTAAGCTATGTCCCCCTCTGAGTTACGTACCCCCACAACTTGCGTTTGAACCCGGCTCCCTGATTTTCGCCACCTGTACAGTCAAAACAGATAGCGGGTTGTTACATCTACGTCATTTCTGATTGCGATCTCGCAACCTTGCGTTTGGTCGATGCAATCTCCGTCTTCCGTCGGTGGAACGAAAGGAGGAGATGTGGTGTCATAGACTCATGACACGTGAATGCTGGGGGACTCATGACTCAAGACTACATGGCAATCCCTTATGATGACCCGGATCGGGCGCTGCTGCGGGCGATGGCGGCGGGGGATTCCCACGCGCTGGACGAACTGTACGCGCGCTATGGTCCGGCTATCTTAAGCTATCTGGCCGCGCGCCTCTATGACCGGGCGCAGGCGGAGGAGGTATTACAGGACGTGATGTTAGCTGTATGGCGCAACGCCGCCAATTTTCGCGGTGAGAGTAAGGTGCTGACCTGGATGCTGACCATCGCCCGCAACCGTGCGGTGAACGCGATGCGCAAGCACCAGGTCTCACAAACGCCGCTGGATGATGTCTTTGAACTGCAAAGCACCGATACCGGCCCGGTGGAAAAGCTGGAAAAAGGCAGCCAGCGTGAGGCCGTGCGCGAGGCATTGAAGCATCTGCCGGAGATGCAGCGGGAAATCCTGGAACTGGTGTTTTATCACCAGCTTTCGGGGCAGGAAGTGGCCGACGTGCTGGGCATTAACCAGGGGACGGTCAAAAGCCGCCTGCACCGGGCGAAGGAAGCGCTGCGTCGTGCGCTCTACAGCGAAGGGAGCCTGTGATGCACGAACCCTGGCAGGATTTGATTCCTTTCTACGTGGCTGGGACGCTCTCCCGCGCGGAAGTCGCCGGGCTGGAAGCGCACCTGGCTGTCTGCACCGAATGTCGGCAGGCGCTCGACGAATGGCGCATGATCGCCGAGCATGTCCGTTCCGATGCGTTCAGCCGCGCTCGTGCGCTGCCGCCGCTCTCCAAAAATGTCCGCGAACAACTTCGCGTCCCGTCTGTGCCAGCGACTTCTCAGAATGGCCGTCATGCTGAACCGCTGCCGCCAAAAGTGGAAGCGCGTGCGCCGGAACCAACGCTGGAAGTGCTTAAGCCTGTCCGTGCCACACAGCCTCGCACCGGGCGCAGCAGCCTGCCGCTGACACTGGGCGCGGCTGCGGCGGTGATTGTGCTGTTCGGCGGGATTCTTGTCTTTCTGATGATGCGCGGATCTTCTGACGATGAATTTGCTGCGCCTGGGATTGCGGCGGTAGCCTCTCCGACGTCGCGCCGCCCCACGCCGACCAACACTGTCACCATTACACCGCAGTTGGATATTCTGCCCACGCCCGCGCCGTCCCTTTCCGGTGGGGAAAATGTTGCAAACGGGACAGGTGGTTCCGGCATTGGTGGCGGCTCCGGCGGCGGTGGCGGACAGCCGGTTTCGCCGGGGATCAACAGTATCGGTGCCCCTCTTGGAACGCCACAGCCAACCCCGGCGGTCTGCGCGATCACCAATACGACGGGCAGCGCTGTGCAGATTTATCGCGAAGTCTATCTGCCTGATGAAATCGTCGGCTTTCTGAATCCCGGCATCACCCTGAATGTGTTTCTGCGCGGCGCAGATCGCTGGGTGAAGGTCATGGGCGCGGATGGGAGAGTGCTGGGGTGGGTGAACGGCGCAGGCATGACTCTCAGTGGGCCGTGCGCCGATCTCGCAGTGCCCACGCCGACACAGATCGGCGCGACGCCATTCAGCCTCGACTGCCGCCTGACCGTGACCGCACAGGAGCTTTCCCCGCTGCGCACGGGGCCGGGCGAGTCGTATGAAGCCCTGATGAACCTTCAGGAAACCGAAACACTGTTCGCGCTTGGACGCAGCGATAACAACTGGTTCCGCGTGCGCTATGACGGCACGATGGTGTCCCAGATCGGATGGGTTCCGCAGTCCGCCGTAATCGCCTATGGGACGTGTGGGGAACTGCCCATGTATGCTTCCGTCAATTATGTGCCGGAGCCAACAGCCTTCCTGCCTACGCCCGATTCGTCCTATATGACCCCTACCTCTGAGTTCAATGGGCTGATTGATCCGACGCGCTTCGATTGGGTGACGACCAGCGGCGTAGGGTCGCTCCCGGCCAATACCCGTGTGCGGATCGAAAGCGCGTATTACAATGGATCGCGCTGGGTCTATACCATCATCGCTCAGGGGACGGACAGCATGGTGGAAGCCACCGCCGGACAACTGCGCTACGCACCACAGCCCGAAACCATCCCCAGCCCAACCGCGCCTTTTCAGGAATTGATCGGCATGGGGCAGTTCAACATCGTAACGACGACCCCGGTTGGCAGTATCCCCCCCAACACGCGCGTTCGCCTTTCGACGCTGCGTGTTGACGATGGGAAGTACCTCTACGTCATCGTCACGCAAAACGGGCTGAGCGCCGAAGCCACCATCAACCAGCTTGCCTATGCGCTCGATGCCACACCCGGCGCCCCCACACCAACCCCCTCGCCACTTGCGCCCCCCGCAACAACAGTTCGATAAACAACCCTCTGCTATCAGGGACATGGGTTTCCATGTCCCTTTCATCGGCAATTAGCATCCTGCGACCTTACGATCCCATCATCAGGAATGCCAGAATTTTGAAAAAAGCCTCTTTTTGCCTGTGCAGCAGCAATTGAGACTTTTTCAACTCCCTTGTTGAACTATGATGAGTAGTACCTGGGTCGTGATTGTGAATTGTTAGGGTATTGTATAGAATGATCGGAAGGACAATCGACGCGCATGTTGAGGTAAAAGTCGTGGCAGTCAGCGAGAACAGACAAACCAACAATGAAGAACTGCTTCAACTGGCGATCAAAGCAGCCAAGAGCGGCCAGAAGGACTCCGCACGAGTCATGTTCCGCCGCGTCTGGGACAGCGACCGCCGCAGTGAAACGGCGATGATGTGGCTGGCGAAGCTCTCCAAGTCGCAGAAGGAACGGCAGGAATGGCTGACGCGCGTCATCAAGGTAAACCCCAATAACGAAACTGCGAAGGAAGCCCTGCGCAAAATGCAGCGCACCCGCGCCGCCAGCGAAAACCGTACCCTGCTGTTGTTTGGCATGGTGGCGGTGGTGATGATCGTGCTGGCGATTGCGATTGTGGTGCTGGTCAGCGTGCTCTAGCGGCACCCACGCACGCAGCATTTTCTGTGAGAAGGCCTTCCCCAGGGGCGGAGGTGGTTGTGCTCGATTCAGCACGGCTGCCTCTGTTTTGATTCTGAACTCCGTGCAGTAGAATACAGGAAAGCGTTGCGCCTGGTGGGGGCTTCCTGATGAGGAGGCCGCGTCTTTGACAGCAAACAGGCTCACAACATGGAGGGCTTGTGTTTAACCGAAGTGATCTTGAGCGAAAATTACAGCAGGGCATTGATCTCGCAAAACGAGGTGATCGCAAAGCAGCGCGGTTGATCCTCGAAGAAGTGATTGATGCAGATAAAAACAACGAACGCGCCTGGATGTGGCTGGCGTCGGTGGTCGATACGCTCAATGAGCGCCGCTTGTGCCTTGAGCGGGTGATCGCCATCAACCCTGGCAACACCCGCGCCCAGGAAGCGCTGCGCCAGCTTGAAGCGACCACCAAAGCCAGCGGTGGTACGACGGCTGCACGCACGACAGGCACACGCCGACCGGGTGGCGTTCAGAGCACAGCCAGCACCAGTAACCTGATTGTGCTGGGTCTGCTGGGAGCGCTGGTCGTGGGCGCCTTCATCGTGTTCACGATTGTGCGGGGCAACACGCCCAGCCGGGGGGGGCGCCAGCCTGAACCAACTGCGACCTCGCTCGCACCTGCGGTTGCGCTGGATGTAACCGCTCAACCGACCGAAACGCCCGCGCCCCTTTTCGCAACCGCGACACCCTTCCTCGTCACGCTTGATCCTAATCGTATTCAGCGCACCCTGCCGCCGACTTTTACCCCGACCTTTACGCCCACGCTCACGCCAACGGCGACACCAACAACCACGCCTTATCCGCTGACCCGCTTCCAGGCGTTCTCGTCCAGCCTGGAAAGTGGCTTTGCGCAACCCGCGCTGTTCAGTGTTGCCGGGGATGGCAGCGGGGAGGCCAGCACAGCCAGTGCTGCTCGTGACATCGCTTATGACCCCAGTGGGGAGTTTGTGGCCTTTATTCGTGACGTGGATTACGGCAGCCTCGACGCTGAAGCCACCGTTGAAGCGGAAGCAACAGGTGAACCTGCCACCACCTTCCCCGAACTGTTCGTCGCGCCCGCCGATGATCTCAACGCCGCGGTGCAGATCACCGAACTGCGCTCGTCGATTGCAGCCAGCCCGACCTGGAATTCGGATGGGCGCGAGTTGATTTTCGTCAGCAATTACGACGGGGACGAAGACCTGTGGTACATCACCCCTGATGGCGAAAATCTGTACAACATCACGCAGAACACCGCTGCCGACCGCGACCCGGCCTGGTCGCCGCTGCTGGGCAACCGCCAGATCGTGTTCGCCTCCGACATTGACTCCTTCGGCCAGACCGAAATCTACACCATTGAGTATATTGAGCCGAATGTGCCGCTGGAGTATACCCGCCTGACCAATGCGACCGGCAGCAGTTGGGCACCGTCCTGGTCGCCGAGCGGGACTCTGATCACGTTCATCAGCGACCGCAGTGGGGACAGCGATGTGTATATCATGGAGCCGGACGGCACCGGGCTGCGGCTGATGACCGAGGACGACGGCGACTCCGAAGATCGCCGCCCGGTCTTCACGCCTGACGCGCGCTGGATCGCCTTTATCTCCAATCGTGAGGACGACCGCTTCCAGACGTATCTGCTCTCGCTGGATGGCATCGTGCTCACGCGCATCACCAATCATAACCGCAACGATTTATCCATTGTCTACCGGCCAGACCTCGCGCTGCGGCTGGAACTGCAAGGCCAGTAACCGGCCTCCAAAGGACAAAACGGCATGTCGAACCCAATGCATCAAGAACTGCTGCGGCAGGCGGTGGAAGCCGCCCGTGCGGGTGATCGCGCCACCGCCCGCGCTCGTGTCGATGAAGTGCTGGCCGAAGACCCCAAAAACATCCGCGCACTGCTGATTTTAGCGCGTGTCAGTGAGGACAACGCCGAGAAGCGGCAGGCGGTTGAAACCGTGCTGGAGATGGACGCCTACAACGAGCAGGCGCAAAAGCTGCTGGATAAGCTGGACGCGACCGAACGCGAAAAGCTCACCATCGAAGACGAGGTCGTGCCCGGCATCACCCGGCGCCAGCTTCTTGTTTTCGGTGGTGGGACAGTGATGGTCGTGCTGGTGATTCTGGCGGCGGTAGCAGCGGTGGCGCTTTCGGCGAATGGACGGCGGTCGAGTGCGCGGGCAACGGAGACAGGTGTCGCTGTTGCGCTGACGCAAGCTATTCTGGAAGGGACGCGCATCGCGGAAGAAGCCATTATCAACGTCACTAACGCGCAGGCCACCGCCTTAGCCCTCAACAGTCCGACACCGATCACGGTTACGCCGCGCTTTACGCTGCCGCCGACGCCCACCCCCAGCCCGACCGTCACCCTCACCGCGACCGTCGGCGCTGTTGCTGGCCTGCCAGGGCGCATTCTGGGCTGGAGCGGGTCGGATATTGAAAATTTGGATGTGCTGCCAATGTACTTCTGGTCGCTGGCGGATGGCTCAAGGGAGTCGGTCACCGAAAACGAAGGGCGCTATCCCTACCTCTACCGCGACGGCCAGCGCGTGATTTACACCCGCTACTACACCGTCCCGTCCACCTTTTACAACATTGAAACCAATAATCTGGAAGGGGACAGCCCGCAGAATATCACCGGCCCCTGGGTGACGGCGGAAGGCTTTAACCGCCCCGATGAAGCCAGTGTATCGCCCGATCAAAGCCTGATGGTGTTTACGGCGGCATCCGTCTTTACCCAGTTGCGAGAAGTTTATCTGGTGAATCTGTCGGCTGTGACAGATACGGAGAGTACGCCTGATCCCTCTGCCCAGCCCAGTCTCGAAAACGTGCTGACGCGCATCACCAACGAAACCGGAGACTACAGCTTCCCCTCGATCTCACCCGATGGCACCCGCGTGGTGGCGATCCGTAACGCGCGGGAAGGCGCTGTAATTGGTGTTGATGTGGTCGTGATCGACATCGCCAGCCGCAATATCACACCGCTCACAACCGACGGCAACACCACCTTTGAGAACTTCCCGCGCTGGTCGGCGGATGGTCGGTCAGTGATCTATGCAGCGGCTGGGCAGCAGACCCGCGCCAACCACGACATCTTCGTTGTCGCGTCTGATGGCGGCGGTGCGCCGTTTGCCCTTATTGGCACACCGTCGGACGAGATTTATCCCCTCTACAGCCCGGACGGCGTTTACATTGCCTATGCCAGCAATCGCGGTGGGCGTTACGACATTTACATCTACGACACCAATGCGCAGACGACCTCGCAGTTGACGTTTAACACAGGCGAGGACTCGTATCCAAGTGTCTGGTTGCCGTGAGGGTGAGAAGCCGTTTAGCAAGGGGCGCAACACACCTGCGCCCCTGCAATAATCCGGCTGCGCTCGTTCAATGACAAGATTAAGTTGATGGGCAGACATACGGCTACACTGAAGACAACAGCAGGAAAAAACACCTGCTGTGATCTTAGTCCGCCCCTACCTTCGACAATTACGGCACCGCAGGACAGGCCTCGCCCTCGACGCGCACGGTCTCGGCAGGAATCCACCCCGCAACATACGCCTCGTTCTCGAACAGCAGGCCAATGAAATACCAGAGTTCACCGTTCACCCGGCGCTGGTCGTAGACAACCGCCTGTTGATTGGCATTCATCGTCCCAATCTGAGTCCCGGTCTCCTCAAGTACAGAGCGCACCATGACGCTCTCTGTGCCTTCGTTGATGACGTTGCACAGGCTGCGCCGCCGCGTGATGTCTGACCGCAGCCCGATACCAACAATGGAGGTTCTCTGTTCCGTGTGCGGCACGAGAATCAGAGGACTCCCGTCTTCCACAAGCGAGGCCAGAGTCCCAGCCTGCTCCCGGTCAAGCGCCAGGGTGAGCAGGTACGGGTCTCTTGTTGAGGAGGGAGCAGGGTTTTCGGTCACTTCCAGCACCAATGCATTCCGAACCCATCGCATGACGGTGACGCTTTCAGGACTGGCCTCCGCTGCCCCTTGTGGTGCAATCGCCTGCATAATGCCGGAGTCGAACAGCAGAACCGCGATCACATCGACCCGATCCCCCGCCTCGACCCACATATTCAGGCCGACAGGCATGGCAACCGCGACCGTTCCCGGCGGCACAATGGTGGAAAACAGCGCGTCGGTGATGATCGTTTCCGGCGCGATCTCACCACTCGTCACCCTGCCAACGACATCCTGCACACAGAAGAACATCCCAGGAGTCAGATCGCCTTCGGAGATTGGCACGAGGGTCAGCATCCCCCAGTCAATCGTCTCGCCCGCTGCGATGGTGCTGCCCGCCGCGACGGTCATCACCAGCCGTTCCCCACTGTTGAGAATGATGACGGTCGGCTCGCAGGTATCGCTTTGATAAAGCGAGTCGGTGGAAGGGGTTGCAGAAGCCGTCGGCGTAGCTGTCCAGGTAGGCGAAAGGGTAATGGTAGGCGTTGCACTGGCGGTCACGGTAGGGGTTGTGGTGGCCGTTACAATCGGGGCTGCGCTATATTCCACTGGTGGGAGTACCGCCCGTGCTACCGTCACCTGACTCTCGAAGACGGGCTGGAAACGGGGAATATCGGCCAACGCAACATTACCAATTAACGCCTCTGCCCAGGGATACGTCTCGAAGGGCTTCGTCTGTATAGGCCAATACACCACTGTCAGCATATCGAGGGTGAAGGTTTCACCACGCGCAATATCACGCAGCGACACGACAACCGGGGCATGATTGTTGTATACAGCAGCAGCGGTCAACGCTAAATTATAAGTAAGTGGGGGAGCATTTGTGACCACTACAGCCTGCGTTTGGGTTGGACAATTCGCAAGCGGTTGAGGGATATAAAGTGTTTGCCCAACCTGGACAACGGATTGAGTGTTCAACCCGTTCACTGCGAAAATATCTTCAGGTGGAATGTTAAATCTTTGCGCAACTGATCCCAGGGTATCTCCCGACTGAACGATGTAAGCTTGCAGGCAGTCAAAGCTGGGCGTGTAGGTTCCCATTGAGGCATTCATCGTCGCCACAATCCGTGTTGCCTCGGCCAGGTCGGGTGGAATGTAATTCGGATCCAGAGATTGTGCGAAAGCAGTCGCGGATTGAACCACACCCGTTGCCTGTGCGAACTCTGGTTCCAGCGTTGGCATCTGTGCGAAGGCTGTCGCGGTTTGGATAATCTGCGTAGCAATTACAAGCTCCTCTGGCAACGTGGGCGAAGGGGTTCCCTGCTGCATGGCCGCGCCGAAACCGGAGTCAGGTGTGCGGTTGATGGTGAGCGCGGCGACAAAACCCGCCAGCACCAGCATGACCAGCGCAGCGGCGGCGGTCAGGGGCAGCATGTAGCGGGGCGGGACACGGCGGCGGGTACGCGGTGGTGGTAAAAGTCCCTGCTGTTCGGGCATGACCAGTGTCCTTTCCTCATTTGACTGTGCGAGTTTTTCCAGCAGAAGCGTTTCCAGGCGCGCCTGAAAATCGGGCGATGCTTTCGGGACAGTTGCAGTGAGATCGGCCAGCAGCGGGTCATCACCCGGCGCGGGCGAGTCCTGGGCGCGGGCCTTCAGCAGGCGTTCGATTTTTTCCTCCAGCGATTTGTCGTTCGCGTGATTGGAATTCATCACGGTTTTCCTTCTAATTCATGGCGGTAGCGCTGCCCCAGGTCTTCCAGCGCCCGCGTCAGATGCGAGGCGACGGTGCGCTCATCCAGCCCCAGCACCTCGGCGATTTCCTGATTGCGCAGTTCGGCGAAGAAGCGCAGCGTGATGACTTCCTGCCGCCGGGGGGATAGCGTGGCGATCATCTGCCGCAGACGGACGAAGCGTTCCTTACGCAGCAGCAGCGCGTCAGGCGAGTCGCCCTCTTCCCCGTTGATTTCGGGCAGATCATCCAGCGAAACGGTCTGCAAAATCTGCCGCCTGCGACGGTATTCATCCATCAGACGATGACGTGCAATGCTGAACAGCCAGGCGGCGAATGCCCCTTCCCCACGCTGCTCGAACTGTGCCAGGTTCACCACCACGCGCAGGAAGATTTCGGCGGTCAGGTCTTCGGCATCCTGCGCTGTGTTGACGCGATAGGCGACATAGGCATACACGCGCGGGAAGTAATGCTGATAGAGAACGCGGAAGGCATCCGGCTCGGTGCGGGCACGTTGAACAAGCGCACGTTCATCGGGAAGCGAAGCCTGGGCATTGGCGTTCAAGGCATGTCGTCTCTGCTTGACCTGTACAGCAATCAAAACGCGCTGAAAGGGCAAATACTGCAACGAATTTTCAGCATCGGTGAAAGGGGATGTTACAGAATTGTCACCTTCACACAATAATTCCTTTAGACAAGCATTTCTTTTTGCGGGGACAGCTGGCATTCTGTGCTACAATCGAATTTTGTACGCATCACGACCGCAAACTGAATCCCAATCAAAGAAGCCGCCATGACTGCCCAAGCGACCGTTAATCCACAATTGCCGCCTGCTCCGCGTTCGGGACAAACCGCCGCGCTTCTGGCCTGGTTCCGCCGAATCACCCAGCCACACCCTGATCTGACCGATCCCGAAGATCGGCGCAAAGCCCAACTGCTGGCACCACTTTCCTTTGCGCTTTTTGTCATGCTGACGCTGGCCGGCTTCATCAGCATTTTTACCTCGGTTTTCTTCCCCGACCCGTCGGTGTCCCTCGGCGTCCCTGGTACAGTGCTGATCTTCATATCCGGTGCTGGCTTTTTCGTCACCTATCGCTACAGCACGACGCCGCAGTTTCGGATAGGGGCATGGGTGTCCATCTTTATCGTTGATGTCTTCGTGGTCGGCTTTATGCTGCTCTACCGCCAGTACAGTTCCACCCTCCCGCTTGGCTTTGCGGTGCCTGTGCTGTTTGCCACGATTTTCCTCTCAGTCTCCGGGACGCTGCGCGTCTTTGCAGGGACGATGGTGCTGGGTCTGGTGATGCTGCTGATTGGTGTTCTAAGGCAGGACGTTCCAGTGGTGGTCTTTGCGGTGACGTTTGCCATCATTCTGGTGGTGACGCTGCTGACGGTGCTGGTGGCGCTGCTGCGCGATGAGGACCTGCTCCAGGTCAAGCGCCTGCGGGAACTGGAAGCGGCGGAAGGCGAACGGCTGCGGCGGGAACTGGAACTGGCGCGCAAGGTGCAGCAGTCGATGCTGCCGAAGGAACTCCCACAGATTCCCAACCTGGAACTGGCCGCCTATTCGCAGCCCGCCTTCGAGGCCAGCGGCGACTTTTATGACGTGTTCTACCTGAACCACGACCAGAAGACCAAAGTCGGAATCGTGGTCTGTGATGTCGCGGGCAAGGGCGTTTCCTCCGCGCTGGTCATGTCCGCCACTCGTGCCGCGCTGCGAGCCGAAGCCGAGCGTACCGAGTCGCCCGCCGCTGTGCTGCGCAAGGTGAACGATGTGCTCGCCAGCAGCATCCCCAGCGGCCTGTTCGTGACCATCTTCTACGGCATTTATGACCCCAGCGCGTGTGAACTGCGCTTTGCCAGTGCCGGGCATCCCCACCCCTACTGGTGGACGGGCGAAGAAATCAGCGAACTGGAAAACTTCGGGATGCCGCTGGGTCTGGTGGCCGAAAGCGAGTATGAAGATCAGATCACGCATCTCAAGCAGGGGCAGACCGTCTTCATTTACACCGATGGACTGATCGAAGCGCTCAACCCACGCCGCGAGATGTTTGGCTTTGAAGCGGTGGAGAAAAACGTCGCGCAGCATTCCCAGCAGCAGGCCAGCGCGGATGAACTCGTCCAGCGCACCCTGCATGAGATGGAAACGTTCGTCGAAGGCGAACGCCAGCACGATGATGTGACCATCGTGGCATTGCGCGTCATTAACCCGGAAGCCGCTTAACCAGGAAGTTCTGATGCAGATTGAATCGCTCCTGACGTATATCCCGATTGACCGGAGGTACACCCTCGCCCACGACACAACCCTGCCGTCGGACGTCACGGGCGCGGCGCTGTTTGCGGATATTTCCGGCTTTACGCCGCTGACGGAAGCGCTGGCGCGGTCGCTTGGTGCGCGGCAGGGCGCGGAGGAACTCACCCGCCAGTTGAACCGTGTCTATGATGCGCTCACGGAACAGGTCGATCTTTACGGCGGGACGATCATGGGCTTCGCCGGGGATGCCATCACCTGCTGGTTCGATCAGCCCCAGGCCGAGGCGCGCGCCGTGACGTGTGCGCTGGCGCTCCAAGCGGCCATGAAAGCATTTGAGCAGGTGCCGCTCCCCAATGGCGAATATGCCACGCTCTCGTTGAAAACGGCGGTCGCCAGCGGTAAAGCGCGGCGCTTCCTGGTGGGCGACCCCGACATTCAACTGGTCGATGTGCTGGCCGGGGATACACTCAGCCGTATGGCGGACGCGGAGCATTACGCCGAAAAAGGCGATGTGATCGTGGATGAGGCCACTGCCGCCGCGCTGAGCAAAACACTGCACATCGGCGAGTGGCGCAGCGACTCACACGGCGGGGAGCGCTTCGGCGTGGTGCAGGCGCTTCTGACCCAAGCCGACCCAGCGCCCTGGCCGCCGCTGGCGCTCGATCACCTCCCGCTGGAAAAAGTGCGTCCCTGGGTGGTGCCGGGGCTGCGCGAACGCGAGGACGAAACCATCACGGAATTACGCCCGGCGGTCGCGCTGTTTCTGCGCTTTCAGGGTATTGACTACGACGGCGACCCCGACGCGGCGCAGAAGTTCGACGCTTACTTCCGCTGGATTCAGTCGATTATCGTGCGCTATGACGGCACGATTGTGCAGTTGACGATTGGCGACAAGGGCAGCTACCTCTACATCGCGTTCGGTGCCCCCATCGCCCATGAGAACAGCCCGGAACGCGCTGCGGGCGCCGCCGTCGAACTCCAGCAGATGCCAGCGGAATTCAGCTACATCCAACCCGTGCAGATCGGGATCACCCAGGGGATGATGCGCACCGGCGCGTATGGGGGGCGCACCCGCCGCACTTATGGCGCACTGGGCGATGATGTAAACATGGCCGCCCGCCTGATGCAGAACGCCGCACCCGGCGAAACGCTCGTCAGCCAGCGCTTGCTCAAGGCGATTGTCCGCAGCTTCATGGTGGAAGAACTGCCGCCGATCAAAGTCAAAGGCAAGCAGGAACCGCTGCCCATCGCGCGATTGGTTGACCGCCTTGATGAAACCGCTCGCACCACGTCGTTTTCCCGCCCGCTGGTGGGGCGCAGCGGTGAACTGGCCGATCTGCTCATTTACGTCGCGCCGATTATCCAGGGTGAACCGTGCGGCTGTGTGGCTGTTTACGGCGAGCCGGGCATCGGCAAGAGCCATCTGATCCACGAAGTCGAACGGCAGATCAGCCGCCGCACCGCGCTCACGTGGCACACCTGCTCTACCGAACAGGTCGTGCGGCAGTCGCTCCATCCTTTTAAACCCTTCCTGGCCGATTACTTCAACCTCGAACTGGCCGACAACGACCATCAGCGCAAAGCCCTGTTCTTCACCACCATCGAAGCCCTGCTGGAAACGCTCGAAATCCGCGCTGAGACGACGGGGGACGAGCGCGCTATGCAGATTCATGCCGAACTTCAGGAAGCGCGTTGGTTTGTGGGAGCGCTCTTAGGCCTGCGCTGGTATGGCTCCCCCTATGAAAACCTCGACCCCAAGCTGCGTTTCGAGCGGTCGATGAAGGGTGTGGTCACGCTGATGTGTGCGGAAAGCCTGCGCAAACCGCTGGTGCTGCACGTCCGCGATGCGCAGTGGCTGGACGAAGACTCGCGGGTGCTGCTGGGAATGCTGCTGGAGTGCGCCCTGCAATATCCGCTGCTGGTGCTGGTGGACAGTCGCTATAACGACGACGGCACCCCGGTTCAAATCCCCGCGCCTGATGGCCTTCAGGTGCAGACACTCCACATTGGTCAACTCACGACCGAGGGCGTGGGCGAACTGGCGGAGATGGTGCTGGGCGGCACCGTGACCGACGCCCTGCGGCAGTATCTTGTGCAGAAAGCGAACGGCAATCCCTTCTTTACCGAACAACTGGCGCTCGACCTGGCGGAACGCGGTGTCGTGCAGCCCACGCCGGAGGGGATGTGGGAACTGGTGGCGGAAGAGACCGACGAAATCCCCGTGACGATCAACGCGGTTCTGATCGCCCGGCTCGACCGGCTCGTCACGCAGGTGCGCTCGATTGTGCAGATCGCCTCGGTGCTGGGGCAGGAATTTGAAATCCCGGTGCTGAGCCGCATGGTGAAGGATGACCCGGACATCCGCCGCAAGGTCAAACAGGCGGAAGACGAGACAATCTGGGTGGGCACGGACGAATGGTATTACCTGTTCCGCCATGCCCTGCTGCGCGACGCGGCCTACAACATGCAGCTTCAGGAACGGCTGCGAGAACTTCATGCGCTGGCGGGCTGGGCGATTGAGCAGGTCTACGCGGCTGATCTGACCAACAAAGCGCCCGATCTTGCCTACCACTACGAAAAATCCGCTGTCTACGAACGCGCCGTCATCTATCTCATCAAGTCCGCCCAGCACATGGCGAGCCTCTACGCCAACCGCGAGGCCATCGGCTATTATCAGCGCGCCATGCAGCTTGCCGAAAAAGCCTATCTGCCGCCGGAAGAAGTCGCGCCGATTTACGAAGGGCTGGCCGATATTTACGTGATGGTGGGCGAATATCAGCAGGCCAACACGCTGTACGATGTGTCGCTCACGTTTACCGATGCGGAACAGGCTTCGTGGCGCACTACCCTGCTGCGCAAGAAGGGGCAGGTGTTGCAGAAGTGGGGGCGCTACGATGACGCCACCCAGTGTTATGAACTGGGGCTGGTCGAGCTTCAGTCCGATTTAAACCCGACCGAAGCCAGCCAGCTTTACGCCGGGCTGAGTATGATTAACTATCGACAGGACAAACTCGACGACGCGATTGAACTGGCAACGCTGGCGCTGATTATGGCACAAACCGAGGACGACAAACGCAATCTGGCGCAGGCCTACCAGAACCTCGGCATCCTGCACTGGAAAAAGCGCGAGTATGAGCAGGCGCTCGATTATGACACGCAGAGCCTTCAATTGTGGGTGGCGGATAAGAACGCCAACGGGCAGGCCGCTATCCATAATAACCTGGGCCTGCTCTATCAGGCTATCAACGATCTGCCGCGTTCGATCTATCACTATGAGGAAAGCGTCAAACTGTTCGAGCAGGTGGGCAACCAGCACGGGCTGGCCTGCGCCTATGACAATCTGGGTCAGGTCTATATGCAGCAGGGAGAGCAGGAACGCGCCATCGACTATCTGGAAAAAGCCGTGACGATTCTGGCGAAAATCGGGCTGGATGAAACGCAGGTCTTCGCCAGCATGTGGCAGGCGGGAACCTGGTAACACGAAGACATTGATACCATCACGCCACCCAACCAACACACAGCACAAAGGAGACAGGAAACGTGACCACCAAAACCGTTGAACTCAAAATCCCCTGCGAGACCGGCTACGAAAAAATCGCGATGAAGATGGCGGGTGAACTGGCGCAGAAGATGGGCTTCAGCGAGGAGCGCATCGAAGACCTCAAGACCGCCGTCGCCGAAGCCTGTATCAACGCGATGGAGCACGGCAATCAGTTCGACATCAGCACCAAGATTTATGTCGCCATGACCATCCATGATGACCGCCTCGCCATTGATGTAGCGGACGAAGGGCGCGGTGGCCCGCCGCCCAATACAGTCAGCAGCCCTGACCTGGAAGCACAGATCGATGGGCTGATGATGCCGGGCGGGATGGGGCTGTTCGTGATTAAGGCGCTGGTGGACGAGGCCGATTTCGTCGAACCGGATTTAGGCAGTGGAAATCAGTTTCGGATGGTGATTCATTTACAATCGGGAGCGCAGGAAGCGTAATTATGAGCAGCGCATTAAAAGTCATTACACGCCCCGCCGAGAAGGCGACGGTGATCGAACTGCATGGCGATGTCAGCTCTGACGGCGACGCGGCGATCAAGGATGCTTATCGCAGTGCGGTTGCGGAGGGCGCGAGCAATATTCTGTTCAATATGGGCAACACCGAATACATCAACACATCCGGTATTTCAGTGCTGATCTCGGTGGTGATGGAAGCAAAAAAAGCCGGACACAAAATTCTCGTCTCCGGCGTCAGCCCGCACTATAAGAAGGTGTTCGACCTGGTGCGCTTCTCTGTCTACGTCACCATGTTCGACAACGAAGAAGACGCCCTCGCCAGCCTGTCGTGAGTGTAGCGCATGTTTGCAAACCCATTCTCGCTGATTCCCGACATCCTCACCCCTGCTGCGCTTCGTTTGGCTTCCCCTCTCCATTGCATGGAGAGGGGATTGAGGCGTGAGGATAATCGACTTTGCAGACAGACCCTAGATATCCGCCCCCATGAAATCGCGGATCAGTGCTGCAACCGCATCGGGCTGCTCCAGCATGGGAACGTGGCCGCAGTCGGGAATCACGGTGAAGGTCGCGTTCGGGAATCCGGCGGTGGCGTCCTCATAAAAGGACAGCGGTTGAATCGGGTCGGAGTCGCCCTGCAAGAGCAGCGTGGGCATGGTCGTCAGCGGGGCGAGCCGTGCCACTTCCGAGCGCAGATCAGCGGCGGAATCGGTGTAATAGCGGATGATTGCGTCGGGGATGCCCTCGTAGGTGAATTCCTGCACGATGCGGGCGATGTCTTCTTCGGGGATGGGCTGCGCGACGATGTTGCCGGGGACGTTGGACATGAGGAAGCTGCCGCTTTCCCCCGTATACATACGGCGCACGAAGCCTTCCCCGTCGGCCAGAATGGTCGCGCCGATCTGCGGAATATTCCTGAGGGTCTGAATCTGGTTGAGCGCAGCCTCGCTGAGCGGCGCTTGCAGCCGGACAAAATGGGTCACGCGGTCGGGATGCAGCGCAGCGACATAACTGGCGACGATGCTGCCCCACTCATGGCCGACGACGGCGAAGGTGTCGACGTCGATGGCGTCCATCAACTGGACGATTTCGCCCGCGACGACTTCCGCACTGTAGCTGCCTTCGGGCTGGTCGCTCAGGCCGAGGCCTTTCAGATCAATAGCGATCACACGGTAATCGTCGGCCAACAGCGCCATTACCCGATGCCAGGAATACCATGCACCGGGGATGCCGTGAATGAACAGGATGGGCTGGCCTTCACCCGCTTCCACTGAATGCCAGGTAAACCCGGCGGCTTCGGTGAAGTAGTGACGGAATTCTGTCTCGCCGATGGTTTCCAGGCTGCTGGCAGGGCGCACCCGGGCGGTGCCTTCCGGGGCGCTGCCGGGCAGAACAACGAAGACGACGATCAGGGCGACGACCACGACAATGAGCAGAAGCCCCAGACCAATGAACAGGCGGCTGGGCAAGCGGCGACGTTTCATCAATGCTGCTCCTATGCAGGGTAATAATGCGTTTTTGAAAAGGGACAACCGTATTAAATTATACTTGGGAAAATAAAAGCAGTGCGTCTTTCGTTTTAGCTCTTCAACCCATGATCTGACTACCCAACCACATCCGTCATTGAAGGAGTGCATCACCGCCATGAAAATCCTTATCACCGGAGCGTTCGGCAACGTCGGCACCAGCGTCCTGCACGAAATCAACCTCGATCAGCATCAGATTCGGTGCTTCGACCTTGATACCCCAAAGACTCGCAAAATCGCCGCTCGCTACAAGGGTAAAGTCGAAGTCGTCTGGGGCGATGTGCGCCGCCTGGAAGACGTGCAGAAAGCGGTCAAGGACTGCGATGTCGTCATGCACCTGATCGCCATTATCCCGCCGCGCAGCATCGCGGAGCCGGAACTGACGCGCTCGATCAACGTCGGCGGCACGAAGAATGTGCTGGCCGCGATTAAGGCCATGCCCAACCCCGCTCGTCTGATCTACTCGTCGTCGCTGGCGCTGTTCGGGCAGACCCAGCACATGCCGCCGCCACGCACACTCAACGACCCGATTCAGATTACGGATGTGTACACCGAGACAAAGGCTGAGTGCGAACGGCTGATTAAAGAGTCGGGCGTCACCTGCGCGATTCTGCGCTTTGCCGCCGTGCTGCCGCTGGATATCCTGAACACAATCGACCCGCTGATGTTTGAAGTCCCGCCCACGGACCGCTCGGAATTCGTGCATACCCATGATGTGGGGCTGGCGCTGGTGAACGCGGCGCAGAGTGAGGCGGTGTGGGGCAAAACGCTGCTGATCGGCGGCGGCAAACGCTGCCAGTTCCTTCAGCGCGAACTGGTCGCAAGGCCGATGGAAGCGCTCGGCCTGGGGGCGCTGCCCGACAGCGCCTTCACCACCGTTCCCTATCATCTCGACTGGCTCGATACCACCGAGAGCCAGGAACTCTTGCAGTATCAGCGCTACACGCTCGATGACTATATCCGGAATGTTCTGGTGGTCGTGGGGTGGCGGCGGCCTTTTGTCCGGCTGCTGCGCCCGCTCATCCGCCGCAGTCTGCTCAGCCGCTCTCCCTATTACCGCAAGGCCAGCGCACCCCAGAAGGTACAGCCCGCGTAGAATATTTGCGGGACGACAGTTTTTTCATTGGGCGGGACATGGCGTGCCATGTCCCTACTTCAAATCAGCATGAACAGTGTTTTCTCTAGCGCTCCTCAATCTGACTTCGCTTCAGCAGCACCGCCATCGCCTCGACATTCCTCGCCTTGCGGGCATCGTTCAACTGCTGCGCGGCGCGGGTGAAATAACGGTGTTGGCTGATGAATTTTAACTGCCCGCCGTACCATTCCGTATCGCTGTAGGTCACGTTTTCCGCTGCCAGTTCATCACGCAAGGCCTGATTTTTCACCAGAAAGTCCGGCTGACCCAGCACATTCAGGTCGGCATCTGCAAGAAGCTGTTCCAGCAGATTGTGGGGCGTCTGGGGAATGCGCGTCGCCATAATCATGCCGCGTATAGCCTCGACATCAACCGCCGAGTACCCCATCGCAGGCAGCACCTCCGCCGCGATTTCAGCAGAAAGAGCTTCATGTTCAGCCCGCTGGCGAACGTAGCCCAGATCATGAAACCAGCCCGCCGTCCGCAGCAGCAGGAGATCATGCCCTGCAACGCCCTCCTCGGCAGCGAAGCGCTCTACCGCCGGGACGACATCGTCCGCGGTATGCGCCAGCGAATGAAACAGGAGCGTCGGCGCGAGTTCGCGGCTTAAGCGCGTATGGGCATAGGCACTGGCACGCTCAAAATCGGGTTTGGTCATCGCTGCTTCAAAGCCTGTTCCAATTCCTGAATGCGGACGTGCAGGTCAGCCACATCCTTGACCCTCGCCCGCAGGTTGCCCGTAATCACGCGCATGATGCCCCGCACCACTTCTACCCGGTCGGCCATCAGATCATAGAACGGCTCCTGGTCGAGCCGGAACAGCAGGGTGTCCTCCTCCGCCGTGACCGAGGCCACACGCGGTTCAGGATCAAGCAGTGCCATCTCGCCAAAGACTTCCCGCGCCTGTCGATAGTTCAGCAGGCGGTCGCCGTCATGCACCCGCATTTTCCCCGTCACGACCATGTACATACTGTTGCCCAGGTCGCCTTTTTCAAACAGGCGTTCCCCGGCCTTCAGGCGAATTTCTTCCAGCAGGCTGGCGACTTCGATCAGCACTTCGTCGGGCGTTTCTGCAAACATGCTGACGGATTTCAGAATGATGACTTTCTCAATGGTCGTGAGCATCGGTTGCGTGTCCTTTGTAATGGCGGGCGTGTTCAGCCGAGCCAGCGCCCACCGTGCAGTTTCCTGAATAACCAAGTCTGATGAATTGGCGGCAGCCGCGATGGCAGGCTGGAGGGCGGTGCTGTTCATCTGCCCGGCGGCATACAACGCGGTCATCTGCATCCAGGGCGAAGGGCTATCCAGCAGTTCCAGCAGGCGATCTTCGGGCGTGCAGCGCTGCTGAGGGAACAGAGTGGTCAGATGCGCAAGTTTTTGCGCGGGTGAGGCCTCTTCCAGCAGCGGCAGCACCAGCGGCTTCATGTCTTTGGGCAGGAGGGTATCGACTGCCTCCAAAGCATACGCCCGCTGGCGTGGTGCCCCATAATTGAATGCCTCCCGTGCCCGCAGCATGGCCGTCGAGTCATAAACGAAGGAGAGCAGCAGCAGCAGGCGCTCCCTTCCCTGGCGCAGTTGGTAGTGCAGCGCGTCGCGTACCAGCCCAGTGGGTGCTGCATCCCCCAAGTCATTCAGAATCGCCAGCAGATGCACGGCATATTCTGCTTCAGCGCGAAGCTGCTGACGAATACGGGCGAGGTCACTGGTACGGTAGCCGCAGGCGCTCAGGGCATTGTAGACCGCAGAGCGCACTTCACTATCGGGCGCTTCCAGCAGGGAATCGAGAAAGTCCATGGCCGCCTGTCCCCGAATGCGCCCGCACACACGCACCAGCCGCACTTTCATCGCCCGCTGCTGGTGAGGGCGCAAATACGCCTCCCTGATATTGGGGATAACCGCCTCTCCCCCGGCCACGAGGGCTGCCGCCGCCGCTGTATGCGTCTCTGTCGAGGCTAACCCTTCCACCACCCGCGACCACAGACGCGGATGATTGATTTTCCCGGCGGCTACCAGCGCCGTTCGCCGCACCGTCTTTTCGGGATCGTTCAGCAGTGGGACAATCGGCTGGTAAAAATTGCTGATTCCCACGTCCCCCAGGATGCGTACCCCGGATTCCCGTTCGCTGGGCTGGGGCGCACTCAGCATCCCGGTCAGTTTTTGCCCGGCCAGCAGAATACCATCCAGCCCGCCGCTTTGCAGCAGGCCGACCATTGCGCCGCGCTGAATGACCGGATCAGTATTGTTGAGTTCAACCGCTACCTTTTCAAAGGCGTCGCGTTCGCCCAGTGCCGCCAGGGTGCTCAGCGCCGCCGCTTTCACTTCGGGTTTGGTTTCGTTCACCAGCAGGGCTTCAACAGCGGGCAGCGCCCCCCGGAATTCGTGCCGTCGGATGCGTCCCAGCACATCACGCCGCACATCGGGCGAGGGATGACTCAGCATTGAGGCCAGCCGCAGTTCCATTGAGGGCAGGGCTTCGGTCTGCTCAATCAGATTCAACGTGTAGATTACGGCTTCGGGATGCGGGTCGTTTAACCCGACATGCAGCACCGCCATACTGACACTGTCTTCCACTTGCAGCCCGGCTTCCCCAAAGCGCCGCTTGGCGATTGCCTGGCTGAGCGCCTGCGGATAGGCACGCATCAGCAGAACGGAAACGCCAATCCACGCCAGCCCGATTAACAGATAAGCAGCGGCCAGTTCAACCGTATCGAAGCCAAAATTACTGGTCAGCACCAGCAGCAGCACACCTGCTGCTCCTGCTGAAATCGGCTCGATATAGCCCGCATTGATCGCACTGACGCGAGTCCCCTGTGCAGGGGGAAGCGGCTGCGCGAGCACGCGCTGCGCGGGAACCATGACACCGTTGTGCGTCACCCGCACCACAATTTGCAGAATGGTGACGATTGCCAGCAGCACCGCCGCAGAGGCAGAGGCAGCGCCCGCCAGCGTCAGCACGGCCAGAATCAGCGTAATGAGCAGGGGCATCAGCAGCAGACCGCCCGCCAGTCCATAGCGCGTCAGCAGCCGTCCACTAAGAAACAGCGTCATGAACAGCGTGAGCAAGCCGCTGACCGCTGCAATCTGGCTGGTAAACCCGGCCAACTGCGCCGCATTGGTGTACTGCGCGGACGCCTGCCGGAAGAAGATGTTGTCGACAAAAAAAATCGAACCAGCCCAGATAAAGTGGACGATAAAAATCAGCACGATATAACGATTTCTGAGAAGCTGGTTGGCTGCCTCCTGCGTCCGCTGGCTTTCGGGCATAACCAGACGGGTCTCCACATCGAAGGCGTCCGGATAGCGCCGAAGCAGGGTAATGAGGATGGGAATTGCCAGTGCTACCCCCCCGGCGGCCACAAACAGCAGGTTTTCTGTGCCAATGTCGGAGACCAGCAGCGGTATCGTCAGACCACCTGCCACCGCCGCAAACCAGCGCCCCGAACCTACCACCCCCGACAGCCGTTTGCTCTGACGAACGTCGAAGATGCGCCCGACCACACCCCAGAAAGCCACGTTACCCAGGTTCGTCAGTCCCATTTCCCACACGGGAAGGACAAATCGCAGCCAGCGCGACTCGGTAATTTCCATGCCCAGCCGCAGCAGCAGCGTAATCACCAGCAGCGAAACCAGATTGATGACCAGCAGACGGCGGAGCGGAATCCAGTCAGTCAGTTTGAGATAGACATAGGCAATGACCGAAACACCAACGGCAATAGCGATATAGGTATAACCGAGGTTTTGTGCCCCGAAGGTTTCGATGAACAGCGCGTAGGCAGCAGTTTCAAAGGCGAGGTAAGCCGCACCCAGGAAGAAGAAAAAACTGATGAGGAGAAAGACGAGGCTTTCTTCTTTAGGCTGAACGTTGAACAACTGCGCGAAACGACGAGAAACGCTCATCCACAGACGGCCTTGTTGGATTACGGTAAGTGATGGGCGTTTATTCTAGCACAGGGGAAGATAACAGAATGAAACGTATTGTTTATGATTCTGTTAAGAATGCGCATAAAGAATGACCGCAACCTTTAAAGATCGCGGTCATTCCAGTACTTCTTCTGTCAACGTCCTCAGGCGGAGCGCAGGGATGGCGAAGGCAGCGACATGACCTGCTCCCCGCCCAGCAGGACGCGCACTTCCATCCCCCGCAGGGTCAGGGGATCGTGGCGCTTAGCGGCGTAAATGTCGCTGTATTCAAGACCGCTGCTGTCCACAATGGTGACTCCGCCCGCGCCAATCACCTGCCACGCGCCGTCGGGGTGAATTTCAAGCGCGGTGTTCTCGTCAACGCCCACCCCGGTTAAGCCCGGATTGAGCGCGACCGCCGTCATCAGCCGCCCTAACCGCCTGCGCTGGCGAAAGTGCTGGTCGATAATGAGATTGTCCGTCAGCCCCAGGCCAAGCGCCATCTGCACCATGCGCTGTGAAGGCGTGTCGCCGCTGCGCCCGAAGCCGATCATCTGCCGGCTCATGATGGAAGCGCCCGCGCTCGTCCCGGCAATGTTGACCCCATTCCAGAAGCGCGACCGAAGCGCCTCCGCCAGCCGCGTCCCACCGATCAACGACATCAGCCGCAGTTGATCGCCGCCGGACAGAAAGATGCCGGTCGCTTCATTGAGAACGCCGAGGTTCGCGGCATGATCGGCGTAGCGGCGGTCAGGGATGTGCAGGATGCTGACCTGCTGCGCCCCAAGCGCTGTAAAGATGCGCGTGTAATCCTGCGCGACTTCCTGCGGAAAGCTGGAGGCGGAAGGGATGACGACGAGGTGGGCGCTGCTGCTGCCGCTGCACTGGACGAAGTGGTTGAGGATGGTACACGCGCCGCGTTTGTCTTCCGCGCCGCCGATGGGCATGAGTGTTCCTTGCACGGTGATGTTGTCCTTCGAGCCACGTTGAACACAATCGGGCGAATTCGTCCATTTTATAACAGGGCTGTCTTAAAAACATAAAAGGTTTGCACGACTTCGTTTGGGCAACCTGCTCAGTCTGGAACCGTTGGGCAGCACAAATAATCCTCCAACTGGCTCATGTTTGTACAAGCAATTAAATATTACGATGGCTCCAAGACTCGCTGTTCATCACAGCCGACGTGTTTGCATTTTCAACAGCGGCCAGAACGACCTATTGATGAGCAGGAAGTTTAAATGATGGAAACGCATGGCGTTCATGTACGCAGCATCCGCGCCCTCCCCGGCCCCAACCTCTACGCTTATATGCGCGTGCTGCATATCGTCATGGATATCGGGCCTTACGAAGAACAGGCCAGCAGCGATTTCCCCGGTTTTGTCGAACGGCTGGTGGATTGGCTGCCGGGGCTGCACAAGCACGAATGCAGCGTGGGGCGGCCTGGCGGCTTTATCGAACGACTGCGGCGGGGGACGTATCTGGGGCACATCTGCGAGCATATCACACTCGAACTGCAAAACCTGATGGGCTTCCCGGTCACGTTTGGCCGGGCGCGTGGGACAGGCGAACCCGGCGTGTACAACGTCATCATCGCTTATAAAGAAGAAGAACCCGCCCGCGCAGCCTTTGAAACCGCGCTGCGGCTGACGCTGGCTGCGATGCACGATGAGCCGTTCGAGATGCAGGCCGAACTCGACCGACTGATGACGCTGGCAGACGACTATCGCCTCGGCCCCAGCACCGCCGCGATTGTGAAAGCCGCCCGCGCCCGTGATATCCCCGTCATCCGCCTCACGCCGATGGGCAGCCTCGTACAGTTGGGCTATGGCGTGTATCAGAAGCGGATTCTCGCCTCTGAAACCTCGAATACCAGTTCTATCGCCGTCGAGATGTGCCAGGAAAAACCGCTCACCAACCGGATGCTGCGTTCGGTCGGGGTGCTGGTGCCAGAAGGCCGCCCCGTGACCTCTGAGGATGAGGCGTGGGAAGTGGCGCAGGACATCGGTGCGCCTGTGGTGCTCAAACCTGTGGCGGGCAACCAGGGCAAGGGCGTGAGCGTCAACATTTACACCGAAGCAGAAGTGCGGGAAGCGTATCGCATCGCCTCTGCCTTCGACCGCGAAGTGCTGGTAGAGCGCTTTATCACAGGCGAGGATTACCGCCTGCTGATCGTGAACGGCAGGATGGTGGCCGCTGCCCGCCGTGATGCCGCCCATGTGATCGGCGACGGCATCCACACCGTCCGCGAGCTGATCGACCTCACCAACCAGGATCCGCGCCGTCGCCCCGGCCACAGCAGTATCCTGACGCAGATCAGGCTGGATGACGCTGCACAGCTCGTCCTTACCCAGCAGAACCTTACCGAAGCCTCGGTGCCGGAAGCCGGGCGTAAGGTCAAACTGCGCACCAACAGCAACCTCTCCACAGGCGGCACCGCGACCGACGTGACGGATGAAGTCCACCCGCAGAATGAGCAGTTGGCCGAGATCGCCGCGCAAATTCTGGCGCTGGACGTGGCCGGGATCGACATTGTGTGCCAGGACATCAGCCGCCCACTGCATGAACAGGGCGGCGCGGTGGTGGAAGTCAACGCCGCGCCGGGGCTGCGGATGCACCTGCACCCCGCCAGCGGTCAGCCGCGTGATGTAGGTACGCCGATTGTGGACATGCTCTACCCCAACAACGCGCCCTCTCGTATTCCCATCATCGCCGTCACCGGGACGAACGGCAAGACGACCGTCACCCGCCTGATCGGTCACATGTATGAAACCGCTCGGTGGGTGGTCGGTATGACCTCAACGGACGGCACCTACATCAACCATGACCGCATCATGTCGGGGGACTGCGCCGGGCCACAGAGTGCGCTGGCCGTGCTGCTGCACCCGCGTGTGGAAGTGGCCGTGCTGGAAACCGCACGCGGCGGCATCCTGCGGCAGGGGTTGGCCTTTGATAAGTGCAGCGTGGGTGTGGTGACGAACGTCAGCGCCGATCACCTCGGCATGGGCGGCATCAACACACTGGACGATCTGGCGCGGGTGAAGCAGGTGGTGGTGGAATCGGTCGCAAAGGATGGCTCCGCCGTGTTGAACGCGGATGATCGGCTGGTAGCGGAGATGGCCGCCGCGACGGACGCGGATGTGGTGTATTTCGCTTACAGCGGCAGCAACCATATCGTCGAAGCGCACCGGGCAGAAGGCGGCTCGGCGGTGTTTGTGCAGGAGGGGACGATTGTCCTGGCGACCGGGGAGACGCAGATCGAACTGGTTGACCTGGAACGGGTGCCGTTCACCGAACAGGGGCGAATCCGCTTTCAGGTGATGAACGCACTGGCGGCGACGGCGGCGGCCTGGGCAGCGGGGCTGAACCCGGCCATGATCGTGCGGGCACTTTCCACCTTCACCACTGATACCGCGATGGCACCGGGTCGCTTTAATGTGATGGACATCAACGGTGTGCAGGTCATCCTCGATTACGGCCACAATCCGGCGGCCATCACGGCGCTGATGGAAGCGGTCGATGCGCTGGGCCGCCGCCCGACATCAATGGTGATCGGCCTGCCGGGGGATCGCCGCGATGAAGACCTGATCGCCTCCATCCGCCCGACCATCCCCCAGGTGGATTCCTACCTGCTGCATGACCTGCTGGATCGGCGCGAACGGGAGCCGAACGAAGTCCCGGCGCTGCTAAAGGCCCAGCTTCCACCGGATGCGAACTGCGAGATCGTCTCCAGCCAGGAAGAAGGCATCTACAGGGCATGGGGGCGCTTGCAGCCGGGCGACCGCCTGATCGTCATCGCCGACCTGGTGGACGACACCATCGAAGTCCTTCAACGGCTGCGCGAAGGTGGCCGGGATGACTGTGCCTGTGCCGTTTCCACGATGCAGGAATCCAAAAGCAATCTGTAGTACATCAACAAGATGAGAATGACCCGGCTGTGTGGTAGGGGCGAGGCACACCTCGCCCCTACGGAGTCAATCTCACATGAACGATCCACAAGGCTTTCATCGTGCAATTCGGTAGGGACACAGCATGCCGTGTCCTTATCAGAAATTCCGGGATGAGGATGTCTTTTGACCAAAGGGAAAACCGGATTGATCTTTACACTGATCGAAAACGGCAGGGTATATGCGCCGGAGCCTCTGGGCATCACCAGCATTCTCCTGCTGGGTGAGCGCATCGTCGCGGTTGGCGCAATCGACATGAAAGCGCTGGCCGGGGCCGGCATGGAATGTCAGGTGATCGACGCGGCGGGCTGTGTCGTCCTGCCGGGGCTGATCGACCCGCATCAGCATTTGATCGGCGCGGGCGGTGAACATGGCTTCAACTCCCGCCTGCCGGAAATCCCGTTGGAGCAGATCGTCCAGTGCGGTATCACAACCGCTGTCGGGCTGCTGGGCACCGATACCGTCACCCGCGACCCGCGCTGCCTCTACGCCAAAGTGCAGCAGTTGAATCAGGACGGCCTCACCGCTTATATGTACACAGGCGGTTTTGAACTCCCGCCGCGCACGGTTACGACCTCAGTTGTGGATGATCTGGTTTTCATCGATCCCATTATCGGTACAGGCGAAATCGCCCTGTCGGATTCACGCTGGATCGACCCGCCCTTAGAGGAGTTAGCCCATGTCGTCGCGCAGACCTACCTGGGCGGGATGATGGCGGGCAAGGCGGGCGTGACGCATTTTCATATCGGCTCCGGCAGAAATCGGCTGGGGCTGCTGCGCGACCTCTTGAATTCGTATGAAATTCCGGCGGAAGCCATTTACGTGACTCATATCACCCGCAGCATGGAATTGCTGCGCGAGGCGGTCGAACTGGCAAAGGGCGGCGCTTTTGTGGATATGGACTCGGTGGAGCAGAACATCCCCGAATGCCTGCGGGCGTATCAGCAGCAGGGCGGTGATCTGAAGCGGCTGACCGTCTCGTCGGATGCGCAAACACCCGGTGGCAGCCCACAGAAATTCCTTGAGGCATTGGTGACTTCCTTACAGGACGGTGTGGTGCCGCTGGAAACGCTGCTCCCCTGCTTTACCACCAACGCGGCGGACATCCTCAAGCTGAAGCGCAAGGGGCGTATTCAGGAAAACCACGACGCGGACGTGGTGATTCTGCGCGATGGCAGTTGGGAGGTCGTGCATGTCTTCGCAAACGGGCAGCACTTCGTCCGTGATGGGCGGTTAATCAGGCAGAGCCAGCAGCAGAGGCTTTTACAGGAAGGGAACGTATGACCAAACGCAATCCAGGCAGGCTGATGATTGTCGGCGGGCATGAGGACAAGGAAGGCGATCAGATCATCCTGAAGGAGATCGCCGCCGCTGTAAAAGAAGGCACCCATCTTTCCCTGGTGACGGTGGCGACCGAGGAACCAGAGGCAATGGCGAAGGATTACACCGCCATCTTCAACGCCCTGGGGGTAAAGCACGTTGATGCGGTTGACGTTCGCACCCGCGAAGACGGCCATAACCCGGACATTGTGGAACGGGTCAAGCAGGCGTCCGTGATCTTTTTCACGGGAGGCGACCAACTGCGCATTACCAGCCAGATCGGGGATACGCCTCTGTTTACGTGTATGCAGACGCGCTATCAGGAAGGTGCGACCATTGCGGGAACCTCTGCCGGGGCCGCCGTCATGCCTGCCACGATGCTGATTTCGGGAAGCGGAGATGAATCCAGCCACATTTCGGCGCTGGGGATGGCACCTGGCCTGGACTTCATCAACGGCGTGGTGATCGATTCGCACTTCGCCGAGCGCGGACGAATGGGGCGGCTGCTGGGCGCGGTGGCGCAGAACCCGGCGAATTTAGGCCTGGGCATTGATGAAGACACCGCTATTATTGTCGAGCGTGGCAAGCACTTTCGCGTACTGGGCAGCGGCGCGGTGTATGTGGTCGATGGCACGTCCATGACCTATTCCAGCCTTTCCGAGCAGCAGCCCGAAGGTATCCTGACTATTCATGACGTGAAGATTCACGTGCTGGGCGAGGGGCAGATCTTCGATCTGGTCGAGCGGCGGCCTGTACTCCAGGAGGCGACCCATGCAAATGCGCGCACTTAGAACCGGGCTGATGGATGTCAAGCACCGCTATTACGAGGCCAAAGGGCGCACCCGCGCCGCACGGCTGACGAGTGTGCTGCTGGACAGGCAGTGGACGCAGATTCCCGTGTTCGTGTGGGTGATCGAGCATCCCGAAGGCGTGATCGTCATTGACGCGGGCGAGACGGCCAAAGTCAACGAGCCGGACTTCTTCCCCGCGCCACAGCGCCCCTACTGGCGGTCACAGTACCGCTTTCACATCACGCCCGAAAACGAGGCCGGGGCACAGCTCCGCCGCCTGAATATCCCGCCGCAAGAGGTGCGCTGGGTGGTACTGACTCATGCCCATTTCGACCACACCGACGCGCTCTATCATTTCCCCAACGCGGAGTTCATCATCTCCAGCAAGGAATTCGATGATGCCTACCGCTACCGTTCGGCGCATTTCGCCTTTCCATCCAAGTGGCCGGACTGGTTCAAGCCCCATATCATCGACTATGTGCCGGAGCGAATCGGCCCCTTCGAGCAGAGCTATGTGCTGACGAAAGCGGGCGACGTGCGCATCGTCCCCACCCCCGGCCACACGCTCGGCCATCAGTCGGTGATGGTGCAGCAGGACGGCTATACGTTCTTTTTCGGCGGAGATACCTCGTTTGATCTGCCGAGCCTGTTGAACGATAAGCTCGATGCGCCGTCGTTCGACTCCAATAAGGTCTTCCAGACGCGGCAGAAAATTCTGGATTACGCCCATGATGTGCCGCTGGTCTACCTGACCACGCACGACCCCGAAACCGCGATCCGCCTCGAACAGCGCACCCCGATCTATGCGCAGGCGCAGCCAGTTCGAACATAAAAAAGGGACGGATCGCCTGATCCGTCCCCTTCTTCAAATTCTGCCTCTGTCAGCCCTCAGTCTTGCCCTGTCACAGCCGATCCATCCAGAAACGGCGAGAGATCAGCAAAGGAAGTCCAGTTCCTCCCGTCGGGCAGGACGCTGGTTTCGTCGAAGCGGACATCACGCATTTCTGCCCCGGCCAGATTAGCCGCCAGCAGCGAACACCCACGCAGATCAACGTGTTCCAGGACCGCGCCTTCCAGCCGCGCGTGGCACAGGAGTGTGTCGGCCAGACGCACATGTTCAATAGTGGCGTCCTTTAAATTTGCCCCACTCAGGGTAGTACCTTCCAGATTGACCTGATACAGCTTCACTCCCTGTAGGTTGGCGTTGGCAAGGTTTGAAAATGGAAGGCTGGAATGCTGCACCACCGCGCCCTGCAGATTTGCCTGCCCCAGATCGACATTGGTGAGGGTAACGTTCTGCAAACACGCCCGTTCCAGGTTTGCCCCTTCCAGGAACAGATCATGCCCTTCCATATCCTGCACAACGACATTCTGGAGCAGGTTATAGGTCATCATTTTATCAAGGATGCACTGGCGGGTGTGGAGATTATGCGTTTGTTGAAGTTGTGCCAGCAGGCGGCACTGCTCCTGTTTCTGTTGCTCGGTCGTCGTTTGTCCATTAGACACACCGAGCATTGCAAATAGACGTTTCATGCTGTCTCGCAGCTTATTGGACACCTATGGCAAGCATACATCAAGGTTGCCGCTTGTAAATGCATAATCTGCCAGATTTAATCGCATCTTATCAGAACGCTTTATAGACGGTTTGCACAAGCCGTTTTCACACCTCCGTTCTAATAAAGGCGCAGCTGCTCCACAAGCGGCCCCAGCGCCAGCGCCGGGAAGAAGCTCAACGCACCAACGATGAAAATCACCGCAATCAGGACGACCCCAAACGTAAAGCCATCGGTAGGCAGCATCCCCGAAGAAGGCGGCCTGCAGCGCTGCTGAACAAACAGCCCCGCGAGCGCCAGCGCCAGTGTCGCCAAACCTATTCGCCCGGCCAGCATCGCAAGGGCGGTGGTCAGGTTATAGAACACGCTGTTGGCGTTCAGCCCGGCAAAGTTCTGCCCGTTATTGGCGAAGGACGAGGTGTAGGCGTAGAAGATTTCGGTAAAGCCGTGCGCACCCTGGTTTGTCACCAGCCCCGCCCGGCCAGCGGGCAGCAGCACGGCCAGTGCAGTCAGCGGCAGAATTACGGCAGCACTCAGGATCAGATACAGGCCGACCAGCTTGATCTCATCCACGCTCACCGGCTTCCCCAGATATTCAGGGCTGCGCCCAATCATCAGCCCGCTGATAAAGACACTAATCAGCACCAGCATCACCATACTGTAAATCCCGGTGCCGACTCCGCCATAAATCAGTTCGCCCAGCAGCATATTCACCAGCGGCACCATCCCGCCCAGCGGCGTGTAGCTGTCGTGCATGGAATTATAGGAACCCGTCGCGCCATTGGAGGTGGTCACAGCGGCCAGCGCTGACCCATGAATTCCAAAGCGCACCTCCTTGCCTTCCATGTTGCCGCCCGGTTGTGCCGTACTTAAGGTTGAATCCACACCGAGAGCTGTGATGCGGGGGTTGCCCTGCTGCTCGGCCAGCCCCGTGATGCCCAGGCCAACGACGAAGAGCAGCGTCATCACCGCCAGCAGGAACCACCCCTGCGAAGTACGCCCGATCATCCGGCCAAAAGTGTAGGTCAGCGCGGCGGGCAGCACGACAATCGACCACAATTCGATCATGTTGGTCAGCGGTGTCGGGTTTTCATAGGGATGCGCAGCGTTGGTGTTGAAATAACCGCCGCCGTTCGTCCCAAGATTTTTGATGCTCTCCAGCGCGGCGATGGGACCTTGTGGGAGCGTCTGCGTTTCCCCCTGCACAGTCGCCGCCTGAGTGTAGGGATTAAGGTTCAATGGCACCCCCTGCCACACCAGCAGCAGCGCGACCAGAACCGAGAGCGGCAGCAGCACCCACAGGATCGCGCGTGTCAGATCGACCCAGAAATTGCCAAGCGTAGTCCCCTGCTCCCGCGCCAGCCCGCGTATAAAGGCGATGCCTACTGCCAGCCCCGCGCCACCCGCGAAAAAATTCTGGCTGACCAGGCCGAGCGCCTGGCTCAGATAGGTCAGCGTGGTTTCACCACCGTAGGCCTGCCAGGTGGTTCCGGTGGAAAAACTGATGGCCGTATTCAGGGCAAGGTCAGGTGTCATGGGGGTGGTCAGCAGAGCGGGGTTGTGTTCGGGCAGAAGTGACTGCACCATCAGCAGGGCAAACAGCCAGCCCGCCGCACAGAGGGTAAAGACAATGAATGCGAGGGTATAATCGCGCCATGTCATCTCGTTCGCCGGGTTCACCCGCAGCAAACGATATAACAGCCGTTCCACAGGCCGCAGCAGAAAATCCAGGGCAGTCGGTTTGCCTTCAAACACCCGGTAAAGGTAAATTCCAACGGGTTTGACGCATAGCAGCAGCACGACCAGAAACACACCGTACTGAATAAGATGATACGGGTTCATATGGGCGACCACCTTCCTCACGTACAGGATTACAGGCGGCAAAGGGCTGGCGGTTTCGTGCCAGCCCCTTGCCACACTTTCAAAGGTCTGATCTTACTCGCCTTCAGCGGTTGCATCAGGGGTGACTTCGACAGTTGGTTCAGCCGTCGCTTCCGCTTCGGTGGATGGAACGGCTGCACCGCCGCCATCAACCGGGTACTGCTCGTCCAGCGCCAGGTTGAGCCGCAGCACGTTCACACGCGGTTCGCCCAGAATCAACAGTGTTCGCCCCTCGGTGAATTCATCCACCAGTGCTTGCAGCGTCGTCTCGTCAATCCCGCGCAGCGCGGCCACGCGGGGAAGCTGATACTGCGCCGCTGCCGGGCTGATGTGCGGGTCAAGCCCACTGCCCGATGCTGTGACCAGATCAACCGGGATCGCCGTATCAACGCTGACACCTGCCGCGGCGTTGGCTTCTTCCAGTGCAGTGATGCGGCTTTGCACCGTACCCTCTTCCCCGATCAGCGCCGGGTTCAGCGGGCCATAATTGGAGCCGGAGGAAATCGCGCCGTTATAGGGCACCGGGCCAGTGGCCGAGAGCCGTCCCCAGAAGTAGACCGGATCACTGAACTGCTGGCCGATCAGTTCCGAACCGATCACATTCCCGCTGGCATCCTCGATCAGGCTGCCATTGGCCTGATTTGGGAAGACGACCTGGGCAATGCCCGTAATCACCGCCGGATAGAGCAGACCGGTCAGCAGCGTGAAAAACAGGATGGACACCACCGCCGGGACGATCACCTGTCGCCAGTCAATGCCTGTATTGGTGCTCGCGCTCGTGGTTGAAGTTTGATTTGCGCTCATGGTTTTGTCTCTCTCTGATTAAACCCAACCCAGAGCCGTGAGGATCAGGTCGATGACTTTGATGCCAATAAAGGGCGCAATCAGCCCACCCAGGCCGTAGACCAGCAGGTTATTGCGCAGCAGCACCGACGCGCCCACCGGACGATACTTCACCCCACGCAGCGCCAGCGGAATCAGGAAGATGATGATGAGCGCGTTGAAGATCACCGCCGACGCAATCGCGCTGTTGGGCGTAGAAAGGCGCATGATGTCCAGCGCTTCCAGTTCCGGGTAGATCGTGGCAAAGGCCGCCGGGATGATGGCGAAGTACTTGCTCACGTCGTTGGCGATGCTGAAGGTCGTCAGTGCGCCGCGTGTCATGAGAAGCTGCTTGCCGATCTCCACGATCTCAATCAGCTTGGTCGGGTTGGAGTCCAGATCGACCATATTGCCCGCTTCCTTGGCCGCCTGCGTACCGCTGTTCATCGCCACCGCCACATCGGCCTGTGCCAGCGCCGGGGCATCGTTGGTGCCGTCGCCCGTCATGGCAACCAGCCGCCCGCCTTCCTGCTGTTCGCGGATGAGCTTCAGCTTGGCTTCGGGCGTGGCCTGCGCCAGGAAGTCATCGACCCCGGCCTCTGCCGCGATGGCCGCCGCTGTCAGGGGGTTGTCGCCCGTAATCATCACGGTCTTGATACCCATATTGCGGAGTTCGCCGAAGCGTTCCTTGATGCCGCCCTTCACGATGTCCTTGAGCTGAATCACGCCCATCACGCGGGTGTTTTCCGCCACCACCAGCGGCGTTGCGCCCTTACGCGCCACCTCATCCACCGCCGTCTGTACCGCCGGGGGGAACTGGCCGCCCTGTTCTTCGATATAGCGCTTGACCGCGTCCGCCGCGCCCTTGCGAATCTGCCGCCCGTTCAGGTCAACACCGCTCATGCGCGTCTGTGCGGTGAACGGGATGAAGGTCGCGCCCAGTTCATTGATGTTGCGTTCGCGCAGCTTAAAGCGATCCTTCGCCAGCACCACAATGCTGCGGCCTTCCGGTGTTTCGTCGGCCAGTGAAGAAATCTGTGCTGCGTCCGCCAGTTGTTCCGCCGTCACCCCCTGCGCGGGGATAAAGTCAGTGGCCTGCCGGTTGCCCAGCGTGATCGTCCCGGTCTTATCCAGCAGCAGCACATCCACATCCCCCGCCGCTTCCACCGCCCGGCCAGAGGTAGCAATGACGTTGGCCTGGATCATGCGATCCATCCCGGCAATCCCAATGGCAGAGAGCAGACCACCAATCGTGGTCGGGATCAGGCAGACCAGCAGCGCGATCAGGATGGCGACGGGCACCGGACTCCCCTGCCCGGTGTAGTCCACCGCGAAGATCGAAAACGGCAGCAGCGTCATGGTCGCCAGCAGGAAGATGATGGTGAACACCGACAGCAGAATGCTGAGCGCGATTTCGTTCGGCGTCTTCTGGCGCTTCGCCCCTTCCACCATCGCGATCATCCGATCAAGGAAGGATTCGCCGGGATTGGTCGAAATCCGCACGATCAGCCAGTCAGAGAGGACGCGCGTCCCGCCCGTCACGGCGCTGCGGTCGCCGCCGCTCTCGCGGATGACCGGGGCGCTCTCGCCTGTGATGGCGCTTTCATCAACCGAAGCCACGCCTTCGATTACGTCGCCATCACCGGGGATGATGTCACCCGCTTCCACCAGCACCACATCATCCTTGCGCAGCGTCCCCGCGCTCACCTGCGTGAACTTCGCATTGCGCTGCGGGCTGCTGAGCTTTTTGGCGGTCACGTCACGCCGCGCCTTGCGCAGTGTATCAGCCTGAGCCTTGCCGCGCCCTTCGGCCATCGCCTCTGCAAAATTGGCAAACAGCACGGTGAACCACAGCCAGACCGAAATTGCGAAGATAAAGCTGGCCGACTCGCGGGAGGCTGCCCGTGCTTCTTCAGTCGTCGCGCCCGCGTTCAGCGCCGCCTGCGCCGCCTCGCCCTGCCCCAGCACTGCCAGGATAAACAGCACGGTTGTAATCACCGCGCCAATCAGCACAATGAACATCACCGGGTTACGAATCTGCTGACGTGGGTTCAGCTTTACCACCGAGTCTACCAGCGCGCGCCGAATAATTGGCGGATCAAACAGCGGGCGTGCTTTGGCTTTTGTTTCGAATGTCATGATTTATTCCTTTCCTGCACACTCAGCCTGCTACCATGAGCAGATGTTCGACAATCGGCCCCAACGCCAGCGCAGGGATGAACGTCAGTGCGCCGACGATAATCACCACCGCGATCAGCATCGTCACGAACAGCCCTGTATGCGTCGGCAGTGTCCCATCACTGGCAGGAACGATCTTTTTGGCCGCGAGCGACCCGGCAATCGCCAGCGTGGGGATCACCAGCCAGTAGCGTGCGAACAGCATGGCAAAGCCCAGCGCTGTGTTATAGAACGGTGTATTCGCGCCCAGGCCAGCGAAGGCGCTGCCGTTGTTGTTCCCGGCGGATGAGAAGGCATAGAGCACTTCGCTGAAGCCATGCGCGGCAGGCTCGGTGTTCCAAATCGTGGCGCGACCGCCTTCACTCACAACCGCAATCGCCGTGCCAATCAACACCGTCGCGCAGGGGATCAGGATGACCAGCGAGGCCATCTTCATCTCGAACGCTTCGATCTTCTTGCCCAGATATTCGGGTGTGCGCCCGACCATCAGCCCGGAGATAAACACGGCGACGATGGCAAACATCAGCATCCCGTACAGGCCAGAGCCAACCCCGCCATAGACGACCTCACCAAGCTGCATCAGCCACATCGGGACAAGGCCACCCAGCGGCGTGTAGGAGTCGTGCATGGAATTGACCGAGCCGTTGGAGGCTGCCGTTGTCACCGCCGCCCACAGCGCCGAGGTGGGAACGCCCAGGCGTGTTTCCTTGCCTTCCATGTTGCCGCCGGGGTTCGTATCGCTGGCGGTCTGGTCAACCACTTCCGGGAAGTTGGGATTGCCTGCCGTTTCCGCCACAAACACCACCGCCAGCAGCACGACGAAAATCAGCGTCATGGCCGCCAGCACCGCCCAGCCCTGCCGCGTATCACCCACCATCTTCCCAAAGGTGTAGCACAGCGCCGCCGGGATAATGAGGATGGCGAGACATTGGACGAAGTTGGAGAGCGGAGTCGCATTCTCCAGCGGATGCGCCGAATTCACATTGAAGAAGCCGCCGCCGTTGGTGCCAAGCTGCTTAATCGCAATCTGCGAAGCCGCTGGCCCGACCGCGATGACCTGTTCCGTGACCGGATTACCCTCTCCATCTGTCAGCGCGGTTTCATCCACCACCTGCGCGGTGGCGTAATCGTTAAAGGTCTGCACCACGCCCTGCGAGACGAGAAACACGGCCACGACAATCGACAGTGGCAGCAGGATGTACAGCACCGAACGGGTGAGATCGACCCAGAAGTTGCCGATGTTCTGCACCGTGCGCCCGCGCAGCCCGCGAATGAGCGCCACCAGCACCGCCATCCCCGACGCAGCAGAGACAAAATTCTGCACCGTCAAGCCCAGCATTTGCGTCAGGTAGCTCATGGTGGCTTCACCACCGTAGCCCTGCCAGTTGGTATTGCTGGCAAAGCTGATGGCGGTGTTGAAGGACGAATCCGGTGTCACTGCGCCCAAGCCTGCCGGGTTCAGCGGGAGCGACCCCTGAACGCGCTGGAACAGATAGACCAGCAGCAGACCGAAGACGTTGAACGCCAGAAACGCCAGCGCATACGTTTTCCAGTTCATCTCCGTGTTTTCGCGAGTCCCGAACAAACGGTAAATCACGCGCTCGACAGGGCCGAAAATGCGATTAACGGCAGAAGTCCCTTCATAGACGTTCGCCATGTAACTACCAAGTGGCCGAACGCACAAGAGCAGCACGACCATGAAAACAACCAGTTGTAAAACACCGATGAGTGTCATGAGAACAGCTCCGGTCTAAGCAAGGCGACCACCAGGTAAACCAGCAGCGCCAGTGCGATGAGTCCTACGATGAGGTATAGTGCGGTCATCTCCCCTCCCCTTCGTGTGCCTAAACCCGGTCACACAGTTCGACAAAGCCCCAGCAAAGGGCAAAGAACACCACGATCAACGCGAGGTAAACAAGGTCCATCGAATCTTCCTCCTGAATGTGGATGCTATAGTTGTAACACGCTCACCCATCAAAAGTGCGCTAGGATGTTGGATGAAAAGATCAAGAAACTATCAAGATCAATTGAGGAAAACACCGCTGCTGGCCTGTACGCTGGAACGTGGGATATTGGCTACAATACGGCTTCTTTCCTGAGCCAACGAAAGGCGTGGGTTACGATGACTTTGACCACCCTCAAGCAGTACGAACTGTGGTTCCTCACGGGCAGCCAGCATCTTTACGGCCCGCAGGCCATTGAGCAGGTCGCGCAGCACTCGCAGGAGATTGTGGCAGCCCTGAACGCAACCGGGCGTCTCGCGCTCAATATTGTGTTCAAGCCGGTGCTGACCACCGCCGAGGACATCCGCCGCGTCTGCCTGGAGGCCAACGCCGACGAACGCTGTGCCGGGCTGATCGCCTGGATGCACACCTTCTCCCCGGCGAAGAACTGGATTGCCGGGCTGACCGTCCTCAAAAAGCCGCTGGCGCATCTGCACACCCAGTACAACCGCGACATCCCCTGGGCAGACATCGACATGGACTTTATGAACCTGAACCAGGCCGCGCACGGCGACCGCGAATTCGGCTTCATGATGAGCCGTTTACGCCTGAACCGGAAAGTGATCGTCGGGCACTGGCAGGATACCGATATGCAGGCGCAGTTGGATTCCTGGGCGCGGGCGGCGGGCGCATGGGCGGAGTCGCAAACGCTGAAGGTGGCACGCTTCGGAGACAACATGCGTTCGGTGGCGGTCACAGAAGGCGACAAGGTGGAAGCGCAGGCGCGTTTCGGCTACGCGGTAAACGGCTACGGCGTGGGCGATCTGGTGCAGGTGGTGCAGCAGGTGGCCGACAGCGAGATCGACGCGCTCGTGCAGACCTATGAGGAACAGTACACGCTTGCGGCGGATTTACGGCGCGGCGGCGACCGTCATGCGTCCATACGCGAGGCGGCGCGCATTGAGATCGGGCTGCGGCATTTTCTGGAAAGCGGCGGCTTCCGCGCCTTTACGACCACCTTTGAGGATTTGCACGGGCTGATACAGCTTCCCGGCCTCGCGGTGCAGCGCTTGATGGCAGAAGGCTACGGCTTCGGCGCGGAAGGCGACTGGAAGACCGCCGCGCTGCTGCGCACCATGAAGGTGATGGCCGAGGGGTTAGAGGGCGGCACCTCGTTCATGGAGGACTACACCTATCATCTGCACCCGGACGGCATGAAGGTGCTGGGCGCCCATATGCTGGAAGTCTGCCCCAGCATTGCAGACGGACAGCCATCGCTCGAAGTGCATCCGCTGGGGATCGGCGGCAAGGCAGACCCGGCACGGCTGGTGTTCAACACCCGTCCCGGCGCGGCCATCAACGCCTCGATGATTGATATGGGAGAGCGCTTCCGGCTGGTTGTGAACGCCGTCGAGGTCGTCCCGCCGGACGCCCCGCTGCCCAAACTCCCTGTGGCGCGGGCGCTTTGGATTCCCAAACCCAATCTCAAAATCGCGGCGGCGGCGTGGATTTATGCGGGTGGCGCACATCACACCGGGTTCAGCCAGGCACTTACGGCGGAGCATCTGGCAGACTTCGCGGAAATGGCCGATGTCGAATTTCTGCTGATCGACGACGCTACGACGCTCCCGGCGTTCAAGAATGAACTGCGCTGGAATGACGCGGCGTATCGCATCAGACCATAGCATAAAGGTGCAAACAGCATTGAAAAGATTGAACCGCCAAGACGCAAAGTACGCCAAGATTTTGAATTTGATCTCTGTGACCTCTGTGTTCTCTGTGGTTAAATTCTTCTTATGCTTTTAGTGAGACGCGGAGAACGCGGAGGATGATTCATCATGGTTTACTTGGCAGCAGAACAACGATATGACCAGATGCACTATCGTCGCAGCGGCAGGAGCGGCCTGCTGCTCCCGGCGGTGGCGCTCGGCCTGTGGCACAACTTCGGCGGGGTGGATACACAGGAAAATGCGCGGGCGATGCTGCGCCGTGCCTTCGACCTGGGCATCACCCACTTCGACCTCGCCAACAATTATGGCCCTCCGCCCGGTTCCGCCGAGGAGCATTTCGGCGTCATCATGGAACAGGACTTCCGCCCCTACCGCGACGAGCTGATTATCTCCTCCAAAGCGGGTTATCGGATGTGGCCGGGGCCGTATGGCGAATGGGGGTCGCGCAAGTACCTGATCGCCAGCCTCGACCAGAGCCTCAAGCGCATGAAGCTGGATTATGTGGACATCTTCTACAGCCACCGCCCCGACCCCGACACGCCGCTGGAAGAAACCATGTCCGCGCTGGATTATGCTGTGCGCAGCGGGCGGGCACTGTACGTGGGCATCAGCTCCTATTCCGCCGAGCAGACGCGGGAAGCGGCGCGGATTCTGCGCGAACTGGGGACACCATGCCTGATTCATCAGCCGCGCTACAATATGTTTGATCGCTGGATTGAAAACGGCCTGGTGGATGTGCTGACGGAAGAAGGCATCGGCTGCATTCCGTTCTCGCCGCTGGCGCAGGGCTTGCTGACCAACCGCTATCTGAACGGCATCCCACAGGACTCGCGGGCGGCGGGCGAATCGCCGTTCCTGACCGAAGGCCAGATTACCGAGTCGGTGCTGAGCAAGGTGCGGCGGCTGAACGACATCGCGCAGCAGCGCGGCCAAACGCTGGCACAGCTTGCGACGGTGTGGATTCTGCGCCTGCCCGCCATGACCTCGGTGCTGATCGGCGCGAGCAAGGTCAGCCAGATTGAGGATATTGTCGGCGCGTTGGACAACCTCTCCCTGAGCGAAGACGAGCAAAACGCAATTGAGGCGATTCTGGCGGAATAATCCTCTTGTTCGCCCTCACCCCAAACCCCTCTCCCTCAGGCAGAGGGGCTTAAACACAATACTCTTCCCTTTCCCCCTCAGAACAAGGGGAGCAGGGTGCGCCGTTTTGCTTGTGGGATTGAGGGTTTGCATAAGCCCCAACCCATGTCTCGGAAAACCAGCTTCATACCCCCAGCCGATTGCGCCGCAGGATTTCCCCGCGCGTCTGCACCGTCGTGACCGTGTGACCGGGCAGCGGTAGAACGCGCTCATGAATCGTGTCCAGAATCCATTCCTTCTGCGGGAAAAAGGCATCTTCCAGTTCTGCCGGCGGCGTAATCCAGTTCCGCGCCCCGACCACCACGACGGGCGCATCCAGATCATCGAATGCCAGTTGCGAGATTGTGGACGCCATCGTGTGCAGGAATGACCCACGCTCACAGGCATCCGACGCCAGCACCACCCGCCCGGTCTTCTTCACCGATTCCAGAATGCGCTCATAATTCAGCGGATTGATAAAGCGAGTGTCGATGACTTCGGCGCTCAGGCCGTATTTCGTCTCTAAGTCGGCAGCGGCTTCCAGCGCACGGTAGAGCGTCGCGCCAATCGTCACCAGCGTGATGTCCTTCCCGGCACGGCGCACGGCAGGTTCGCCCAGCGGCACTTCATAGTAATCCACCGGGACACCGCCGGGGACAACCGTTTCCGGCTCGGCATAAAGGCGCTGGCTCTCGAAGAACACGACCGGGTCGGTGCCGTGCAGCGCCAGGTTGAGCATCCCTTTCGCGTCGTAGGCCGTCGCGGGGAACATCACCTGAAGGCCGGGGATATGCGCCACCAGCGATGACCAGTCCTGCGAGTGCTGTGCCCCGTACTTCGACCCGACGGACACACGAAGCACCAGCGGCATTTGCAGCACACCCGCGCTCATGGCCTGCCACTTCGCCATCTGGTTGAATACCTCGTCGCCCGCCCGCCCCATGAAGTCGCAGTACATGAGTTCCGCCACGACGCGACCGCCGCTGAGGGCATAGCCCACCGCCGTGCCGACAATCGCCGCTTCGGAAATCGGTGAATTGAACAGACGGTGATAGGGCAGGCATTCCGTCAGCCCACGATACACGCCGAATGCCCCGCCCCAGTCGCGGTTTTCCTCGCCATACGCGATCATGGTCGGGTCTTCATAGAAGCGGTGCATCATCGCTTCATAGAGCGCTTCGGCATACGTGAGGCACTTCAGCTTCGGCAGCGGCTTGCCCTGCTCGTCCAGTCCTGAACGGGACTTGGCCTGCGTCACACTCAGGCGGCTTTCCTCTTTGGGGATCAGAACTTCCGGCTGTCCGTCTGCCATCCGGTCTTTGACGCCGTTGGAGAACATGAACCCGCCAATGGTGTCGATGGTGGTCTTCACGCGCGGGGAGAGATCAGGCGAGATCGCGGCGCGGAGGACGTGCTGCAAGCGCTCGACCATTTCTGCCTGGAACGTTTCCAGGTCAGTTTCTTGCGTGTGGTCGTTTTCCAGCAGGTAGCGCCGGAATGTCACCAGCGAGTCCTGTTCGCGCCAGCGTTCGACTTCCTCGCGTTCGCGGTAGGAGGACGCATCCGACGGCGAATGTCCGGAGAAGCGGTACGTCACGGTGTCCAGCAGCACCGGCCCCTCACCCGCCAGCAGAATCGCTTTCTTACGCGCGATGGCCTCCGCGACGGCCAGCGGGTTATAGCCGTCTACCCGCTCGGCGTGCATGGCTTCGGGATTCACACCCAGCCCCACCCGCGCCAGCATCCCGAAGCCCATCGTCTCGCCGAACGGCTGCCCACCCATGCCGTAGAAGTTGTTGATGAAGTTGAACAGGATCGGCGGCCTGCCCCCGACGGATTCATCCCAGAGCGTTTTGTACTGATCCATCGCCGCGAACATCATCGCTTCCCACACCGGCCCGCAGCCCATTGATGCGTCCCCGATGTTGGCGATCACGATGCCCGGTCTGCGATTCACGCGCTTGAACAGTGCTGCGCCGACGGCAATATCCGCGCTGCCACCGACGATGGCGTTGTTAGGCATCACGCCAAAGGGCGGGAAGAAGGCGTGCATCGACCCGCCCATGCCCTGATTGAAGCCCGTCGCCCGCCCGAAGATCTCGGCCAGCGTCCCGTACAGGACGTAATTCACGGCCAGTTCCCTGACTGTTTTCCCCTGCGAGAACGTCTCCACTACGCGCAGCACCGCGCCGTCGAGGTAGGTTTCCATCACCCGCAGCAGCGCATCATCGTCCATCAGCGCAATCGCCCGCAGGCTTTTCGCCAGGATTTCGCCATGACTGCGGTGTGACCCGAAAATGAAATCGTCCAGGTTGAGGTGATAGCACAGCCCAACCGCCGTGCCTTCCTGCCCGATGGACAGATGCGCGGGGCCTTTATGGTTGTAGTCGATGCCGAAGTACGCACCCTCGCGCTTGATGCGGTCGAGCATCGTCTCGAACTCGCGGATCGTCACCATGTCGCGGTACATCTGCGCCAGATCAGCCGAGCCATACAGATCAGCCTCACGCGAGGGGTCGGCCTGATAAGCGTTTACAGGAATTTCCGGGGCGCGCAGGACAGAAGGGCTGCGCTGCGCCACCGGGTCAATCAGAATCGATTTTGGCATGTTGATTTCTTACCTGAGTTCGTAAACGGAGTCTTTCAAGATTTCGGACACAGTGGGATGCGCGAACAACACCTGTTTGAGATCAGCGGTGCGGAATTCGTCTTCCAGCATAGCCGCCGCGCCGAAGATCAGATCGGGCGCGTTGGGCGCGAGCAGATGCACACCGAGCAAGCGCCCTGTATCCGCATCCACCACCACCTTGCACAGACCACGCCGCCCTTCATTCTCGATCACCCAGCGGCCATTGGCGCTCAGCGGCAGCCGCCCCACTTTGACGCGGAACCCCTGTGCGGTCGCCTGGTCGGCGGTCAATCCGACTGAGGCAATCTCCGGGTCACTGTAGACGACGGACGGCATGGCATGAACCCGGAAGCGGTCGGGAATCCCAAGCAGATGATTCACGGCGACCTCTGCCATACGCGATGCGGCGTGTGCCCACATCGCCCTCCCGGTCACGTCACCGATGGCATACACGCCGGGCAGATTGGTGCGCTGCTGTTCATCAACCAAGATGCCTGCCGCGCTGTAGTCCAGTCCGGTGTGCTCCAGCCCCAACCCTTCGACGTTCGGCACGCGCTGCCCACAGATGACGATAGTATCCGCCGGGAGCGTGAGTTGATGCCCCTTGTGCGCGGCGGTCACGCTGTCGGGCGTGATGCGCTGTACATCGCTTTCCAGATGCAGCGTGACGTTGTGCAGTTCCAGCAGCAGCAGGTGGACGAGTTCGCTGTCGTGGTCGGGCAGCAGACGCGCTTCGGGGGAGACAAGGCTGACCTTCACGCCGATCATCCCGTAAATGGCGGCGAGGCCAACGGCCAGCGGCCCCGCGCCCAGGATGACCATTTCAGCGGGCAACGTTTCGCGGTCGAGCAGTTGGGTGGTCGTGACGGCGTGTTCGATCCCCGGCACGTCCGGCCAGACCGGATGCGCCCCGGTTGCGATGATGATGTTGGGCGCGGTGAAAAGGTCGCCTTCGATCTGCACCGTCTGACGGTCAACAAAGGCCGCTTCCCCTGCCCGCACCGTGACATGATGCCGTGCCATCTGATAGGCCACACCGTTGCGCAGCGTTTGAATCACACGGCGTTTGCGCCCCATCACTTCGGCAAGATCGAAGCGGGCGTTGTCGGCATGGACGCCGTAGTGCGACGCGTTCTGGATTTTGCTGTAGAGTTTGGCCGAGTGCAGCAGCGTGTTGGTCGGGATACAGCCCGCGTTCAGGCACGTCCCGCCTAAATGTGCGCGTTCGATCAGCAGCACGTTTTTGCCCGCCGCGCCTGCCCGCTCCGCCGCGACATAACCGCCCGGTCCGCCGCCAATAATGATAAGGTCGTGGGTATCGGCCATCGTACCTATCCGCCCATCGCCAGCAGCAGATCAAAGTTGGCAATCGCCTGCGAGAGCGCTTGCAGGAAGCGTGCGCCCGGTGCGCCATCGACGGCCTGATGATCGATGGTCAGCGACAGCGCCAGATGCGGGATGAACTGCACCTCACCGTCGCGCTCGACAGGCTTGAGATGCACACCGCCCACGCCCAGAATCGCCACCTGCGGCGGATTCAGCACGGGCGTAAAGCTTTCGATTCCGAAGCTGCCCAGGTTGCTCACGGTAAAGGTGCCGCCGGTCATTACATCCGGCGGGAGTTTGCCTTCAGCCGCCAGCCCGGCAAGGCGTTTGGCTTCGGCGGCCAGCGCTTTCAGGCTGAGTGTATCTGCCCGTTGAATAACCGGGACGAGCAGCCCACGCGGGGCATCGACCGCAAAGCCGAGATGGACTCGTTTGTACTGCATGATGGTGTTATCGCTCAGCGTGGCGTTCAGATCGGGGTATTCCGGCAGCACCCGCGACACCGCGAACAGTACCAGATCGTTGATCGTAATCGTTTGCAGGCCGAGTGCTTCCGGACTTGCCTTCAGCCGCTTGCGATAATCCAGCAGGGCGCGGGCATCCGCAGAGGCATTGAGCGTCAACTGCGCGGTCGTTTGCAGCGATTGGAGCATGCGCTGTGCCGTGACCTTGCGCACACCCGTCATCGGAATGATGCGAACGTCTTCTTCTGCGGTCTGTGGTGGCGTGGGTGCCTGTTCCTGTGGCAGGGGATTTCGCAGATCATCGGTGGTGATGCGTCCGCCGAGGCCGCTGCCATTGGCTGGGAGCGGCGCACCTTGTGGGGCAAGATAGCGGGCGGTGCGCGTCATGGGCGAAGTCTGTTGCAGCGCGGCCTGCACATCGCGCTCGATGATTCGGCCTTCCGGCCCACTGCCGCTGAGCGCGGTCACATCCACGCCCTTTTCAGCGGCTAATCCCCGTGCGCGAGGCGAAATCGGGATGCGCCCGCCGTTCCACTGGGGAATGGGCGCAGGCACGGTTGCGGGAAGGGAAACGGTCTGAGGAGCAGATGGGTGTGAGGTGGGTGCCTGTGCTGTTCCTGCTGGGCGAAATTCTTCGACGCTTTCGCCTGCCTGACCGATCACGGCGATATTCGCCATCACCGGCACTTCCGCGCCTGGCGGGGCAAAAATCGCCAGCAGCGTCCCATCTGCCGGGCTTTCCACTTCCATCAGCGCCTTGTCGGTTTCGATATCCAGCAGCGGTTCGCCCTTCTTCACCGCGTCGCCCGCTGCCTTGCGCCATTGTGCGATCACGCAGCTTTCCACCGTGTTCCCCTGCCGGGGCATCACGACCACCGTCGCCATTACTGCGACTCTCCCGGCGGCACGACACCGATCACCAGCAGAATGTTGGCGTATACCCTCTGTTCGCCTGTCGCAATCACCAGGGATACATCCGACCCACGCGCCAGATCATAAAAGTCGAAGCGGCCATGCTGGTGCAGGTCAATCCCCGGCAGCAGGGCACGAAATTCGTCATGGATGGGGACGGGTGCGCTGTCGTCGCGGCGCATGACGTGGGCGGCCTCGACCGGAATGGCCGTCAGCAGCGCTTTCAGTACGTCGGTCGCGTTCAGTAATCCCGGCATCAGGTTCAGATACACGCGCTCGGCGGCGGGATTGGCACGGGTGATGAAGGGATAGTTGCCGTCCGCGATCAGAATCCCACTGCCATGTCCCGATGCGCCGAGGACGTTCAGGATAGTTGGATGGAGGAGTTGTGTTTTGAGCATCGAGTCGTTGTCATTTCACCAAATAAGTTTAACCGCCAAGTCGCCAAGAGCGCCAAGATTTTGTATACAAATCTCAGAACTTATGCAAACCCTCACGACGCCCTGCTCCCGTCGCTGCGCTTTGAGCGAAGGGGGAGGATATGGTTTTTAAGCCCCTCTACCTGAGGGAGAGCGCCTCTTGCAGAGGGGTTTGGGGTGAGGGCGAAAACACCAGCTGCGTAAGTTCTATTCTCCGCGTCCTCTGCCGTTCAATACCTGCCCTACCCCTTTACCGCGCCGACCAGAATACCGCGTGCAATGAAGCGTTCCAGCGCAATTGCCATCACCACAATCGGCAGCACCATCAGCGTGACCAGCACGGAGATATTCCACCACTGCGGGCCGCGTGTGGCGTTCTGCGCCGCCACCAGCAGCGGCATAGTCTGCGTCTCTGCACCCGTGAGGAACAGCGCCAGCGTGTATTCGTTCCAGGCGAACACCAGCACGATCAGGAAGGTGGCAACCAGCCCCGGCATTGACAGCGGCAGCACGATTCGGAACAGCACCTGATAGCGCGAGGCACCGTCGATGAAGGCGCTTTCTTCCAGTTCCAGCGGGATGCTGGAGAAGTAATCGCGCATGAACCAGATCACCAGCGGCAGATTAATGGCGACGTAAGCCAGAATCAGCCCGATATGCGTATTCAGCAAGCCTAACTGCTGGAACATCACATAGATGGGAATGACGACCGCGACAGGCGGCAGCATTCGCTGCGATACCATCCAGAAGGCGATGTCATTGTTGTTCATCGTGCCTTTAAAGCGTTTACCAATGGTCTGCGCGACCAGCACAAACAACGCCAGCCCCGCGATGACCGCAGCAGGCCAGGGGATTTTGGCCGCAATCAGCAGGATCATCAGCGCCACACACAGGATAAACGTTACGATCAATCCCGGCTTGGGACGGTACTCGAAGCGGCTGAGCGCATAGGATGCCGCCGCCCCAATCACCAGCGCCAGCAGCGAACTCAGGATACCGATCAGAATGGTGTTGGTGTAGGGGCGCAGCACGAACTGATCGCGTGCCTGGAAGACAAGTTCATTCCAGGTCGCCATTGACGGCTGAAAATCGACAAAGGGCAGATACTTTGGCCCGCTGCTTACGTCCACCTGATTCTTAAAGGACGTGATAAACAGCCAGTACAGCGGATAAAGCACCACCAGCGTCCAGAAACCGAGGATGATGTAGGAGATGATCGTCCAGAATGGCGAGGGCTGGAACGGATTCGACGAGGCGAACATGCGCCGGGGAGTGCGGGTCGTTGCGGTCATACGGCCTCCAGAACGCGACGGCGGATAATGTTCACAAACACCAGCGCCACGAACGTCACCACAAACAGCAGCAGATAGGAAAGCGCCGCCGACGCACCCAGATCGAGTGCCCGCCACGAGTTGTAGGCATGGAGCGTGACGGTTTCCGTTGCCGTGCCCGGCCCCCCGCCCGTGACCACATTGGGAATGTCCACAATCTTAAAGGCTTCGATCAGCCGAATCAGGATAACGGTCGTGCTGACGGGGACGATACTCGGCATGATGATATTGCGGAACAGTTGAAGCCGATTTGCCCCATCCACCAGCGCCGCTTCAATCGTCTCTTTGGAAACGCCTTCCAGCGCCGCCAGCAGAATGATGAACATAAACGGCGTCCACTGCCACACATCTCCCAGGATAATGGTAAAGCGGGCGGTGTGGGCGTTGTCCACCCAGGAAAAATCCCCCAGCCCCGCCGCCTGCCACAGGGGAGAGAACGGCCCCAGCGTCGTATTGCTCAGCATTCGCATCAGAAAGCCGATGCCGACGGGCGTGATCATCATCGGCAGCAGGAAGGTGATGCGGAAAAAGCGCTTTCCCGGCAGGTTTTGGGTGAGCAGCAGCGCCAGCCCCAGACCGATCAGATATTGCAGCGTCACGCTGCCGAAAACCATAATCAGCGTGACGATCAGAGTGCCGGGAAGTCCTCTGCCGCTGAGGGTGCTGACGATCATCCACGCCAGTCCACCGGTAATCACTACCGTCAGCACCCGCATCAGAAGGCCGAAAATGGTGCGGCGGGAGCTGGTGATGTACTGGAAAAACAGATAGGCCATCACCAGCGCTAACAGCGCGAGGAGAATCCAGCCCAGCGGGGTAATTTCGCCAAAACGTCCTAAAAAGTGGCGCTGCTCGCTTCCAAATAAAAGTTTTTGATAATTTCGCACACCGACAAAGTTGATTTCAAAGCCTCCGCGCACAAACCGGAAGCGCGAGAAAGACAGATAGAGCGAGATGATGAGCGGGAAAATCGCCATCAGCAGCAGGATAAACACGGCGGGCAGCAGCAGGACGCTGGACGCGCCATCGTCGAACGATGACCAGATGCGCCCACCAAACCGAGACTGCGACCGGGGAAGTGGCGCAGCAAGGGCGGGTTGATCTTCAACGCGCATGGGAGGAAGCTCCTTGCAAGCACAGGGGTGGATAGGAGCAGCCTTCGCTGAGGCTTGTGCGCCGCCCCATCCATCCTGCGAACGATTAGGCCTAATGATTAGGCGTGTTGCTGGTGTGTGGTGGTTGAGCAATGCCAGGACGTGTTTGCAAACCCGTTCTTGGTGATGCCCGACATCCTCACCCCTGCTGCGCTTCGCTTAGCTTCCCCTCTCCATGTAATGGAGAGGGAATTGAGGGGTGAGGATAATCGACCTTGCAGACAGACCCTAGGAAGTAGGGGCGAGGTATGCCTTGCTCCTACACAAATGTTTCTCAATCGATGTAGGGCTTAATTCCCGCCCTGGATGCCGAGCGTCCCGTTGTAGGCCGCCTGCTGCGCTTCCAGACCAAGTTCTTCGGTGATTTCGTTCCAGCGGGCTTCGATTTCCGCGGCGGCTTCTTCTGCCGTCAGTTCATCGGCCAGGAAGCGGCTGATGACTTCATCGAGCACCTGCTGCTGATAGCGCTGGTTCTGCGGGACGCGCAGATCGAGCACCATGTTCGGATTGTTCAGGCTGGTTTCAATCGCGCCCAGGTAGTTGGCGGCGCCTTCTTCGCTAAAGCCCGCTGCCAGCCAGGGTTCGAGGTTCTGGAACTGCGAAACGCGATAGGGATTAAAGCCCGTGCGACCGAGCGTTACATCAGTGTTGGCCTGGGCGGGCTGCGCCATATAGGAGAAGAAAGCATAGGCCGCGTCCTTCACCTGCTGATCGACCGCCGCGCTCACGCCGCCCGACCAACCGCCGAACGCGGCGAAGGGTGCATGGTTCACGCCATCAACGGCAAAGGGGCAGGTGGTTTCATCGCACGCCACCAGGGTATTGGTCGCGCGGTCGAGGACTTCGGTTGATCCAGGTGTGATGACCGCGCCCGTCAGGCCGTTGACGACCGAATCTTCTTCCACCGAGAGGGAACCAATATCGCCCCAGTCCAGCGTCAGGGCGCAGCGCCCGGCCTTCCATAAACCGCGCGTGTCACCGACACCGATTGCCAGTTCATCAGACGGGCCGAAGGCGTTGGTGGCCTTGTAAATTTCCAGCGCACGGATGAAGCCGGGGTTATTGACCAGCGGGGCGAAGGTTTCGGTGTCGAAGAATGCGCCCTGCGACGTGCCCTGGGTCTGGATGAAGGGTGCGGCGATGGACGTGATCCACCAGTAGCCCTGTTCAGCGCGCTTCTTGGCGATGCACGAACCGAAGTCGCCTTCGCCGTCGCCGTTCATGTCCATGCCGTTGGCGGCTTCCGCGATGGCAAGATATTCATCCCAGGTCGTTGGCGGTTCCAGCCCCAGTTCTTCCAGCACATCAATGCGGTAGTAGACCATGTGGAAGTCGCCATCCAGGGGGATGGTGTAGACGCTGCCTTCATAAGTAGAGCTGAATTCGCGGAAGAACTGGCCGACATCTTCCCACTGGAGATCGGCATCCGCTTCAACATAAGGGGTCAGGTCTTCCAGATAGCCGGGGACAACGTAGTCCACCATCCACTGCGGCGCGAACACAAACGCTTCATAGCTGTTCGTCCCGGTGGCCTGATCGGTCAGAATAGTCTGATACAGATCAGCGAATGGCACGGTCACGACGTTGACGGTCGCGCCTGTAAGTTCCTGGAATTCGGGGGCGCGCCGCTGGAGCGGTTCGGCAATCTGTGGCCCGGTGAAGGTGACGATGTCGATGGTAACGCCGGCGAAGGGCTGATCCTGTGCGGTCACGAGGCTTACGCTGCCCAGGGTGAGGATGACGGCGAGCAGCGCCAGAACGAGGACTCTGCGGTTTTTCATAACGGTTTCTCTCCAAAAGCAATATTCAAAAATGCCAGCGAAGTGTAGGGTGTTTTGGTGCCCGATGTGCCTGATGACCACTCCTTTGCTATATTGGCGGATGTGGTATCGATACCATACCAACCTTTAAATACAGAGCAAAACTGGTAGCACTTATGGTATCCTTACCATACGACAGATTATGACAACGATCTTCCCCGCTGTCAAATGATCGAACCATAAGTCAGGAAAATGTTTTTTGGCAAAGAAACGCGCAACCACCATTCATGATGTTGCTCGCCGCGCCGGGGTCGCCCCGATTACGGTGTCGCGCGTCATCAACAACAGCAGCTACATCAGTGCGGAGACTCGCGCCCGTGTGGAAGCGGCCATCGAAGAACTGCACTACGTCCCCAACGGCCTTTCGCGCAGCCTGCGCTCCAAGAAGACCAACACCATCGCCCTGCTCGTGTCAGACATCACTAATCCCTTCTGGCCTGCGGTAACGCGGGGCGTGGAGGACGCCAGCAGCGAACGGGCGGTGAACGTGGTGCTGTGCAATACGGACGAAAACCCGGAAAAGCTGGAAAACTATGTCAACGTGCTGCTTCAGCGCCAGATGGACGGCTTTCTGCTGGTGCCAATTCAGGGCGATGCAGAAGTGCGCACCATTCAGCGCCAGCAGGTGCCGATTGTGGTAGTGGATCGTCTGCTGCCGGAAGTGGATGTGGTGCGCAGCGACTCCGAGAGTGGGGCGTATGAACTGACGCGCTATCTGCTGGAACTCGGCCATCGGGAAATCGCAATGCTGTGCGGCCCGTTTGAGATCATCACCACGCAGCAGCGTCTCGCCGGGTTTCGCCGTGCCATGCAGGAGGCGGGGTTCGTACCCAACGAGAACTTAATATTCTTCGGGCAGTATCGGCCAGAAGGCGGTTATGCCATGACGATGGATGTGCTGAAAAGCGCCCGCCCTACCGCCCTCTTCGCCGTCAACAACTTCATCGCGGCAGGGGTACTCTCAGCATTGGACGAGCTGGGGCTGCGTGTGCCGGAAGATATTTCGCTGGTGGCGTTCGACGATCTGCCCATTTTCCCGCGCTCGTTCCTCACGGTGGCGGCGCAGCGCCCCTATGAACTTGGCTGGCGGGCGGCCAGTCTGCTGCTGGACATCATCGACGGCTCTACTAAACCTGCCACCCGCGATACCGTGCTGCCAGTTGATCTGCTGGTGCGCGACTCCTGCCTGCCGATTGTGCCAGCAGAAGGCAAGCTGACGACTTAACCCTGCGAGTCCTTTTCAACCAGCGCGTACAGCTTTTCCAGCACTTCTGTCCACCGCTGGCGCATCGCTTCGCGCTGGTCGGCGTTTTGCAGCAGTTCATGATGAAAGCTGATGGTCGCGCCTGTTTTTGCAGGCAGCACACGAATTTGCAGCGTGGACTCGAAGTCCCACTCCGGCGGCTGCCAGCGCATCCGAATTAGTTCACCCTGGCTGTAGCTGCGGATTTCGCCCTTTGTCCCCTCGACAGTGGTGAAGGTATCGCCTTTTTGCAGCGGGAATTCCACCCCCGTCCCCAACCAGTAACCCAGCCCCGGCTGTCTGGTCAGCAGCGCCCAGGCACGCGCCGGACGAAGGGGAAAGGTGCGCCGCACGCCTGTTTCCCAGCCCTGTGATCTGGTCTTGCCAACAGGTGTTGGTTCGCTCATCACGGTTCGCTCCGGTTTTCGACTGCGGCGACTGCGGCGACTGCGGCGACTGCTTCGATCTCGATCACATAATCGGGGTTGGCAAGCCCGGCCACAATCAGCACTGAGACGGTCGCAGGCGGTACGTCTTTGGGGATGACGCGGCCAACGGCGCCATAAGCATCCTGTAGGGAGTGCCCCTGCACCAGATAAATCGTGAATTTCACCACATCATGAAAGGTCGCGCCTGCCGCTTCCAGCGCAAGCTGAACGTTGCGCAGCGCCTGCTCTGACTGGGTGACGACATCTCTGCCCACAAGTTTCCCATCTTTCGTCACACCGTTCTGCCCGCCAACGAAGACCAGCGTCATCCCACCACTGACGGTGGCGAGCTGGGCAAACGCTGGGTTTTTGTGCATCGTATCCGGACTCAACCGCTGAATAGGCATTGGTGTTCTCCTCTCCTTTAGTCGTTTGTAAATGTGTGTTCGGGAGTGGTGTATCTCGAGGACGTCATTGGTAGGGGCGTAGCGTGCTGCGCCCGTACATCTCCCTGATTTTCACCACGCTCGATGTGTTCACGCCTTTTCATTGTCGGTCATATTCAGGCTAAAATCTGTCCTGTTTCTGGCACAGATGCGATTAACACTGATTTTCAATGAATCCTCTTATATGCATTGACAGTTATATAACCAATATGGTATATTATCTCCATGATGACGACGTATGAAGCACTGGCTGACCCAACGCGGCGACGAATCCTCGATCTGCTGCGTGAACGCCCGCACCTGGTCGGCGAACTGGTCGAGCAGTTAAAGATCAGCCAACCGCTGATCTCCAAACACCTGCGCGTGCTGCGCGAGGTTGATCTTGTCCATGTACGGCAGGATGCGCAGCGCCGCTGGTACATGCTGAACGCCGAACCACTGGCGGAGATCGATGCCTGGATGGAACCCTATCGTCATCTGTGGTCGGAGCGCTACGACCGTCTGGACACCCTTTTAAACACCCTGCAACAGGAGGAGAAGCAAGATGACCAAACTTAACGTGATTGCCGAACCGGGATCACACGCGATTCAGATGTCGCGCGTGTTCAATGCGCCGCGCCAGCTGGTGTTCAGGGCCTTCACCGATCCTTCGCTCATCCCGCAGTGGTGGGGACCGCAGGGCATAACGACCTTCGTTGACCAGATGGAGGTGAAACAGGGTGGCATCTGGCGCTATGTGCAGCGCGACAACGACGGCAACGAATACGGTTTTCATGGGGTGTATCACGAGGTCGTCGCGCCGGAACGCCTGGTGTTTACCTTCGAGTTTGAAGGGATGCCCGGTCATGTGCTGCTGGAGACGGTCACGTTCCGGGAACAGGACGGCAAAACCACGCTGATTGACTCCTCGGTTTTCCAGACGATTGAAGATCGTGATGGGATGCTTCAGTCGGGGATGGAAGAAGGCGCCGGGCAAAGCTGGGATCGCTTTGAAGCACTGCTGACCTCACAGTAAAGGGTGGTGTTCCATCCCTCCCCCACCACCCTCTCCGAACAATTCGAGCGGTTTTTCACCCGACCCGCGCGAGCGAAGCCGCTGAACTTAAACACGTAAAGTGCGAGATTATCGTAGGGGAGGGTTTGAAACCCTCCTCACCAAACGATGAGCGACGTAAGTTCAAAACGATAAGGAAAATTGATGATGCAAACCGTCGTATCCAAAGATGGCACACAAATCGCGTTCGATCAGACCGGGAAAGGCCCGGCGCTGATTCTGATCGGCGGTATGTTTGAGCAGCGGGCGATGGAGTCTGAAACCGCCCAGCTTGCCGCGCTGCCGCTCCTGACAGAACACTTCACCGTATTCCACTACGACCGTCGCGGACGCGGCGACAGCACAGACACCCTGCCTCATGCGGTCGCCCGCGAGATCGAGGATATCGAAGCGCTGATCGATCACGCAGGTGGGTCGGCCTTTCTCTCTGGCATTTCTTCCGCCGGGGCACTGGCGTTCGAGGCGGCGCTGGCGCTCGGCGCAAAGGTGAAGAAGCTGGCGATCTACGAAGCGCCCTACAACGACGATGCAGAAGCACGGCAGGGATGGAAAGCGTTCAGAACACAGCTCAGCGAAACACTCGCGGCGGAGCGCTGGGGAGACGCGGTCGGGCTGTTGATGATGGTGATGGGCGTTCCAGCCGAGCATCTTGAGGAAATGCACCAGTACCCGATGTGGCCGATGTGGGAAGCGATTGCGCCCACCATCGCCTATGACGCGGCGGTTCTGGGCGAGGAAGCCGCCGTTCCGGTGGATCGGGCGGCGCGGCTGAACACGCCCACACTGGTCATGAGCGGCAGCGCCAGCTATCCCTTTATGCACGATTCCGCCGTCACGCTGGCAAATGCCATTCCGGGCGCCGAGCATCGGGTGCTTGAAGGGCAAACACATGAAGTCGCCGCAGACGCGCTTGCGCCCGTGCTGATCGAGTTTTTCAGTGCGTAAACGTAACGCCGCAGACGGACAGGTTCGATCAGAATCGGCACATTTGCCTGTCCTTCTTCCCTCTCGTTAGAATAGCGCACGTTCTCATCCCTCTCTGGCACTCTCTGGAGACGTGCGCATGTCCACGCCTACTCGCTATCCCATTATCGACGGCCACAACGATGCGTTGATGTATTTCTCGCCACCGAACAACAGACCGGTGAGCACCTTTTTCGAGCGGTTGGAAGGGCATCAGGTCGATCTGCCTCGTGCGCGGGAAGCTGGACTGGCGGCGGGCTTCTTCGCTGTGTTTATCAGCGAGGAAGAGGCCATGAACATGGTGCACAACTTCGATCCGTCGGTCGAGTATGTGCTGCCTGCGCTGGAGTTTGACCTGGCGCAAAAGGCGGCGATGAAGATGGTGGCGAACCTGTTCCGCCTGGAAGCCATGTCCGAGGGACAGGTAAAAATCGTGCGCACTGTTGCTGATCTGGAAACGTGCCTGAGTGATGGCACACTCGGCGCGGTGCTGCACTTTGAAGGCGCGGAGCAGATCGACGAACATCTGGATGCGCTGGAAGTATATTATCAGGCCGGATTGCGTTCGCTGGGCATCGTCTGGAGCCGCCCGACAATCTTCGCGCACGGCGTGCCCTTTA
>JANRLJ010000224.1:0-4283 GCA_033762735.1 bacterium | reverse complement strand
TTCTTCGCGCTCAAATCGCACGAACTGGACGTGATCGGCCTGACCACGATTTTCGGCAACTGCCACACCGCGTTGGCGACCACGAATGCACTGCGGCTGCTGGAAATCGCAGGGCGGACGGATATTCCGGTCGCGCAGGGGGCTGCCCATTCCTTAACCGGGCCGTTTATCCTGACCGCCGACAGTGTGCATGGCGAGGACGGGCAGGGTAATCTGTATCTGCCGGAGCCGTCCACCCAGCCGATCAGCCTTTCCGCCGCCCAGTTCATCGTAGAGCAGGTCATGGCCGCGCCGGGGGAAATCACGCTGGTGCCAATTGGTCCGCTGACCAACCTCGCGCTGGCGCTGCATCTGGAACCGCGCGTGGCGGAGAACGTGAAAGAGGTGGTGCTGATGGGCGGGAACGCGCTGGTGCCGGGGAATGTCTCGCCCGCCGCCGAAGCCAATATCCACAACGACCCGGAAGCGGCGGACATCGTGTTCGGCGCACCCTGGCCGGTGACGATGGTCGGGCTGGACGTGACGCACAAGGTCAACATGACGGCGGAACATCTGGCGGAATATGCTCGGTTTGAGCATCCTATGAACCGCCACATCACGGCCTGTGTCCCGTATTACCGTGCGTTTATGGAGCGCTTCTACGGCATGGACGGCATTTACGTCCACGATTCGACGGCGATTGCTTATCTGCTGGATCGCTCATTGTTCAGAACGGAAGCATGGCCGATTCGGGTGGAGACGCAGGGCATCAGCCGGGGCAAGACCTGGCCTTCGGTCGGTACGGCAGATGCAGCGCTTCCCTGGCAGGGGCGCCCGCGTGTGAATGTGTGCGTGGACGTGGATGCAGAGAAGACCATCGCGCTGGAACTGAGTCGGCTGGGGTAAGGTGGGGTAGGCGTCACCATGTCCGAATTTGCGGTTGTCCTTCTGATTATCCTGATCGTCGCCTTTTTCAGTTGGGTCATTCGGCGGCGGATGAAGGCTGATTGAGACGAGGAATATGATGAAACTACTGGCTGTGGTCGCACTGCTAGAAAACATATCGGAAAAGAATTTGTTAAGAGGACACGTCGGCACAATTGTTGAAGACCTCACGCCGAATGTGTTTTTGGTTGAATTCAGCGGCTCAACCGGGCAAGCTTATGCGATGGCATCACTACACGCCGAGCAGCTTTTACTGCTGCATCATGCGCCAGTGGATACAGCGAGATAGCACAATATAGGAGCGTAACGCATGACCCTTCCATCACTCGAAGAAAAAATTGCGTATGAAATCCAGCGTTTAGATGAGAAAAACCAGCGGCGTGTGTTGGCCTATGTCCAAAGTTTAAGTGCGCGTCCCAAAGGTGTATCTGGCAGCGTATTTCTGGAGCGAACTCGTGATATTTACATCGCTACTGAGGATTTAGAGGCGATACAGGCACTCATCGAAGCCGAATTTGAGCAAATTACTGAAGATGAGTAAGGTGCTGCTTTTGGATACAAATGCTGCTATTGCCCGAATTGCCCAGGATGCGGCCATCATTAAAGTGCTGGAAGCCGCCGCAGAGGTATTTCTTTCAAGTGTCGTATTAGGGGAACTGTTTTACGGTGCTGAAAATTCGACCCGATCTTCTGAAAATTACGCAGCGATAGAGAAATTGGCCGCTGATACAACCGTGTTGGTCTGTGATACGGAGACGGCAAGGCACTATGCACATATTCGTAAGGGACTTAAAAGCAAAGGAAAGCCCATTCCTCCGAATGATATGTGGGTCGCTGCGGTCGCTAAACAGCATCAGTTAACACTACTCACCCGTGACAGGCATTTTCACGAAGTTGAAGGCATCTTGCTTCAAGATTGGTAGATAGAGGACGACCATGACGAATCGACATAATCTGACTTACACCAACCGACGCTATCTGGACGCGATTGAAGATCACGTCGTCATCTTCGACGGCGCGATGGGGACGAGCATTCAGCGCTACAACCTGACCGCCGAGGACTACGGCGGCGAACGCTACAACGGCCTGGGCGAAATGCTGGTGCTGACGCGCCCGGATGTGATTTCGGAGATTCACGCCTCGTTCCTCGCGGTGGGCAGCGAAGCGGTGGAAACCTGCACCTTTCGCGGCAACCGCCTGACGCTGAACGAATTCGGCCTGGGCGACCGGACGCTGGAAATCAACCGCGCGGCGGCACAACTGGCGCGGCAGGTGTGTGATCGCTTCGAGCAGGAAACGGGCATCCCGCGCTTTGTGGCGGGCAGCATCGGGCCGACGGGTAAACTGCCGAGCGGTGACGACCCCGAACTAAGCAACATCACCTTTGAGGAACTGGCCGCGATCTTCTATGAACAGGCACAGGGCTTGGTGGAAGGCGGCGCGGATGTGCTGCTGGTGGAAACCAGCCAGGACATCCTCGAAGTCAAGGCAGCAGTCGTGGGCATCAACCGCTATTTTGCGGATGCCAACGTGCGTGTTCCGCTGCAATGCCAGGTTACGCTGGACACCTCTGGCCGGATGCTGTTCGGCACGGACATTGCCAGTGCACTCGTCACGCTGGAAGCGCTGCCGATTGACGCCATCGGCATGAACTGCTCGACCGGGCCGGAATACATGCGTGCGCCCATTCAATACCTGATCGAACACAGCCGCTTGCCCATCAGCGTCCTGCCCAACGCCGGGCTGCCCATTAACGTCGATGGCGAGGCCGTATATCCGATGGAACCGGAACCGTTCAGCGACATGGTGAGCGAATTCACGCGCTGGGGCGTGAACATCGTCGGCGGCTGCTGTGGCACCCAGCCGGAACATCTGCAAAAGCTGTATGAGAAGGTCAACGGCCACACCTACGAGGAAGAACTCGCCCGGCGCAAAGCCCGCATCGCCCCAAAACAGCGCCAGCCGGAGCACGAAGCGATGGCCTCCAGCGGTATGACGGCCTCGCCGATGGTGTTCAATCCCGGCCCGACGATGATCGGTGAGCGCGTCAACAGCCAGGGCAGCCGCAAGGTCAAGCGCCTGCTGCTGGAAGACGACTACGACAGCATCGTGCAGATCGCCGTCGATCAGGTCAACAACGGGGCGCACATGCTGGATGTGGCGGTGGCGCTGACCGAACGCAACGACGAAAAGGAACAGATGACCAAACTGGTCAAAAAGCTGGCAATGTCCATTACCGTTCCGCTGGTGATCGACACCACCGAGGCGGATGTGGCTGAGGCTGCGCTGGCGATCTATCCGGGACGCGCCATCATCAACGGCAACAACCTGGAAAATGGTCGGGAGCGCATCGATAACATTCTGCCGATTGCGGTCAGGCACGGCGCGGGCGTCCTCTCCATGACCATTGACGAAGAGGGCATGGCGCACACCCGTGAGAAGAAATATGAGATCGCGCGGCGAATCACGGAAATCGCGGTGCAGGAATATGGCATGTCGCCCGAAGACCTGATCTTCGACACGCTGACCTTCCCGCTCACGACCGGGCAGGAAGAACTGCGCAACGACGCGGTGGAAACCATCGAAGGCATCCGCCAGATTAAGCAGAATCTCCCCGGCGTGATGACGGCGCTCGGCGTGAGCAACGTCAGCTTCGGCGTGACAGAAGCGGCGCGTGGCGTACTGAACAGCGTGTTCCTGTATCACGCGATGCAGGCCGGGCTGGACATGGCAATTGTCAACCCGGCACATATTACGCCCTATGCCGATATTCCCGCTGAGCAGCGCAAGCTGGCGGATGACCTGATCTTCAATACTGACCCGGACGCGCTGCCGCGTTTCATCCAGTACTTCGAGCAGAACGACATCAAGGTCAGCGGGCAGCAGGCCGAAGACCCCACCGCCGATATGACCGCAGAGCAGGCGCTCCACTGGCAGATTGTTCATCGTAAGAAGGACGGCGTGGAACGGCTGATTGACGAATGTCTGACGCGCCATGACCCGGTGACGGTGCTGAACGAAGTGATGCTGCCCGCGATGAAGGAAGTGGGCGATAAGTTCGGTTCTGGTGAGCTGATCCTGCCGTTCGTGCTGCAAAGCGCGGAGGTGATGAAGAAGTCGGTTGCCTACCTCGAACAGTTCATGGATAAGGTCGAGGGCGTGACCAAAGGCACGGTGGTGCTGGCGACGGTCTATGGCGATGTGCACGACATCGGCAAGAATCTGGTCAAGACCATCCTGACCAACAACGGCTACACCGTCCATGATCTGGGCAAGCAGGTTCCGGCCAATACGATTATCGAGAAGGCGGTCGAATACAAGGCGGACGCGATTGGTCTGTCGGCGCTGCTGGTGAGCAC
>JANRLJ010000223.1:0-19704 GCA_033762735.1 bacterium | reverse complement strand
ACAGGACGACGAACCGCCCCTGAGTGCGCCGCTGCTGGCGACCACCCCCGCCGCGATGGATCGTATTATCGTCTATGACCTCTCCGGCGGACGGCGTGAACTGGTCTTCGGCACAGGCGAGCATCACATCTGGGGCTTTTCCCCGGATGGCTGCCGGGTGCTCTTCTCGCTGTCGGAGACGGGCGGCCTCCCCCAGATTTACACGGCGCGGCTGAACGGGGATGATGTGCGCCCGCTGGTGCGCTACGATGAAACGACCTTTGCCATCCCCGATGGGCAGTGGGGCACGTGGGAACCCGCCTGGTCGCCGGATGGCAGCCGCATCGCCTTTGTGCTGATTCGGGGCATCGCCGACGAACTCGACCCCGAAGCGCAGGATCATCATATCGCGTGGATTCCGGGCGACAGCGACTCCGCGCTGGTGCCGCAGTTCTACAGCGTGACCGGGCGTGAATTCTCGCCGCAGTGGTCGCCGGACAGCGCATGGCTGGCGTATGTGTCCTATGACGAGCGTCCTGCCGGGGCAGATGCGCAGTCCACCGCCGTGCCGACGGTCGAACCTATTGCCGGACAACCCACACCCGCCACGCCGATGATTCAGGAAGCCGATCTGTGGGTGGTGAGCGCGGACGGGGAGACGAAATATCGCCTGACGACGTTCGAGACGGGCAACGTGCGGCATCCGCGCTGGAGTCCCGACGGTGCGCTGATCGGTTTTATCCATTCGCCCAGCGCCAACAACGACACCTTCTGGATGATCGCCAACCAGCAGGGCGCGATCCCCACGCAGTTGAGCTATCTGTGGAATCTGACGCTCGACCATACGTGGCTGCCCGACAGCAGCGCGATGCTGGCCGCCGTGCGCGACTTCCGCGAGACGACCGAGAATCAACTGTGGCGGATTCCGCTGATCGGCAACGCCGACAACGACGCGACGCTCTATCTGGCGCAGACCTTCCCGCACACTGATTATGCGCGGTTCAGCCCCGATGGTCGCTACCTGGCCTTCCGCAGCGATTATGTCCTGACGCTGGCCGATTTACAGGCCGGGACGTACACCGCGCTCGATGCTGACCTGCCCGGCAACACGCCCCCGGTCTGGTCGCCCGCTGGTTACACAGGCGAGGCGGGGTGTAATGCGGGATAGTAAAGGAAGCGATGAGCGATGCGGTAGAACTCCATTGCACCGCGGTCGAAATTGTAGGGACACGGCATGCCTTGTCCTCTAGTACATTGACCATCTAAAGTAGCCTACCTGTAGGGGCGACGCGCGCGTCGCCCGTGCCAACGCAAGCCATAATGGTGTACAAGGAGCAGCAAACCATGCACAAGACAAGCGCGTCGTTATTTGGTCTTCTGGTACTCGTGCTAATCTGTACAAGCGCTTGCGTTCCTGCCGAAATCAGCGAGTGCGACATCATCTGTCAGCTCGAAATCGACCAGTCGCAGCCGCTTACCGTGCAGGCGTTTGTGGATATTCTGGAAGAAAAAGGCTGGGTTCAGCCTGACCCGGAACGCACCTTCTACGCTACTTATTCGTCTGAGTATTCCCAAGTGCTTGAAACAACAACAACGATTACGCTGGACGGTGATGCCCCTGCCTTCTACGGTGATGAACTCTTGTTATTCATCGGTTACGTCGGAGGAGGCGCGCCAAATCACGCAGCCGTGCCGGGAGAGGCATTACAACGAGTACGGGTTATCCCCGACATGACCATTCCCGAAAGCTGGTTTGCCTTTGGGTTGCCGCAAAGTGGTTGGGTGCTGCCGTTTTTTGGAGAGGAAGTTTTACCAAATGGATGGTGTGTTTTCAGTTATGATGCCTACTATAGAGAGGGACAGGTGATTGTGCGGGCAAGTGTAAGTTGGCCTCCACTTCTGTCACTCTGGACAGCAGAAATCGGCGTGGATTATCCGATTGGTGAGGAGAATATTGGCTTTCCATCTGACCTTCGATCCATGAGCTTCATGTGCGGGGGTTAAATTCAGAGCGCACAAAGAAATCTACTTCTCTGCGCGCTCTGTGTTCTCTGTGGTTCAATATCCCCAACCCCTATGCCGGGAGCGTCAGGCTTTCCAGATCACGCGGATACCACGTCATCAGTTCCCCGACCAGCAGCACATCACCATCCTTAAGCTTATCACTTAGTTCAGTGATGCGTCGCTCTTGTGGATTTTTAGAGAATTCAACCGATTCTCTTGCAATTTGCGGAGGAATTAAACCAACGTTTTTCTCACAACTAAATGAAGTAAGCTATACCTTTGTAACATCGCTCTAAAATGCTGTCTCAACCTTTGATACATTGATACCCCCATAAGCAATTACGATTGGTTTAGGAAATATATCTACCGTACACGTATAAAAAATTCTGATTACTTGATCAATGCGCTCATCAGAAAGATTTGGATGCGCTCGCCTCCAAGCATCCTTGCTGACTTCGACGGATGCGTTAAAAAAATTCGCGCCTGTCCAGAATATGGGACCTTCAAAATAGTGGACTGCTAAGAACTCCAAAAGCCAACTTGACGACACAATTTGCGGATGATGAATTTTGATCACCAGTATCAAATGTGTTTCGTAAAAAGAGACAACTTTACATTGGTACTCTTGAAGATTCTCCGCAGTTCCGATCTGTTCCAACGCTTTTAGCATATCAACCCCGGTATGTCACTCAATATGCACGCATAAGGTGTTCAACAAATTTAGATCGCTGTAGACTATCCCTTTGGCGAAGAGCGCTTCGGCTTTGAGTCTGACCTTCGATCTATGAGATTCATGTGCGGGCGTTAAATTCCGAGCGCATAGAAAAGCTTCCTCCGTGCGCTCTGTGTTCTCTGTGGTTCAACATCCCCAGCCAACCCCTACGCCGGGAGCGTCAGGCTTTCCAGGTCACGCGGATACCACGTCATCAGTTCCGGCCCGCTTTCCGTGATGAGCATCATGTCCGAGTGGCGGAAGCCGCCCAACTGCGGGTGATAAATCCCCGGCTCGACGGTGAACACCATCCCCGGTTTGAGTTCCGTCCTGTCGCCGCGATCTAAAAACGGCGCTTCATGATAACGCAGCCCGATGGCGTGCCCGGTGTGATGGCGCCAGTAGGGGAACAGGTCGTGCTTTTCGTAGTAAACGCGCACCGCGTTATCGACATCGGACGTGAGTTTCGCTGTCTCGAAGGCTTCAAAAGCGGTGTCCTGTGCGCCGAGCATATAGCCGAAAAAGCGGCGCTGTTCGTCGCTCGGCTGACCGAGAATCATCGTCCGTTCCAGTTCGCATACATAGCCCCATACGGGCGCGGTCGATTCGCCCACCAGCACATCACCCGGCTGAAACGTGATGTTGTTTGCCAGCGCGTGCGGGATGGCCGAGTTGCGCCCGATCTGCCCGCGATAGATGCCATACGCGCCGCTGCTGACCATGTTCAGCCCGCGATAGATCGGCCCAATAGCGTCCAGCATCGCCAGTGTGGCCTCGTTGCTGGCACGTTTTTCGACCTCGGTTTCGGTCAGGCCGGGGCGGGTGTAGCGCTGGAGCAGCGTCAGCGCCAGATGCCCCCAGCGGCAGCTTTCCTGCAGCAGGGCAATTTCCGCCGGGGATTTGCACATCATCTGGTCTTCAATCGCATTACGAATCGGCTGCGGCTGGAGGTCGCCCAGTTCGGCCAGCCAGGGGCCGCGATAGCCGAACAGCGGCGGATAGCCCGGTTCGTCGGCGGCCACCTTGCCGCTGATGCGCATCTCCGCCAGCAGGCCTTGCAGCACCGTCATCGGATGCGGGTCGTCGGGATATTCCAGATAGTGCGCCACCTGGTCGATCAGCGCGTTCTGCTGCGCGTGTTCCACTTCCAGCCGGGGGACGAACAGGCCGCGTTCGCCCCTGGCGTTCATCACAAAGGCGATGGGGCGCTCGGTGGGGATGAAGGCGAACCCGGTGTAGTAGAGGATATAGTCGCGGTCGAACAGCACGACCCCGCTGCATCCTGCCCGCTGGATATTGTCCAGCAGCGTCTCGCAGCGGGCACGGAACTCGGCTTCGGTGATTTTAAGCTGCATGAGGTTGGCCTTTCGGTCATTACGGTAGCGTGCTTAGGGCAGACAATGGGCGTAGTATAATCAGGGGAGAGAAGATGAGGCAATCAGGCCAATGACCACAAAAACCATCGACATTCAGACGACCCACATCAGCGTCGAGGAGCTCGTGTCTCTGGTGGCGGACGGTACAGAAGTGCTTCTGACCAATGGGGATGAGCTGTTAGCGCGGCTCTCGCCCGTCGAGAAGGTGGAGCAGCCGACGCCAGGGAAACGGATTTTCGGCTTGTTTCCGGGCGTTTGGATGAGTGACGATTTTGATGAGCCTTTATCAGACGAATTCTGGTTGGGCGAAAGTGATATTTAAGCCCATGCCCAACGCATATCTTCTGGATGCAAACGTCTTTATTTGGATTATCAGTGATCCAACTCGAATTTCATCCTCAGCCGCAGCCGTCGCAAGCGATAAATCAAATCGCCTGCTTTTAAGTTTATCTACGGTATGGGAAATACAGATCAAAGCTCAGTTAGGCAAGCTTACATTCCCTGCGCCTTTGGGGGACATTCTTGATAAGCAGATGGAAATCAACCAGATTGAACTGATTGCACTCCGACTCGATTATATCCTGAAACTGGGAGAACTACCCAACCATCACCGCGACCCATTCGACCGTCTGCTGATTGCACAAGCGCTGGTTGAAGACCTGACCATTATCAGCAGCGATCCCATGTTCCGGCAGTACAATGTCAGTGTTCTGTGGTAACGCATAAACGCATTGTGGGCGGATGGGCTGTTGCTTTCTCACCGAATGTTTGGTTGACGCTTGCCCGCCTCATCAGACACAATGAAGGCGTTGCGTGTCGCCAAACCCCTATCGCCCTAAGCGCAGCGACGCAAATGGGTGAAGGCAAGCTTTTTACCCTCTGCGGCGCACCTTCGCCGGGGGATGCACGGCCGCATACAACCGCCGCACCTGATCGCGCAGCACGTCTGTTTGCGTCACCGCCTGCCAGAAGGGGCCAATCCCGCTGTATTCAAAGGCGATCACCCAGGGCTTGCCCCAGGCGCGGCTGGTGATCTGCCCCAGCACATGCTCGAACAGTTCCCAGTCGGCCTCGGTCATGGGCAGATGATCCACCCACTGCCCGCTGTATCGCGCCAGAAACGGCAGCCCCGGCGGCAGATGGGGGCGCACCACCTTGACCCAGGCCTGATCGAACAACTGCACCCCGCTCAGGTGAATCTCGCGGATATGGCGCACGGGCAGCGCCGCCAGATAGTCCGTAAGTGGTATTTTGAGCAGCCGCGCGGCAAGCTGGGCATGCGCCAGGTTGAGCAGAAAACCGCATCCGGTCGTTTCCACAATGTCGCGAATCAGGTCAGGATGCAGCGCGACATGAAAATGGTCGGCATCGTTCCCGGCGTTTTCCAGAATCACCTTATCCGCGCCGTAGCGCCGGATGACCGACTCCAGATCATCGAGCAGGGCACTTTTCAGATGGGCGCTGACTCGTTTGCTGACAGAGGTGGAGGGTAGTTGCGGATGATCGCCCTGGAGTGGTGCGAGGTGGACGTTGATATGGCGGGTGGCGGTGTGCGCCATCAGCGTTTCAAGCTGGCTCCAGATGGCATGGCGGCGGGTTTCGCTGTCGATCAGATGGCCGATGCCTGCGCCCGCGCGCAGGGGGAAGTGAACATACGCCGGTCGGAGAACCTGTGCGGCGTTCAGGATGTCCGGCCACGCTGGACACTTAAACAGGTCGAAGTTGATTTCCTCGTGATCGACCAGCGCGACCATCTGTGGACTGTAGTGGACGGCCAGCTTTAGCATTTGCCTATTGTTGATATTTCATTGTTATTTCATTTTCATTATAGATAAAACGTTCGATTGAATAGATGTTCTTAATCAGAATTTAGCCAATTTCCCTCAAACACTCATCCTGCGCTCATAAAAGTGTGGAAAAAGTAGGCCTTCAGCAGGCTCAAGCATAACTAAAGGATGACCCATGCCCCTGCCCGACAATGCAACCCTGCAATTGACTGATGATCTGCGCATCTGCCGCCTGCTGAACGGGCTGTGGCAGGTTTCCGGCGCACATGGCCGAATTGACCCGGACAAAGCCGTGCCGCAAATGCTGGATTATCATGACGAGGGCTTCACCACCTGGGATCTCGCCGATCACTATGGCCCGGCAGAGGACTTTATCGGGGTGTTCCGCCGCGCCTTGCAGGAGAGCGGTGAAACGCCCACGCCTGACCGGACGCAGGCCTTCACCAAATGGGTGCCGCGCCCGATGGCGATGACGAAAGCGCTGGTGAGCGACGCGCTGAACCTTTCCCGCCGCCGCATGGACACGCCCACGCTCGATCTGCTGCAATTCCACTGGTGGGATTATGACCATCCCGGCTATCTGGACGCGCTGCGCCACATGAACGACCTGAAAGCGCAGGGCGTGCTGCGGCATGTGGCGCTTACAAATTTCGACACACCACATCTGGCGCGGATTCAGGATGCAGGCGTGAAGATCGTCTCGAATCAGGTACAGTTTTCGATCATCGACCGCCGACCGGAAGTAGCGATGATCCTCTACTGCGCGGCCAATCAGGTGTGGCTGCTGCCCTATGGGGTGGTGTGCGGCGGGCTGCTGTCCGAAAAGTATCTGGGTGTGCCGGAGCCGGGGATGAGCGCACTCAACACCGCCAGCCTGCGCAAGTATAAGAACATGATCGACCTGTGGGGTGGCTGGGCGCTGTTTCAGGAATTGCTGACCGTGCTCAAGCAGATTGCCAATAAGCACCGTGTCAGCATCTCAAATGTCGCCGTGCGCTATATTCTCGACAAGCCGAAGGTGGCCGGGGTCATCATCGGCGCACGGCTGGGCGTGAGCCAACATCGGGCGGAAAACGCGCGGGTGTTTGGCTTCGCGCTGGAGGCCGACGATCTGGCGCAGATCGAGGCCATCAGCGACCGCGCCAATGACCTCTACCGCATCATCGGCGACTGCGGGGACGAGTATCGGCGGCGGTAAAGTCTTGAATGTTTGTACGGGCGGGTTTGAAACCTGCCCGCTTTTTTGTGTAAGGACATGGCGTACCATGTCCCTACAATACCACCCGCCTAATTTGCTTGTACTTAGACGTAGCGGATGTCGTCGTTCTTGCGCTTGGTGTAGCTGTCCTCGTCCATATCATCATCCGCTTCCGGGCCGACATTTACGAAGCGCGGCTGGCGCTTGCGCTTTTCACCGTCGTCTGTGTCGCAGGCGTCGCCCCAGTTCCAGTACTTCAGCGCCGGGAGCACGAAGAACAGCGCGAACAGCAGTGGGAAGATGAACCAGCCCTTGAACACCAGAAACAGGAACAGGAAACCGAGGGCGGGCATCGCCCAGCTTTTGTTGTGCCAGCCCCGATAGTGCCAACCGTGTTCATCACGTCCGCTTGAATGCCAACCCCACGACTTGTCCATTGTTTTACGTCCTTCTCGTTTCATTGATTTGAGTCTTTTACGTGAGAAGCGGGACAGGGGTCGCAGGAATTTAAGCAACGCTCAGGAATCTAATCCTCTTCTGATGCGGAGTCGAGGTCGGTCATCACCCGGCCTTCGTAAAAGGTGGGCGCAGGCGGCCCGCCGCGTCTGCGCCGGATGGTCTGCACCGGGCGGCGCTGCGTCCGTTCGGAGGTGCGTTTGAAGGGCAGAATTTCCGCCGGGGGTTCTTCGGCGGCATCAAAGGCATAGGCAGGCGGTGGTGAGTCAGGCGTTACAGGACGAGTGTAGCGCTGTTCGTCGGTCAGGGTGGAGCGCAGTTCCATCCGGCGCTGGATGCGTTCCCAGCGGTCGCGGTGGTGCAGATAACGCAGATCACGCAGGTAGGTGAGCACAAAATGCAGCAGCAGCAGCGCACCCCATACCGGAATCGCCAGCCGCGCCGGGTTAGAGTCGAAGCGCTCAGGCAGGGCGGCGGCCAGTTGGGGATAGGCCACCAGCAGCGAGAGATACAACGTGGCATGAAGCGCCATCAGCAGCCAGTTGCGCAGGCCACGATCACGCGGTTTCATCTGCCGTTCAAGCCGCTGATTGTAGCCGTCGGTACGCTGGCTCATGCGGCGGTCGATGCGCTGGCTCATCATCGCCCTTTCTTTTCCAATCGCTGACGGGCATCAGCCGCTTCATCAGGCAAGTCGTCCTCGCCCAGCGGTCGGAGTTCGCCATCGTCGCTCAGGCCATACTGCGCATCCCGTTTGCGTTTGAGCCGCGCCTGATTTACCACGTAGCGCACTTCACCTTCGCGGATTTCATACAGCGCCAGGATCACGCCGTGCAGCATCCACAGCACGAGCCAGACCGCCAGCCCCACGCGGTAGCGGGTGAACAGCATCCCTTCCGTCAGCAGGAGGGCGCAGATCAGCATGGCTGTGTGCGCCGCAAAAAAAACGCGCATCCGGTACAGCCGGATGGCCTGCTGCCGCGCCTGGTCGAATTCGGACTCCGCCATGATTCATCAAACCGTGTGTAATTTCTCGCTGTTTCCAGTTTACCATAGGTTCGTGGCGCAAAGACGCATTCTGATGGGATGCACAGCGATTGACAAAAGCGCAGAGGAAATCAGAATTTCGATTGCACCCCATCCCGCCACCTTCCCCACAGCATGTGAGGAAGGCGAAGGCAGGTCAGCGGGCGTGGGGGTGTTTGAAAGGGCTGTGTTTGTCCTGCGTGGCTGTGCAGACCGGAACACGAAAAGCCCTGCCTTTACAAGTTTTCAGTTGTTAGCCGTCAGTTTTTAGTACAATCCCGCCTTTGTAAGGGTGCACTCTTGTGCGCCCCTACAGCCCAGCGTTATCAACAGTTGCACAGTTTCGGCTTCTACCGATATCATCCGCAAAGGATCGCAGAGGCGTGGTTTTTCAATCATGCTTCTTTGCGAACCTTTGCATCTCTGCGCCTTTGCGTCGATTTTGTTTTCCTTTACTGCTTCGTCTCGATCACTGTCACCACCGCGTCGATCTCGCACTGACCGTAGGCGCGGGCGACCGAAATCCGGTGATGGCCGTCGCGCACGAAGTAGGTATCACCGACCTGGAGCAGTTCCACCGGGGGCAGGCGCAAGCCCTTCATATGGGCGGCGGCGATTCCCACCCAGCGCTGTTCGATGTGTTCTTCGACCGGGTTGAACTCAATATCGAATTCCCGGACGCGGCCTTCGCTGCCGCGAATTTGTTCCAGCGGGACGGTCTGGGTGCCGCCGTAGCGCTGTTCGCGCAGATTCCCCTGTGCGATCTCATTCAGATTCAGCAGTTGGCGAGAGCGACCCCTCAGGCGGGCCTGCATCCCCTTGCGGCGGCCTCTGGAAAGAACGCGAGAGAACTCGTGTGTCGCCTGAACGCGCTCCAGCGCATCACCGCCGAGTTGGTTGAAGCCCTTTTTGACGGAATGTGCGTCATAAAACATCATGTGTTCTCCTCTCGTTCGCAGTGCTGCGGCACATGCGGCAACCTGTTATGACCCCGTATGGTTGCTTTTGTTACCGTCTGACATTTACACTGTAGCAGGGGGGAGTCTCGGAGATATGCAGCAGAGCATCTCAAAAACGTCTCAGTTGCGGGGATTGCACGAATTGCCTGAGACGCTTAAGATCAAAACATCTGTGCGGGAGGTGTAACCCATGTCCACACGCCAGGTCTTGCTCCTTGGATCACCACGGATTGAAGAAAACCGGCATCTTGTCCAGCTTGAACGGCGCAAAGCGTTTGGCCTGCTGGCCTATCTGATCGTCAATCGCCAGTTCCAGGCGCGGGAAGCGCTCGCGGCACTGTTCTGGCCGGATTATGACGCCTCTCGTGCCAGCGCCTATCTGCGCAATACGCTCTGGACGCTGAACAAAGGCCTGGGCGAGGACTGGGCGATTATGGAGGGCGAAACCGTCGCTTTCAATGGCGAGTCGGGGATTCGCGTTGATCTTATCCACTTCTTAAACTTACTGAATGAAGGCGACGCCGAAGCGCTGACCGAAGCGGTGGGGCTGGTGCGCGGCGAGTTTATGGCCGGGTTCACGCTGCGGGACAGCCCCGGTTTTGACGAATGGCGGGCGATGCAGGCCGAAGAAGTCCGCCGCCGCTTTGCCGCCGCGCTGGAAGCATTGAGCGAACATCACGCGCTGAACCATGAAGATGAGCAGGCGCTCGGCTATGCCCGCCGCTGGCTGGCGCTGGATAACCTCTCCGAGTCGGCGCATCGTCAACTGATGCGGCTGTATGCCTGGTCGGGCGAACAGGCCGCCGCGCTGCGCCAGTATCGCGAACTTGGGCGGCTGCTCCAAGCCGAACTTGGCGTCGAGCCTGCGCCGGAGACGGTCGCACTGGCAGAAGCGATTCAGGCACGGCAATTGCCGCTACGCCAGCCGGATACGCCTGTACCGCATCGTATCGGCGCGACGTCAGCACCCGCATCAGCAGTGCCCGCCGCTTCTGCACCTGTGATGAGGCCGCCTGTGCATCTGCCCACGCCCACGACCCCCTTTATCGGACGGACGAGCGAACTGGCCGAAATTGCACGGCTGCTGGAAGACCCGGCCTGCCGCCTGCTGACTCTGGTCGGCCCCGGCGGCATAGGCAAAACACGGCTGGCGATTCAGGCTGCCAGCGACCTCGCCCCTCACTTCCCCGACGGGGTGTATTTCGTCTCGCTGGTCGGTGTGTGGTTCCCCGAATTCATCGTGCAAACGGTGCTTTCCGCGCTCAACTGCACCCCCTCCGCCCACGAAGACGTAAAGCGGGTGCTGTTGGAGATGCTGCGCGAGATGCGGCTGCTGCTGGTGTTCGACAACTTTGAGCATCTGTTGGACAGCGCCGAACTCATCTCTGAAATTCTGGCCGCCGCGCCGCAGGTCAAGGTGCTGACGACCTCGCGGGAACGGCTGAACCTGCAGGAAGAATGGCTGCTGGAGACGGGCGGCCTGCCCTTCCCGGCTGCGCTGCCCAACGGTACGCAAAACCTGGAAGACTATGGCGCGGTGCGGCTGTTCATGCAGAGTGCCCGCCGCGTCCGCCCGGAATTTGCGCTGCATGACCCGGCCTCGGTGGCACGAATCTGCCGCCTGGTGGAAGGGATGCCGCTGGCGATTGAGCTGGCGGCCACCTGGGTGCAGATGCTCTCGACCGACGAGATCGCGCAGGAAATTCAGAATGGGCTGGATTTTCTGGAAACGTCCACCCGCAATGTGCCGGAGCGCCATCGCAGCCTGCGGGCGGTGTTCGAGTATTCCTGGGAACAGCTTACGCCGCAGGAGCGCACCAGCCTGAGCCGCCTTTCCGTCTTTATGGGCGGTTTTCAGCAGGAAGCGGCGGGGCCAGTGGCCGGCGCGTCGCTCCATATTCTGCGGGCGCTGGTGAACAAATCGCTGCTGCGGCGCAACATCAACGGACGCTATGAACTGCATGAACTGCTGCGCCAGTTTGCGGAAAACAAGCTGAGCGAGGCCGAACGACTGGAAGCCAAGCGCCAGCACGCCCGCTATTACGCGCAGTTCGTCTATCAGGCCTGTGTGCGGATGAAAGGCCCCGAGGAGCCGCAAGCGCTGGACGACATTGAGCGCGAGATCGACAACGTCCGCCATATGTGGCACTTTGCCGCCCACACGCGCGATCTGGAACTGCTGCGCATGTCGCTGGATGGACTCGGCTTCTTCTATAATGTGCGCAGCCGGGCTGAAGAAAGCCTGGAGATGGTCAAAACAGCGCTGGCGCAGCTTGAGATGGAAAGCGATGATCCAGCCGAGCGACTGCTGGTGGCACGGCTGCTGACCGGGGAGGCGCGCGCCCGCAGCTACCTCGGCCATCATTTCAGCACCGTCAGCGAACTCACCAACCGGGCGCTGGCGCTGCTGCGGCAGTTTCCGGGAAGTCTGGATACCGCGCTGTCGCTGTCCCTGATTGCCACCCTGAAAAACATTCCAGGGCGCAAGGATCCGCTGGCGCTGGAAGCCGCGCATGAAGCACTGGACATTTACCGCAAACATGGGGATCGCTGGGGGACGGCGGTCGGCCTGTATATGGTTGGCGCGGTCGAGCACACGCGCGTGCATTATGCCGTCGCGCGGGAATATCTGGAACAGAGCCTCGCGCTGTGGGAAGAAATCCGCCAGCCGAGTACCTGGGCGGCGACGCTGGGCATGATGTCCGAATCAGCTTTTACCGCTGGGGATACTCAAACGGCACGAGCTTACCTTCACAAATCCCTTCCGCTGTATAAGGCCATCGGCAACCGCCTGGAAGTCACGCTGACCGAGACGGTGCTTTCGGCCTACGATTACGAAGAAGACAGCGACGAACGCGCTGCGATGCTCAAGCGGGCGCTCAAAATTTATGAGGAACTGCGACAGCAGGGGGCGAGCGCCTGGACGATGATGAACCTGGCCTGGAACCGCTTCTTTATTCAGTTTTATGAGGAAGCCATTCACTATCAGGAAGAAGGGGCGCGGCTGTTCAACCAGATGGGCGACCTGGAGGGCGAGTCCTGGAGCTATTTCCTGCGGGCGTCCATCGAAACCGACCTGGGACATTATGACCTGGCGCGGCAGTTCGTCCAGCGCGGGCTGGAGGCGCTGAGCGACATGGTGTTCCCCTGGGGCGTCTGCGGCGCACAGTACATTCTGGGGCGGATCGCGCTGTGCGAAGGTGATCTGGTGACAGCGCGGCGGGAAACGGTGTCCTCCATCAGGATCGCCCACGAGGTTGAATCCGTCACCCAGCGCTGGCGACATATGTCCCTGCTGGCGGAAATTCTGCTGGCGGAGGAGCAGGCTGATGAAGCTGCGCTCCTGCTGGCATATCTGGCGACGCAGGAGATTAGCTGGACTGACGTGGAGACACGCAAACGATTGGCGCGGCTTCAGGCGAAGATGGACGCGCTGCCCGCCAAACAGTGGACGGCGGCGCAGGCCGAGGCCGAGACGCTGACTCTGGACGCGGTCATGGCGCGGTTTGTCGGGGCGTAGCGTTTAAGCACGATCACAAAAAAATGCCTGATCGTTTTTCGTAGGGACACGGCATGCCGTGTCCCTACAATCCTTAACCCTTTCATTATCACAAAAAGAAAAAGCCCGCAGGTGTGTGCCTGCGGGCTTTTTTTGTCCAACCTGACCAGCCGCTTCTGCAGGGGGTTCTAGTACGCCGACAAGATGAGAATGATGGGTTGCGGTGGTACGGGCGCAGCGCGCTGCGCCCCTACAGGTAGGCAGCTTTAGATGGTCGATGTTCTAGGCACTTCTTACAAAAATCCCACGCTAATACTTTAAATCCTCGTTAACGTAACGTAATAGGAAATTTATCACAAGGGTTCGTAAATTTCCTGTGAAGTGCGTAAATTTCGCCGTTACCTCTATTGTCACGCCAATTTACTCCCCCTTATATTATGAGGAGTACCATCCAAGTCATAGCCTATTTAAGAAAAACGAAGAACTTATGAAGGGGGAACCAGGCACCGACGACATACACCGCTGACCCAGATCATTTTCATTATCCGGTTCAATCGCATCGAACTCGAACAAGGAAAAGCACTTATGCAACAACTCTTTTTAAGTCGTAAAACTCGCTACAGCGTAATCCTCCTCCTGGTGGCGCTGATCGCCATGCTGGGGATGACGCAGATGGTGAGCGCGACTGTACAGACCGACATCTGTAGTGCCGCAGGCGCAGGGTGGATGGGGCAATACAACCTTATCGTCACCGATGACCTGAGCACCAACTCTGACGTAGAAAATAGAACCTTCGTCGGGGATGACTTCATCGGCGGCAGTTCTGCCAATTTCGGCCTTAATCTGCCCAATAACTTCTCGGCCACGACGCCCATGCTCGAAATTGCCGGGACGGTCAATTCGGGCAATCCAGTGAACGTCAACGCTGGTAGTGTGCGGGTCGCCCTCGGTAACACGGTCGTGTTCAGCAGTCCGAACGTCGGGTACGACATCAACGGGCGACGCTTTAACGTGAATTCGGGGAACAGCGGCGGCAATGCGGCGGTCGATAATAACCTGCCGACCAAAGCGACTCAGATCGCCAGCGACCTCGCCAGTTTCTCCAGTGCGCTGGCCGGGCTGACCGCCAACAACACGGCGACCATCCCCAACGGGCAGCCGGGGCCGCTGATCTTTAACGTGACCACCGTGAACGCAAATGGCGTCGCGGTGTTTAACGTTTCTGGCGCAAACGTTTTCAACAATAACAAAGTGCAGCAGATTGAAATCAATAACCAGGTCGGCGCGACGGCCATTGTCATCAACGTGACTGGTGCGAGCATCAACTGGACCGACGGCAGTAAGGTCGGCTCCTGGCTGACGGGCCAGACCGGGCGGGCGCAAACGCTGTGGAACTTCCATCAGGCGACCAGCATTAACCTGAACTCAAAGAACTTCATGGGTGCTTTGCTGGCTCCTAACGCAGTTGTGACAACCAGCGCCAACATCGACGGCGCGGCGGCGGTCAAGTCGCTCACGACCACCAGTGAGCTTCATCAGCCGCTTCTGGCGCTGGAGTGCGACGAAGAAGAACCCCCCGCCCCCACCACCCGCGCCCTGACCGTCCAGAAGTTCAATGATCTGGATGGCGACGGCGTAAAGGACAATGGCGAAGCCGGGTTGAGCGGCTGGCAGTTCACCGTCAGGCAGAACGGTAACACCGTGACCAGCGGCAGCACGAACGCAGACGGCAACGTCGTTTTTAACGTTGTGCCGGGGGCATACGAAGTCTGCGAGACGCTGCAATCCGGCTGGGAAAACCCCTCCGACCCCGACCTGTGCAAAAACGTCACGGTTCCGGCAGGCACCGATGTGGTGGCCGGGCCGAACTCGACGGTGGTCAGCTTTGCCGACGATCAGGGAACGAACTCCTACAGCGTCGAGTTTTTGGGCGTTCAGAACCGCACCTGGACCTATCGCGTTACACGCACAGGTGGTAAGAACCTCAGCCACTGGACGCTGGGCATCGCCAGCTGCGTTACGCCCAACACGAACCGGGTGACAGGCGGCACAAACGGCTATGCACTGGGTAAGGATGGCAACCGTCCGTTCTGGGGCATCAAGTGGGACACCCAGGGCGGCACCTTCTCTTTCACGCTGGATGCTGACTACCCGATTGGCACGGTGCAGGTGCAGGCCAAAGCGGGCAGCGGCGGTCCGAATGGCGACGGCACGGGCTACAGCACGATTGCTGGCCCCATCTGCAATCCTCCCGCTCCGGTTCCGGTGCTGCAATTCGGCAATCGCCAGCTTGCGCGCGTGACCGTCTATAAGCAGGTCAGCGACGAACAGGTGGATCGCCAGTTTGCCTTCACCTTCAACGACGGCACGACCTCCGAAACCTTCTACCTGAGCGACACAGGCAATGTGGGCGGCCAGACCGAACGCAGCGTGTTCGCCAATCTGGTGCCGGGCAGGACGTACACCTTTACGGAAAATATGCCCCTCCCGGCGGGATGGACGCTGGCAGGCGCGGTCTGCTCCACGCAGTCCAGCCCCGAAGACGTGCCCAACACCATCCGCCAGACCACGCCTGTAACCAACGGCTTCAGCATCGTCCTGCAGCCGGGTGAACAGGTGTACTGCTCGTTCGGCAACGTGTATGTGCCGCCCACCGGGACACTGGAAATCCGCAAGGACCTCGTACCGAATGGCAGCACCAGCTTCCAGTACGAAGTAAATCGCTTTGGAACCAGCGATGATTGGAGTGGGACGTTCAGCGAGACGAACCCGGCGGTCATCCCGAATTTGCCCCCCAGTGAATACTTCGTAGACGAATACTTCGAAAGTGGGTTTGAGGTCGGCGGCGCGGTCTGCACGATTGGGGACGAAACTGTCGCCAACTTCCCGGCTGACCCGTATACAATCAACCCGCTCATTCAGAACGTGCCGATTCGCGCGGGGCAGAGGACGATCTGCACCTTTACCAACTATGTGCGCCCCACGCTGACGATCATCAAGCAGACCAGCCCCGACGGCAGCGATGCAGTGTTCAACTTTGATGGCAGCGCCAACACCACTATCCTTGATACCGACCCCAGCTTCAACCTGAGTGACGGGCAGAGCAAGACGTTCTCCCAACTTTCCGCCAACACCTACCGTTGGACGGAACAACTGCCCGACGGCTGGGTGCTGGACAGCGTAACCTGCCAGGAAAATGGGGTGGACTTCCCGGTCAGCGTGAGCGACACCACCTTCAGTGTCTCGCTGGACTGGGCCGATCAAGTGACCTGCACGGTGAACAATCGTCAGCAGACTGGCTCGCTCAGCGTGACCAAGAGCGTGGACTGGAACGGCGCAGCGCCAGTGGATGGCACCACGTTCGAGATTTGCGTGAGCGGGGAAAACTACCCATCTGACTGCAAGACCTTCACCGATCCGGGAACGTTACAGCAGACGTGGGAAGGCCTCCCAGTTGGCACCTACACCGTGACGGAAACCAACCCCGGCGCGGAATGGAGCGTGAGCTACCACACACAGAATCAGCAGGTGAGCGTGGCGGACAACGAAACGTCCACCTACACCGTCACCAACACTGTGCCTCCCGGCAGCCTGACGGTCACCAAGTCGGTGGAATGGGGCGAGGCGACCCCTGTTGATGGCACGATGTTCACCATCTGCGTCAGCGGCACGAACTATTCCTCCTACTGCAAGAACTTCACGTATCCCAATACGCTGTCGCAGACGTGGACGAATCTGCCCGTCGGCACGTATACCGTGACGGAAACCAACCCCGGCGCGAACTGGAACGTGAGCTACCAGACGCAGAATCAGCAGGTGAGCGTGGCGGCCAACCAGACGGCCACCTACACCGTCACCAACCGCAACACCTATGTTGTGCCGCGCTTTGGTACGCTGCTGGTGAACAAGGGCGTGAACTTCAACGGACTGTCGCCCTCGCAAATCCCGCCCTTCGAAATCTGTATCAGCGGGGCAAACTACCCGTCTGACTGCCGGACGTTCACCTATCCCAATACGCTGACGCAGATATGGTACAACCTCCCGGTTGGCACCTACACCGTGACGGAAACCAACCCCGGCTCGGAATGGAGCGTGAGCTACCAGACGGAGAACCGCCAGGTGACGGTGATCGAGGGGAGAGCGGTGAACTACACCGTGTTCAACCGTTACATCCCCGACGTGCAGTTGAACCTGACGGCGGAATGCCGCGTGGGGGATCTGCTGTACTGGCGCGTGACGGGCGACAATGCGACCAACGATGTCAACTTCACGTGGACAGCGCTGGACACCAACCAGACCGGCAGCGGGCAGGTGGATGCCGGGCAGCGGGTCTACTTCACCACGACCTGGAACAGCGGCGCGGGTGTTGCCAACAATACGCGCATTAGCTGGACGAACCCGGCCACCGGGCAGACGGTCAGCAGGCAGAAGGCGCACAACCAGTCACCCTGTGTGTACCATGTGACCTTCACCAAGACCTGGACGGGCGCGGATGCTTCCCCGGTGCAGAATGGCACCATTCTGACGGCGGAAAGCAGCATCGCCACCGCCACCTGCGGCTACACCAACGGCGTGTGGGACTGCGATTACACCCGTAAGAGCAACGGCGGCAGCCTGAACGATCTGGAAGTGCCGTTCGGCGAAACCTACAGCGTGACCGAAGTGGCGGTCGCTGGCTGGCAGGCAGTAGCAGGCGTGGGCAGCGGCTTCGAAGGCGTGGAAGGCTTCGATGTGAGCCAACTGCCGAATGCGCTGGTCTATGACCTGAGCGAAGATCGCTACTGCGAGAGCATCCAGGGTCAACTGGCGAAGTTCTGCTCGCACGAAGTCGTCAACGAACTGATCCCCTTCGGTGATCTGACCGTGACGAAGGCGATCAACTGGAACGGCGCAACCCCGGTGGATGGGACGACGTTCAACATCTGCATCACCGGGCCGTCTTATGCCAGCGTGGAAGTGGAAGGCGCTTGCCAGACGGTGACGTATCCCGATGACCTCGTGGCGGAATGGAACGACCTGACGCCGGGGCAGTACAGCGTGAGCGAACCCGGTCTGGATACAGTTCGTTGGCAGGCTGTCAGTGCGCAGAACGTTCAGGTCGCCGGGAACCAGACGGCGGAAGTGACGGTGACGAACACCCACGTCACGCCCAGGACTGTCAGCCCGATTCTGGAATGCGTGGTTCCCAACAACACGACTGGGTTCACGGCTTACTTCGGCTATAACAACCCGAATGCTTACAGCGTGACCATCGCAGTGGGGACGAACAACCGCTTCTCACCCGCGCCGCAGGATCGCGGTCAGCCCAGCACCTTTGCGCCCGGACGTACGCCCTTCTATCCGAACGCGGCGTTTAGTGTGGACTTCGGTAGCGGTGATCTGGTGTGGACGCTGAATGGTCGCACGGCCACCGCCAATGGCAGCACCGAATCGCAGCGCTGCCAGTACCACATCTTCATCCAGAAGGTCTGGCAGAACGAAGACGGCACCCCGATCAATGGCCTGCCAGAAGGTGTTGATCTGAGCGGGTTCAGCATCACCGCCACCAGCAGCCTGGAGACGCTGACCTGCACCTACGTCAATGGTGTCCTGACCTGCACCAGCAACCTGGGCGGGAACGAAGCCAACGACGGGCTGGATGTGCTGGTCGGGTCGAGCTATACCGTCAGCGAGAGCGGTATCCCCGCAGGCTGGGTCAATGTCTCTGGCCTGGGCGAGTTTACCCAGACGGTCGGCGCGGACAACTGCGGCGTCAACGGACTGGCGAAGAACTGCACGCACACGGTGGTCAATGGCGAACAGCCGCGCGGCACGGTGAACGTGACGAAGCAGGTGGTGGGACCGGAAGCGCAGAGCGGGAGCTTCACGATCTGCCTGAACAACCTGGCGAATCCCCTGCCGGAAGCCGAGCGCTGCCAGACGACGAATGTGCTGGGCGGCGGTCAGCAGCAAACCCTGACGTGGCAGGTGCCCCCCGGCAGCTACACGGTCAGCGAAGAGAACCCCGGCGCCGCCTGGGTGGTCAGCTACAGCCCGACCAACCGCACGGTGAATGTGACGGTGGGTGGCACCAGCAGCGCGACCGTGACCAACACGTATCGTCAGGTGGCCTGCCCCGCGACCGAGTTCAACGAAGTCGTCTTCTACCAGCCGGGTCTGGCGAAGAACGGCGAGACCGTCCGCGCCGAACGGCAGAACACGGCCAACGCCGAGGGCTTCGCGCAGAACAACGACACGCTCAACTTCCTTAGCCTGGGCTTCGGCGGTGTGGCGATTATCGAGTTCACGCAGGACCCGGTGCTGAATGGGACTGGCCCCGATGTGCGCATCGTGGAAACCAGCTACGGCGATGCCAACCGCGCCTTCAGCCAGTACCCCGAACGGGTCAAGGTGGAAGCGTCGCAGGACGGCGTGACGTATGTGGAGATCGGCCAGACGAGCGACAAGGATCAATCGTATGATCTGGGGGCGCTGGACTGGGCACGCTACTTCCGCCTGACCGACATCAGCGATGTGAATTCGACCCGCTTCCCCAACACCCGCGACTCGGATGGCTTTGACATCGATGCGGTGGAAGGGCTGAACTGCGGCGAGATCAGCAGCGATGTGACGGTGGACAAGAGCGCACCGACCACCGCGACGGTGGGTAACCAGTTCGACTACACGCTGACGGTGCGCAACCTGGGGCAGTACAGTGCCACCAACGTG
>JANRLJ010000222.1:0-33308 GCA_033762735.1 bacterium | reverse complement strand
TCTCGAACGCTTGCTTGCCAAGCAGGAGCGTGGCTTGCATGTGCGCGTCGCTGCCAAGATTGCTTCCTTTGTTTTTCGTCATGTCCTCAACCGTTGTTTCGGTCTCGATATTTTATCCTTTTCCATTTCACATTAGACGTAAGAATATATCGTTTATGCATCAGTATTCCTCTTGTGTAAAGAAGGTCTGTTTAAACCATATCATGCTCGTAAAGTTATACCTATTACAAATATAAAGAAATGGGTCAGAATTTACGGCCTTAAGATGTTCAATGAACAGAATTTACAATCTTCAAAAGGCTGATACTGATAGCCACGCTGTTCCTCTCAAAAAGTCGGTGAACCAGCAGCAAAAAGCCCCACCAGCATGATTGTGAGGCTTCAAAGTAAAATGGTGTGCTGTCGTCAGATACAGGATTTACGCCCGCCGCCGCATCACCCCAAACACCAGCCAGCCGATCAGTCCTGCCGCGCCGAGGAAGGCTGTCGCAATCAGCCCCAGACCCAGCGTGCGGGTTGTGTTGGAAAGGGTGGGTTCTGATGAAGTCTCCAACGATGCAGACAGATTTGCCGCCAGCGTCGTTTCGGCAATGGTCAATTGCAGCGGCGTGGTCGCGGCGGTGAATTGTTCGCCCTGGTCGTTCACCAGTTCCGCCCGGCTGATCTGGAGTGTTGATGCGCCTGCCTCACACAATGCCCGAAGCTGCACCCGCATAAAAAGGCCGTCACCACTGGCGATGCGCTGGCGATTGGTGATGTTGGCCGCCAGCCGGGCACTGGTCGCATCATAGCGGTTGACGGGCGCAAATCCCCCTGTCTCCGCGCTGGTCGGCAGATAATCGCCGGGCGTGAGCGCTTCGATTTGCAGGCAGTCCCCGACCACCTCCAACTGGACATCCGCCCCGGCGATCTGTGCACCGCTGCGGATGAACACATCGGCGGTGAAGGTTTCGCCCGTGCTGATGGCGGACGCGCTCGGCACAATTTCAACGGCGGCTTCGCCCTGCGCGTAAGTCGGCGCTGCCAGAATTATTCCCATCAGCATCAGCATCAGCATCCCGATTCGACTTGCCACTTTCATCATCATCGTCCTTATTGCAGAATCAGCGATCAAAAGTTGAATAAGAAATGCTATTTCCGCCCTCACCCCAAACCCCTCTCCCTCAGGTAGAGGGGCTTAAAACCGAGACTCTCCCCCTTCGCCCTGAGGGAGAAGGGGGCCGGGGGGGTTGAGGGCTTAAAGGACTTCTGGCCCTCTATTGTTCAACTTGTTTACTCTGATCTTGCGTTACGTAAACAGAACATGCGAAAATTTTTGAACCACAGAGACATGGACAATACAGAGATCACGTTCAAAATCTTGGCGACCTTGCAGTTCAATCGTTTCGATGATTTTCGCAGGTCTGCTTTTGCTGTCAGGAAGGTTGCAGCAGGGACACGGGCTGCCGTGCCCCTGCTTTAGAAGCTGTGTCTTACGGAATCGGCGGCTGCGGCGGGATCAGCACCGCGTCGATGACGTGGATGATCCCGTTCGAGGCCTGAATATCCGTGACGATGATGTTCACACTGTCATTCAGCACAATGCCGTCGGGCGTCACTTCCACAATCACGCTTGCACCCTGCACGGTGGTGATCGTCTCCAACTGCGCCAGTTCTGCCGCGTCGGTTTCACCCGCTGCGACATGATAGAGCAGAATGTTGGTCAGCGCCGGGATGTCATTCAGCAGGCCTTCCAGCACACCAGCAGGCAGCGCGGCGAAAGCGTCATCGGTCGGTGCGAACACCGTGAACGGCCCTTCGCCATTGAGCGTCTCGACCAGATCAGCGGCGGTCACGGCAGCCACCAGCGTTTCCAGGCGATTGTCGCTGACGGCGATTTCCACAATTGTGCTGAGTTCGGTCACGCAGGGCTGCACACCTGTCCGGTCGAAGTTCAGACCGATGAAGATCAGGTCAAGCACATTAACCGCACCATCACCGTTCAGATCAACCGTGTTGTCGCCTTCGCCATCCGTGCCAAACGCCAGCCCGATCAGCGTTGAGTCCGCGATGTCCACATCGCCATCATCATCCGCATCACCCGCGATCAGCGTAATCGTACCGGGCAGGGTGTTTTCGCCCGCTTCCAGCGCGACCGTGCTTTCGCAGGCCAGATGACCGGGCGCATCGCCTTCCACAACCACTTCGCCGATTTCAAGATTGTTGTTGAAGACGAAGGTGGCTGTCTGTCCCTGGGCGTTCACCTGCCCGTTGATGTCGCCCACGCGCACGGTGATATCGCTGGCGGAGCCGGCCTGCCGTTCGATGCTGCCGTTCAGGCTGGCGTTCTGCGGCTGCGCGACCACCTGCACAGCAGCGGGGACAATCTGCGGCGCGGGCAGCGCATTGCCCTGGCTGTCACCGAACAACACGTTGTTGAGCGTCAGGTTGACTGTGCCGGGCTGCGCGGTCGCGAAGCTGGCAGTGGCGATCTGGCCGCTGCCCTGAGCCGATGCGCCCGCATCCGACAGTGTGAGGCCATAGCAGCCGCCCGCGTTCGTCAGGCTGTTGACCAGCGGCAGCGTACTGCGATTGCCAAAGATGCTGCCTGCTGTGAAGGCCTGTCCCTGCGCGGTTACGGGCGTGCCGCTCACTGCCAGGCACACCTGGAGGCCGAAAGCACCGGGCGCGGGGATGCCGCTGCATTCCAGCGTCGCTGTGAAGTTCTGCCCGGCCTGCACCTGCGACGGCGCGACCACGCGGCAGGTAAAACCGGGCGTGGGGACGTTGACCGTAAAGGTGAAGGGATTGTTGCTTGCGCCGCGTTCGCCTGTTGTGTTGGAAGCCGTGACCGTCCAGCGATAGTCGCCGTTGGTCAGCAGCGCCCGTGCTGCATCGTTGACCGGGATGGTGCAGGTGTCCCCATTGCAGATGCTCGTGCCGGGGATGGTCTGGTCGATGACAGGCACATCCACGCCGTTTTCGGTGCGCACCAGCAGGAAGCGATAGTTCAGGGCGTTGGCTGAAGCTGACCATTGAATGACCGTTACGGCAGCGGGATCAGTCACAACTGCGTCATCTGCCGGGGCGATCAGGTTAAACGCGCCCAGGTTGTTGACCTGCACGGTGAAGGTGTAGGGGTTATTGGCAGCGCCGCGCTGTGCCTGCCCGTTGATGGCCGTGACCGTCCAGCTGTAGTCGCCGTTGGTCAGGAGCGCCTGCACTTCAGCGCTGACAGGGATGGTGCAGGTGTCGCCGTTGCAGATGTCCGCCGCGTTCAGCGTCAGATCGAGCACATTCACCGCCGGAGTGCCGCGATCCAGCACGAAGCGGTACTGAGCGGCGTTGGCCGAGCGCGACCACTGAATCGCGGTCACAGCGGTGGGGTCGGTCACGACCGCGTCATCTGCCGGAGCGATCAGGTTAAACGCGCCCAGGCTTCGCACACTGAAGTTGAACGGATTATTGGAAGCGTTCAACCGCTCTTCCCCTGTCTGCGCTCGCACCCGCCAGCGGTAGTCGCCGTCGATCAGCAGCGCGCGGATTTCATCGGTCACCTGAATAGTGCAGACCCCGTTGGCGCAAATGTCCGCCGCATTCAGGGTGACGTTCAGGATATGGCTGTTCGTGCCGATGCGGTCGAGGCCGAAGGTGTACTGCTGCGCATTGGCCGATTCAGTCCACTGAATAACGGTAAAGGTCGAAAGATCATTCAAAACGGTGTTGTTGGCGGGCGCGGTCAGTTGAAACTGTCCGAGTGACTGGGCGCTGCTGGGAGGCACATTCAGACCGAACAGTACCAGCAGCACAGCCGCGATCAGCGCCTGGCCGAGTCGTAAACTGCGAAACATGGGGGCATCTCCTCGTCATCGTCAAAACGAATGCAGGCTGGAAATTTTCTTGCCCCAGGGCGGTGTATCGAACGTTCACAGAGATAACCGTGAAAGCGCGGGGTGCTGGTTCACCGGATGCGGCTTAACTCAGCACTTTCTCAGACAGGCCTCACCTGCGCAGGGATAACCCGCTTCGGCAGCGGACATTGGAACGGGGTAAGGATGGGGTTGAGATGAGGACGCGCGGAAGCCTGCTCATTTATTCCGAATCAGGTGAATCGGTGTTCTGGCGTGGGCGGCCACGCTCGACCTCAAAGCTGATGTCGAGGCCTTTGGTCTTCATGTATTCTTCCAGCGCAATGCGAATCACATCCGCGACGACGCGCCGTTCAGACTTTGCCACCGCCATGAGGGCTTCGTAGGCATCCGCAGGAAGTTTCAGGAGATAGTTTCGAGTTGCCACCAGACCTCTTGACAAAACATAAAAGCATATATATACTTATATTCAAGCATAGAAACATATACACAGCACTATAAATCAAAACCATCGACCATGCAACGGAAAATCGGTCGAGATGACTTTTTATTGCCCGAAAGGAGAAATCGACATGCAAACGCTGTACCGCCGCTCCATCATCGCTCTGCTCTGGTTCCTGTTTCTCGCCGTGGTGTACGGGTGGAATCGGAAGACCACCGCCGAATATGAGGCCGAGACTGATCTCGAATATGGCGACATTATCACCAATGATCCCGTTCTGCAGGGCATTTATCAGCAGACCAACGCCCGACTCGCCACGCCGGAAGGCCAGAAGCTCCAGCGGGACGTGCGCTACCATCAGGCTAAACGTGCCATGAAAACCCTGATCGAAGGAGCGTTCGAGGATGAATCCTGAATTTGAAGATATGCAGGCGCTTCTGCTGCGCTATGAGCAGGTCTTCCGCAGCCCACATTTAAAGGCAATTTTTCGGGATTTATACCAGCGGTTGGAACGGGGCATTCGCATCACCGAACGGGATATTGAAGATGCGCTGAACGGTGCGCTGCGTGGGTCGCAGTTTTCGGGTGATTGGGTTGGTCGCCCAGCAGATGATTTTGATGATGAGGACGACGAAGACAACACCGGGCGCATCGTTTACTTTTAACTCCAGTTCTGCACAGCCTTTCAGACATTCAAATAGGATGTTATTGAATAACTGATGTTACGCAGACTACGACTGCTTAGCGTTGTCCGGTATTCGGTGACACTTTTGGAAAGGTCATAACAGCGCATCAGCCCCCGCCCCTAAATCCCCTCCCCCAGAAAAAAGCGGGGGAGGGGACTTGCTACCCGCGTTTTTTGCGCTGCTCCCCCTCTCCCTAAGCGCAGCGACGCAATGGGAGAGGGGGCCGGGGGGTGAGGGCTAGTGCGTAACGTCAGTGAATTAAAAAAGCGGGAACCGTTATGGCTCCCGCTTTTTTGTTGAAGTGAATGCGCTCTTAATTCGACGGCGCTTCGGGGGTTGCTTCCGGTGTCGCTTCGGGCGTGACGGGGAGCGGCTCCGGTGTAATCACAACCGGGGGCTGTTCCACGACGATGGGCGTCGGAGTCGGCGGCACAGGTGTAGGCTGGATTGCGCCCAGGAGTGCCTGCCCACCGACCACGATGGCATCAATGGCGACCGACGACCCATCGACCGGCAGGATGCGCACGATATGCTGCCCTTCCGCCAGCCCACTCACCGAGGCGACCTGACCGAAGCGGTATTCGGGGTTGCTGGCGTTGACCGTCTGCACCGCGATTCCGTCGATTTCGATCACGAATGACCCGAACTGCGGCCCGGCCACGTAGACCACATCCAGCCCGGTGCCCTGGAAGGCCAGCGCCAGCGCATCGCCTGCCGTGCCGCTGCTGACCATAATGTCAGCACCGAGCGCGAATGTCCCGCCCTGCACCTGAGTCCAGCTTCCGTCGCGGTGCAGCCCGGCATTGCTGGCGTCCACCGACATGGGCTGTGTGTTCACCGACAGCGAGAAGAAGGTGCGCCCGGTTGCCCACTGTCCCTGACCGCTGACGCTGATGCCGCGTACCGACCAGCCGTAGCCGCCGTAAGGCAGCGGATTGGGCACTTGCAGGGTGCAGGTATTGCCGCCGGACGCGCAGACTTCTGACTCGTCAAACGTGCCGTTATAGACCACCGCGCTCTGCCCATCGATCAGATTGAACTCGTACTGGCTGGCGTACTGTGCCTTGTTCCAGCTAAAGGTCGGGCGGTTGGTGTTAAAGATCACCGCACTGTTGGCAGGCGAATTGAGTGTCGGTGTGGTCGGCGTCGGCACGTTGACGGTGAAGATGCCGTAGTCGTCGTTCGGGCCGTGCCAGGGGCCGATGCCCGCCGGAGACGCCGCGCGCACGTTCCACCAGTAAGTGCCGTTTGCCAGCCCCAGTCCTTCGACCTGCAGCGAGCAGGTGCCGTTGTTGCACAGCCTGCCGCTGCCGCGTTCAGCGCGATACCACTGATTGTGCAGTGGGACGAGATCCGTCGTACCAATCCAGATTTCGTACCAGTCGGTGTTGGCGATATCGTTCCAGCTAAAGGTCGGCGTGGTCGTCGGGATGGTGCCATCGGGCGCATTCAACGTGACCAGACCGGGCAGCGTGTTGTTGATGCGGAAGTTCACGCCATTGCCCCAGGCGCTCAGGCCACCGGGGCCAAAGGCCTGTACGTTGAAGGCGAAATCGCCCACCCACAGCAGCACCTCAGGCGTGACGCTGCACGTCCCTGGATGCGGTGTGCAGTTGGGGCTGGCCGCCCAGTACCACTGCATGTGCTGGGTGTTGAAGCTGGGCGTAAGCGTGCCCACCCACAATTGATACGAAATCGCGTTCGGGACGGTGTTCCAGGTGATGGTCGGGCGTCCGGTGGCGATGGTCGAATTGTTCGCCGGACTGAAACCACCGTTGGGCGCATTCGGCGCGTCGAGGTTCAGTGTACGGTTTTCCAGTACGGCATAGCCATTGTTATAGGTGCCGCCCGTGCTGCCGCCGAATTCGTTCACGCTCTGCACCGCGAAGTTATAGCTGCCGTTGACCAGCACCACGAGCGGGGTAACGCGGCAGGTGCCGCTGGCGCAGATGCCGCCCTGCCCGGTCGTGCGCGGGTAATTCTGGAAGAACAGGCTGGATGCCCAGTTCTGCGCAGCGACCGCCACGTTAAAACTGTCGGCATAGGGGTCATCGTCCCAGCTAATGGTGGGCAGACCGTTGTTGTAATTCACTGCCAGATCAACGGGCAGTGAAGGCAGCGGTGCATCGACGGTGAAGTTCGCCGGGGCGGTAAAGCCATCGCTGGCCGGGCCACCCGTGCTCAGACCACCAGGCCCGTAGCTGCGGATGCGCAGGCTGTACGCGGTGTCATTGGTCAGTTCTTCCTGGAAGGTGTAATTGCAGCTTGCGCCCGTCATGCTGCCGCAGGCCTGGGCGCGGTTCACCCATATATCGGCGGCGGGAGTTCCCGGTGCAGCCTGATCGACCACGACGATGTTAAAGGCGGTGGCGCGTTTCTGCTCAGTGGTGGGCAGAGTCCAGCCGACCGACGGCGTGAGCGTATCGGCATTGGTAACGGCGCCGAGGTTGACGATGGTGGGCGGCGCGGCGTTGAGCGTGAACTGCCCGACGCTGGATTCGGAGATGATACTGCCGTTGGCCCAGGCCTTCACCTGCCAGCTGTGCAGGCCGTTGTAGAGGCGGTATTGTTCGCGCAGATCAAGTGGCTTGAAGGTGCAGGAGACATCGTTGCAGTTGCCCGCCGCCGAAATAACCTCGTTGATGACCTGATTGCCCTGTGCGTCTGCTACGTACAGATAGTAATACTGGGTGCCGCCATGAACGCGCCACTGGAAGGTCGGATCGCCGTTCGGATTCGTAATCGTCCCCACAGGCTGTTGCAGCAGCAGGTTGGGCAGGTTCACGTTTACCGTCGAGCGCCCGGTGTTGTTGTGATAGGAGTGTTCCTGGGCGCTGACCTGCCCGTTGATGGTTGCTAAGAACGCCCCGCCGTCCATCGCGATGACATTGATCGTCAGGCCATAGGCAGAACCCCCCGGCATGTTACCGAAGTTGCAGGCGATCTGCTGGCCGTTCTGGGCACAGTCCCCGCCCGTCGTGCTGAAGTTGAGAATCTGGATTTCATTGGGAATGGTCACGGTCGCGCGGGCATTGTTGGCGACGTTCTCCGTCACGTTCACTGCCCAGGCGCTGTAGCTGAAAGGTGTACCCGCCACCACCGGATCTGCCGACTCGATGATGCCGACAGAGAGATCGGTTCGGGTCACGGTCGGCTCAATGTTGGTGACAAGATACACATTGTCGTTATAGTCACAGTTCTGTGAGCCTTCACCGCAGGCCGTATAGACGTAATCCTGCACCACGATATAGGCATCCGGGATGGGCAGCCCTTGCGGGTCACGCGCCGGCCAGAAGCGAATCGCATGGGGAACGTTGGTGCTGGAGCGGAAGCCTTCAATGTTGAAGGTGAAGTTGCCCGAAATGCCGTTGGTGACGAACAGCTCTGCGGGAGCGCCCTGCCCACTCTTCAACGGGAACATCGACTGACCGTAGATTCCATCATAGGCAACACGCCCGCCGCCAGCCCCGGTCGCCGTGCCCACGTGGAAGAACCCCCCACTGCTGTCACAGCAGCCCCGGAAGGCGGCCAACTGGCGCACATACACGGGCTTGCTGGTATCAGCGCGTCGCCAGGTTGCGGAAAGCACTTCATCACCACGCGCCGTGTATTCCGAACTCATCGGCCAGCCCATGTTGGTGGTCAGCCCCATGAGTTGTACGATCTGCGGCAGGGTATGCTCGAAGATGCCTTCGTCCTTCCACATATAGCCGCCGCGCACCGTGACCACCGCACTTGGCTCGTTGGAAGCCGATGAATTGATGGTCATCGTACCCAGTTGCAGATACTCGACTTCGCCACTGCCTGTGAAAGCGACCTGAATGTCCCGGTAGCTGTTCGGGTAGATCAGCAGCGGGAAGGTTTCGCCATTTGCCAGCGTAAAAGCCGGGTTGCTGAAGGTGATACTGTTGATCTGGAGCGCCTGGCCGCCGTCGTTATGAATCCGTGCCGTGCCCCGGTTGTGATAGTACAGCGCATCCCCGCCCTGGTTCGGCTCCGGCTCGCGTATATAGTTTGCGGTCAGGTAGCGGTTCAGATATTGAAACTGCGGGATGTTCTGGGAGAGCAGGCCCAGCCAGAAGGGGTTCGTGATGCGCAGTTGACCGCCGATGCCATTGGCGGCGGGAAGCTGCGGCTGGACGTTGCGAACCACATACACCATATCGTTGAAGTCGGAACTGTAGCCGAAGCCGGTAGTGTATTCGTCCCACACAACAACGTAAGCGTTGGGCTGTGGTGTTCCGTCGAAGTTACGCATCGGATAGACGCGGGCTTTGTGGCGGAAGCGTTCTTCCGGCTCCCAGGTGTTGAGCGCGTCCTGGGTGTGCACCATTCGATTGCTGAAAAACGTCCACGAGGTATACAGACCGAACGCCTGTCCACCAGGGTTAAAGCTCATATTCCCGGTCAGTTCGGGGTTGAGCGTTTGATTGCTGCCCGCATTGACCTGGAAAACCTGATTTTTATTGTTGGGGGAATTGACGGGATACCAGCCCGCCCGTGCCACCGGAGTAGCAGCGTTGCCGAACACGCCGAGCACCTGGAAGGTCACCGGTTGGTTCGGATTTGCCTGGACGAAGGTCTGCGCGGGGATTTCTTCTGCAAATGCTGCCCCTGCCCCGGTTTCGATCAGACTGTTGATCGTGACGGAATGGGGGTTGTCATCACCCACGTTGACCGGAATTTGATATGTCTGGAAGATGCGTGCCAGCGAAGGCTCGTTCAGCCCCCCGTTGCCGCGCGTCCCCAGGCCGCGCACCGGGACAACCGCGACGTTGTTGATCAGAATATTCCCCCCATAGACACCGTCATAGGTGGGGGTAAAGCTCATATTCACATTACGCGATTGACCGGGGTTCAGGGTGAATGTACCCCCGCCATTCTGAATGCTGAAGGCCTGATTGCCTGAAAAGCGCAGATTGACGACCTGGATCGGGCTACCGCTGGTGTTCGTTACCGTCAGCGTCCGCGTTACGGAACCCGTATTGCGCGCTTTACTGAAGACAAACGGCGAAGGATTGAACGAAAGCCCACCCTGCGCGGCGGCCTGCTCCGCAAAAAGGCCAAAACTCATGACAAGTAAAAGGAATAAGGTAGCTGCGGCGAGAATTCTCTGTCGCATTAGTTCTCCTGCTAAGCTTCTAAATTGGTGCGTTGAAGCGGCGTTGTCGCGTACTTTGACAACGTATATCTAAGCCGATTTCCTACATTCTGTCAGCGGTTGAACGCCGGATTTTTTGAAAAATTCAGAAATAGCCTGTGTCACAGAAGAAATAAGGCTGTTCTGCCGTAGCCAGAGGGGTAAAAATAAAGAACGTAAATTTCTACCCCTTGATTTAATCCACTTTTGATCATCATAAACCCGGCTCGACTGCGCCGCCTATAGCACCTCAGAGTCAGTCAGGACTTTTCGCTTACGTGCTGCTGTTCACAAGTCCACGCTTTGATTTCGCCCGGCCATTGCCTACAATCGCTGTGTGACTGAACAGACTTTATCGTTATAGGTGGTTTATGGCTATGCGAAAAATAATGGTGTGGGGACTGTGTGTGGCGGCGCTGGTCGGCGGACAGGTCTTTGCGCAGAATGCGGCGCAGGATACGACACCCGAATCGACCGCTCCCACAGCAAACACGATCACCCCGCCCGACCCAACGCTGGTTCAGTGGTCGGAGTTCCTCACCGACGAATTCGACAATCCGCTCTACATCACCAACGCGGGCGACGGCAGCAACCGCCTGTTTGTGGTGGAGCAAACGGGCTACATCTTTGTCGTGCAGGACGGCGAAATCCTGTTCGACCCGTTCCTGGATGTGTCCATGCTGCTCACGCCCGACGTGTTCCAGGGCGGTTATACCGAACGTGGGCTGATCGGGCTGGCGTTCCACCCGAACTACGAGGAAAACGGCACTTTCTATATCCACTACATCAATCAGGACGAACACGCCATCGTCGCCCGCTACCGTGTGAGCGCAGACGATCCCAATGTGGCCGACCCCAACAGCGCCGTGATTCTGATCGATGAGCAGGACCCCTTCTCCAACCACAACGGCGGGCAGTTGGCGTTCGGGCCGGACGGCTATCTCTACATCGGCATCGGTGACGGCGGCGACCTGGGGGATCCGCTGGGCTATGCGCAGAATCCCGGCGTGGTCTTCGGCAAAATCCTCCGCATTGACGTGGACAGCGGCGACCCGTATGCCATCCCGGAGACGAATCCATTTGTGGATAACGCCGACTATCGCCCCGAAATCTGGGCGATGGGGCTGCGCAATCCCTGGCGCTTCAGCTTCGATGCGCTCACCAATGACCTGTATATTGGGGATGTGGGTGAATCGACCTGGGAGGAGATCAACGTCCAGCCCGCCGATTTCGCAGGGGGCGCGAATTATGGCTGGAACGCCTTCGAGGCTAATGTCCCGTTCGACCTTGATACCCCGGTCCCGCGTGGGATGATTCTGCCTGTGGCGACCTACTCGCACGATGAAGGCTGCGCGGTGACGGCGGGGCATGTCTATCGGGGCGAGGCGCTGCCCGCGCTGCAAGGCGTATTCTTCTACGGCGATTACTGCAACGGGCGCGTCTGGACGACCTATCGCGGTGAGGACGGCACCTGGAACACCAGCCTGTTTATGGAAACCGAGCGGCAGATTTCGTCCTTCGGCGTGGACGAGGCAGGCGAACTGTATCTGGTGGATTACAAGGGCAGCATCCTGAAACTGACGGCGGCGGAGTAACACCGTTTCAGAAACCTGTTGTACGGGCGAGGCATGCCTCGCCCCTACCTGCGAGATGATGAATGATGCGGAAAATCTTCACCCGTGAAAATGTATTTGCGCTGGCGCTGTGTCTGCTGGTGATCGCGGTCTTAATCGCCACCACCGACACCGCGCCCCAGTGGATTTATCAGGGATTCTAAAATCAGTAAAAGAAGCAATGAGCGATGAGCAATGCGTTCCCGGCAAAGTGCTGGACAACCAACAGTGTTCTTGCAGGGGCGAGGCATGCTTCGCCCTTTGCATTGCCTGTATTTGTGGCCTAAGCCGTCACCATCTCTTTAAAAGCCGCCCGTGACACTCGACCTCACCACCATTCTCATCCTCTGCGCGGCAGCCGCCCTCTATGCCCTGCTGAGTCCGCCCCGGCTGCGCGGATGGCTGCTGCTGGTGGGGAGCGTCATCGCGGTGTATGCGCTCCAGCCGCGCCTGCGCATCCCGTTCAGCGACTTCATCCTGCCGACTGCGACCATCCTGCTCACGGTGGTGTGCTGGTGGCTGACGCGACCAGTACAAGATAAACCAGAGGAACACAGTGTAGGGGCGACCCGGCGGGTCGCCCCTACAGGAACAACCTACCCGTTCAGCGAAGACCTGATCGCCCTGGGTATTATCCTGGCATTGGTGATGAGCGTCGCTCTCACGCGCTATGTCGAGGCCGATTCGCTGCTGCGGATCACCTCGCGCCCGCCGCAGCCGCTCCCGGTGCTGGTCGGGCTGGGGCTTGTGGGCGGCCTCACCCTCATACTCGGCCTGCTGCGCCGCAGCACCCGCCTGCCTGTGCTGGGCGGGATGATTCTGCTGATCGTCACCCTGTTCGTCGTGCTGAAAGCCGAACCCGTCGGCACAGCAGTCAGCCGCGTGTGGCGCGAAAACATGGGGCGCGATACCAGCCTTGCCACCATCGCCGACATCGCGGGCTGGCTCGGCTTTTCCTACATCGCCTTCCGCCTCATCCACACGCTGCGCGACCGTCAGAGTGGCAAGCTGCCCGCGCTCACCCTGCGCGAGTATGTGACCTACGTGCTGTTCTTCCCTGCGCTCACTGCCGGCCCCATTGACCGTGCCGAACGCTTCCAGAAGGATTTCCGCGCACTGCCGGAGATGATCGGACTGGCCGCGCCGCGCATCATCGAAGGCAGCACCCGCATCGCCGTCGGGCTGTTCAAGAAATTCGTGATCGCGGACAGCCTCGCGGTTGGCCTCTCGCTGAACGCGACGACTGCGCAGCAGGCCGACTCCCCCGCCGGGTTGTGGCTGCTGGTGTATGGCTATGCGCTGCGGCTGTTCTTTGATTTCAGCGGCTATTCGGATATCGCTATCGGCATCGGCATCCTGTTCGGCATTCGCCTGCCAGAAAACTTCGACCGTCCCTACCTGAAAAACGATCTCGCGTCGTTCTGGCAAAGCTGGCACATGACGCTGAGCACCTGGGCGCGCTTTTACGTCTTCACGCCGCTCACCCGTGTGCTGCTGTCGCGCCCGGTCAAGCCGCCCATGCCCGTGATCATCCTGCTCACGCAGCTTGCCACGATGGTCACGATTGGCCTATGGCATGGGGTCACGCTCAATTTCCTGATCTGGGGCGTGTGGCACGGCGTCGGCCTGTTCGCACACAAGCAGTGGAGTGACCGCACCCGCAAATGGTACATGGGGCTGAAGGACAAACCGGGGCAGAAACGCGCCTGGACGCTGTTCGCCTGGTTCATCACGTTTCATTACGTCGCGCTGGGGTGGGTGTGGTTCGCGCTGCCGGAGGTGGGCGATTCGCTGCGTGTGTTCGGGGGGCTGATCGGGATACGTTGAGGTGGTACATCGTAGGCGAGACGTATCTACGCCTGTACTGTCATGCCTTCCCGTTCAATCACTTCTGCCAGATACCCCATCACGCCCTGCGCCCAGGCCGCCAATGGTCGCCATTCTTCCGGCGGGCTTGACCACCACGTCAGGCTGTAGCCAAAGCCCATCTGCTCGAAGACAATGCCGTGCGCCATGCCATCCATCCCCGGCATAAGCGCGACTCCCACCAGCGTCACGGCAATACTGCGTCCGGCCTGCAGATGCGTTTCAAAAGCCTGAGCATCCAGTGTCGCCTGTCGGATGGGTGTGTCATGGCCGAACTGCCAGACCAGCAGCAGCACATCCGGTTGGCGTCTGATTGCGGCGGGAGATTTGGCATAGAAAACGGTGTAGGCCTTGCCCATCGAATGCCATACGGCGTCCTGCCACAGATGCAGCACCATCTCCCCCGGCACCTCGCGGTAGCTGCCTTGCAGGCTGCGGCGGACAGGTGGATTGTCCGGCGGGGTTACGGGTGAACGCTTAGTCCGTGAACGGAACCAGGGCATCAGCACAACTTTCTAATCGTCCAAATGAAGAGAACATAGGCATAATAGTAATATTGAGTTTGAATACCGATCAGCAGAAGGTGTGATGAAAGCTTTATTCCTCGTTATCGTACTGCTAACGTTTAGTGGATGCACGACTCTACCGCTACGTTTATTTATCAACGATGATCGTCCAAATATCCTTGCCAGTAATCCCTGTCAACTGCCCTGTTTCTACAATATCGTTGTAAATCAAACTACAAGAGCGGAAGCACAGGTTGCGTTGGCACAAAACTTTAGCGCCATTCAAACTGAGGTTTTAAGAAACGGCAATCTTTTCGTTTGTTTAGATGCTGACTGTACTACCTGGATAGGGGTTCAGGTCGAGCCTGAAACAGGCATTGTAGAAGAAATCACGATTAAGTTAAGCACACAAGCAAATTTCTGTAGAGACTATGCTCCTATCTTGGATCAGCCCTCTCTGGTTTTCAGTTTAGGAGACGCATTCGGAAACGGTGACACTACATTGATTATGCTTTTTGATGAACAGCAGCAGGAAGTTGTTCTGGTGCAAAATGAACCTGCTTTAAGAATCTTCTGGATAGAGAGTATCTATTTACGAAACACTTTGGCTTACAACGAACGCCGACAAGCGTTATTGGAGTCCACAAATCGACATTCTCTTGAAGACTATGTTGAAGCAGATTTTTGTCCACTGAGTGAGTAGCCCAACCATCAACCCGCCTGATAAATCGCAGGGCGGTAGAGCGGCTGTGGCGGTTCCAATCCTCGTTCCTTCATCGCTTCGAGAATAGCTTCCTTTGCAATGAGTACCTGTTCAAGTGCTTCCTGGGGTGTGTCGCCATGCGCAGAACACATTACGAAATCAGGAATATCCGCAATATAAGCCTCATCTTCATCACTGTAAAAGATATTGATGTGGTAATCATGATGTTTATTCATCTGAACTATCCCCACCTTCCTTGTCATCAATCGCTAATTTCAGATCGGTACTCCCAACTCCTCTCCAGCGGCAGCAGCACGCGGAAGATGCTGCCCTGGTCGGGGACGCTTTCCACCTGAACCTCGCCATCGTGCATCTGGACAATGCGGCGCACAATCGCCAGCCCTAACCCGGTGCCGCCTTTGTCCATTGAACGGGCTTTATCCACCCGGTAGAAATGGTCGAAGATGCGCGGGAGTTCGTCCGCTTCGATGCCAATTCCGGTGTCTTCGACTTCCAGCACAGCCCATCCCCCCTGCTCGAACGCCCTCAAGGAGATATGCCCGCCTTCGGGCGTGTAGTGAACAGCGTTCTGCACCAGATTGCTCAATGCCCGGTGAAGCTGCCTTTCATCCCCCAGCGTCAGGCTGTCGTCCTCGCTCAGGCTGATTTCCAGCGTCAGGCCGTGTTCTTCTGCTAGCGGTTCAAAGGTGCGGGCGACTTCAAGAATCAGATGATGCAGGCTGACGGGGCGCTTCTGGAAGACGGTTTCGTTATCCAGCCGGGAGATCGTCAGAATGTCGTTGATGAAGCGTTCCAGCAGCCCCGTCTGCTGCTTGATCGTCTCCAGCTTATCCCGCTGCTTTTCGGGGTCGGTCAGCTTTTCCAGCAGGTACAGGCTGGAATTGATGACCGAGAGCGGTGTGCGCAGATCGTGCGACAGGCTGGACAGCAGTTCCCGCAGAGTGTTGATGCGCTCCCGCTCGACCATCAGCGCCGTATGCTGCTGCTCCGCCGCCTTGATCTCGGTCACGTCGCGGGTGATGCCTACCACGCCGATGATCTCCCCACGATGATCGTGCAGCGGGACTTTGGTTGTCAGCAGGGTACGTTCGTCGCTCAAGGAGGCACCGGGTTCTTCCTTGTTGTATATCGACTGGCCGGTCTGCATGACATACAAATCGTCGCGGCGGTAGCGCTCGGCAAGCTGCGGCGGGCAGAAGTCGAAGTCCGTCCTGCCGATGAAATCCTGCTCACCTTTGAACTGATGCAGGTCTTGCCAGGAGGCGCGGTTGACCAGCGTAAAGCGGGCGTGCATATCCTTCACGAAGATAAAATCAGGCACAGCATCAATAATCGTGCGCAGCATGGTTCGCTCCGCCGCCAGCGCTTCCTGCGCTTTGCAGGCCGCCGCCAGATGCCCCAGTGCATCGGCATACAGTGACAGCAGCTCCGGTTCATAATCCAGCAGCGGCTTACGCTGGAGGAAGTTATCCGCCGCCAGCCAGCCAATGACCTGATTACGCACCCGCACGGTCGCCATCAGGTTCCAGCCATAACCGATCACTTCAAACAGGTGATTGCGCAAGGGATTGCGCTCCTGAATGCTGCTGAACACCCGATCCTTCACGACCTCGCGCAGGGTGTCGAACCCGAACCTGGCCGGCACACGCTGACCGCGTTCGTCGCGCACCTCCCCGCTTTCATCTGTCCCGAACGACCCGACCAGATAAGCCGGGTCATCGTCATAAAACCACAGGCCGAGCCTATCAAACCCCAGTTTCTCGCGGCCAAGTTCAACCGCCTGACGGCAGAGGTCATCGAAGGTTGGTTCTAAGGCAAGCTCTGCAGTGGCTTCATGCAGGCGCTTGAGGCGGTTAAGAAAGTCTGCCAGTTCGCGAGCATCCTGGCTGCTGGTCTGCGATGTTTTCATGAGCGTTATCCAAATCAGCCTGAGATGTGTTTTTTGCAAAAAGCATCTATCGCGCTGTAAAAACCTGCAAAGACAAATTAAAGAATCAAAATAATAGTTTTGATTTATTCTAAAGGCGATTCCTTATGCCCTGCATAAAGATACCCTCAGGCACAAAGTATGAAAACTGGATAACATCATGCCAGACACAGCATACAGGAGAAGCAGCATGGACATCCTGGACCTCATTCCCCTGCCCGAAATACCCATCATCGCACCCGATGGCAGTGAAATCCGCGAATTACGCAGTACAGCGCGGGGCAGCATGGCACACTGCACCCTGCTGCCGGGGCAGGCTTCAAAGGCGGTGGTGCATCGAACCGTCGAGGAAATCTGGGTTTTTCTGGAAGGCGAAGGGGAGGTCTATCGCAAAACGGGCGATCAGGTGCGGGTTGATGCAGTTAAGCCGGGGGTCTCGCTCGCAATTCCAACCGGTACGCATTTTCAGTTTCGCAGCACAGGTCAGACACCCCTGCGGTTTCTTCTGGTGACGATGCCGCCCTGGCCCGGTGCTGATGAAGCCGTCCGGGTTGAGGATTACTGGCCTGTCCCGACGACCTGACCAGAAGCTCAGCCTGCCCTTTCATGATCGAAGGACAGTGCCCCGCGCACGCCGTCCAGCAGTTGTGTGTAACTGACGGGCTTGGTCAGCACGTTCACAATGCGGGGATGTGTGGTCTGGATGGTATGCGTTTGTCCATCCGCCCAGGCAGAAAGCACCACCACCGGGAACTCCAGCGCATTCACCATCTCTAGCTGGCGCAGCATTTCCAGCCCGGTCATCCCCGGCAGGCCTAAATCCAGCAGCATCAGATCGGGACAGCAGCCTTCCAGAAGCATGATCGCGTCTTCGGCAGAAGCCGCTTCCAGCACTTTATAGCCGCGCATCATCAGATTCACGGCGATGAATTTGCGGATATTCGTGTCGTCTTCCACAATCAGCACATGGTACATACGGGATTGCTCCAGGTGTCTTTCGCTCTGGGGGTGCATGAGAGTGCGTTGGGGGGAGAATTGTGAGTCAATGCTCATTCATTATACAGGATAAGAAAAAGATAAAAAATGAGAAATGGTCAGGACAGCGCTCGACTGCATATCCAATTCAAATCAACCTTCAGGATAAGCAGGTGAGAATAAATATTACGTCAGCACAACTGATTTCTCATCGCTTATTCAGGATCAGAACTGCGGGGGTGGTGGGGGTTTTGAAGAAGAATTCGTAGGCAGGCCCTGCAATCTTCTCCAGTGTAATCGTTTGCATAGAACTTGGCTAGGGGTCAATTCTCGAAACCTGGAAAATATGGCTTTATAGGGTTTTCCTTCATACCTTCTCCATACCCGTAAACATCCGGTAAACAGACTGTAAAACGCGGCCTTTTGCTGAAACACACGCCTATGCTCCTGGTCTTTATGGGCAGGAACACCCAATAAGGGGTGTGTAAACAAAAGGAATGCAACTCATGAACAAGCACCTGAACCTCCTCAACAACCGCCTGGCCGCTTCCGTGTTCGCCCTGACCATTCTGGCGTCCGCTGCCGGCAGCGCTGCCGCACAGACGCTCACCACCCTGCAAGTGCGCGGCGTGGTGACGGAAATCACCGACACCTATCTTGTGATCGACGACCAGCAGATCGACATCCGCGCCCTGAGCGACAGTGAACTGGCGCAGTTGGCCGGGGTGGAAGAAGGCGAGACGATCACCGTGCAGTACCGTGAGATTGATGGCGACTTCCTGGCGGTGGACATCAGCGGTATTCGCCCGGAATACACCGAGGACGATGACGAGAATGGCGACTATCGCAGCGCCCTCGAAATCGACAGCGACGACGATGATGAAGACGACAGCACGGAAGACGAATACAGCCTGAACGGGAACTGACTGGACGGCGGTAGGTATGGGCGGCTCGTTGAGTCGCGATGATTCATTCAACAAAAAACCCCGCCTGCTGACGGGGTTTTTATTTGGCGTGATGCTGTATTGCCGATTACGGGTGGTTACGCAGACGTGATCTGATTGAACACACCGACCACGTGCGACTCCCAGCCTTCCTGTGTGCGACCGATGAAGTCGAACGTGCCGCTGACCGCCTCGCCTTCGACCGCCGTGATGGTGATCGTCCCCTCGAATTCCTCATAGAAGTAGTAGGGATCGACGTTGTCGGTGAAGGCATCGACATACGCGCCGACCTTGCCTTCTTCCATCATCATGGCCGAGGTTTCGATCTCATACGTGCCGGGGGCGAGATCCGCCGGAAGCTGGAGGCGCACTTCGCTGGAATAGGTCGCCTCCCCTGCGCGGCGGTGCCAGGTAAAGCTGATGGTGTGGAAAGGCATATAATCCGCTGGGAGGCTGTGCTGCGCGAAAATCTGATCGTCCGTTTCGGTCTGCGCTTCACGTGGTTCCAGCAGCATGACGACCTCACGGTTAATCACTTCCACCTGGAAGGTGCCGGGTTCAAGCTGTGCGGGGTCAGATTCGGCCAGAGTCGCGGCAGGCAGGCTGTCCATGCTGGCGGCTGCGGCTTCCGTTTTGATATCGCCGTCGTCGGTGGAATCAGCTTCGGGTTCGAGGCTGTTCTGGGTGGAAGCGGTCGTTTCAGCGGGCGGAGTCGGCGTATCTTCAGCGGCATTCCCGCCGCAACCGGCCAGCAGAGTCGCGGCCAGGAGAATTGCAATCAGACGAAAGAGGTTCATGGGTGGTGCCTTTCAACGAGCAGATAAGACGAATGATCTGTAAACAGAGTAACAAGTCTTACCGGATTGCTCGTCGTGCGGCGGATGGAACGTGCCTTCCGACTTTGGTAGTACTAAGGCAGTAAACCCTCCTGCGTGATGGTATCCTGAATCATCTGCGCGAGCAGGCGGTTGCCGGACGCATCCAGGTGGAAGTCGAGCGCGTAGTAGACCGTTTCCCCTTCCGCGATGGCCTTCTGAAAGGTGGGGAGCGCATCCAGACAGCGCCAGCCGCGTTCCTCGCACACCTGCATCAACTGGCGGCGGCTCTCGCCCATCTGCGCCAGATGCTCCGGCGAATACACGTCGCTCAGCAGGTCGCCATACGCTTCCTCCTTGAGCGGAATCAGCACCAGCAGCATTCCCGCGCCGATCTCGTCTGCCAGCGCATGACCCGCTTCCAGCGATTCCAGTGTGCGCGTCCAGCCATAGGCCACCGCGTCATAATCCAGGCTGACAGAAGGGGTGTATTCGTCGGTCGAGATGAGCATGTCGCGGCCATTTACGTTGACCACCTGATTATGCTGATACGGCGAGGTCTTCTCCGGCGGGTTCAGCGCCACATCAATCAGCCGCCACACTGCCGAGTAACGGGCAAAGCCGCGCACTTCCGGCACCGGGTCAGGCGCGGGAGCGGCTTCGCGGGGTTCGCTTTCGCCGTTGAGCAGTGCCAGCACATAATCATCGAACAGGTCGTTGGTGTACCACTGCCATACGATCAGGCGGGGCTGCATGGGCGGGGCGATTTCTGCCATCAGGCGAAACTGCCCGGTCGTGCCTGTCCCCGGCATCCCGGCATTGGTCGCGCTCCAGCCGTAGTCGCTTTCCAGGCGCTGCACCCAGCAGTCCTCGACCGCCGTCCAGCAGAAGGCGAACGAATCGCCAAAGGCCAGAATATCCAGCGGGTAGCGCGGCCCGTCCGTGCGCAGCCCAACCATATGCCCATCCCACACCGTCCCGGTGTTGAATGTGAAGCGCGCGTCATGCCAGCGCACCGGATAATTCTCCAGCCCTGGCTCTAAGCGTGATTGCAGCCGCCGATCTGAAATGAACGGCACCGGGGGCACCATCGCCCGCTCTGACCAGGGCACACGGCGCACGGCCTGTAAATCGGCCTGGGTTTTGGCGGGCAGAAAATCGAACCCGACGCGCAGCAGCACTTCCAGCATCAGCCAGCTCAGCAGTACGCCGAACACAACCGAGAACAGAATGCCCAGAACAGCGCTGAGTCGGCGGCGCGGTTTGGCGGTGGGCTGCATTACAGGTGGAAGCGAGTCTTGTTGAGTCATGCTTTCATTTTCAGGGATGCAAGTTGGGATTATCGGTCTGAAAACCTTCCCCAACTGCGGCGGTCAAAAGGTCGTTATCTGCGCAGACGAATGTAATCGTCTCACCCAGAATGTTCACAGCATGAAGCGCACTCGCTAACTGAAGCGCATCTGGTGGACGCAGCACATATTTCAGCACGAGATCTCGCGCCTGTGTAAGTACAGGTTCTTCAAGAGGAACGGATAGATAGTCCGTTGTGAGATGTGCAAGAAAACCACTTTGCAATACTGACATTCTGGTTGATGAGACGTTCCCCGCTCGCTGGCGGCGAAGCAACAAAGAAAAAAATTCAACAGGTGTTAGATCAGAAATGATGATGACGTTTCCAGAAGCAGGAAGCATCAATTGTCGTGTCCAAGTCGAACCTGTTTCGATCAGATACCGCTTCGCAAGAGCACTGGTATCCACAAAAAACGTACTCAATCATCCTCCCGCAGTTCACGAATGATGTCTTCGGAAGGACGCGCATCAGAGGGTAACGTACCTGCTTCTAACAGTTCTTCCTCGGTCGGCACAACAAATGGTTCTTTCAGATGATGGGCTGTGCTCAAGGCACCCGCCGCAGCCAGCCTGGCACGAGCCGCTTCACGCGCGGGATTTTCCACCCCTGCTGTAGGCTGTTCCAGCGGACGGATAACCAGTTCGACCGGGCCAGCCGGAAGATCATCGGGAATGTCCACGATCAGTTTTTTGTCTTCCGTGATTTGTCCGGAAATACGAACAGCGATCATTGTTTCCTCTTTCAACGTCAGTTAGCACACCAACGCTTTATTGTACGGTCGAAACATCATCCTGCGCATCGTTCATTGCCGCCCTCGCGCACAGCGGAAGCCGATGAACCAGTCGCGTGTTTCCGGCGGATAGCGGAAGCGGGTGGTCATGCCCGCGCCGAAGTCGATGTAGCTGTTCACTCCGCCCCGATAGACGCGCTGAGCAGTCGTATCGCTCAAATCCTCACGGCCATCATCCGCCGTATACGGGTAGCGGTCATAGCGCGAACTCACCCACTCCCACACGTTCCCGGCCATATCCAGCGCCCCGACCCAGGATGCCCCTTCGGGACGGCTGCCTGCATCGGCGGTCTGCCCCGGTGAATTGCGGTCGAAGACGAGATTATTGTCAATCAGTTCATTGCCCCAGGGATAGATCAGCCCGTCCGGCCCGCGCCCGGCATATTCCCACTCGGCCTCGGTCGGCAGGCGCATCCCCCGGCTGGCACAAAAATCACGCGCTTCCATCCAGGTGAGATTCTCGCGCGGCTGGTTAGGGTTCTGCCCGTTGCCATTGGAGCCGTACTGCGCGTTGGTCACTTCCGTCTGCCCGATCCAGAACGGCGCATCAAAACACACTTCATGCGCGGGGCGTTCGTCGCGGCGGCCTTCCTCGTTGCCCATTGTGAAGCACCCAGGCGGCACCAGCACCATCGCCATGCCATCGAAGTCCTGCGTCACGGGCTGCCAGTCCGTATTGGCGCTGACGGTCGGAACTGCAGTCGGCGCCGGGGTAGCGATCGGTGCTGATGCTGCGCCCGAACAGGCTGTCAGCACAAGCAGGACGGCAATCAGCATCATGGAGATGGAGCGGGAAATAGCGATCAATCTGTAACGTCCTTCTTCGCCGTGCGGCATCAGGGATTCAACACGACTGCGATTATGTCGGGGATAGAAGCGGGATTCAAGATTGAGCGTTGAGGGATGCCGCAAACACCTGCAAATAGCGCTGGGTGACTTTGGATACCGTAAACTCATCCGCCCGCTGTCGCAGCATGGCGCGGTCAGGTGGATGATCGAGCGTCTGCGCCAGTGCCCCTCCCAGCGCGATGAAATCCCCGACCGGGACGAGTGCGCCATAGCTGCCGTGTTCTAAAATCTCCGCCGGGCCGCTGGGACAATCGGTGCTGACGACCGGGCAGCCGCAGGCCATCGCTTCCACCAGCACATTGCCGAATCCTTCAAAGCGCGACGACATCGCCAGCACACCCGCTCGCCCCATACAGGCATGAGGGTTTTGGACGAACCCCGGCAGCGCGACATCCGCCTCAATGCCGAGTTCCCGCGCCAGCGCTTCCAGCATGGGGCGATCTTCACCCTCACCGAGAATGACCAGCCGCGCGGGACGCTGCTGCCGCAAATGGGCGAAGGCGCGAAGCAGCGTGGCGAAATCCTTCTGCGCGGTCAGCCGCCCCACGCCAAGCACAACGGGCGGCTCTCCCGGCGCGAACCAACCATGAAAGCCGCCTGTCTCCAAAGGCTGTTGAGCGCGGGCGAGCAGATCGGGCGTGACCAGAGGGTTACAGATGGCGTGAACTTTGCGGGGCGGCGCACCCGTTATGCGAATGAACCCCGACGCCGCCCCTTGCGATACGGCAATCACGGCTTTTGCCAGCGGCACGGCGAAGCGCATCAGCGTCATCACCGTGCGATTTTTCCAGCCGGGCTGATTTTGCAGGAAGCTGACATAGTCGATATGGACGGTGAAAAAGACCGGAGTCCCTGCCAGCATCCCCGCCAGCGCTCCGGTCAGGTTGGCATTCTCGACCGCCGTCAGCAGCAAGGTCGGCCTTTCCCGCCGCAGATAGCCCACCAGCCCCGGCAGACCTGCCATCACCCGCGCCGCACCCAGATCGAACACGCGCACCTCTGGCGGCACCTGGTCGCGATACGGGCCGCTGGCATTGGCGATGACGAGATCAGCCTGAACTCCTGTGTCAATCAGCCCGCCTGCCAGATTCATCATCACGCGCTCTGCCCCGCCGCCGCCGAGTGATGGCAGGAAAATGGCGACTCGCTGTGGAAGGATCAAACCGATCTCCGATCATCCTATGGCGAAGAGGGTTATTCTAACGTCAGCTTTGGATACATTGTTTCGCCCAAAAATCCTCACCCCCAGCCCCTCTCCAAAGCATTGGAGAGGGGAGTCGAGCGAAGCGAGGCGGGGTGAGGACAAAGAGCGGCGTTAAACAAAACTCATGTTATTCTACCGTATCAGATCAGACTGCCTCAGATACCTTTTGCCGTCTGAGCATCTTGCCTTCCCCGTGATGAGCGCACCACGCGCAGCAGCCAGTAAGCGGCGGTCAGCACCAGCAGCACAACCGTAATCCCAACGCTGGCGGTCAGGACGGTCAGCTTCAACTGCTTGAACAGAATCGCCGCGTTCAGCAGGGTTTCGCCGGGGGCGCTGCCGCTGTTGAGAAGCGCCAGCAGACTGATGTTTTCCAGCCAGTCAAACAATGTCCCGGCGAAGGCCAGGAGCGGAAAGTTCCAGCGCAGCAGAGATGCCGCAAACGGCCAACCGTTGATGCGCAGCAGCAGCGTCCACAGGACTGCGAGGAAGAACGCAGCGACAAACGGGAACACAAAGTCGAAGGCGGCAAACTGGAAGTAAGCGGTGCGGGCTTCGCCTGCATACAGCGGCAGTTGTTGTAGCAGCGTCTCGGTGGTGAGGTCGTTCTGGGTATCGAAGGTGGGTACGCCAGCAAGGCTCTCGAAACGGCCTTCCAGCGCGAACAGGATATTGAACGCGGCGAAGTTCAGCCCCAGCACGAGCATGAATCGCCAGAAGTTGCGGGTGAGGTAGGTTAGTCCCATCTGGATACGGCGCATGGTGGTTTCCTTTCCATTCGGCTTCTTTACATGGTCGATCAGAACGTCTGGATTTCCTGATAGAGCGCGATCCGGGACAGGTCGAGTGTGAATGAACCCGCCTGGTTTTCCTCAATAATCACGTTTATCGAGACGACACGACGCAGGTCAAGCGGCGGCGCGATGATGGGCTGCCCATACCAGCGCACTTGCAGCGCCGTGAAAGGGACATACACGTCCTGCCACTCCCCCGTTTTTGTGCTGAAATTGGCCTGGTGCATGATCGGGCCGAAGTTGTTCTGAAAGTAGATGCCGTAGCGCTTACCGTCACCGCGCACTCGCAGCATCATGCCCGTGTACGGGCTGAAATCCGCCGGGCGGAACTGGCAGCGGATGGATGCGAATCCCCCGTTGTTTTCCAGACGTACAACGCCGGAAAAGCGCATCCCCTCTTCGGTCGCTTCCGTTTTGCTTCGGCTGATTCCGCCCATCACCCCATCGTTGAGGATGTACCACGCCTGACGGCTACTGGGGTCGTTGAAGTCGAACAAAATGGTGTGCTGTACTGTTTCAATCATCGTCGCTCCCGTTGGATACCTGCTACACTTCATGATGGTAAGTACTGACCGACCGTTTGGTTGGGAACTTGGACAAAAAATTTACCGCTTGAGCAGCCCCTTGAGCAGCAGATCCGCCAGCCGATAGCCAATCCGCTTCCGGGCGTTCAGCGGAAGATCGGTCAGGTTATGGACGGTCTGCACCAGCGTGACCAGCGCCATCGAGGCCATGCTTACGTCGATCCAGGCGATTTTCCCGGCGGTATAAGCCTGCTCCAGTGCTCCGTTCAGCGGCGTGGTCATGGCCTCATAAGCCAGGCTCATCAGGCGATGCGCCGTGTCCGCTTCGAGCGAGCGGGCGTCGGCCTGCTGCATCCGCGACATATCGAGCGGCGGCTGCGCGACCAGCCAATCCACCACCGCGTAAAGCTGCTGCGTCAGGTCATCGCCAGCCTGCGCGATAGCCTCGCTCATGCCTGCCCGGTGGCGCTCGAACGTCCGCTCCATCACTTCGACGTACATCTGCTCCTTGCCCTTCGGGAAGTGGTGGTAGAGCGTCGTATGGTTTAGTTTTACCATCAGCGCGATCTCCCGCACGCTCACACCATCGTAGCCACGCTCGGCAAATAACGTTTCCGCACTATCCAGGATTTGCAGCCGCTTGTCAGTTTCCGGTGTTTCTGGCATTTTACCAACCAACCGTTTGGTTGTATCCTATAGACTAGACACTCTGATGTCAAGCAAGATACAGCGATTCACATCTTCTTTTTATCTGAACCTGTGTGATTCTCGCAAGTGACAAAACCCGCCTACAATTTCAGAAGTGCAATCCATATTCATTCGGGTTACTGCTGATGAAAAAATCAATTTCCACCAAACGCACCCCTGCCAATATCGCGCTGGTCCTGGCGCAGCTTCGGGAGACACCGCAGCAGCTTGAGCAGTTCGGGCTGTCGCTTTCCGAGCAACAGCGCCGCCAGCCGCTTGGCGAAGGCGAACGGTCGATCACACAGGATGTAGCGCATCTGCTGCACTGCGAAGCCCGCACCAGCGAAGGCATCTATCTGGCGCTGCTGGTGGATGAACCCCTGCTGCCCGATCTGCACCCCGAACGTGACTGGGGCAGACTGCTGCGCTATGACCTGCTGGACTGGCCGGATTTGCTGGCCTATTTCAGGCTGCGGCGGGCGGTGCTGCTGCGCGTGCTGGAGGCATTGACAGAAGCGCAGTGGTCGCGTGTCGTGCGGGAAGAAGCCAAACAGCGCAAGGAATCGGTCTACTGGCAGGCACGGACGCTGGCGCTGCACGAGCTTGACCACCTGACCGATCTGCAAAAGAAGCTGGGAGGAAACCCTGCACTGTAGAAGCAATCCTTCTGTAATCGGTTCTTGTCAACAAACTATTACAGTTCTCTTATTTATACCGGAATAATTTCCTATAGGGTGTGCGGAAGAATCAACAGTATCTTGAGAAACAGAGGGAACGTTGTGTGTCCCTCATGTGTCTACTCAATGGTTCTTTAAGTCTCAGGTTCATCCTGCTTCTCATGCCTCAGGAGATCATTGTTTCATGAAGCACGTCGTCCTTATTCTCTTATGCCTTCTGCCGCTGATGGCGCTGCATCCCGCGCCTGTCGAAGCGGCGGCAGAATCCGACACCACCACGTTCCTCAACACCCATTTCGACCTGCAATCCAGCTATAACCGGGTGCTGTGCGTCCAGCAGGGGACGGCCTGCCCCGGCAGCATTTCCACCGCTGTGCCGTGTCTGCTGGAAAACTGCGCTAACACGCCGCAGAATTACACCATTCACAGCACCTACACCACCATTCAGGCCGCCTCCAATGCTGCGCAGCCCGGCGACCTGATCATTATCATGCCGGGGCGCTACGCCGGGGTGGAGGTGGAAAACAAGCACGGCGCGAACAACGCCTATATCCACTTCCTCGGCTGGGGTACACCCGGCAGCATCATCGTGGATCGTCCGGCGCGGAATGGAATCCGCCACCATTTCTACTTCATCCTCACCCGCTATTACATGATCCAGAACATCGCCTTTGAAAATTCGCCCCAGGGCGCGGGGTTGTTCTTCTCCGGCTATTTCAGCGGGACAGGGCAGTTTTCGCACCACATCATTGTCAGCGACGTATACAGCCACGACAACTACAAATGGGGGCTGCACACCACCCACACCAGCTACGTCGTAATTCAGAATTCAGTCTTCACCGGGTCAGACGACGAACACGGGGCGTATATCTCCGGCGGGGGCGATCACTTCCTGATTCGGCGCAACGTGTTCCAGGGGAATAATGCCTCTGGCTTGCAGGTCAATGCGGATCCGCAGACGGCCACCGCTGAACTTTTCTACTACCTGCAAGGCGAGACAGGCAATACCTGCGGCTATACGGAAGCGTCGGTTGAGTTTACCGGGTCGGCCACCTGGCATCAGTTGAAGGCGTGTTATGACAGCCAGGGCTTGCCTAACCTGGGCGAATTCATCGACGACGGCATCAGCGCCGACCTCATCATCGAGCAGAACGTGACCACCAACAACGGCACAGCGGGCGGCGGGGCGATCAACCTGGCGTCGGTGCGGCAGTCGGTAGTACGCAACAACCTGATCTACAACAACCGGGCGGGCAGCATCACCTGCTGGGACAACGCTTACGCCGATGACAAGAATCTCCCTTCGTCGGAGTTCGGCTGCGATGGTGTGCGGGTGGTCAATAACACCGTCTTCGAGCAGGCGGGCAACCGGGCGGCAGTCGTCTTCACCAACGACGCGCGCAACATGACCGTCTATAACAACATTATCGTTCGGGGACGGTCAGACGCTTACGAGATCAGCAGCCGTTCCGGGCAGGGGTTACGCTCCGGCGCGAATTACTACTACGCGCTGGAAGTCGTCGCCTCGCCGGGGATCGTGACCATCGACACCAACGCGGGCAGCGGCTCGGTCACAGGCTTTACAGTGGCGCAGGCGCTCACCAATTTCGTGAATCCCAACAACAACCCCTGGGTGCTGCTGAACGGGGCGTGGCCGCAGCTTTCGCCCAACCGCCCGGACTTCCGCCCCAAATCGGCTACAGCGCTGGCACAGATGGCGAACCCGACCTACCGCCCTGCAACCGATTTCCTCGGCAACACCCGTTCGGCCAACACGGCTGGAGCCTTCGAGGTCGCGCCGCCCGCCATTGGGATGAGCCAGCCGAGCGGGACGATCACCACCGCTTATGGCAACCCGACCTATACCTGGAATGACACCGGCGCAAGCAGCTATGAACTTGCGGTCTGGCTGATACAGCCGACTGTGCCTACTGCGATTACGCCCAACAGCCTGATTTACCTCAGCGCAGCGCTGCCAGATTCAAGCATCTGCAACGGCACGACCTGCTCGCTTAACCCAGTCACGAATACCGAGAGCGCCCGCCTTATCAACGGCAGCTATCATGCCTATCTGCGGGCGGCGGGGGACGTATACTGGACTGGCCCCTTCCCTTTTGTGCTGAATGCCCCTGCGCCGGGGGCGATCAGCACACCGACGATCAGCAGTACGAATACGCTGCGTCCAACGGCGACCTGGACGCTGACCGGGAACGCGGTGAACGCAACGGCGCTGCGCATCTTTCTGATTGAAAAGGCACGTTTTGATGCGGGCAATTACACAGCAACGGTCGATGCGTGGCTGACACGGGCGCAGCTTTGCACTTCACCAACCGGGACGAGTTGTTCGCTGACGTCAGGGATTGATCTGCGCGACGATACGCCCTATTACCTGTGGGTTCAGGCTTACGGCCCCGGCGGCTACAGCACGGGCGGGCCGCATGATAACGGCTGGAACGGCGTCGAGTTCCGCGTTGATACCGCGCCCAACCCGGCAATTCCGACCAACCTTCAGGTCACGCTGAATCAGGGACGCCCGACGATAAGCTGGAGCGATGACGCGCTGGCGAACCGCTTCTTTGTGGCAATCTACAACTGGACGGCCAATACATGGGCGTATGGAGCCTATCATGAAAAGAACTCGCCCGGCCTGACCTGCAATGGGACGACCTGTATCCTGCTGACGGAAGCCATGATCTTCGGCAACGGCAGCTACAGCGTGTTTGTGAACGCAGAAGGCGCGGGCGGTGCCAGCTATGGGGGCGCATTCGGGAACGGTTATGCCGGCCCGACCAACCCCACTAACACCAGCGAACCCGGCGACTTTGTGCTGAATTTTCCCGTGCCTCTCTTAACCCCGCTGGACAGCATGACGGCCAGCTACAGCGGCGGACAGGTCAATATCAGCTTCGGCGGGGTGGCGGGCGCGACGTGGTATCAGGTGTGGATTGGTACGGCCAATGCCACACAGACCCATCATTTGCAGTGGTACTCATCGCTCAGTCTGAACTGCTCCAACGGCACAGGCACGACCTGCACAAAGTCTATCCCGCTCATGCTGGCTGCCGGGACTTATTATCTCGCGGTGCAGAGTGCCGGGCCGGGCGGCACCAGCACAGGCGGCCCCGCCAGCAACGGCTTTCAGGTGGATATTGACGGCTTCGTCGTCCCCTGATGATCTTCTTCGGGGCGGCTGTGGGGTCGCCCCTTTTATTTTACCTTTTTAGCCCTCTCCCAATCGATGTACCAGAAGAGGGGGAGAAGAGCTGCCCTGCGAGCGTAAGTCCCTCTTGCAGCAGCACAAAAGAGTGCGAACTTGACCCATGAAGTGCTTCCACAGGCGCAAGCCCAGCCGAAAAACAGAACAGGTCAGGTTGCGACCTTTGGTGACAAGGGGAGCCATATCCGCATCGCTACACACCAGCGTTCCCAGCATGAGAACCCAGACATCAGCGAGTGACAACACCAACAGCAGGCGGTTGGCGTGCGCGGGTGTCCAGATGCGGGAGGCTTGCCACTGCCAGCCATCGCTTTTCAGATCACGGAAACTGCTCTCCTGCCAGCAGCGCATGGCATCTTCCCAGCCCGTCACCTCAGGGCAGTGGGTGACCAGACACCAGCATTCCCGGTAAGCCTGTTCCCTAAGTGCCACTATAGGTTGCCGCTTCGCTTAGACCTGCCTCTCCAAAGAGGCAAGCAATAAAGAGGCTGCTCATAACCCATTTCAGATCCATTTGACTCAAAGCGGCTTTTGCAAACCGAAATAAAACTTGCTAGACTTGTCCAAAGGGTCTTCCTGACGCTGAGCAATTCAATCAACGAGAAACTGCCTCCATGACTCCAAGCCAACTCAATATTCCAAGTGATCTGCCCCTATAACTAGTCCAGAGGGAGTGAGAGTCGAGCTTGTTCGGCATAAACAGCCGGTGGCAGATAGCCGAGGCTGCTATGTGGACGCCGATGATTGTACTCCTGTCGCCACGCCTGCGTCACCATCTGCGCTTCATGCCCATTGACGAAAATCCATCGATCTAAACAGTCCGCTCGGAACGTGCCGTTAAAGCGCTCAATAAAGGGGTTCTCCCAAGGAGTGCCGGGTTTGATGTACAACGTGTGACAATGACGATCTCGCAACCACTGTTGCAAGGCATGGGCAATGAACTGCGGACCATTATCGCTGCGCAGGTAGCCCGGTGCTCCCCGCAACAGAAACAACCACTCCAGCTGCTGGATGACCTGACGCGAGGAAATGGAGCAGGCGACATGGATGGTCAGGCACTCCCGCGTATATTCGTCCAGCACCGTCAACATCCGCAGCTTACCTCCACGCTCAGTACGCGCCTCAAGAAAGTCATACGTTCAGACCTGGTTGGGTTGGCTGGCACGACGAAGCGTCCCGGTAGAGTCCCCAAAGCGTCGTTTCCCGGTTTTCCGACGCGGCGACTACAGTCCTTCCTGGCGCCAGATGCGCTAGACCCGCTTGCGGTTGATCCGAAAACCGTCGTGCTTGAGCATCGCCGCGATAATTCGATAGCCATCCATCGGTTGCTCATGCGCATAGGCGCGAATGAGTGCGACTGTCTCTGCCTCGTCTGCGCGAGGATAAGCCACATAGCGCGCACTTGAGCGCTGCATTTTGACCACTTGACACGCCCGTCGTTGCGACAGCCCTCGTTCTGTCACCAACCGTTCGACCGCTCGGCGGCGGTCACAAGGGCTTACCACTTTTTTGAGACCAGGTCTTTCAGCGCATCGATGTCCAGCACCTGCTGCGCCACGATCTTCTTCAGTCGCGCATTTTCTGCTTCCAGCTCGCGCAAGCGCTGCAGCTCGCTCGTGTCCAACCCCCCATACTTGCTGCGCCAGCGGTACACCGTCTGCTCAGCCACGCCATACTTCCGGCACACCTCGCTGACACTCGTTCCAGTTTCGACCTCTTTCAGGATGCGAATGATCTGTTCTTCACTGTAGCGCGTTCCCTTGCTTGCCATGAAACTATCCTCCTCTTGCTGGCATTCTATGTCAGATAGTCTCACTCTCCCTGGTACAGTTTTTGGGGGGATAGATCAGTAGGGGAACTGCTGGCAATCCGTGATCGCGCGACAGGTAAAATTGTCGCGTCGGTGCATGTCGTGGGAATCCAGATGGTCGAGGTGATCAGCCTGAGCGATCAGGACATCGCCGATCTGGGCGGTGCCAGCCGCGCCGACGTGGAAAGGCTGATGAACGGCAACCGCCGCATGTGGCTGCTGCGCGTGGTTCCGGCGGCCTCCCCGGACGACGCGGCGCATTGAGCGGCACGTTGGATATTCCAGTCATGAAAAGTGCTACGCTTGCATCGAACAAATATTCGATCTATAGTATCAGATGCACCTGTTGTTGATTCTGATCTTGAGGAGCATCAACATGAGAAAGCTGTGGGTGAAAGCGTGGATCACGCTGGATGGTGTCTTTGACGCCGAGACGATGGGGCACTGGTGGCAGAACACCAACAGCCCGGAGCGGATGGCCTACATCACGGAGCAGTATGCCCAGGGCGATATTTACATGATGGGGCGTACTACCTACGAGATGCTCTGGCCGGGCTGGTCGCAGCAGACGACGGGCGATGGTCCCAGCCCGCTCCTGAACCGGATGCACAAGGTCGTGATCTCGACCACACTGACCGAAGCGCCCTGGAAGGAATCGACCATCATCCGGGAAAATGTGGTGGAGGAAATCGCAAAACTCAAACAGCAGCCCGGCAAGGACATCATCATCGACGGCAGCGCGACGCTGGTGCAGTCGCTTCAGGGTACAGGGCTGATCGACGAGTACCGCTTGCTGGTCGAACCCTTCATCATGGGCAGGGGCAGACGCTTTTTCACGGAAGGCACACCCATGAGCAGCCTGCGACTGGTCGAGAGCAGGGCGCTCACTTCCGGCACCCTCGCGCTGATCTATCAGCCTGCCTGATTTGTTCCGGCAGCCTGCCCGAATCGGCTTTCGAGCCACTCGACGGCAAAGGCTGTCAGGTCAGCCGCATCCAGCAGGTAGCACGTCGCATCCCCCACACTGCCCGTTTGCGCAGGCCGCGCTTCCAGATAGGCGCTTGTAATCATTCTAAAGGAATAGGCGTCGTGCGGATCGCCTGTGTCGTAGTCTTCGATATCCACCCAGGTCTTGACGCCATCCCGCAGGATTGGACACTGATAGTAGATCACGTTCTTATGGCGCAGCTTTGCCAGATATTCGGCGTGATGCAGCAGCGTGATGCGGTTGATGGGTGCGCCAAGCAGCAGCACATGCCCCTGCAAGGCCACCAGCCGGGCAAGCGGTGAATCGGCACCGTAGCCGTAGTTCAGGGGATGATCCCTGGTGAGCGTGTCGGCGTGTTTCCCGCGCGCCACCATCGAGGCTTCGGGGTTCTGGCTGCGAAGGGTGCCGGGCCAGGTGCGGAAAAACTCGACCAGGACGCTGTTGTCTCGGACCGCCCGCGAAACTGCCGGGTCGAACGGCGGGTGTTCGGCATAGTATCGCTCGCGCAGGGCAGGGGGCAGCTCCAGCACAAAGTCGGGGATGTCCTGCCAGCCCGCGTACATCATGAGGGTGCCCTCGTCGCCCAGCACTTCAAAAAGCGCTTGCAGGATGACATCTGGCCCGCCCATCACCTGCCCGACCGCCTTGACCGAGGCGTGCAGCATGACCGTCTGACCGGGCGACACGCCCAGCGACCGAAGCTGATCGACAAGCTGGCGGTGGGTATAAAGATTGTGATTGTCCTGCATGGGTATCTACAGCCTGACTTTACTTCTTAGGAGTTAAGCACTTGAACCTTCGCCCTCACCCTAAATAGCGTTGTCCGGTACTCTAAAAGGAGTTATGAAAGTTCACAACGGCTCATTTGCCCTCACCCTAAATCCCTCTGCAAGAGGCGCTCTCCCTCAGGGAGAGGGACTTAACACGCTTC
>JANRLJ010000221.1:0-109467 GCA_033762735.1 bacterium | reverse complement strand
GCCTTCGCCCGGCCTGCGGCTTTTCGACGGGCGGTGTCTCATCTCCTGTTGTGTCTACAGGGGGGGTGGAAAATCGCCACCTCCGCCTCTTCCCCTCCCACTTTTCAGAAGATGAGAACTTTATCTTGACAGCTATGGGGCGTAGCGCGCTACGCCCCTACATCTCCCTGATTCTCACCACTCTCCGAGATTGAATGCGATAGGCAAAGTCAGCGGTTTGTCCTACAATTACCGTGCATTGGGGAAGCGAAAAAGGTGACTCATGCCGTTTCGGAGTATGGAGCAGGGCATTCAAGCGGTGCAGCAGGGCAACGTGCAGGAAGGCGCACGTCTGCTGAAGATCGCGTTGAAGAATCCCGAACTGAAAGGGGCGCTGCGGGCGACCGCGCTGGCGTGGCTGGCAGAAACCAAGTCCGCCCGCGAGGAAAAAGTGCAGTGCTATCAGGAAGCGCTGCAAGCCGACCCCAATAACGAGGACATCCGGCGGCGGCTGGCCGTACTGATGGCGGCAGATTTGCCCCCGGTTCCCCCACCAAAAATCATCACCCAGGAACTCCCTGAGGCGCAGCCGCCGAATCGCATACCACCAGCACCCCCGGCGTCACTGCCGGATGCGCCAACGATTCGCTCTGCCCCGCCTCCGCCGACCACCCTCCCGCTGGGGCAGGAGACACCGATCAAAGGTATGCCACCTGTGACGCTGACCCCCGCCCCTGCGCCGACTGTTGCTTCACCTGCCTCAACCGGGTTTTATCGGGCAGTGGGCATCGTGGACGGGCCGAACGGCGCTGGCACCGCGTTTTTCGTCACGCGGGAGGGGCTGCTGGCGACAACGCGCCTTGTCGTCGGTGGAATGGAGCAGGTGACGGTCGAACTCGAACCGGGACGGCAGCTTCCGGGCAGAGTAGCGCGCGCCTTTCCCGAATTTGATCTGGCACTGATCGAGACGGGCTACCCGGTCACGCAGCTTCTTTCGGTCACGCCACAGCCGGGCGTACCAGAAAACACTCCGCTGACGGCCTTCGCGCACAATGGCCGCGTGATTCCGGGTCAGCGCCGCGTCTCGCAGGGGGAAGCCAGCCCGAACTGGTTCCCGACCACCATCACCCAGCTTTATGACGTGGGCGGCAACCCCATTTTCGACAATCGCAATTTCCTGGTTGGCATGCTCACCCGCAACACCAGCCGGGAGTCCGCGCAGGTCTATGGCCTGTACATCGGCACGATTTACCGCTGTGTGGAGCATTACATCAGTGAAGTGCGGGACGGGATGGGGCGGGTCTACTGCCCGTCCTGCGGTTATATGAGCCGTGCAGCGGCGCTGGGCGGCTTTTACTGTGAAACCTGCGGGAGCCTGCTGCCGACAGCCGTCGGAATCCCACGTTTTCCCACACCCCGGCCACAGGTCGAGGTGCTGTATGGGGAAAATCTGCACCGCCCTTGCACAACCTGTGGCTCACGGGTGGGGTATTATAATGGGCGCTGCCTGCGATGTGGGGCGGAAATCCGGTAACTTCCCGTTGATGTTTCTTAAGACTTAGGCAGTTGCCCTCACCTCCCGACCCCCTCTCCCGACCGCTGCGCTAGGAGAGGGGGAGAAGGACACTTTTGAGTAGTTAAGTCCCTCTGCAAGAGGGACTTAGGGTGAGGGCGGCGGTTCAAGTGCGTAACTCCTATTTCTGTTGAACCTGTTGACCAAAGGCGACTCACGATGTTATTTGCGCGACGCAGACAACCGACGCCCGCTCCAGCACCGACCAACACCTTGGAGCATCATGCCAACACGGTCGAGGACATTTTAGAGGCCATCGGCGTTGACCCGATTCAGGCTCGGCTGCATACCGAGCAGGGCTTCGGCTGGAATTTCCGGCGCGGCTCGGCCACGATTGAAGTGTATGTTTCTGAGCAGGAGGGGCGCGGCTATTTGCAGGTGCTCGCGCCGATTCTGCATCTGCCGGGGACGAACCTGCTGCCGCTGTACCGCCGTCTGCTGGAACTGAACCTTCAGTTGACCAATGCCTCGCTCGGTGTGTATTTCGATGTGGTGTATGTCTTTAATGAGCGCCCGCTGGAAGGGCTGGACGCCAACGAGACTAACAACATCATCACCCTGGTCGCAGGTTATGCTGATGATCTGGATAATCAGCTCGTCAGCGAATTTGGCGGTCGGCTTTACGCGCAGTCCTGATACAGTGCATCAATCGAGGGGCACAGCCTTGTACCCCCACACGCTTTAGGGCAGATCGACCTCGCAGTACACTTCCTCGCTGCTGCCCGCCATCACCACCGGGCAGGTCGCCAGCGGTTGACCGAACAGCCGCACTTCAAAGGTCAGATCGGGCTGGCTGCTGACCCAGAACGTCCGCGATGTGGAGAATGCGCCGCGCCGTGTCTCGCAGATTTCCGCCGGGAATGCGTCCAGTGGTTCACTGTTCAGGTTGATGATGTTGGTGTCCAGCGTCCACACCTGATAACAGCTTCGCGCGATCAGGCGGCTGAGTTCGCGCTCCGGCCATTCATCCGCGCGGAAATTCGCACCGGGGCGGTTGAAGGTCAGCCCGCTGATGTCGACGCGCCCATTTCCTGGTGAGCGATTGTACAGCACCAGCGTCTCGGCGTTGTAGCGCAGCACGACCTCCGGCAGCGGTGCTTCTGCTGCGACCGTCAGCACCAGCGTCGGCGTCCCTGCGGGGGTTTCCGTCACTTCAGGCGTGAGTTCTTCGGTCGGTTCGACGATCACGGCCAGTTCGGTCGCGGTTGGCTCTGGTGTAGCGGTGGGCGGCTCCGGGGTTGCGGTGGCTGTCGGTGTCGGCGTCTCTGTCGGCGGGACAGCGGTAGCCGTCTCGGTTGGTGTGCTCGTGGCTGTCGAAGTCACGGTTTCGGTCGGAGGGGCAGAGGCGGTTGCCAGAATCGCGACCGCCGTTTCTGTATTGTTGCGGTCAGCAAGCGCGACCGCCGTGCTGGTGGCATTCGCATCACCATCGTCGCCGCCCCCCAGGATGAGAAACGCGCCTACCGCCAGCAGCAGAAGCAGAAGCACGACTCCGCCAATGAGCAGTCCCGCGTTTCGTCTGGGCGCTGGTTTTTGTGCATTCTGTGTTGGCGGAAACGTCAGCGAGCCAGGGCGCGCTTTGGACGAATCGGTGATGGTGGGGATGTCATCCTGCCGCTTGAGCGCGGAACGGTCGCTGGTTGGCGCGGGGATCAGAATGGCCGGGCCGCTGTGGGGTGTCGCTTCAAGCTGATCGGTGTCGATGTCGTCGGCTGCGAAAGCGGTTTCCAGTGCTTTGACCAGTGCCGCGCCGCTGGAGTAGCGCTTGCTGGTGTCTTTTTCCAGCGTTTTCAGCACGACCTTTTCGATCTCTGGCATGATATTCGGGTTGAGCGAACTGGGCAGCGGCGGCGGGTCGCTGATGTGCTTGAGCGCCACGCTCATCGCGGAGACATCCTCGAACGGGACGCGCCCGGTCAGGACTTCAAACAGTACCACGCCGAGTGAGTAAATATCGCTCTGTGCGACGGCATTGGCCGAGGAAACGGCCTGCTCCGGCGCGATGTAGTGGACGCTGCCGAAGGTGTTGCCAATCGTGCCTTCCTGCGCGTTCATCGCCAGCCCGAAGTCCGTCAGCACGGCCCGGCCATCGGACGTGACCATGATGTTGGAGGGTTTGACATCGCGGTGAATCACGCCCTGACGGTGGGCATAATCCAGCGCACTGGCGATATCGCGGATGATGGTCAACACCTGATGATAGGGGATGTACTTGCCCTGGCGGGTGTATTCCTTCAGGATCTGGCGCAAATCCTGCCCTTCCAGGAAATTCATCGCCATGTAATACATCGCATCGACATTGCCGAACTGGAAAATGGTGACGATATGAGGGTGGTTCAGGCGGGCGATGGCGCGGGCTTCCCGCTGGAAACGCTCTCGGTACTCATCCTCTTCTTCACCGCCGATGAGCTTGGGTTCGATGACTTTGACGGCGGCGTAGCGCTGGAGCTTTTCGTCATAGCCGCGATAGACACGCGCCATGCCGCCCTGTCCCAGAACACCCTGGATGGTGTAGTCGCCTAACTGCCTGCCAAGAAGCGGGTCGTTAACAGCCATACATTCTTTCTTTGACGGTGAAACTGATGTAAGCAAAGTCCTCTTATTATAACCAGCCGCCGCGCAAAACGCCTATTGCGCTTTATGACGAAAACCCGCCGATTGCCCGACTTTTGGAATCGTAAAGAGACGTTTGCAGATGAGGGCAGAGTTTTTTGTTATAATCCTCGCACGTACCGTTCAATCAAACGTGGGGAAGTTGCAGACGTGACGCCGTCGCCTGATATTCCAGAAAAAGAAATCCGCGAGCGCTGTTCCATGATCTTAATGGGCGCAGCCGAAGAAGCGCGACGCCTGGGCCATAACTATATTGGCACCGAGCATTTGTTCATTGCTGCCACCCGCAACGAACAGGGGCCGACCTATGCACTGCTGCGCCGTGCCGGGTTTAACCCCAAGGACGTTCGTAACGAAATCCGTCGAGAAATTGGGATGGGCGAGGGGCCACAGGGCGATGTGCTGCCGCTCACGCCGCGCAGCGAAATGGTGCTGTCGCTGGCGATTTTCCTGGCCGAGCAGGACAAGCAGCACGAAGTCACCGAAAATCATCTGCTGATGGCGCTGCTGCAGGAAGGCGAGGGCGTCCCGGTACGCAAGCTGATTGAGATGGGCTTCGACCTCAACCACTGGTTGCAGCGGTTGATCGCCGAGGAGCATGAAGACCTCTCGCCGCTGGACGACGATGACGACGAGTTTATCGGCATTCTGGAATCCGACAGCGATTTTGATTTCCCCCCGCGCGGCTTCTTCCCGCCCCGCCGTCAGCAGGTGGATGGCGACATGCGCGCCCCCACGCCGCTGCTGGACAAGTATGGCCGTGACCTGACCGCGCAGGCCGCCGCTGGCAAGATTGGCCCGGCCATCGCTCGTGAAGCCGAGATTCGCGGTGTGGCGCGGACTCTGGCGCGCAGCAAGAAGAATAACCCGCTGCTGCTGGGGGATGCAGGCGTTGGCAAGACGGCGGTGGTTGAAGGACTGGCCTTCGCCATCTTTGACGGCAGCGCACCGCCCACCCTCACCAATAAGCGCATTGTGCAGATTGAAATCGGGACGCTGGTCGCTGGCACAAGCCTGCGCGGGCAGTTCGAGGAACGCCTCGTCGGAATTGTGGAAGAGGTGAAGAATTCCGGCACTGTAATCCTGTTTATTGATGAAATTCATACCATCGTCGGCGCGGGCGACACGATTGACAGTAACCTGGATGCGGCGAACATCCTCAAACCCGCGCTGGCACGGGGCGAGATTATGTGCATCGGTGCGACCACGCATGAAGAATACCGCCGCGCCATCGCCCAGGACCCGGCGCTTGACCGCCGCTTCCGCACGATTGACATCGAAGAACCGTCCGAAGAAGACACAGTGAAAATCCTGAGCGGTCAGTTGAAGCGGCTGGAAGAACATCACGGTGTGGTCATCCGCCCCGAAACGGTCGAATCCGCCGTGAAGCTCTCGATTCGCTACATGCCCGACCGTCGCCTGCCCGATAAGGCGCTTGATCTGCTGGATGAAGCCTGCACCCGCGTGACCATTCGTTCGGTCAGCCCGGATGTGGAAGAAGCGCCCAATGATGTGCAGGTGTCAGACGTGGCGAGTGTTTTGTCCGAGTGGACGGGCATCCCGGTGACGGAGCTGACCACTGACGAAAAGCGCCGTCTGGCCGGGCTGGAAGAAGCCCTGCTGGAGCGCGTCGTCGGGCAGGACGAGGCAGTGCGCACGGTCGCGGCGGCCATCAAGACCGCGCGGGCTGGCCTGGGCGATCCGAATCGTCCGATTGGCGTATTCCTGTTCCTGGGGCCGTCCGGTGTGGGCAAGACCGAACTGGCGCGGGCGCTGGCGAACTTCCTGTTCGGCAGCGACGACGCGATGCTGCGGCTGGATATGTCCGAATTTCACGACTCGCACACCGTCGCTCGCCTGATCGGTGCGCCGCCTGGCTATAAGGATACCCAGCGCGGAGGTCAGTTGACCGATGGTCTGCGCCGCCGCCCGTACAGTGTGGTGCTGCTGGACGAGGTGGAAAAGGCTGCGCCCGAAGTGTTCGACATCTTCCTGCAGGTGTTCGACGAAGGCCGCCTGAGCGATGCCCATGGCCGCCGGGTGGATGCGCGTCACGCCGTGTTCATCATGACCAGCAACATCGGCACCGAAGAAGGCCGCAAGCGCACCGGGTTTGCGACAGGTGCAGAAGAAAAGCTGGACTATTCCCGCCACCTCGCGCAGTACTTCCGCCCGGAGTTCATCAACCGCCTCGATGAGGTGATTACGTTCCGGTCGCTGACCAAAGAAACGCTTAATCAGATTCTCGACCTGCAACTGAAGGAAGTGTATCAGCGCCTCAAGGAACAGCGTTTGACGCTTCGGCTGCGCGAGGATGCCCGCGAACTGCTGATCGAGCGCGGCTATGATCCCTCCAACGGGGCGCGTCCCCTGCGCCGTGCTATTGAGCGGCTGGTGACACGCCCGATCAGTGCGCTGATTGTGGAAGACGCCTTCCCCAAAGGCAGCACCGTGATCGCGCAGCGGGGGGAAAATGACCGACTGACGTTCGAGGCCGAACCGCAGACCGAGACGACGAGCGCAGACAGCGTGGCAGGTTAACGGAAACCATGCACCGGGTTGTCAAAAAGAGACAGGTGAATTGTATTTTCTGGCATGAATAATATTCCACAGACCGGGCGGCAGCCGATTCCGCTCAGCGAAAAAGAGAAACAGGACGCGCTGCGAAAGCGTAATTCACAGGACAAAACTGACCCGTTCGCCACCGATCCCAACACGGCCATCAGCACGCTCGGTAAGCTGGCGCTGCGCCGCAAGGATGTGAACGATCTGTTCGCGCTGGGAGATTTGTGTGCGCAGCAGTCGCTGGCGGCAGCCGAGGCGCGCCTGTTGATCTTCTACGTGGGCAAAACCCTCATTGCCTATCGCAAGGCGGTGCGCCAGTCACAGAACGATGTGGATCGCAAGCTGGCACGCCGAGCCATTGACGAGTATGTCAGTTGGGTGGTCGATTATGCCCGTCGCCATTCGTCCCGGCGCAATCTGGCGGTCGCGCTGTGGGCAATCACCGAAGACGAAGGGCAGGATGTCCGTCACGACGGCAGGCAGGATGGCCGCAGTGCGTCGAGTTCGGGCAGTGCCAGCAGCAGCGGAGTCAATTCCTCCACCGACGAGGGCGGGCGTTATGACCGTTTCGCCGTGTCCCTGCTGGAAAGCTACCAGCGCCAGCTTCGCCGCGCCGCTTCCACCTATCTCACGTCCGCGCCGGAAGAAGGCAGCGACATCGTGGAAGAAAGCGTGCTGGCAGATTCGGTGCTGATCGAGGACGAAGCCACTCGCACCGTTGCCGATATGAGCGTGGAGGAAGAAAACCTGTCACGGGTTGAGGCGGTTTATCTGCCCGCCAGTGAGACGCAGGTGGTTGAGGAAAGCGACCTCGTCGAATTTAATTCGCTGACCGCGCTGGAAGGCGACAGCAACGAGAATGGCTCCTTCGGCTTTACCCGCGCCTCGGAGTTCTCCAACCTCGCGCCACCCGCTGTCAAAGGGCGCAGCGAGTTCAGCGTCGGCGAACGCATGGAAGGCCGCTACGAAGTGGCCGAGGTGCTGTGGGGGGGCATGGGCGTGGTTTACCTGTGCTATGACCACGAACAGCGCGAACCCGTCGCCATCAAGACCTTCCAGGAGCGCTTTCTGGAAAATGAACGCGCCGTTACCCGCTTTACCAACGAAGCCATCACCTGGATTCGGCTGGACAAGCACCGCCATATTGTCCACGCCAAACTGGTGCAGAACGTCAACAACCGCCCGCATATCATCCTGGAGCATATCAGCGGCCCTGAAGGGATGGGGTCGGATTTGCGAAGCTGGATCGACCACAGCCGCCTTGATCTCGTAAAGTCGGTGGAGTTCGCGCTGCATATCGCATTGGGAATGCAGCACGCCACCAGCAAGGTGCCGGGGCTGGTGCATCGTGACCTCAAGCCCGCCAACATTCTGGTCACGCATGACGGCATCGCCAAAGTCACTGATTTCGGCCTGGTGCGCTCGATTGACCTTGAAGATATTCGCCATGTCGATGATGAAGGGGTCAGTGCCAGTGATCGGCTGACTCGTGTCGGCGCTGTTGTGGGCACAGCGCCCTATATGTCCCCGGAACAGTGTCAATCGGGTGAAGTGGACGAGCGCTCCGATATTTATGCGTTCGGCTGTGTGCTGTACGAAATGCTGACCGGGCGGCATGTCTTCAAGGCGCGGCGCTTCCAGGAATGGCTGCGGGCGCATGTGCATGAAGTGCCGGGGTTTGAAAAGCGCGATCAGCGCAGCGTGCCGGACAGCCTCCAGGAACTCGTGCTGCAATGCCTGCAAAAGCTGCCGGACAACCGCCCGCCCAACTGGAGCGCGATTGTCGATTCGCTCGTCTCGCTTTATGTGGAGACGACGGGCGAATCTCCGGTGATGGAAATCTTCGGGCCGCCCCTGGAAGCGCGGGAACTGATGGACAAGGGCTATTCGCTCACGGCGCTGCGCCGTTATGGGGAAGCGCTGGAGGCCTATGACCGGGCGCTGGCCTTGCAGCCGGATTACGCCGCCGCCTGGACGCGCAAGGGGCGCACGCTGCGCCTGCTGGAGCGCTACGGCGAGGCGCTGGTCTGCTATGACAAAGCGCTGCAAATCCAGCCCAGCTATGCCTTCGCCTGGAATGGCAAGGGCATCATCCTTGAACGGCTGGGACGGCTGGAAGAAGCACTGAAAGCGTTCGAGGCCGCCACCAATATCAATCCGCACGATGTGTGGCACTGGTATAACCGCGCCGATGTGCTGCAATCGCTCAGCCGTTACTATGAGGCTATTCCGCTGCTGGAACGCGGCTTGCAGCTTGACCCGAATCATCAGAACAGCTGGGCGAAGCTGGGGCAGATTTACCGCCTTTTACAGCGCTACGAAGAAGCCTACGAGGCCTATGAGCAGGCCATCAAGATTGATCCCACGTATGCCTGGGCACATAACGGCGCGGGGCTGGCGCTGAAGGCGATTGGCCGTCTGCACGAAGCCATGATCAGTTTCAAGAAGGCCACGCGCTATCAGCCTAACGAGGTCTGGCACTGGTATAACCTGACCGAAGTGCTGGTTGATCTGGGGCAGTACGTGGACGCGGTCGAGCCAGCCCAGGCCGCCGTGCGCACCGATGCCGACCATGCCTACAGTTGGGCGAAGCTCGGTCAGGTGATGCGCTATGTCAAGCGCTACGACGAGGCGCTGAAAGCGTATGATCGCGCCATCGAAATTGAACCGGACTCGGCCTGGGCCATCAACGGCAAGGGAATCGTGCTGGAACAGATGGAGCGCTATGAAGAAGCGCTGGAATGCTATCAGCACGCGGCCACGCTCAAAACGACGGATGTCTGGCACTGGTACAACCAGGGGAATGTACTGGTGATGCTGTCGCGCTATGAGGAAGCGCTGGAAGTGCTCCTCAAAGCGACCGAGGTCAATCCACAGCACGCTCGCAGTTGGGCGCGGCTGGGGAATGCGCTGCGTCATCTGGGGCAGTTGGACGAATCGCTGACGGCCTGCCAGCAGGCGACGGCGATTGCGCCCAATTATGCCTGGGCGTGGAGTGAGCAGGGCAGTACGCTGGAAGCGATGGGGCGTTATGAGGACGCGCTGGCCTCCTACCGCCGCGCCAGCGAATACTCCCCGAACGAAGTGTTTTACATGCTGCGGCAGGTGGATGTCCTCATCTTCCTGAATCGCAACCTGCAAGCCTATGAGGTGCTGGAACAGGCGCTACGGCTCGACCATCGCAATGCCCAGATCTGGGCACAGCATGGGCAGGTCTTGCGCCGCCTGGGCAAGCTGGAAGAAGCGTTCGTCAGCTATTCACGTGCCGTTGATCTGGAACCAGAGCACGACTGGGCGTGGAGCGGGCGCGGGATGGTGCTCAGCCAGTTAAAGCGCCACGAAGAAGCCCTGTTCTGCTTCGACAAGGCGATTGAACTCAACCCCAGCGACCCCTGGTACTGGTACGCCCGCGCCGACGAGCAGTTGATTCTGAACAGGGTTGGCGAGGCGGTGGATTCACTCAATGAAGCACTGCGGCTGAATCCGCGCCATGCCGAAAGCCACGCCAAGCGCGGGCAGGCCTTGCGCCGCCTGGGGAAACATGAGGAAGCCCTCGCCAGCTTTGACCGGGCGGTGCGCATCAACCCGCGCTATGGCTGGGCGTGGAACAGCCGGGGATTGACTCTCAAGGAGATGGGACGGCGCGAGGAATCACTCGCCAGCTACGAACGCGCCGCACAGGAGGAGCCGCACGTCATCTGGTATCATATCAACCGGGTCGATCTGCTGCTGGAGATGCAGCGCCGCCGGGAAGCCCTGAGTGCGATTGATGTCGCGATTCGGGAAGTGCCTCGCAGCCCGATCCTGTGGGCACGACGCGGGCAGGTCTTGCGGCGGATGCGGCGCTTCGTGGATGCCATTGACAGCTACGATCAGGCGCTTGAACTCGACCCGTCCTATGCCTGGGCCTGGAACGGCAAGGGGCTGTGCCTGTCCGAACTCGACCGTTACGATGAAGCGCTAATCTGCTATCGCACGGCGATTGACTGTGACCAGGACGATGTGTGGTTCTGGCACAACTATGGCGACACCCTGATGAAACTCAAGCGACTGCGCGAGGCCGAACAGGGCTTTGACCAGGCGCTGCGCATTGATCCCAACCATGAACCGACCAGGGGAAAAATGCGGATTTTGCGTGATCTTTTGCGGGGACTAAGCGATGAGTAACAATTTTCGCCCATTTCGCCGGGCTATTCGGCGGGAAATTTCAGTAACGTATATGAGCGGCCCACTGGACGGCAAGAAAATCCCGTTCGAGCAGCCCCCTTTCGGCCAGGAGCGCGTGATCGCCATTGGGCGACGTGAGGGCACGGACATTCATCTGCCGTTTGATAATCAGGTGTCGCGGCTGCACGCCAAGCTGGGGTGTGCCTCAACGCCAACCACCAATACCGATTCGCTCAGTGCGCCGTTCGTGCTCACGTTCTGGCTGGAAGACTGTGGCAGCCGCAACGGGACGTTCCTGGAGCGTGATGAACAGGTGCAGGGGCGTATCAGCCTGCGACCGGGGACGCTGTTCCGCATCGGGCGCACCTGGCTGCGGCTGGATATTCCGCTCTCCTACGGCGATTGAGTCCGCAGAGTAAGGCATATGGCCGCTGACAACGAACAAAAGCCTGACCGTTTAAACGCTTATCTGGACGCGGAAGGGCGAGTGACACGCTGGCCGACGCGCAAAGGCACCTTCGCCGATCAGGAACTTGTACTGGCGTATCTCGCGACCAAGTTTGAGGCGGGGAAGGTCTACACCGAACGCGAAGTCAATGACGTGCTCAGGCAGTATCACACCTTCGAGGATTGGGCGCTGCTGCGGCGCGAACTGTTCGAGCGCGGCTATCTCAATCGTGAGAAGAACGGGTCGCTGTACTGGCGCACCGAGCAGACAAAGCTGTACTGAGGCAAATGCGGATGGACGACGCGCTGCAACCCTATCTCGATGAAGCGGGCCGCATCACCAGTTGGCCGAATAAAAAGCGGCGGCAGGATCGCATTCCGATTCTGAACTATCTGGCGGCACGTTTTGAACTGGGGCGCATTTATACCGAGCGCGAAGTCAATGAGGTGCTCAAGGCGCATCATACGTTTGAGGATTGGGCACTGCTGCGGCGGGAACTGATCGAGCAGGGGTACATGCAGCGCAGCACGGACGGGCACCGCTACTGGCTGACGGGGCAGGTGGGCAGTGTGAATGTCGATTATCGTCAGGAGGAGTACTGATGCGCGAGACGACCAGCAGCTTTACCAACCTCGACGGTCTGAAAATTCACACGATTTCGTGGCTGCCGCAAGCCGCACCGAAGGCGGCGGTGCTGATCGTGCATGGCATCGCCGAACACAGCGCCCGCTATCGCCATGTGGCCGAACACCTTACCGGGCGCGGCTATGCCGTTTACAGCTTCGATCATCGCGGGCATGGCCGCAGCGAAGGGGGGCGTGCCTATTTCGATAACTTTGACCAGCCTGTTGCCGATGTCGAGCAGGTCTTTAACCAGATCAAAATGGAGCATCCCGACCTGCCGATTTTTGTGCTGGGGCACAGCATGGGGGCGCTGGTCGGGCTGCTGTTTACGCTCAGGCATCAGGAGAAGCTGGCGGGCTTTATTTCCTCCGGTACGCCGCTGCTGCTGTATTCCATTGTTCCAGCCCCGCTGCGAAGCATCCTGGGGGTGTTGCAGAATTTGCTCCCCACTGCCTATCTGATTCCCCTGGATGTAAATGCGATCTCCCGCGATAAGACGATTGTGGCGGTGCAAAAAGCCGACCCGCTCGTGCATCATCGACCGCTGCCGCTGCGTACGATTCACAGGCTGATCGAACGTGCGAAGGAGGCCGAGGGACAGTTAGGGACACTTCGACTGCCCCTGCTGATCCTGCACGGTGACGCTGATACCATCACGCCGCCCGCAGGCAGCCCGCGCCTGGTGGAAAAAGCGGCCTCTGCCGACAAGACACTCAAATTGTACCCAGGCATGTATCACGAAATCGTCAACGAAATCGGCAAAGAGGAGGTGCTGGCCGATATTGGGAACTGGCTGGACGCACACGTCAAATGAAATGTCCAGCCGTGTAAAAAAAGTTCTTAACCGAGGTTTCGTTCTTGAAATGCCGTGCCTGCTCCTGTATATTTATCATCGTTATCATAAATATTCATCATTTGCGACAGGATAAAGCAGGTCGATGAGCGTGAGCTTTGCAATGCAGGAATATCTGGCGGAGGCTTATCGCATCGCCCATTACCAGAAGGGCAACCCGTATGTCTCGACCTCCGCGCTGGCGACCGTGCTGGGCGTGACCGCGCCCGCTGTCACGCGCATGGTGCAGCGTTTGAAGGATGCCGGGTATCTGGAACATGAACCTTACCAGGGGATTCGTCTTACACCGGAAGGCGAGCACGAAGCCCTGATGAATATCCGTCGGCATCGTCTGGTGGAGCGCTTTCTGGTCGATGTCATGCGTTTCGGCTGGCATGAGGTGCATCACGCGGCGGACGAACTTGGATCCGCGGTGAGCGATAAAGTCGTGGAACGGATGGAGGTAATGGCCGGGTATCCGCGCCGCTGCCCACATGGTGAGCCGATTCCGACCAGAGAAGGGGTGATGCCCGAAGTGGTGGATTATCCGCTCAATACCGCCATGCCGGGTCAGGATTTCGTGGTGAGCCGCGCCAACTCGCACGACGAGGACAAACTCAAATACCTCGATCAGCTTGGGCTGAAGCCCGGTGTGCATCTACATCTGGTGGAGAAGGCACCCTTTAACGGCCCCCTGCGTGTCCAGATCGGGCAGGGTGAGGATGCGCCGGTGCACTTTATCGGGCATGAACTGGGCGGCATCCTGCGCGTCTGCTCACAGGAAGAATTCGACCGCGTCTAGTGAGCCAGGCACACTTCACTCGGCTTTTCGTTTCCTCGCTCAGGACTTCTTACGCATCTTCCCGATTGCGTTCACGCAGCACAAGATTTTCGGCTTCTTCCAGTTCCGTCACCAGATGAAGCGTCTGCTCCACACCGGGGAACAAGCCACACCCGGCGCGGTAAAGAGCTTTTTTGACCTCACTGGCGGAAACAAGCACGATCAGACCGGCATTTTCCGGCAGATATTGTGCCAGATGCCGGAAGTGGTTCAGTGCGCCGGGCTGCATCGCCCCGCTTTCCAGAAAATTCACGATAGCATCCACCTGTCCGAGCGAGCTGTCATTCATGTGACAGGCGCGTTCAAACGCCAGGTAGAATTCCTGCCAGTTCCAGCGACCACGAATGTCGAAGTGTAAGAGTGCGGGGTGTTCATCTGACCAACGGACTTTAATGCTCATCGTAAATATCCTACCAGTGAGTGAAAGCCTTCTAAATGGATTATATGCGTGACTTTCCCTTAAATCATTGTGGAATAATTAAGAAAATAGCGTTATTGGAGTTCTTTACAATTTTTGTCTTCTCAGCCTGCCGATTTCCAGGCTGCCCAGCCAACCGCCGCCCAGCCCAGCAGCAGTCCCAGGCCACCAAGCGGCGCAACTGCTCCCATCAGGCCGAGGTCGAAAATTGCCAGGATATAAAGACTGCCGGAAAACAGCAGCGTCCCCGCGATAAAGCCATAGCCCGCCCAGCGCAGACGATTTTTCAGCGCTGCCCCGCCCGGTGTCGCCAGCCACACCCCCACCATCAACAGCCCAAGCGCGTGGGTCAGATGATAACGGTTGGCGGTTTCAAAGGTATCCACGCGACCGTCAGCTTCCAGCGTGGCTTGCAGTCCATGCGCCCCGAATGCCCCCAGTGCCACCCCGGTAAATCCTAAGACCGCTGCCACCAGCAGAAATGTCTTTGCCATGTTGCCCTCAGCGCCTGAATCAACGATTTTGTGAACTTTAGCACAACCGGGCAGAACGCGAGAAGGGGCTTTTGCAAACAAAAAGGTCAGGGAGAAAGGGGTAGCCCTGACCTTTGGCGTTGCACTCAAGAAAGAGGGGTTAATGCGAATTCTGGAATCAGGCGTGTTCAGCGGCGGCGCTGACGGCCTTGTGCACTTCGGCGATTTCGTCCATCGACGGTGCAGCCACTTCCTTGCAGAAGGTCAGGTAATAGCCGTCAGGATCGCGCAGGGAGAACACGCGATCACCCCAGTATTCGCTCTTGATCGGTTCCGCGATGGTCACGCCTTTTTCCTGAAAGCTGTTGTAGTCCTGGTCGATGTCGTAATCCTGCCCGGGGTAGAGCATAAAGACCACACCGTTCCCCGCCGGTTCGGGATAGGGGGAGAGGCTCAGCCCCAGACGCGCAGCGCCCTTGTTGACGAAAACAAAGTTCGGCTTTTCGTCAGGCCCGTTCATGCTCATGGTGATTTCAAAACCGAGTTTCTGAGTGTAAAAATCGAGGCTGGCTTCCATATCTTTAACCGCGAGGACTGGCAGAAGCATGGTGGTAGTTCCCCCTGGGCAGCAAGAGTAGGCGATATCCTTAGAGTAGTATAAATGTTCGTATAGAGTCAAGAACTTCTGTTCGGGTTGATTTGCCGCTTGTCTGTAAAAACAGGTTGAATTGGTCGAAGTGCCGCAGCGGGCATATAATCAGCACACTTAACGGCAATAAGGGTTAGAAACGGCGATGCTGATTGGTGTGGATATTGGCGGCACTTTCACCGATTTTGTCTTGAGCACCGATGGACAACTGACTATCCATAAGCTGCCGACCACGCCCGATAATCCGGCGCTGGCGCTGCTGGCCGGGCTGGATGCGCTTACACAGAACAGCACTGTGCGTCCTGCCTGGGTGGCGCATGGTTCGACGGTGGCGACCAACTCCATCCTCGAACGCAAAGGCGCCAAAATCGCCCTGATTACGACTCAGGGCTTTCGGGATATCCTGTTCATCGGTCGCCAGAACCGCCCACAGTTGTACGCTTTGCAGCCAGCGCTCCCGCCGCCGCTGATCCCGCGTGAGCGCTGCTATGAAATCCCCGAACGCCTCGATCATCGCGGCGAAATTCTGCTGCCGCTCGATCATGCTGCGCTCGATGCCGTCCTCGACCAGATCGCCGCGCAGAAGGTCGATGCGGTCGCGGTGTGCTTCCTGTACAGCTATATCAACGCGGCGCATGAAAATGCAGTGCGGCAGCGGATTGTGGAGCGCGGCATCCTCGACCGCTGGCAGGTAGCGCTTTCCAATGAAGTGCTGCCCGAATTCCGTGAGTACGAGCGTGCCAGTACCGTCGCGCTGGAGGCTTACGTCCGCCCGGTGATGGTGGGCTATATTGGCTATTTGCAGGATGAGCTGGAGAAGCGGCGCGACGGTGTCGAGGGCGGGCTGCGCGTGATGAAGTCCGACGGCGGCGTGGCAAAATCAGACCGAATCCGCCACCAGGCCATCCAGACCGCGCTCAGCGGTCCGGCAGCCGGGCTGATCGGCGCATATCAGATCGCACGGGCAGCGGGCTATGAGAACGTGATCACGCTTGACATGGGCGGGACTTCGACCGATGTCGCGGTCTGTCCAGGGCATCTGCTGCGCCGCCCGCAATCCGAGATTGATAATCTGCCGCTGCGCATCCGGCTGCTGGATATTGAAACCATCGGGGCGGGGGGCGGTTCCCTGGCGAGAGTGGATGCGGGCGGTGTGCTGCGCGTAGGCCCAGAAAGCGCCGGGGCGGTGCCGGGGCCGGTCGCCTATGGGCGGGGCGGAACCCAGCCGACCGTGACCGATGCCAATCTCGTCCTGGGACGTTTAACCGAGGAGCATTTTCTCGGCGGGGGGATGCGACTGGATACAGGCTCGGCCAAACGCGCCTTGTCCGCATTGGCGAAGGCACTGGAGAAAACCGTGCTGGAGGCGGCGCAGGGCGTGATCGACGTGGCAAATGCCAACATCGACCGGGCGCTGCGTCGGGTGACGGTCGCACGCGGTTACGACCCGCGCGACTTTACACTGGTCGCCTTCGGCGGGGCGGGTGGGCTGCATGCCTGTGCGGTTGCCGCCAATCTGGAAATCCCGCGTGTGCTGATTCCGCGCTATCCCGGTGTGTTGTGTGCGCTGGGGCTGCTGATGGCCGACATCACCCTGGACTACAGCACACCCGTGATGCAGATCATCGACGACCAAACGCCAAAACTGCTGCGCACGCTGCTCAAAGGGATGGCGCTTCAGGCCAGCGCTGATCTGTCCTGGGAGGGTGTGCTGGGCGAACACAAGCGCTATCAGGTGTCGCTGGATGTCCGCTACCAGGGGCAGGCTTACGAACTCAACATTCCGTTTCGTCCACGCCATGACCTCCGCGCCGCCTTCCATGCCGCGCACGAACGCACCTACGGCCATGCCATGTCATCGCGCCTGGTGGAAATCGTGAACCTGCGCCTGCAGGCGGTTGGGCTGGTGGAGCATCCCACCCTTGCGGCAGAAGTCATCCGATATGATGTCCAGGCAGGCGAAGGCCTGATCGGTGAACGGAAAGCGCCAGACGGCAGCCGCATCGCGCTGTATGACCGGGAAAAGCTGCCACCCGGCGCCCACTTCGCTGGGCCTGCGCTGGTGTTCCAGTTGGACAGCACGACCTATATCCCTCCGGGCTGGTCGTGCAAGGTCGATGGCTACCGCAACCTGATTTTAGAGGCAGTGTAGTCTGATCGATGGTTATGCTGCCTGATGTGCTTGAAGAAGGTCTGAAGGTCGTCTTTTGTGGGACGGCTGCTGGCGAAAAATCCGCACAAGTCGGCCAATACTATGCAGGACGTGGCAACAAGTTCTGGTGGATTTTGCATCGAAGCGGTCTTACGCCGCGCCAACTGCAACCGTCTGAGTTCCGCACGCTTCCTCAGTATGGGATTGGGCTGACGGATTTAGCAAAGCATGTCTCTGGGATGGATGTGGTCTTGACGAAAACAGATTTTGACCAGGCGGGCTTTCAGGCACGGATCGAACAGTATGCGCCGCTGGTGGTGGCCTTTAACGGGAAGCGTGCTGCCCAGGAATTTTACGGACGCTCTGCCGTGAATTATGGCCTTCAGCCGGAACCCATCGCGGCAAGTGCTGTGTTTGTGCTGCCCTCCACCTCTGGCGCTGCAAACGTCTTCTGGGATGAAACACACTGGTTTGCACTGGCGACTTTTTTGAACGAGCAGAGACCCTGATGACTGTAGACCCGATCTCCCTGGCTGTCTTCCGCAGCCGTTTTGAGTCCGTTGCCGAAGAAATGGGCGTGACGTTGCAGCGTGCCGCGTTTAGCCCCAACATTCGCGAACGGCTCGATTTTAGCTGTGCGGTGTTCGACTCTCATGCCCGGATGGTGGCGCAGGCCGCCCACATCCCGGTACATCTGGGCAGTATGCCCGCCAGCGTGGATCATGCCGTTCGCGCCTTTGGGGGTCGCAACGGCGCGTTCCAGGATGGCGATGTGATCGTGCTGAATGATCCCTACCGGGGCGGAACGCATTTGCCCGACATCACGATGGTATCCCCGGTGCTGGCAGGCGGGGAAGTAGTCTATTTTGTCGCCAGCCGCGCCCATCATGCCGATGTAGGGGGCATGTCGCCGGGGTCGCTGCCACTCAGCACCGAATTGTATCAGGAGGGCATTATCATCCCACCCATCAAGCTGATGTACAGCGGGTGGATGAACGAAGGGGTGCTGAGCCTGATTACGGCCAATTCACGTGCGCCGGAGGAACGACTCGGCGACATTGAAGCCCAGTTGGCTGCTCATCGCGCCGGGGTGCGGCGGATGCTCACGCTGCTGGCGGAACACGGCGTCGAGAATGTTCGCCAGCATTCAACCGCCTTGCAGATTTACTCGCGGCGCCTGACGGAAGCGGTGATCGACGCAATCCCCGACGGTGATTATGCCTTTGAGGATGCGCTCGAAGGCGATGGTCAGCGCGAATTTCCGATTCCGATTCGGGTCAAACTCTCGGTGCGCGGTGCGTCCATGATTGTGGATTTCAGCGGAAGTTCGCCACAGGTTGCTGGGAACGTGAACGCAGTTGAGGCGATTGTGCGCTCTGCAACCTGGTACTGTGTGCGCCTGCTGGCCGAGGACGATATTCCGGTGAATCAGGGCTGCTTTGAGCCAGTACAGGTCATCACCCAGCCGGGCAGCGTCCTGAATCCGCATTTCCCGGCGGCGGTGGCGGTCGGCAATACCGAGACCGGGCAGCGGGTGGTGGATGCTGTGCTGGGGGCGCTGGCAAAGGCGCTGCCGGGTCGGATTCCGGCGGCAAGCCAGGGCACGATGAACAATCTTACCGTAGGCGGAATCGTGAACGGTCAGCAGTTTGTGTACTATGAAACAATTGCAGGCGGGCACGGCGGCGGACCAAACAGCGCGGGGATCAGCGGGCGGCACAGCCACATGACCAATACGCTGAACACGCCTGTCGAAGCGCTGGAAAGTGCGCTGCCGCTGCGGGTGCGGGCGTATCAACTGCGCGACGGTTCGGGCGGTGCAGGCCAACATCGTGGCGGTGATGGTATCCGGCGAGTTTATGAGTTTACGTCTCCGGCGGCGGTCACGCTGAACAGTGAGCGACGGATTATCGCCCCTTATGGTCTTGAAGGTGGCGAACCAGGACAGAAGGGCAGTGGCGCGATCAATGGAGCGCCGATTCATGCCAAGCATACGCTGCGTGTTCAGCCGGGGGATGTCCTGACGATTGAGACGCCGGGCGGCGGTGGCTGGGGATGAGATGAGGTGAAGGCAGCACGTTTTGCGTTTACCACGTAGGACAATCGTGCTATTCCCGCAGGATTACGTCCCGGCGTAAAAAACGCTATACTTACCCGACATATTCTTCTTACTCGCAATCAAACCGGTGCACAAACTGGTTCCCGCGAAGGGTGAGGGCGTTGTGGCTGCTGCGAAATTCCTGCTCGAACATTTTTATTACGGTCAGCCTGTGCGAGATGGGCAGCCACAGGGCGAGGCGCGGTTGCTGGCTGCTTCGGCGGGGGTCAGTGCTGAATTGGCGGCGTTAGCGGTCGAACGGGTACGGCTGCCAGCGTTTTCCGCCGACGCGAGGGGCACGTGGGCGCTGGTGCGCGGTCGCGAACGCGGCTTACCGTTCCTGCTGGTACAGGCACAGCAGCAGCCCACCGGGAAGGCTATCTCGCATTACATCATCGCACAGCCGGACGCGCTGCGGGCGGTGGGCGGGAATCTGCAAGCGCTGGCGGCGGTAGTCGAGGCGCAGATGCCCGCTTTTACCCAACCGGGGAATACACTGCCGACGCTGGAACTGGCCTCTGGTGAGCCGCTTTCGGTCGAGGCGCAAATCGACGACCTGCTGGACTTGATGACGTTCACGGGCAATAAGACCGCTCTGATCGAATCCCTGCTTGGGGCGATTGTGCAGGGGGTGCAGTTGGTGGTGCAGGGCGCACCGGCAGACCTGATGACGCGGCTGGCTTTTCTGGAAGGGCTGCTGGCGCTGCTGCCGCCCTCTGCCCGCTTCGGCGTGACCTTTACCACCCACAGCCTGCCGGAGACAGACATCGACACGCAGATACGCTTTTACAGCGATGATGCACCGCCCGCTGGGACGCTGGTGTATCACTGGGGCGAACAGCGCATCAGCGGGGAAGCGCCCAATGACGACTACAGCCATTATGTGCTGAGTCAGCTTCGGTTGGACGCGGAACTCGTGATCCAGCGAACCGCCGCGCTGACACAGGTCGCGGGGTGGCGGCTGAACCAGGGCGAACGACTGGCCGAAGCGCTCGGTTATGCGTCGAATCGGCTCAAAGTGGATGAGGCGCTGCGCAATGCCCAGCCAGTTTCAAAGGACGAGGTGGGCAGAATTCTGGCCGATGATCCGACGCTCACGGACGATCTGCGCATTCTCTACGCCGATCATCTCATCAAATTCTCGCTGGCGATGAACGACATGGCTCATGCCGAGCCAATCGCGCTGCTGCTGCGGGCGAATCCCTCGCTGGAACGGGCCACGCTCCAGCAGATGGAAGCCGCGCTGCAAGGCGGGCAGGCGCGGCTGGTCTATTCGACGCTGGCGAAATGGATGGCGAATCCGCTGGGCCCGGAAGGCACGGAGTGGGTCGATCTCACCCACCGGGTAGTGCTTCGGCTGCTGCGCGATCTGGTGAGGGCGCGGGCAATTGACGATGTGAACGCGCTGGTGCAGGAGATGCAGGAAACCGGCCCTTCCGTAAACATCGGGCGGCTGGTGCCGCAGATCATCGCGCAGGCGCTCCCGCTGAACGATGCCGCTGTGACCGAGAATCTGTTCCTGCTGGCCGTTAAACTGGTAGATGAAGACACGTTCCGCAAGTTGCTGAACACGCGGGCGTTTCTCGAAGCGCTGCCCCTTCCGGTGCGCCGGACATGGGTCGTGGCCGATGATGAAATTGCCTCCACCGCGCCGCCCGGTCTGCTGATGAACATGGCACGTGATTTCGGCAGTGCGTGGGAAGCGCCCGTCCTGCTGCGCTTCGCAGAGATCGCCCGGCAGAAAAACCGCCTTGACCTGATCGACGCGGCAGCACTGCGCGGGCTGGCTGTGCTGGCGACCTCCCCGGAAGGCGGCGCGTATGTTGAGCCACTGCTGCGGCTGGCAGACAGCTTTAACGATGACGCCTTGCAGGCATTGGCGGCGCCCGGCCCCGACGATCTGCTGCAAATCCGGCTGGCACTGGGCGACTATGACGGCCTGGCGAAGGCCATGCTGAAGCAGTCTGCACTGCTCTACAGAGGGGAAAAGCAGGTCGAGTATATCAGGGTGGTGGAGCGCATTTTCAGCGAAACACCGCTGAACGAAGCCGTCATCGGTGCGGCATTGGATGGAATCAGCCGGGGCGGGATTAAGTCCGTTCCCTATATTGTCGCTTCGGTCGGGCTGCTCAAAGGGCAGACTCCCTCGCAAGAACTCGATCATGTGGCCGAAGCCACCGTACAACTGTTGATGCAGGACCGGCTGCTGCTGGAGGCTGTCCCTTCGGCGGATGTGCTGGCAGTGCTGAATTATTTCCTCCAGCGCAAGGATGTGGTCGGCGCGATTCGGGCGGCGGCGCTTGTCCCGCTGTCGGCGGCGTATCAGGGTAGTAATGGCATCCGCATCATGAGCCAGATGTACAAACTGATGGGCAGCGACGACAAGACCCGCACCGCCGGGCTGTACATGCTGCGGGCGTTCGTGCGGGAAGCGAGTGATGAGGAAGCGCAGCGGGCGGTGGTCTATTTCGGGCGCGAACTGGGCGACTCGGTGGCGCGAGCGCTGGAGACCACCTATGCCTTCCGCAGTCTGATGGGCGGCCTCGATCTGCTGGCGTATGCCGAACGGGTGCATCTGGCGGCGGAGTTCCTGCAGGCGACCGCTTCCGCCTATATGGATGCACGCAATACCCCCACCACCGGGGCAATCACCAATGTGCTGGACGACCTCATCAGCAGCATCGCGGTCGGGGATCGCCGCCTGCTTTCCAAGACGATGGTCACGCTGCTCAAGGCGGTGGTGTTGCTTGGCAAGCAGTACCGCACCAACCGCCCGCGAGACGAAAACCGCTTCGTCAACCGTCTGCTCACGGGCGAGGCCGACCCGCGCAGTGCGCTGGATGTGTTCAAGGCGATGGGCGGCTACTTCGCACGGGGTCGCCGCTTCGATGTGACGCTTGGGAATGCGTCGCTGCGCATCTTCAACGAGCGCAACGGCGATGACCTGCGCGATTCCGTCATGGCAGCAGCCGCGCTGTTGGAAGACCTGATCCGCACCCTGCCGTTGGCGAAGCCGCCCACGCTGCAAACGGCGGAAATCCGCGCCGAGGTGGAAAGCCAGTGGAGCCAGGTAGAGGTCGAACAGCAGCGAACCATTGTGCGCGACCTGGCGAATGACTTGCAGCGCATCGTAGACATTATCGTCTTTCTGGAAGCCAACGGTGACGCAAACGTGGCCGAGGATACCAGCGCCATCAGCAAACGGCTGAACAGCGGGCGGCAGCGCCCCAAAAGCACCTTGGAACTGTACCGCTTTATGGCGGCCTACTTCCGCGCACGGGGGTAGATGAAGCCGAAAGGATGCAGCCGGGAAACTGGCGCAGGTATAATTGATGAAATGGAGCGGTCGTGGCCGCTCCTTTTTTGTTTTGCGATGTTTCACCACCGTTAGAAAAACCAAATTGCCCTGTAGTCACGCTCCCCCTTATAATGATTTGATATAGATAGAAGTGAGTGCGTGCATGGACGTTGGCGTTCAGATTAGCCAGTACAAAATTGTCGAACATATCGGGCGCGGTGGCATGGCCGATGTATGGTCTGCCCGCGACACCCGGCTCAACCGCATGGTCGCCATTAAGACCATCGCGCACGGCCTGTCACAGGACGTTGACCCGATTAATATGTTCAAGCAGGAAGCGCAGACCATCGCCCAGATGGAACACCCACACATCCTGCCGATTTACGACTTCGGCGAGTACAACGGGCAGTTGTACATCGTCATGCGCTTCGTGGCAGGGGGGTCGCTGGAGGACATGCTGCGGCGCGGCCCGATGGAACTGGAAGACGGGCTGCGCATGGCGCGGGCGATTGCCGAAGCCCTGAACTATGCCCACGCCAACAAAGTGATTCACCTTGATCTGAAACCGCCGAACGTGCTGCTGGACAGCTATCAATCGCCCTATCTGGCGGATTTTGGCCTGGCGACCGTGCTGGACATCGAAGGCAAGGCGATGAATCCTGGCTCCGGGACGCTGCTGTATATGGCACCGGAGCAGCTTACTGCGGAAATGATCGACCATCGCGCCGATGTCTACAGCTTTTGCATCATGCTGTTCCATATCCTCACCGGTCAGCTTCCGTTTCAGGCCTCCATTCCGCTGGCGCTGAAGCAGATGCAGCCGGGCGGGGGAGAGCTGCCGGATGTGGCCCAGGTGAACCCGGCGCTGCCTTCCTTCCTGAATGACATTCTGCGGCGCGGCACGTCGATTGACGTGGAAACGCGGCAGTCTACCATCATGGATGTCATCAAGGAGATCAACGAGCGGCTTTCGGCCTCGACCGGGCTGCTGATGAGCGTCGGGCGGCAGTCGGGCGAGTTCGATCTGCCCGATTACGCGATGCTGGCGTCGCTGTCGGAAAATGCGGATGGCATTACCGACATGGAAGTGCTGGAAGCGCTGGACATTTACACCCGTGCGCGTCATGCCTGGGCGGGGGGCAACGGTCGCTTTCTGCTTGGCCTGACGCACTACATGATTATGTCCGGTTACTACATGATCCCCGACTTTTACGGTCTGGAACTGGACGAAGCCGGGACACAAATGCTGCTGCGCGGGGCGCTGGAGTTCGACCAGGAAATTGACTTCTGGTGGAACAAACTGGACGACGAAAACCGCCGCTGGGTGTGCCTGCATACCATCCGCAGCGGTACTGCGCCCGCCCGTGTTCGTGCGCTGTATCGCATCGAAACCCTGCCGGACGGGGAAAAGCCGCAGATTCCCAAGCTGGTAGCGCAGGCGCTCCAGGTGGAAACCAACGAGGAAGCTCGCCTGGCCGCCCTGCAAGTGCTGGGGACACGCGCCCGGCTGGTCAAGCGGGAACGCCAGTACGAGATCAAGACTGAATATCGCGGGCGGATGCTCACCACACTCACCCGCCTTGATGTGCAGGTCAGCCCACCGTCCGATTGGCAGGAAGCGGTTTATTCGCCGGAAATTGACCTGCTGATCGCGGAATGCGCCCTCGATCAATCCATGCCGCGTGTGTCGGAATTTGCGGCGCGCATTATCGGACGGATGCGGTCGGTCACGGCGGTGCGGGCGCTGGCGAATGCCCAGAAAGCCGGGCAGTACGGGGCGCTTCGGGCGCTGGCACTGGTACGTGATGAAGCGCCATCCCTGCCGCCTGTGGTAGGCAGCGGGGGACGCTTTTACGCCTGGATGGCAAACACCTGGCGGCGCGTTACAGATCGCCCGCTGCAAATCGTTTGGCGCTATCTGTTCGCGCTGATCGGCGGTTGGCTGGCGATGGGCTATCACGTCAACCAGACCTATCGGCAGCAGGGCATCTTCACGCAGGATCGCTGGGCGAACACCGTTTCAATGGGGCTGGTCTTCGGCGTGATCGTCGGCTTTGTGACCATTTTCGGCGATGAAATCCCCACACGGCTGCGGCGCTTCTGGCCCTGGTGGGGGCGGGTGGTGCTGGGGTTGGTGGTCGCAACGCTGTTCGGTGGGGCTGCCTGGTATGCGTGGTTGTGGTTCTATCTCAAACTCGATCCGGGTTATCAGGCTGTGCTGTGGGGCGGTCTGGGGCTGGCCTTAGGCTTTGTGCTGACCTCGCTGTTCCGCCTCAAGAGTTTCGTGTCCATCGCGATCACAGCGGCGCTGTCCTACATCCCGATCTATGTGACGCACCTGGTCGGTCAGTGGTACGAGACGGTTGGCCCGTTCCGTTATGGCTATCCGGCGCGTGGCCCGTTTGAAATCAGCGAAGCGCTGCTCTACTACATTCGCCTTCTGGATGACGGGACACAGGCGCGGTCGATTCGTATTTTCACAATCGCCGTTCCCTTCGTGCTGCTGATCGCGGTCGGCGGCAACTTCCAGGGGTTGATCGGGTCGATCCTCACGCTGCTGAGCCGCTATCCGCTTTTCCGGCGCAAGAGCGTTGAAGATCGCCGCATGATGACCCAGCCGCTCCCGGTGCTGCGCAGCGTTCCGGTCAAGGAAGCGGCGATGGGCATGAGCGCGGCCAACATGGCGACCGAGCTTGATCCACAGATTGAAGCCAGCATCTTTGCGTCGGAGGCTGATGACGAAGCGCCGAATGGCAGCTACCCCGGTCGGGATGCTGCCCCACCCACGACCAACCTCGGCATTCGCGCCGATCAACGTGGGGCACAGCCCATTCCACCACCAGCCCCGACAACCGAACCGCGCAGTTATGAACAGGAAACCTCGGTGAGTGTGCATCACCCGGTTGAGGAAGTGGACACCGCGCCACAGACGACTTCCGCCCCGGCGACAACAACCGACTCCACCGAGCAGAAGCCGCGCTACGCCAATCTCAACTTCGGTAAGGGGGGGATGAAGCTGGATATTCCTAACATGAATACCGAGCTAGACCCAAACAAGCAGCGGCAACAGAGGGAAGACCAGGAAGAATAAACCGTCTCATCAGTCTCTATTCTAGGGGGATTGCAATCATTTTGTGGTCGTAATATCATGTGGGAGATGCGCCGGAAAGGCGGCGCTCTGTCCTGGCTAACCCAAGGAGTCTCGCATGTCCCAGCTTGATCTTGAACTGCGTTTCATCGCCATCAGCGTCGTCGATCCCTATGAGGAAGATGAAGACTATGAGGACGATGATCTCGAAGATGAAGAGTTTGAAGACGATGATCTCGACGACGACGAGGACTACGACGACGACGAGGATTTTGAGGAAGAAGAGGACGAGGAGTAAACTCCCCCTCCCCACTTTTTAGCAAGAACAACGCGATAGATAACAAAAGCCGGGTGAAAGACACGCCCCGGCTTTTTTTGCAAGTGCTGCACCGTTTAGCGCACGGCAGGTGACCACGTCTTCAGATTATGCAGCGCACGTTCGCGCACGGCAGCGATGGCCTCATCGCTGACCGCTTTTTCAAAACTGCGAAAGCCCGCCAGCCGGAAGCCGTGCCGCCGCGCAATGCCACCAATTTCCTGTGCCTGCCCAAGTGTGATGTCCTTGCCGATGGTGTAATCTTCATAGCGGCCTTCCAGCGCCAGCGCCATCGTCTCTGCCATGCAGGCATAGGCCTTGCGCGCCGGGAAGCCAAAGTCGAAGCCGAAATCGACCGGGCCGGGCACTTCCACCATGCCGCCTTCGATCACCAGTACATCGTCGCGCTCGGCGGCGACCGCCTTGCTCACATCGCGGGGACGGGCGACATCGCACACCACCGCACCGGGTTTGAGATGGCGCGGCTCAATGACCGCATGGACAGCGCTGGTCACGGTCAGGACGAGATCGGCGTCGTAAATCGAGGCTACATCAGTGCTGGCCGTAACGAGCGCACCCAGCCCTTCGCAGCGCTCGCGCACCTCTTCCAGCGCCTCCGCCCGGCGACCGACCAGCCGGAGTTCCGCACATTCCCCCGCCAGTATTTCCGCGCATGTTTTGCCAATCGCCCCGGTTGCGCCGACGACCGCAACCGTTGCATCGCGCAGTGCCAGCCCCATGACATGCGCCGCTTCCCGGATGGCATCCACCGCGATGATAATGGTGTAACTGTCCCCGGTCGTTACCGGAAGATCGAGCCGTTCGGCAATCGTCACGCCGCCATCACCGACGACCGACGTAAACGCCCCCAGCCCCAGAATCCGGGCACCGAGCTTTTCCGCCATGTGACCGCACGCGATAATTTTGTTGTAGACCGTTTCCACCGGCAGGCTCATCATCGTCGGCGGGGTAAAGGGGCAGGCAATCAGCCAGCCCTTGAGTTCGCGCCCGGTTTCCTGTGAGCGGATGCCGTGAATTTCAGAGATGTAAACCGGGGGGAAGAAGCGCGAGAAATAGTTGATCTGGCCTTCGGTCAGGATTTTGCCAAGCAGGGGGAACTTCCGCGCGACATCCTTTTTAATCGTGACCGGGTGGATAATAAATGCAAAGGTATCTTCCATGCGCTTTCCCTTTAGTTTGTGCTGCCAAAATAAAACACTGGTTTCCCGGCTCGGTTCTGGCCGCGTGATGGTGGACTTTGATGTTTTGACTCTATTATAGGGCAGGGTACGCGGCAGAACATGTAACGATTGAGCAATATTCTTTACACTTGACAGCAATCCGGCGGAGAACAATATTCGTTTAATATTTTGCTGTTATAGTGTGCGGCACAATATTCTCGATAGATGCGAACAGGTGTGTTGATTTTCCTTGAAAATCGTTGGTAGATGCAAACCATTTGTAACCGTGAGACAGCCTGAATTGCGATGCAAGTTTGTGCTATTTCGTGTATAGTTGATATATAGCGAACGTCTCCATAGGTTCTTGGCAAATACAGGAACGGATAACCGAACATGAGCAAAGGCCGAATTCTGGTCGTCGAGGACGACTTTGATATTTCCAATATGCTGCGAATCTATTTCAGCGGCCAGGGCTATGAAGTACAGGTCGCCCCGCGCGGGCAGGACGCGCTGTCGATGACGCGCAAACAGCTTCCCACGCTGATTATGCTGGACATTATGCTGCCCGACATGAACGGGTATGATGTCTGCCGTGAACTCCGCAACACCACGCGCACCCGCCACGTCCCGATCATCTTCCTGACGCAGCGCGACGAACGCAGCGACCGCATCGCCGGGCTGGAACTGGGCGCGGATGATTATGTCACGAAGCCGTTTGATATTGAAGAATTGAAGCTGCGCGTGGCGAACGCGATTGCCGCCGCCACCCGTATTTCGCTGATTGATCCCAAGTCGGGTCTGCCCACCGCACGGCTGATCGAAGATCACCTGCGCAACCTGATGCGCGGTAATCGCACCTGGACGTACATTGACCTGAAAATCATGAACTTTGACCCCTTCCAGGAGGTCTATGGCTTCGTGGCGGGGGATGAAGTGCAGCGCTTTATGGCGATTCTGATGGGTGAGGTGATCGACGAAGTCGGGACGCCGGATGACTATGTTGGGCATCCCGGACGCGATAACTTTGTGATTACGACCCACGCCGCCGACTCTAAGCGGGTGATTGATCGCCTGATCGACCGTTTCAATGAAGAAGTGAAACAGCATTATTCGTTCATCGACCGTGAACGCGGCTACATCCTGGGGCCGGATGGCCCACGCGGCGAAAAGAAGATTGAGCTGATGACGCTTTCCGCCGGGTCTGTATCCAACGCCACCCACCCCTTCTCCGACATTCGTGAAATCACCGAACTGGCAGCCGAAGACCGCCGCCGGGGTCATACTGGCGCGGACGACTTTGCGAGTGCGAACATCCCGACCGCCTGGTAAGTAGTTAGGCAAACAACATGTCCTTGCCCCTTATCCTCATCGTCGGCGGACTTATCATCATCGCGTGGATCTGGCTGTGGTCGCGCCAGCGGGGCGAACTGAGCAGCACGGTTGAAGTGGAGCGGTCGCTGCTGGACTCGCCCTACATTGGCAGTGATGACGCGGTGCTGGTCGCCCGTGAGCACGGCCAACTGCTGTATGCCAATGACTCTGCGCGGCGCTGGCTGGGCACCAACGGCAGCGTACCGCATCTGGAAGCAGTCGCCCGCCTGGCACAGCCGACTGACAATTTCCTGGAACTGTTCGCTGTAGAAGGACAGGCTTCCTTCCAGTTGGGCAACCGCTGGGTAGAAGCCTCATCGCATCGCATCCCGGCGGGCGCGGAAGTGCGCACGGTTGTTGTGATGCGTGAACTTACCTCCACAACCAACCACCCCGACGCGCTTGATCTGAATCAGGCGATGTCGCTGGTGAATGAAATCGGCGAGACGGTCAACGCCAGCATGGGCGTGGAGCAGGTGCTCCAGACGCTTCTGACGATTCTCGTCAAGGCGATGAAGTTTGATGCGGGAGAAATCTGCCTGTGGGACGAAGCCACCCGCGCTCTCTCTCAGCGGGCGTGGGTGGGGGATGGGATGTATGTGGTGGCGCTGGCCGAGGCAGGCGGGCGCTACGATCTGGACGAAGGGATTACGGGATGGGTCGCACGTCATCGCCGTCCCCTGCTGGTCACAGATCGCCATGACCCAACTGCCGTGCTGCCCAAGCTGACGGAAAACCCCTATCAGAGCTTTGTGGCCGTCCCGCTGACGCTGGGTGAGCGCTTTCTGGGGACGCTGGAAATTGCCAGCCTGCGCCCCAACGTCTACACCGGGCGCGATCTGGCACTGCTGCAAGCGGTGAGCAAGCCGGTTGCAGTGGCGCTCTACAATGCGGAAATCTATGCCGATCAGGTGCGCCGCATCGATGACCTGGCAAGCCTTCAGCAAATCGTGAACGAGCACAACAATCAGGGCGATGCCGCGCTGATTTATCAGTCCCTCAACGAACGAATCGCCACGCTGCTTTCGGCGGATATGTGCGGGGTGTTCCTGTACGATGCCGAACGTCAGTCCCTTGTCCCGGAACCGCCCTTTTTTGGTCTGCCGGAAGCCCTCATCAAGACGATCTCCGTGCCCGTTCCGCTGGACAGCGTCCAGTACGAAATCTGGGAGCGCCAGCCCTACTGGGTGTCGAATGATGTGGTGGATGAACCTCTGGTGGAAGCGCTCGGCCTCAAGCCGGTCGTGAGCATTTCGGGCGTTCTCAATACCGCCTGGCTGCCCTTACAGGTGAGCGGGCGACGCTTCGGTGCGATTGTCGTCAGCAATAAGCGCACCGAAGGCGGCTTTACCCCGCGTGACCTGCAAAACCTGACGGTGCTGGCGGCGCAGGCCTCCATCATTGTTGAGAATATCCGCCTTTTCCAGCGGGAACGCCGCATTGATACCGAACTGGTCGGCTTGCAGGAAATCACCCACGCCATCGGTGCGCTCAGCCATGAGGGTGAGTTCTACTCCGAGATCACCGAGCGCATCGCCCGCCTGATGGAAATCAACCAGTGCGGCATTTTGCTCTATGAAGAACGCAGCCAGCGCCTGATCGCCAAGCTGCCGTTCTACGGTGTTCCCAACCATCAGATTATGACCTACAGCATTGATGTGTCCCCCGGCACGGTGATGAATGAACTGTGGGAAACCTACGATTACTGGTACACCAATAAAGTCCAGGCCGACGCACTCGTCTTCGAGGCCGGGCTGGATGAACTGGCTGCGCGCATCGGGACTGAAAAGACGCTGATCGCAGCGCTGGCCGCGAGTGGCCGCCGTCTGGGTGTGGTGCAGGTGTCGAACAAGCGCGATGGCAGCGACTTTAGCGACAACGACGCCCGTTTGCTGCAAATCTTCGCCACGCAGACCGCCGCCATCATCGAGAATGCCCGCCTGTACCGCGAAGTCCAGCGCAGTATGGAAGAAGCGCAGGGCTTGCGCCGTGTGGCTGAACTTGCAGGCGCGGTGCTGACCACACAGGAAACCTTCACGCCCGTGCTGGCCGAAATCGGCCAGCTGATGGACAGTGAGATGGTCTACATCAACGTGCTGGATCATCAGACGGGCAGCCTGGTCACATACCCGCGCTGGGTGCACGGCATGGAACTGACCGAGCCATTGGTGCAGGATGTGTATTCCAAAGGCTTTGAGCAGAGCGTGGCCGTCTCGCACCGTCCGTACATGGGCAATGATGTGCTCAATGATGATCGTGTGCTTCCGGGTTACAAGACCATCTCTCAGAAGCTCGGCATCCGCAAGGCCATCCTTGTCCCGCTGATCGTGGGTGATCGCACCCTCGGCGAACTGGGGGTGGCGAACCGTCTGGACGGCTTCTACGACAGTGAAGACCTGGCCGTGCTGCAGGTGGTGGCCGCGCAGACGGCTTCCGCGCTGGAACGGCTGCTGCTGTATGAAGCTACCGGGAATAACCTCAGCCGCCGTAATGAAGAACTGGAAGCCATCTCGCGCGTCAGTAATGAATTGGCCCAGACGCTCGATCTTGACCAAATCCTGAATGTGATTCGGGAAGAGACGCTGAATGCGACGGGCGCGGATGGGAGCACAGTCGCGCTGCTGGTGGCGCAGACCGAATGGCGCAACCCCAATGTGCCGGAAATCCAGCGCCGTCTCGGTTCGCTGGAAGGGGTGATTCACGCACTGGCTGAAATCGAACAGGAAGCGGCCAGTCGCTCGACCGATACCGTGCTGATCACGGACTACGAATTCAGCACCCTCATGGCACCCTCGCCGCAGGTGCGTTCGGCCATGGCCGCGCCGATTGTGTATCTGGATACGGTCGTCGGTGTAATCCATCTCTATCATCGCGACCCCAACCGCTTCGATGATCGTGCAGCGGCCTTCCTGACCACGATGGCGAGCAAAGCCGCCCTGGGCTATGGCGCGGCCATGCGCTATCAGGAGACGATGGAGCGCAGCGAACGCCAGCGCCGCCGCGTGGAGCAGTTGAACCGCATCTTTGAAATCAGTCACATGGTCAGCAGCGCTGACCCGGAAAATATTCTGGAAGCGATTGCCTACAGCGTATCGGGCAGCGTCGGTTACGACTCGGTCGTGATGACGATGGTGGACGAGGACGCGAAGGTGCTGCGGCGGGTGGCGCAGGCGGGGATGCCAGTCGAAGTGTTCGAGCGGTCGAAATCCAACATGCTCTCGCTCGATAAGGTGGAACGGCTGCTGAGGGATGAGTTCCGCGTCAATGACCTGATCGACGCCTATTTCTACCCCGTCGAAAAGGTCGGCACGTGGTACGTCGAAAATATCTCCGCGCTCAGCACCTCGTTCGATGGCAACCGTACCATCGAGTTTAAGGGCAGGAATGCCTGGCGCGACGGCGACATGCTGCTGGTGACGCTGCGCGGCGCGACCGGAGCGCTGCTCGGTGTGATGGCGCTCGACCGCCCGCACGACAACCGCCGCCCTGACCGCACCACGCTGGAAGTGCTGGAAATTTTCGCGCATCAGGCCGCGACGACGATTGAAAACACGCGCCTGTATCTCGCCAGTGTACGCAGCGCCGAACAGGAAGCGCGGCTCAACGAGGTGGTGGAAGCCATCTCCCGCACGCTCGATTCCTTCGAGATTGTCGAAGCCGCCGCACATGGGCTGCTGCGCATGATTCCGCTTACCCGAATGACCTTCGCGCTGGTCGATGCTCAGGAACAGGGCTTCGAGATTCTGCGGGCTTCCGTCAAGGACGGCCAACTGGCGGGCATCCTGCGTGACCGCCGCCCCTCGCTGGGCGATACGGCGCTGCGCAAGGCCTATGATGAAGGGCAGGATACGCTTTATCGTGCGGGTGATCCTCAGATCGACAGCTTTGAGGATTTGCAGAGCTGGCACCAGCAGGGCGAGATGCTCAGTCTGGCGCTGCCGCTGCTGACGGGCGGCGAAACGCTCGGCGCCATGCTCGTCGGGAGTTCATCGCCGCTGCTGATCGAAGTTCGTCCGCTGCTCAAGCGACTCTCGCAGATCATCGCCAGCGCCATGCAGAATGCGCGGCTGTTCACCCGTGCCCTCGGCTTGCAATCCGAACGAGAAGCGGTGGTGGAGTCCATCCAGCAGGGTATCGTGGTGCTGAACAGTTCCGGGCGAATCCGCTCCGCCAATCAGTTCATGTTTGACCACTATAACTGGGACGAAGATGACGCGGTTGGTCAGGACTTATTCACCTATGACCCCGCACTGGCCGAGGTTGTGGCGGAAAAGCTGACGCTGGCACTGGATGAAGGCAAACCGGGTGAACTGGTGAAGGTGTACTCGGAAGACCCGAATCGCTCCGGCGTCTACAACTACTATACCTACCCCCTCCGCGCCGGCGATGTGGTGCGCGGCGTGGTGCTGCTGGTCGAAAACGTGACCGACCAGACACGGCTGGAAGAATCAGTCGAACAGCGTGCCGCACAGCTTTCCGGGCTGACGGAAGTCTCCACGCGCATTACGTCCTCGCTGGAGCGAGAAGAAGTCGTGACTCTGGCGCTGACCGAGATGGGCCATCTGCTGGGCTACGATGTGATGACGCTGTGGCGGCGCAACGGCAGCTATATGGTGCTGGAAGGCCGCTCCGATCTTGACGGCGTTTACCTGACCCGCAGCAACCCCGGCGAGGACACCCGTGTGCGCTTTATTGATTACGAGCAGGCGCGGCAGGTGGTGGAAACCCAGCGCGTGGTCAATTCTGACCGCGTGAACGCTGGTGCTGAACTGCCCGGCCATGAACACGCCGAGAGCTTCCTGGGTGTGCCGCTGGTGAACCAGGGGCATGTCGTTGGGATGATCGTCCTCACAAGCCAGCAGCCGCACGCCTACGACAGCATCTCCGATCAGAATATCGCCTTTGCCTTCGCCAGCCAGGTCGCGATTGCGCTGGCGAATGCTGATCTGTTCGAGCAGACCTTCGACCGCACCAACGAACTGGGAACTCTGCTGGAAGCGGCGCAGGCCACCTCCGCCACGCAGGATCTCAACTCCGTGTTCCAGACGGTGGTGGAGCTGATGTTCGGTGCGCTCGATATGGACGATTGTGCCATCATGCTGTGGGACGAGGTCGATAACCAGCTTGAAGTGCAGGTCGATATGAATCGCGTGGGCGATACCGACCGCATCACGCCAAAAGGCACACGCTTTGATCTGGCGCTGTATCCGGCCAAGCTGCGGGCACTGCGCGAGCGCGAAGTGGTGGTCATCACGGCGGACGAAGACGACAGCCCCTATCAGGTGGAGGTGGAAGACCTGCGCAAAAATGGCGATACGGCGCGAATGCTGGTGCCGCTCGTATCCAGGGAAAACACGATTGGGCTGATTCAGCTTGAGCAGAAATCTGCTGAAAAATTCATGACGCAGCAGAAGGTGCGGCTGGCGAAGGCGCTGGGGGCACAGGTGGCGGTTGCGATTGAAAATGCCCGCCTGAACCAGGAAATCAGCAGCCAGTTCAGCGAATTGATGATTATCAACGATCTGAGCCGCGCTATTACCAGTACGCTTGACCTTAGCGAGATGATCGAAATCGTCGGCGCACAGGTGCCCGGTGTGACCGGCTCCAATGAGTTGTATCTGGCGCTGTATGACAGCGAACGACGGGAAATTACGTTCCCACTGGCCGTACACAAGGGCGAACGCTATCACATCCCGCCGCGTCCGCTCACCAATGATGAAGTCTCGTTCGTCATTACCAAACAACGCCCGCTCAGCCTGGGTGCGGATTACTACAGCCCTGACGAACTGCGCCGCAGCCTGGGCATTATCAACGGTGAGGGCGACATCAAGAGTTACCTGGGCTACCCGGTGACTTCCGGTGGTAAGGTACTGGGGGTGCTGGCGCTGCGCGATACCGAGCGCACCCGTGCCTTCACCCTGAACGACCAGCGTATTCTGGAAACGGTGAGTGCCCAGCTTGGCGCGGCCATTCAGAACGTGCAGTTGTTCACGCAGATCAATGGGCTGAATGATCGTCTGAACCGTGAAGTCGCGGAACGCACCCACGAACTCCAGGAACGCTCGATGGAACTGGAAGACGAGCGCGACCGCCTGGATACCCTGTATCAGATTACGTCCGAACTGGCGCGAAGCCTCGACATCGACCGTCTGCTCAACCGTGCGCTTGGCATGGTCAGCAAGGCTGTGAACGCGCAGGACGGCGCGATTGTGATGATCGACCAGATCACCGACCAGCTTTACAGCCGCGCGGTGATGAATCCCAATTCGCTGCTGCTGAGCGAGGACGGTGAACGCACGGTGCATCCGGCGGAAGCGCTGGCACAGCATCTGATCGAAGCCGGGGAACAGGTCATCCTGGAAAATGATCTGCATCTCGCGGATTACTGGGATGAGACCGCCCCCGGTGCCGCCGAGTGGCGCAGTGCGCTGGCAGTACTGCTGGAAACCAATGAAGACCCCATCGGTGTGATGGTGCTGTTCAGCCGGGAAGAAGACGCCTTTGGCGAACCGCAGTTGAAGCTGATGGAAGCTGCCGCCAATCAGGTAGCCTCATCCTTCAACAACGCCGATCTCTACCATCTGATTAAGGATCAGGCGGAACGGCTGGGCGCGTTCCTCAAGCAGGAACAGGAAGAAGCCGAGAAGACGGGCGCCATTCTGGAAGGCATCGAGGACGGCGTGATTCTGGCGGATGCGCACGGTCAGATTATCATCTTCAACCCGGCGGCGGAGCGCATTCTGGGTATTCCGCGCGACGATGCGAAGAATCAATCCATGCTGGCGCTGCTGGCCGAATATGGCAGCGGGACGCGCAAATGGATGGAGGCGATTGATAACAGCATCGCCCGCGCTGATGAACCCGCCATTCTCTCCAGCCGACTGATTTATGAAGAAGATCGGCTCTCGCTGGGCGATAAAGTGCTTACCGTTCAGCTTTCGCCGCTGCATTCGGCAGAGAAGTTCCTGGGGACGGTGTCGGTGTTCCGCGATATTACGCGCGATGTCGAGCTTGACCGCCGCAAGAGCCAGTTCATCGCCAACGTGTCGCATGAGTTCCGCACCCCGTTGACGCCGATCAAAGGCTACACCGATCTGCTGATTATGGGCGCGGCGGGTGAAATCAGTGACCCGCAGAAGCGAATTCTGGTTACAATCAAGGAAAACGTAGACCGCCTGACCGCACTGGTGGAAGATGTGTTGAAGATCGCCGACATCGACTCTGGCAAGGAAAAGCTCAAGGTCGAGCCGATCAATCTCAACGAACTGGTGGAAACGGCGCTCTCGCATGTGCGCAGCCAGACCAACCACCAGCGCAAGCAGTTACAGGTCAATTTCTATCCGGCGGCAGGACTGCCCCCGATTGAGGCCGACCGCGAAAAGCTGACGCGCATCATCGCCAACGTGGTCGATAATGCCTTCAACTACACGCCCGACGGTGGACTGGTCGAGATTAACGTCGGCGCGGATGGTGAGCAACACGCGCTGATTGAAGTGCGCGATACCGGGGTAGGGATTCCGGAAGAATATCGGGGAAGCGTCTGGAATCGCTTCGAGCGCCACGACCAGACGGCGCTGACGCTGGAAGTCGCTGGCACGGGTCTGGGCCTTCCCATCGTGAAGGAACTGGTCGAGATGCACGGCGGGGATGTGTGGTTCGAATCGGAAATCAACGCAGGGACGACGTTTTACATCAGGCTGCCCATGACCCAACCCGATTATCTGAGCCGGGTGACGGCGGCAACCGAAAACGGCCACGAGCCGGGGAGCAGGTAAGCATGGCCCATATTCTGGTCGCGGAGGATGAACGCGACATTCGGGAATTGATTAACTTTACCCTGTCCTTTGCCGGGCATAAGGTAACGCAGGCGGCCAACGGGGCAGAGGCGGTCGAACTGGCGCAGCAGAATCCGCCGGATTTGATTATGATGGATGTGCGCATGCCCAAGATGACGGGGTATGAAGCCTGCCGCCAGATGAAGACCATCGACAGCCTGAAGGATGTGCCGGTGGTGTTTCTTTCCGCCAAAGGGCAGGAAGACGAAGTGCAGACCGGGATCGACGCGGGGGCGGTGGCCTACATCCTCAAGCCCTTCGCGCCGGATGAACTGACGCGGCGCATCGCGGAAATTTTGCAGCAAATCGGGGCGGTTTAAGCGCCGGACGATGGACAGAGTTTGGGCGGCTGTAAGGACTAAACAGGACACATGAGCGCGATTACGGTCGGCGGCGATCTGGTTCATTATGAGGTGTTGGGGCGTGGGCGTCCCGTGATTCTGATGCACGGGTGGCTTGGCTCCTGGCGCTACTGGATTCCGGCCATGCGCCTTTTGCAGTTGAAGTACCGTGTATACGCGCTGGATTTGTTCGGCTTCGGTGATTCCGGCAAAAACCCTGAGAAGTACACAATTTCGCATCAGGTCAATCTGCTGGACGAATTTATGCGCCAGCTTGGAATTCCAAAGGCAGCGATGATTGGGCACGGACTGGGCGCACAGATTATGGCACAGTTCGGGAGCCAGAATCAGGAGCGCGTGGCGCGGCTGCTGATTACAAATGCGCCGCTGTTCGACCCTGGTGATCTGGGCAGCCGCCCGATGCCGGGGCGCAAGGTGGCGCTCACCCGCGCGGATGACACCAATCCCCTGGCGACCACCCGCAAGCTGATCGAACAGGCCGAGGCCGAATTTAACAGCAGTACTGCGGAGACCCTCAAGCGGCGGCCTGCGGGGTTGGATGAGGCGCTGAGCGCGGCCAGTGCGCCGACCGTCCCCAGCGGGAGTAACCAGACCATCACTGACCCGGCGAAGATGATCGACCGGGAAAGCCTGAAGCAGATGGCGCTGGCGCGGGGCGAGGCGGCGGTGCGTGGGGAAGATATTCGTCCCTCACACGCCAACGGCGATAATCCGTTGAAGGATCGCATCGGCAGTCAATCACTGGATGCGCTGCTGGCACGCTGCTTCCGCCGCAACGAGCCGGAATATGAAAAGCTCCATGCCGATCTGGGCAAGATGGACGACGCGGTAGTGCGCCGCATCACGCTGAGTTTTGACTCCGGCAAAATGCTGGATACGCTGCGGCAGCTTTCCATGCCAACCATGATTCTGCACGGGACGGATGACCCCCTGATTGAAGCGCCGAACGATGCCGTGTGGAACTATCTCACGCTGGAACGCGATGATCTGGTGCTGCCGCTGCCGCTGCCAGGTGTGCGCCATTTCCCGATGCTGGAATATGAGCCGTTCATGCGGCTGGTGAATGACTTCCTGGAAGTGCCGGACATCACGAAGATCGAGGTCAAGGGCATCAACCGCTGGCGTCGTCGCTCACGGTAGAGCGTACCGAGTGGGGGATGCCGAGTAGGGGCGCAGCATGCTGCGCCCCTACAAGAACACTTCTGTATTAATCGAAACGCTTATGAATAATTTTAGGGGCGGCTCGCCGGGTCGCCAGTACAACAATCATTCGTGTTCAAATTAGCTTCTCCTGCGCCAACTGCTGAAAGCTGACCGCTTTGTTTTATGCCCCCAATGTCCAAAAAAGCTCTGATCTTTGCCAACGGCGACCGCAACGACGGCCCAATGGTGCGGCGCGCCCTCACTGCGGCTGGTGACGCGCTGATTGTCGCCGCCGACGGTGGCGCACGAGTCGCGCAGGCCTTTGGATACCGAGTTGCTGTGATCGTCGGGGATATGGACTCGCTCACGGGCGAGGAACTTGATGCGGTGCTGGCGAATGGGGCGGAGGCGCTGCGGCATCCGCCGGAGAAGGACGCCACCGATCTCGAACTGGCACTGAACGTGGTGGCCGAACGCGGCATTGACTGGATTCGCATCATCGGCGGTGTCGGAGATCGAATCGACCAGACGCTCGGCAATATCTACCTGCTGGCGCTGCCGTTGCTGGCCGGGCGCGATGTGCGGCTGATGGCGGGTAAGCAGGAAACGCGCCTGCTGCATCCCGGTGAACATCATATTTCCGGCACAGCAGGCGATACGATTTCCCTGATTCCCCTCGGCGGGGCGGTGCAGGGCATTATCACCGACGGCCTGTATTATCCGCTGAAGGATGAACCCCTGCTTTTTGGCCCCGCGAGGGGCATCAGTAACGTGATGACTGGCGATGCTGCGACGGTGACGTTCCGCGATGGTCTGCTGCTGCTGGTGCATACGGTTGGCCGCGCTTAGCTTCAGCTTCTACCGCTCGTCGATTGGCACATTGTCCCGGTCAAATTCCCATTGTGCAGGGTTGCTAAGGATGTAGTCACGGAAGGCGTCTAATTCGCGGTCGTTGCGGATGATGTGTTCGTAGTAATTCCGCTGCCATACAGGTGCGCCTTTGACCTGACGGAGCCGATTGATGCTTTTGGTGGCGGCGGATTTGAACGAACGAACAATCGCACCAAGAGAACCGGGCGCAACATTTGGGCGTGAATTTGATCGATTGGTGGGTTGTAGGGGCGCAGCATGCTGCGCCCCTACGGGGACGTTAGACGTTGATTTGACGGTACGAGGCGCATCCACAATCACGATAATGCCGTGTAGATGATTGGGCATCACGACAAAGGCATCACATTCCACATGGGGAAAATGATTGGGAATCGCGTCCCAACATTCGGCGACAACCTGCCCAAATTCGCTCAACCGCATCACCCCTTCGAGAACCTCCCCAAACAGATGTTCCCGCTGATTCGTGCAGAGGGTCACGAAATACGCGCCGTTCTGGGCATAATCATAATCGGCAAGGCGGATGGAACCGCGAGTAAAACGATCTGCGCTAGTTATCAATTACCAACGGTAGACCGTTGAATGCAATGTTATTAGGTAAGTCAACAAAAGTGGCTAAAATCCACGCCTCTCTCGCGTCATCAGAAATAAATTTAATCCAACGCTCTCCTTGAATCTGGCGGCGTCCGAGAACAGTGATTTCCTCTCGATCAAAGATGACACCGCTTTCTTCCCAAGTTGCATTATCACGAACATATACAGGTGTAAAGGGTGTATCTGTGGGTAAATTTACTCTCGCTATTATCGGAACTGAAGGTGGTACAACAACACCCGTTGGATTAGTAATACAATAACTAGTCCCATTATTTGAACGTATAAGGCGAAAATCCGAAATTACAACTTCTGCACTTTGAGAACTTGAACCCTCGGCAGGGTCAAGTCTTATGTCTGTTAAACGATCTCCCACTAGGAAGTTGAGATTTTGAACTGGGTAAAAATAAGTTCCTAATTGATCTGAGGTTCCGAGACGACGACGAAATGAATGCTCCTCAGAAAAATCTCCATTATTGTTTAATGTGTAATATATTTGTAATGTTCTGTCGTCTATTCCTAATGGAACTTTGAGAGTAATTGCAAAATAGCTGAAATCAGCTAAACAAAGCCCTATATTTGGGAGATAGTCTAACCAAGCATCCCCACTCATTGTCCATGTGTTCGGCTCTGTTGACGCAGTAATATTTTGTTGAAGCCATATACTGGGGTGAGATACATCAAAAATAAAATCACGGCTTGTAAAAGCAGGAGGGGTTGCCGTTGGCCGAGGCGTTCGAGTAGGCGTTGCTGTCGGAAGCGGCGTTCGGGTTGATTCTGGTGTGGAGCTAGACGTAGGCGCAGGCGTTTCGCTGCTTTCCGCTGTTACAGCGGCGACTTCTGTAGGAAGCTTAAAGGGATTATCGATCCAGCCTGCTGCTATCACCGCTGCACCTACAGTGATTAAAGCAGCAATACATCCAAGAAACGCAGCAATCAAGCTAAATGTAGCACTAAGGCAGGAGGTACGGTTGCCAATTGGTTGTGACATGGGTTGCCTGTGTTCTATGAGTGCCTATTCTCATTTAGATTACAATAATACTTCCAGAAGGTCAAAAATCGGTAAAGACAAAAATTGCCTCCATTTACTGATTCAAAATTACTTCTTTGCGATTCTTCGCGTACTTTGCCCCTATGCGTCAAATCTTATATCTCCATCAGAAATTCTCCGCCCACCGCAACCACGCCCAACCTAAAGCGTATATGAATGTACGTGAACTTTCGCGGAAGTTCGCGCCAAACTCGTGTATAATTTAGTCAATTGTGAACGGAGACACAAAGCCATGCGCGTTATCGTACACACGGGCAAAGGCGGCGTTGGCAAAACCAGCATCAGCGCGGCGACAGCGCTGCGTTGTGCCGAAATGGGCCTCAAAACCATCGTCATCAGCACCGACACCGCCCACAGCTTGGCGGATTCCCTGGAAAAGAAAATCGGCCCGGAGCCGGTTGAACTCTACCCGAACCTGTGGGCGCAGGAAGTGGACGCCCGCTACTCGATGGACAAGTACTGGGGGCGCTTCCAGAAGTACATGGTCGCCCTGTTCAGCCGCAACGGTGTGGATGACATCGTGGCGGAAGAAGTGACCATCCTGCCCGGCCTGGAAGAAGGGGCGCATCTGCTCTGGATTAACAAGTATGTGCAGGACGGCGAGTTCGATGTGCTGGTCGTGGATGCTGCCCCGACCGCCGAAACGCTGCGCCTGCTCAGCCTGCCGGATGTGACGCGCTGGTGGCTGACCCGCGTGCTGTCGCTGACGCGCGGCGCGGCCAAACTGCTGCGTCCGATTGGGCGTGTGCTGGGGCGCAGCAACGACAGCCTCCCGGACGAAGATGCCTGGGATCAGGTCAAGTCGCTGTTTGATACACTGGATAAAGTGCGCGATATGCTGGCCGACCCGAAGATCAGCAGCATCCGCCTGGTCGTCAATCCTGAAAAGATGGTCATCAAGGAGACGCAGCGCACCTATACCTATCTCAACCTGTACGGTTATGCCACCGATGCCATCATCTGCAACCGCATCATTCCCGACGAAGTGACCGACCCCTACTTCGCCATGTGGAAGGTCAACCAGAAGGACAACATCGCCTTTATCGACGAGGCTTTTGGTGGTCTGCCGCTGATGAAGGCGCCCATGTTCGGCGGAGAAGTAACCGGGCTGGATGCGCTGCGACGGCTGGCGACGGAGTTGTATGGCGATCAGAACCCGGCGGAGCGTATGTTTGACGGGACGACGCACCGCATCGAGAAGGACGAGTCCAGCGGGCAGTACAGCCTGATGGTGCCGCTGCCGTTCGCGGATAAGAATGACATGGATCTGTATCGTTCGCGGGATGAGCTGACCTTGAGGGTCGGGCCATACCGCCGTAATATCGTCTTACCGTATGCCCTCTGGGACCTGGAAATTGCCGATGCAAGATTTGAAGAGTCCACGCTCCGCATCCGCTTTAGCACCAACTGAAGCTGACCTGAACGGAAATGGGACAGGGGCGGCGGATGCGTCGCCCCTGACGCCGCCACCAGCCAGCAGCACGACCACAAACGGTTATCGCAATGGCAGCGCGAACGAAAGCAGGGCACTCGTTCCGGTCAAGCCAACGCTGTCCGTTGACCCGGTGGCGGAACCCGCGTTCCTTGATAACGCCGACCTTGTGACCGAGCCGAAGCCGGACTATATCCCTTCACCCGACGAAAGTACGGTCGCCAGCAACCCGCGCCGTTCTCGGTCGCTGCGGATGCAGTGGCGCTTCTGGCGCACGATTGTGTTCGCAGGTGTTTTGTTTTTGCGGCTGATCTTCTGGCAGGTCTATTTCCGCAAGGTTGCGCCGGAGTGGGTAGATCGCACCAATACGAATCGCTGGAAAGGCTATGCGCGCGAGTTTCGCGGCTTCGCGGGCGAACTGGGTGGGGTGTTCATCAAGCTAGGGCAGTTTATCTCCACCCGCTACGACATCCTGCCGGAAGAAATCCTCAAGGAACTCGAAGGCTTGCAGGACGAAGTGCCCACCATCCGGTTTAACAAAATTCGGGCGGTGCTGGAGCGCGAACTGGGGCCGATTCGGCAGCGCTATGCGAGTTTTAACGAACAGCCGATTGCGGCGGCGTCGCTGGGGCAGGCGCATAAAGCCACGCTGCTCAACGGCGATAAGGTCGTGGTCAAGGTACAGCGCCCCGGCATCCGCGAAATCTGCTACACCGATCTGGCCGCGATGCGCGTGGTCGCCCGGATTGCCATGCGTTTCTCGTTTATCTCCCGCCGCTGTGATGCGGTGGCGCTGGTGGATGAATTTGGCGCGGTGCTTCTGCAAGAACTCTCCTACAAGCACGAAGCCTATAACGCCTATCGTTTCGCGCAGATGTTCAAAGACGATATGGGCGTTTATATCCCCACCACCTACAACGAACACTCCACCGATCAGGTGCTCACCATCGAGGATGTGACCAGCATCAAGATCAACGACTTCGAGGCGATGGAACGGGCGGGCATCAGCCGCAAGGCCGTCGCCAAGCGGATGATGGACACCTATCTGGAACAGGTCTTCGACCACTATTTCTTCCACGCCGACCCGCACCCCGGCAACCTGTTCGTCTATCCGCTGCCGCTGGAACCGGGACAGAAGATTGGCCCCGAAGGCCGCCCTTTCTACCTGATCTTCATTGACTTTGGCATGACCGGGACGCTGACTCGCGAGATTGCAGAGGGCATGGTCAGTACGCTCAACGCCGTCCTCACACGCGATTACAAGACGCTGATACGCGGCTATCAGGAACTCGGCTTTCTGCTGCCCGGCGCAGACATCAGCCGCATCGAGGAAGCCGCCAAAGCCGCTTTCGATCAGGTGTGGGGCATGAGCATGACCGACATGCGGACGATGGACTTCGACAGCGTGGCCGACCTCGCCGACGAATTCAGCGATCTGATCTTCTCCATGCCGTTTTATATCCCACAGGACTTCATCTATCTCGGACGCACCATTAGCATCCTGAGCGGCATGGCGACCAGCCTTGACCCGCACTTTAATGCGTGGACAGAGTTAATGCCTTACACCGAAAAGCTGATCGCAAAGGGCTTCGGCGTGGAAAAGATGCCCGCGCTGCCCGGTGCGGCGGGGTTGGGACTGCCGATTCTGCAAAGCCTGTTCAGCGGCAACGGTGCACAGGTGCTACGCAATGTGGCGGATGAGGTGGTACGGCGCACCATCTCGCCCGTGACCGCTCCGGTAACACGGGTCGATTCCGTCATTCAGCAGTTGGAAAAGGGCGAACTCCGCATTATCGCCGAGCCGAGCCTTACCCACCGCGCCCAGTTGAAGCGGCTGGAAAAAGAGAGCCGCAAAACACAGCGCTCGGTCGTGTTCGGAAGCCTTCTGGTCGCCTCCGCGATTCTATTCACAGGAGGCTATGCGACGCTGGGGGCAATCGGTTTTGCGGTGGCTCTAGCGATGATGCTGGTGGGCTTTTTGCGGGATTGATTTCTAAAACTGCCCATTTTTATGAAAGATGACGAAGACGGTCATCTTTCATTTTTTTAACCCAATGTAAGCCAAGAATGTGATTGCGATTATGATCGTTGGTGCGCTATGATATAAAAATATTCATATCTCACATCTCTTTCTACTACGGACTGCATCATGGATAAAAGTCCTGAGAACGCCAAAGCACCCAGCAAAAATTCCCGGTCATTCTGGTATTACATAATTACATATATATTCTCTGAAGCAGGTGCAATTCTTATTGCGGCGGTTATCGCTGCCTTTGTTGCACTACGTGTTGCAAATATCTCTCTAAATGATTTGTTCTTAGCAAGTCCTGACGACCCTTCCGCTACCGCAACCTATATTGCCGCTTTGCCAACCTATGTTGTTGAGACTGCAACGGCGCAAGCCGAACAGAGCATTCAGACACTCGAAGCTGCGAATGATTTTGCTGCGGCGACCCAACGCGCTGTTGAAACAGCAAATGCAGATGGAACGGCTACTGCACAAAGTAATGGCACACGCGAGGCGCAACAGGTAGAAAACACCGCCACACGTCGTATTGAGTTGACTTCATCCGCCGAAGCAGAAGCCAATTTAACCGCGACTCAGGATTTGATAAATCGACGCTCTACATCTGTAGCCGCAGTGAGTGAAGGTCGTGTAGCAAATTCAACAGCTACGGCCAATGCTCAAGCCACAAGGATGGTGAATGCCGCCAATCTGACGACAACTGCCATAGCTCGTCGTGAAAACATGACTGCTACAGCACTCGCGCAAATCCCGGCTGACCCTTACTCTGTTCCAGTTTTTTCATCTGCCCCTCGGCCTACTTTCCATGTTGGTCAAATCAACGGCATTATCCGTCCATTTCCATCACCTACAGCACAAACACAGGCCGTTGTTCGTGGTATCAGGCTTGACATACTTGGTCGAACCAGAGACAGTGACTATTTTCTCGTCAGGCACGGTGTCACAATGGGGTGGATATACATCATTTGGGGACGGGTAGAAGGGGAAATTTCAGCTATTCCGGTTATCGACCCCCATGAATCATATCTTTCTGTTACAGGTTATCGTGCCACCGTCCGAACATCAGCGGAAAGCGCTGATAATGTTATTGCATATTTGGAACAAATCGTTGTACCTATTATCGGTAAAACCTCGGATCAAAATTACTATTTGATTGTTTATCAAAATTATGTTGGCTGGGTACAGCGTAACTCCGGCACCGTTATTGGAAATTTGGCAACAGTTCCTCAATTGGAAGCAGATCGACCAATCTTTTACGTAGGTCAGCTTGGGGGAACACTGCGTCGTTTACCGGAATACGATCAAGAGACGCTGATTAGTGTTGAATATGCTGCTATGAGTATCGTTGGACGCACAAGGACAGGCTATTACCTCGTGCACTATGGGACTCGTGCCGGCTGGATTGCGTCGTCATGGGGACGTGTTACCGGGGATGTAAACAGCCTGCCCATTTACTCAGAAAACCATCCCTTGCTTTTTGTCGGCCCTAATGGTGGTTACTTAAGGTCAAGCCCTGAGCTTAACGCAGACATCCTTCTTGAAGTGGATGACGTTTTTCTTAGAATTCTTGGGCGTACAGTAGATAACCGCTATGTGCGTGTCGAATTTCTCGGTGTGCGCGGCTGGATTGCTGTTTCCTGGGGAACACTTTTGGCTGATTTAGAAACGATACCCGTGCTTGATTGAAAATCACCTCGAACATCAAAGGCGCACATGGCCGACATCATCCACAAATGGCACAGGCGAACCATACGGCTGCAATCCTATGATTACACCCAGAATGGCGCTTATTTTCTTACGATCTGTACGCATCAGCGGGAACACCTGTTTGGGGAGGTTGCCGAAGGGATGATGCAGTTAAGCGAATTTGGGCATATTGTCACCGAATGCTGGGACGCAATTCCCCATCATTTTCCTCATGTAGAATGCGATGCCTTTGTCGTGATGCCCAATCACATTCACGGCATTCTCGTGATTGTGGATGCGCCTAAACGCGATCATTTAACGGCAGATGTCCCTGTAGGGGCGCAGCATGCTGCGCCCCTACAAACCACCAACCGAACAAATTTACGTCCGAAGGTTGCACCTGGTTCTCTTGGCGCGATTGTTCGTTCCTTCAAATCCGCCGCGACCAAAGGCATCAACCATCTTCGCGAGGTGGAGGGTGCGTCCGTTTGGCAGAAAAATTATTATGAACGGGTTATTCGCGATGAGTCGGAGCTAAACGCAACCCGAACTTATATCCAGAACAACCCTTTGCACTGGTCGGATGATCGTGAAAATTTACCTTTGGATGAGCGTTGAGGGTTGTTGCAGACGCACTACGGGAAGGGGATGAAACAGGGACATGGCACAACAGGAAAAACCAATGAAGCAGGGACATGGCACGCCATGTCCCTACAAGCTGTCTGAACCTACTCCACCTGGACTTTGACCTTCGTCTTGCCCGTCGTGGAAGGGCGGTCGTCGTCGGCATCCTGGGCGGTGTTTTCGGCCTTCTTGCTGGCTTTCTTCATCTCGTCCATCGCCGCATCGACCAGCACCTTGAAGCCGCGCGTGAATTCCTTGCTGGCCTGGTTGCTGTGGACGCGGAAGCCTTCCGGCAGCAGCGCTTCCAATGCTCTGCCTGTTTCTTCCAGGGCGCGGCGCTGATGATAGAGGAACTCCTCAAACGGGGTGCGGGGCGACTCTTCGTCCAGGGGAGTCTCTGGATTGATATTGTCGGTCATGTGCTTACTCCTTCTCGGTTATCTCTGTTGTTGTATTGTACGAACGTGTTGATCTTTACCATTATATACGCACCCATCGCAGCAAAGTTTTCCTGTTTCGGGTGCTTTCGGGAAATTCTACACAATTCTAATCTATGAGATCGAGAAGGGCGAAACCGCATTAACCACACAGCACACAGAAGTAAGCTCAAGTAAATAACTTACTATAGTCCTCACCCCCCAACCCCCTCTCCATTACATTGGAGAGGGGGAGTCGCGCCAGCGACGGGGGTGAGGATTGGAAAGAAAATTACCTGAGTTTACTGAGAAGTGAGTGGTGTTTTCTCTGTGTCCTCTTGGAGGGTTTCATACCAAAGCGATAACCGATTTCACAAACTCATTGCTCCTCGCTCGTTGCTTCGGTTACTGCCCTTATACGGTTCCGCCGATGGTCATGTTATCCACACGCACCGTGGGCGAGCCAATCGCGCCGAAGAAGGGCACAAAGCGCAGATCGCTGCCGACAGCGGTCACATTCCGCAGCAGATCGGGCAGGGTGGTCGCCAGCGTCACGCCATTGACCGGGTGCGTCAGCTTGCCGTTTTCGATCCACACGCCGCTGGCCGCCATCGAGCAGTCGCCCGTGACCGGGTTAATGCCGCCCGTCTGCATGATGCGCGTGACGTAAATGCCGTGTTCTACCCCTGCGATAATGTCCTCCGGCGATTCGTTCCCCGGTTGGATGTAGAAATTGCTGCCGCCCAGACGGGGCAGAGTACGGTGACTGTCGCGCTGTGCGTTCCCCGTTGATTTCGTCCCCGCACGTTTGGCGGTGTAGGTATCGTAAATTACGTTCTGGAACATGCCTTCATCCACCAGGCGGGTGGCCGATGTAGGGACGCCTTCGCCGTCGAACGGGGCGCTGTTCAGCCCACGCTTGAGCCGGGCGTTATCCAGCAGGGTCACTTTGTCGGTGCCGATTTCCTGACCAAGCTTATCCACCAGGAAGGAACGCCCGCGCTGCATGGCTTCCCCCGTCATCGCCATTGACAGCGTCGCGAGGAGCTGTGCCATGATGAACGGATCGAGCACCACTGACCCCGTCTGGGTTTTCACTGTCGTCGCGCCCAGCGTCAGCACCGCCTTTTGTGCCGCTTCCTGGCCGATGCGGTCAGCGCTCAGTTCGTTGTAGAAGTTGGAAACGTCCATGCCCAATCCCTGCGCCTGGTCGCCAGCATCGTCGCGCGCGGTGCAGAAGATGTAGCCATAGGCGGCGGTGCGGCTGTAGGAGGCCGCGACACCCCGCGAATTGGCGATACTGACGTGGATAATCGCATCACCGTAGTTGCTCTGCGCATTGAAGACGCGCGGGTCTGCCGCGAAGGCTGCCTTTTCAGCATTCAGCGCAAGATCGATTTTGGCATCGGTCGGGACGGAATCCAGCTTTGGATCGAAGATTTCCAGGTCTTCTTCAGAGATGGGCTGCGGATCGGGCAGGCCGCGAAAGTCATCCGGCGTGGCAATCTGCGCCAGTTCGAGGGCAGCGCGAGCGGTCTCCTCAACGGCGCGGTCCGAAAAGTCGGAGGTATAGGCATAGCCGACGCGCCCGCCATCAATTACGCGGATGCCCATGCCTTTGCTGCCGTTCTGGGCGAGCTGTTCGATCTGCCCCTGATCGACACGGATTTCGGTCGAGCGTTCATCCACGATAATGGCTTCGGCTTCAACACCCTGTGCGGCGATTTTGTTCACAACATCTTTTGCAAGTTCGAGATAGTGAGTCATGGTTAGCCTTTAGCGATTAGCAGTTAGCTTTTAGCCGTTCGTTTTTGGTTGATCTTCTTCACAGAGAAAACATTTCAAAACCGCAACATTTTTTCGTAGGGGCGAGGCATGCCTCGCCCTTACATAAAGCGGCGTCGTTCTGGTTTCGCCATTCGTTCTTACACACATGGATGGCTGTCTGTAGGGGCAAACCCGCCCTTACACTCCTGAGAAGCAGGCGAACATGCCCTGACGACATTTGCCGCTTACCCCTGCGTACCGCCGACGTTGGCGACCGGGATACGGATGGTGGGCTGGCCGACGCTGACGCGAGCCGATTGCCCTTTCCCGCAGGTGCCCGTGCCGGGGTCAAGCGCGAAGTCATTGCCCACCATGTCGATCTGTTCCAGCGCTTTAGGGCCGTTCCCCGCAATGGTCGCGCCGCGCACAGGAGCCGTCAGCTTGCCGTCCTCGATCAGATAGGCTTCGGTGGCGTTGAAGACATAATCGCCCCGCGCAATGTCGGCCTGGCCGCCCGCCATATTCTTGATATACAGCCCCTTCTTGGTGGCGCGGATGATTTCTTCGGGGTCATGGTCGCCGCCCGCAATATAGGTGTTGGTCATGCGTGGCATGGGCATGTGGCGGTAGCTCTCGCGGCGGCCATTCCCGGTGGTGGCGCTGCGCCCGACGCGACGCGCTTCCACCAGGTCCCACATATACTCGGTCAGGATGCCTTTGTCGATCAGCACCGTGCGCTGGGCGGGGGTGCCTTCATCATCAAAGCGCAGGGAACCGCGCCGTCCCGGAATCGTGCCATCATCCACCGCCGTAATCAGCGAATTGGCGACGCGCTGGCCGATCTTGCCCGCGTAGGCCGAGGTGCCTTTGGTGATGAAATCAGCTTCCATCTGATGTCCGCAGGCTTCATGGAACAGCACACCACCCCAGCCGTTGCACACTACGACGGTCATTTCACCTGCCGGAGCCGGACGCGCATCCAGCATTTTCACGGCGCTTTCGGCAGCAGATTTTGCAGCAGCGACTACATCGCGGTGGTCGAACAGTTCCAGCCCGACCTGTCCGCCGAAGTTTTCCGAGGCCATTTGCAGCGTCCCGTTCTGCCGTGCCATCGCCCCGATGCGCATTTCGGTGAACTGGCGGTCATCCTCCACCATCACGCCCTCGGAGTTATACACCCACACGCGGCGGCGTTCTTCGATGTAGCCCGACTGCACCTGCATTACACGGGCATCGTAAGCGCGGGCAGTTTCGTCCGCTTTGCTCAGCAGGGCGGCTTTTTCCGCGATGGTCATGCTGTCGAAGGGTTTTTCAATCGGGTAGTGCAGGGGGCTTTTGCGTTCGGTCAGGTCAATCGAACGGCTGACGGCGCTGCTTTTCCCAGCGGCACGGGCGGCTTCCGCAGCACGGAGCAGGCCTTCTTCGGTCAGATCATCCGTGAAGGCATATGTGACCAGATTGCCGAAAAACACGCGCACCCCTGCGCCGGTATCCACGCCGCGCACGGCCTGTTCCAGCTTGGATTCTTCCAGCCGAAGTGTGAGGCGGGTGGTGTCCTCGACATACAGTTCGGCCAGGTCTGCGCCTGTTTGCAGCGCAGCAGTCAGCACCTTCTGAGCGGTTTCTTTAGAAATCATCATGGCTCCTTTTTTGCGTTGTCAACGAAGCGTTCTCAATTTTTTTGCAACCGCATATTCAACTATACGAGATCGGCTGATGAAAGTTACACACTTTTACATCATTTGAATTTATTTGAACACTGTGGTTATCCTAGCTAATTTGCCCAACGGTGTCAATTTTTCCTGCCGTTAATACCCATGTTCCCGGTTATAGCGGTTGAGCAGCGGGCGGCCCTCCAGATAGCGGCGCAGATTTTCCGCGAAGACCTCGGCGGCTTTTTCATGATAGCGGGCGGTATTGCCGGAGACATGTGGGCTGAGGATCACGTTGGCGAGATTCCAGAGCGGGCTGGTGGCGGGCAGTGGTTCTTCCTCGAATACATCCAGCGCCGCGCCGCGAATTTTCTCCGCCGCCAGATGGGAGATCAGGGCGGCTTCATCCACCACTGCGCCCCGCGCAACATTGATGAGCACCGCGTTTTTCTTCATGGCGTTCAGGATGTCCTGGTTGATGGTGTGTCGAGTCTTTTCGGTCAAGGGCACGGTAATCACGACATAATCACATTCCTGCACCATCGTGCGGAGCGCTTCCGGCGGATACAGCCGTTCGGGCAGGTCGCCTGCCGGGTCGCCCGTCCCCGGCGCATAATAGCCCTCGTCCTCGGTGGTGCGCAGCAGATCGCGCTTGGTCGCCAGTACCCGCATTCCCAGCCCTACCGCCTGCCGCGCCAGTTCGCGCCCGATGCTGCCGTAGCCCGCGATGCCCAGCGTTTGCCCGCGCAGTGTCAGCGGCCTGAAAATCTCGTGGCGCTTCTCCGGCCATTTGATTTCCCGCTGATAGTTCAGCATCAGCGGGAGCTTGTATTCAAACGCCAGCATCATCGCCAGGCAGTATTCGGCCATCTGGACGGCGTGGATGCCGCTGGCCGACGTGATTTCGATGTCTTCGGCCTGCACAATCGGGCGGTTGAGAATGCCGTCTATACCCGCGTAGTGTACCTGTATCCAGCGCAGGCGGGGGGCTTGCGCGGGGTCGGGAAAGTGGCGGATGGTATAGAGCACCTCGGTCTGTCCCCACACAGTTTCAGGAACATCGGGGAAATAGCGTTCGATCTGCAAACGAGGGGAAATCTCGCGCAGCATTTGCAGCGTTTCATCGTTAAAATCCGCCGCCACCGTGACGCGGACACCAGCCTGTTTTGGGTCGCTCATCGTGCCTCTTTTCTGTGGTTCACGCCTCAAGATTTACTGCATTTTGCGACTGTGCGCAAAAGCCAGGATTTACCCTTCATACCCGTCAGGACGATTGCATCAAAACTCGACGCCACTCTAAAGTGCTTTTTCAACCACAAAGGCACGAAGGACACGAAGATGAGGAAAACATCTTTGCGTCTTCGTGGTTTGTATTCAACTTTCCTGGCCTATTTGTGGAATTTGATGCGTTTGCCCTGATTTACCCGCGTTGCGTCCGGTGCGCTATACTTTCCCCTTATGACACAGACACTCCTCTTTGAACAGCACTCCAACGGCGTGGCGGTCATTACTTTCAACCGCCCGGATGCCCTGAACGCCCTGAACCTGGCGACCATGCAGCAGTTTGCCGAAACCGTTACCCATCTCAACCAGGCGACTGAATCACTCCGTGCCGTCATCCTGACAGGCGCGGGGACACAGGCCTTTTGCAGCGGCGGTGATCTGGTCGAACTCAGCCGTTATCCCTCGCAGGACGACGCCCGCGCCTTTATCACGCTGATGGGCAATGCGCTGCTGATGCTGGAACGGCTGCCTGTGCCCGTCATCGGCGCCATCAACGGCTATGCGCTGGGCGGCGGGAGCGAAATCGCGCTGGCGTGTGATCTGCGCATCGCGGATGAAAGTGTCCGCCTCGGCTTTGTGCAAATCAAAAATGCGGTCATCCCTGGCTGGGGTGGGGGGCAGCGCTTGCTGCGGCTGGTGGGCTACAGCCGTGCGCTGGAACTGCTGGTCACGGCGCGGCCTCTCAGCGCTGCCGAAGCACATACGCTCGGACTGGTCAATCGTGTGGTCGGCACAGGCGCGGCACTGGAACATGCCGTTGAAATGGCGGAGAAGATCGCCGCGCAGCCGCCGGATGTGGTGCGGGCGATCAAGGCTCTGCTGCAAGCCGGGCTGACGCAGCCCTATGAAGACGCGCTCAGGCTGGAACGCGACCTGTTCCCGCCGTTGTGGGCGGCAGAGGCGCACCTGCAGGCCGTCGAGAATTTCTTAAACCGCCGGAAATAATTGCTTAACAGCGTAGAGTTACACTTTTTTACCTGCTCAAACCATGTGTAAGGAAACTGTTCTGATGTCCCGTTTGCCTGCGTTACTCCTGCTGCTAACCCTGTTCGTCCTGATTAGCACTGCCGCCGCGCAGACCGAACCGCTGCCAGATCATCCCTTTTTCGAGCACGAACACGATGGCCCGCTGGTGATCGCGCATCAGGGCGGGGAAGGGCTGCGCCCCAGCAACACCATGATTGCCTTTGAACATGCGGTCGAGCTTGGCGTTGATGTGCTGGAACTGGACATTCACAGCACCAGCGACGGTGTGATTGTGGTCATTCACGACGACACGGTAGATCGCACGACCGACGGCAGCGGGCGTGTGCAGGATTTCACGTTTGAAGAACTGCAAACGCTGGACGCAGGCTATGAATGGCCGACATTGGAAGAAGTCGAAGTCGAGGGGCATCCCTATCGCGGGCAGGGTATCACGATTCCTGCGCTGGAAGAAGTGCTGCAAGCCTTCCCTGATATGCGTATGGTGATCGAGATCAAGCAGGAAACGCCGTCAATCACCGAACCATTCTGCGAGATGCTGCGCGAGGTCGAGATGACCGAGCAGGTGTTGGTGGCATCGTTCAGCCGGGATGTGCTGGATGAATTTCGCGAGGTTTGCCCGGAGGTGGTTACGTCCGGCGAGGAACAGGAAATTTTCGGCTTCTATTTTCTGGCGCGGCAGGGGCGGGCGGAGGAATTCGAGCCGCTGTCCTACGCCTTTCAGGTGCCGGAGCGCTCTGGCCGGATCGAAGTGCTGGTGCCAGAATTCCTGGAAGCAGCGCAGGCTGCCAACATCGACGTGCATGTGTGGACGATCAACCAGGCCGAGGATATGGAACGGCTGATTGATCTGGGCGTGGACGGCATCATCACCGATTTCCCGGATGTGCTGCTGGAACTGCTGGGTCGCGCCGAAGGGGAATAAGCCAATTCAGCGCATTGAGACTTTCTGCTGCCACCGTCTTTGCCCTTCGTCCCTGCTTTATATCCTTCATGTATTACGGTGTGCAGATGCTTCCCTCATCTGCACACGAATTTTCACATCGACATTTGTGACGGATGCTTCTGTTAGAACGTTCACAATTCCCTCCTACAAAGAAACAACCTCTGAGGGCGAATCTCCCTCTGTTATCATCCATTTAATTTATTCTCCCCGTTACGACGGTTGGCCTCCTTACGACTGCCTCTCAAGAAACCTTTATTGACGCTGCACGGCAAGAACCCGTATAATCCTTCTATAAAATCTACCAAAATCTACAAAATTGAGAATTGAACCGTATGGACGAAACGCTGAATAACGCGCCGAACACATCGCCAAATCTCTCGGTTGGGCGCAACCTCAAAATCGGTTTTTTTCACCTGGGCAGCGGCATGGCCGACGTGCTGATGACGGGCGTGTGGAATCGCGTCATGATCGCCGATCTCGGTTTCGCTGCCACGCCGGTCAGCCTGCTGGCAAGCCTGCGCTATTTCCTCGCACCGATTGGCATCTGGGCGGGGCGAATCTCTGACCGTCGCGCCATCGGGGGCTTCCGCCGCCTGTTCTGGGTGTGGCTTGGCCGCGCCATGATGGTCGCCAGCGTGTTCATGCTGGGGCTGGAAACCGCCAATCTCGCCAGAGGGGCAGAGGCCAATCTGGTCGCATGGGGAGCAATAGCCTTTGCGCTGCTGCTGTTCAGCCTGGGCAACGCGATTTCGGGCAATACCTTCCTGGCGCTGATTTATGACCGCTCCGCGAAGGAACAGCGCGGTCGGGCGGTCGGCATCGTGTGGACGTTCCTGCTGCTGGGCTTCACGATTGGCGGCATCCTGTTCTCGGTGCTGCTGCCTTCCGCCGAAGCAGAAGGGGCGATGGCCGAAGCCGTCAGCGAAACCACGCAGGCGCTCAGCTTTACGCCTGATACGCTGCAAAATCTGTTTTTTGTCTCCGGCGCGGTTATGGGGGCGCTGTGGTTCTTCTCGCTTCTGGGCGAGGAAAAGCGCACCCGACCGGGTGACGCTGCCCTGGCCGAAACTGCGAGTCCCGAAGCGCAAACGTCCGTGCGGCAGGATTTAGCACTTGTGTGGCAAAGCCGCGCCATGCGTTTCTTCTTCTGGTATCTGGCGCTGTCGATGGCCTTTGCCTTCTCGCAGGATGCCATTTTAGAGCCGTTCGCAGGTGAAGTATTTGGCATGGAAGCCAGCATCACCAGCCGTTTTGCCGGGTACTGGGGCAGTATGTCCATTCTGGCGACGATTGCCTTCCTGTTCCTTTCCCGCCGCTATAAGGGGCTGACCAATACGGTCATGTCGCGCTGGGGGGTAAGCATTCTGGTCGGCGCGTTTGCCATGTTTGCGCTGTCATCGCTGGCGGAAATCCGCTGGATTGTGACGCCTGGGCTGGTTGTGCTGGGGGTTGGCCTGGGCATCTGGAACGTAGGCACACTCGGCCTGATGATGGACATGAGTCCGTTCGGACGCGCCGGGACATTCCTGGGCTTCTGGACGCTGGTGGTCACGCTGGCACGGGGGACGGGCGTTTCCGGCGGCGGCATCGTTCATGACGCGGTTGATCTGATCGCCCGCAACCCCAACCTGTCTTATGGTGCGGTGTTTGTGGTTGGCGCGATTGGCCTGAGCGCGGCACTGTGGGCGCTGGGTCGAGTGAACACGCGCGAGGTGGAAGCGCCACCCGCCGAGGCCGAAAAGGTCTTCGCCGGGGCGATGGATTGATTTAACCCCTCCCCTGCTTTGCCTCCCCGCCCCAACGTTTTGGGGCGGGGTGAGCTTTAAGGACATAATCGGTAGGGGCGTAGTGCGCTACGCCCGTACATCTCCCTGATTTTCACCACTTGCTCAACCCGGATGCCTCTTTCTGTTCACGGCTGAGTCGGGTAAGATAAACCCATCCATCCGCGTCCCCCCAAAAAAGGAATCGCCCATGCCCACCTTCCAGCGTGACGGTGCGCTTTTGCATTACGAACTCGATGGTTCGGGTGCGCCTGTCGTCTACATCAACGGTTTCTCGTCGCACAGCAACGATGTGCTGAGCATCGGGTTGCGCCGCCGACTGGCTGAGCGCTATACCGTGCTGAACGTGGATAATCGCGGCGCGGGACAGACCGTGATTCGGGATAATCGCCCGGTCACGGTAGAAGATATGGCCGACGACATCGCCGCTGTGATGGATCATCACAACTTGAAAAGCGCCCACATCCTTGGTATTTCGATGGGCGGCGCGATTGCGATGGTGCTGGCGCTGCGCCATCCGGAAAAAGTGCGTACGCTGGTTCCGGCGGTATCACTTGCACGGTCTAATGTCAACGGCACACGCACTGAATTCCTGCTGCGGTCGGCACGGGAAATGCGCGACCAGGGCGTCCCGAATGAGTTTATCAACCGCTTCAATGCGGTCTATCTGCTTAGCGAAGACCTGTTCCAGTACGAGCCGTTTATGAACGCCTGGGTCAAAGCACCGCCCGATCCCTTCCAGCAGACGCGAGCGGGGTTTGATCTGCAAGTGGCTGCGATGAGCACCTATGACATCCTTGACCGCCTCCCGATGATCAGCATTCCCACCCTGGTCATCAGCAGCCCCGACGATCTGCTGGTGCCGCCGCGCTTCCAGCAGGAAATCGCGCAGGGCATTCCTAACGCCGAATTCAGGGAATATCACGGCGGGCATATCTTCATGGTGCTGCCGATGTACCGGGAAACGTTCGTTGATGATGTGTTCGCGTTCTGGTCACGGCATGAGCAGCAGGGGCGAATGGGCAAATCCTGAACCGCCCGCTACAAAACCTCTATTCTGTGTCCTCTGCACATCTGTGATTGATTTGTTGTTTTTAGCGCATATCCTGCGCGAGGAGCCTTACCGCCCGACTTATGTCCGAACAACCACCGATTGAAATTCGCAAACAGCAGCGCAAGACCATGGTCATGCGCGTCCGCCCCGATGGCGGCGTGATCGTCTTCATCCCGAAGTGGCTGCGACCGTCCAATCCACAGGTCAAGGCCTTTATCGAGGAAGGGCTGCAAAAGCTGCAAGCGCATATTCCCGACTCGCCACCCACCGCGCAGAATGATGCGGTTGCGATACGCCGCATGGTGCGCACCTGGTCGAAGCGCATGGGGCTGGAGGTCAACCGCATTACCCTGCGGACGATGTACCGCAAGTGGGGGTCCTGCTCCGGGCGCGGCAACATCACGCTCAACACCGCGCTCTATTATGTCCCGCCCCGGCTGGCGGAATATGTCGTCGTGCACGAACTGGCGCATCTCAAAGTGTTCGACCACAGTCCACAGTTCTGGGCACTGGTGGGGCAATACCTGCCAGATTACGCCGAGCGCGAGCGTGAACTGGACAATTACCGGGTATAATGCGTCAAGGAGATGCAGAAAGGTGCACCAGTATGGTTTCGATTACCTTACCCGCTGAGATCACTGAAGACGGCCAGTTGAAGATTCAAATGCCGCCCCATCTACGACCAGGCAAAGTCGAGGTTGAAATTCGCAGCGTGGAATTTGAAGGGGTTTCGTTAGGTGAAATCCTTGATGCCGGAATCATTGGCTTGTGGGCAGATCGAGACGATATTCAGGACAGCATTAAACTTGCTGAAGAACTTCGGCGGCGGGCTTCCAGACGCGGCGAAGCATGAACAGTATCGATGGACTCCTTGACACCAACATTTTGATCGACTTCATGCGAGGCTTTCCGCCTGCGGTAGCATGGATGAATGCGAATCGAAACCTGAGATTTGTGCTTCATGCACTGGTGCGTATGGAGATGATTTCAGGAACAAAGAACGGGAGTGAGCAAGCGAGTGTTGAAAAACTGCTCAGTCTGTTTCCCATCCTCTTTCCAAATGAGGACGATGCACGATGGGCGATGCAACAGTTTGAAGTCGTCCACTTGAAGAGTCAGATTGAAATCATTGACTGCCTGCTTGCAGCGACTTCTGTAAGGCTCAATGTTGCGATTTATACTCGCAACGTCAAACACCTCCGCGTTGTCGGTGCGAACTGCATCATTCCCTACTGACGTGAATTCATGACCACCACAACCGCTCTTTCCAACCGTCAACTGCTGCGCGCGGCGCTGGTCGTGCTGGCGGGCTTTCTTACCAGCGGCATACTCGGCCTGATCCGCACAGCCGTCTTTTCGGCCACCTTTGGCACCAGCGCCCAACTGGACGCCTTCTACGCTGCGCAGCGCATCCCCGAAATGCTGTTCACGCTGGTGGCCGGCGGTGCGCTTGGTTCCTCGTTTCTGCCGATCTTCTCCCGCTATCTGCACGAAAAAGACCCGTCGAGTGCGTGGCGGCTGGCAAGCGCAGTGATGACGCTTTCCGCCCTGGCCGCGATTCTGCTGGCGCTGGTGCTGGTCATCCTCGCACCGTTCATCGTGCCGCGTCTGCTGGTGCCGGGGCGCTCGCTCGAAGAACAGACACTCACTATTGCGCTGACGCAGTTGATGCTCATCACAACCGCCATTTTCAGCATCAGCGGCCTGACCATGAGTATCCTCAACGCGCATCAGATTTTCTTCCTGCCCGCGCTGGCGGCCAGCATGTACAACCTGGGGCAGATCGCCGGAGCGCTGATTCTGGCGCGAATGATGCCTGCTTCCGAGGGAGTCGCTCAGGTCAACGGCGCGAACATCTACGGGCTGGCCTGGGGGGCGGTGCTGGGGGCGCTGCTGCATCTGGCGATTCAGCTACCCGCGCTCCCGCGTATCCAGGCACGGCTAACGTTTTTGCTTGCGCCACGATTCCCCGGCGTGCGTGAAGTCCTGCTGCTGATGGGGCCGCGTGTGTTGGGGCTGGCGGTGGTGCAGATCAACTTCGCGGTCAATGTGGCGTTCGCTTCGGTGATGCTGGAAGGCAGCCTGACCGCGCTGAATACGGCCTGGGTGCTGATGTTCTTCGCGCTCGGTGTGATTGGGCAGAGCATGGGCACGGCGCTGTTTCCGTCACTTTCCGCCCTGGCGGCGCAGGGCAATTTCGTGGGCTTTCGGGATCGGCTTTCGGGGGCATTACGCGCGGTGCTGTTTCTGGCATTCCCGGCGTCGGTCGGGCTGATCGTCCTCGGCCAGCCCATCATTGCCGTGATGTTCGAGCGCGGTCAGTTTACAGCCGAAAGCACCGCCGCGACGGCCTGGGCACTGAGCTTCTTTGCCATCGGTATCGCAGGACATGCCCTGCTGGAGGTGCTGTCGCGGGCGTTTTATGCGCTTTCAGACACCTGGACTCCGGTGCGGATTGGGCTGGCGTCGATGGTGTCTAACATCATTCTCAGCTACGTGTTTATCCAGTTCATCGGCGACCCGGACAGCCTCATACGGGGGCCGTTCGCGGGATTGGCGCTCTCCAACAGCCTGACCACACTGCTGGAAGGCGTGGCGCTGTGGTGGCTGATGCAGCGCAAAATGCATAAGCGCTTAGAGCAGCAGCTTGAGTCGACGCACGATGTGGCGGTGCTGAGCAGTGCAGGCCGGGCGCTGATCGCGGCGTTAGGGATGGGCGCGGCGGTGTGGGGCACCACTCAGGTTTTGAGTGAGGCGCACGTCATGATAACAGTTATCGCTGGAATCGGCGTAGGTGTTGTTGCCTTTTTCGGGCTGGCGCTGTTACTGGGAGTCGAAGAAGCGCACACTGTTCCACGCTTGCTGCTGCGACGGTGAAGAAAGAGCAAGCAAGATGAACCGCAGAGATGCAGAGGACACGGGAATTTTTCGGGAGACGAGATGACCAGACGCGCGATCTTTATCACCGGGGCTTCGTCGGGCATTGGACTTGCCAGCGCCCTGCATCTGCATCGGCTCGACTTCCGCATTCTGGCGGGCGTGCTACCGGGTGAGAACACCGATGCCCTCACGGAAGCCGGAATCGATATTGTCTTCATCGACCTTACCCGTCCTGAGATGATCGCCAGCGCGAAAGATCGCATCATGCGACTGGTCGGCGCGGAGGGCTTGTATGGCCTGTTCAACAATGCGGGCTATGCCACCTCCGGCCCCATCGAATTCCTGCCCATTGAGGTCATCCGGCAGCAGCTAGAGGTCAACCTGTTCGGGCACATTCAAGTGACGCAGGGGTTACTGCCGCTCATTCGCAGGACACGCGGGCGCATCGTCAACACCAACTCGATTTTGGGCCGAATCGTCGCCACTGCGTTTTCATCCCCCTACTGCATGTCCAAATTTGCGATGGAAGCCTTTACCGATTCGCTGCGGCTGGAGATGCGACCGTTTGGGGTGAGCGTGTCGGCAATTGAGCCGGGAGTTATCCGAACGCCGATCTGGTCGAAGTTCAAGCAGGATGCGGAGGAAATCCTGAGCGAACTGCCGCCGGAAGCGCAGCAGCTTTACGGGGATGATTATGTCCGGCTGATGCTGACCAGTGCGCAGGAAGGGGCGCAGGGTATACCGCCGGAAGCGGTGGCAAAGGCGGTCGCCCATGCCTTTACCGCCCGCCGACCTAAGACGCGCTACATCGTCGGGGCGGATGCGAAAGCGGTGATGGCGCTGCGGATGATTCTCAGCGACCGGGCGCTGGATTGGGTACTGCGCTGGCGTTATCCAACCACTACTAAAAATACATTATAGTTTATCAATGATGTCCGATAATTCGGCTAGGACTCTCTCAAATTCTTTCAATCCTTGAGAATTACAACTTGCAACAGGAACGCCCATTTCTCGCGCTTGATCTGCAATTTGCTTTAATTTGTGAGATGAGTACTTTGTCACTTCAATTACGCAATCCATATTACCAATCGTTTGTTTAAATTTATCAATTTTGGCATCTTCCTCTGGATTGATAAATCTAAAATCCAAATTTCGATCTCGTTGAAGCTCCTCTAAATTCCTATGAAAGTTCGAATGACCTCCTACTACCATTACCTTTAAGTTCTTCTTTATCTTTTCTCGGTTTGATATTAGGTTATCTAGCTCGTTGGGATCGTTAACGGCTCGAAATTGCGTCTGATAATTCAATGTCGTTCCAGCTAACGTGTCGGACGAAAGAGTGTAAACTTGTACATCAACCGCAATTGTTTCATCACAGTCTCTAGTAGCAATAAATAATTCCTTAAATGTGGCTTTGTGATGATCTATGTTCTTAAAATATGTTAAGCAACCAAATGAAAACAACAACGCTTTTTGCATAGCGTCGTGTTGACGTTTATAAAGTTGTTCCGGTTTCAGGTCCACTTCAAAAGGATCAAAGTGAGGATTAACTTCCTCTTCTGCTAAACTTTCAATTGTTGTTAGACTTTCTATATCTAGCAATCTTTGACACGCTTCATAAATATCACTCAAAGCGTAAACTTCACCTACACCGTACTTTTTCCAATATCTATCGAGCGTTGTGTGATCAGGAGGATATTCAATAGCATCAGTATTGTAAAGTTGTTTAATACAGTCTTGTGAGACATAAAACTTATGTTTACCTAATAGCATAGCCCAATCATTGAGACTCTCAATAAAGCAAATAAAATGCTCTCTGTCTTCCTCAAAGACTTCTTCAGGCAATAAAGGCAACGTTACAATAGCAGGGTCTACAAAAAAGCGCATGTTATTTTCTCCCAAGGAACCCTTTTTTATTCTGGCGCTTTTCTTTTGCAGCTTTTATCTTTTCCTGAATCTCTAACATTGACTGGTCCAAAAATCCTTTCGGCCAATCGTCCTCACTAATTACTCCAAATTCGTTAGGTTTAACTTCTCTAAATCTGGAAACCGTACCCTCTTTCTCGACGAATAGAATTCCGATTCGTTCCAAAAGTTCAGTTTCCTCTTTCTGTTCTACTCCGTCCTGAGCAATACGTAGAAATAACCTGTTAATAATATGTTCGCTATGAGTTTCAACAATCACTTGTTTACCCATATACGTCAATCCTAAGAAAAAATCTCCTAGAATAGATTGAACACGAGGATGTAGATGCAGTTCAGGCTGTTCGATTAGAAGGGTGCAAGGACTGGGTACAAGCAGACACATAACCAAAGTTGGTAATACTTGACTAACCCCTACACCAATATTTGTAAGAGATAAATCGTTAGGCAACTTGGACTGCTGAATATTTAATTGATAACCTATGTTGGTTAACTCTTTTACATTAAGTGAGTCGGCTAAGCCCATATGACTTAACCAAAAAGAGATGGCTTCGATTAGTGTTCCTTCTCTCATTTCTGGTTTAGCAGTGGATGCTGTCACAGGGTACGTCACGGTTTCCATTCCGTATAATGTTAACATTGCAGCCGTGAATTCACCCTTTAAACCAACATGCCTAAAGTCAATGTTATTTGGGATAGCATAAATGACTCTTGGGTCGTCCCTTAGTGGTCCTAAGTAATGAATATTATCTTGAAAATACACTTTAAAAACATCTATACCTTCTTTTAGCTCTTTAGGTAACGCGGCATTAACTAAAATATTGTCGTCTTCCGCACTTGCTTCAATTTGCTTCCGCAGAGGAATACTTTGGAAATTTGATTTGAAATCTTGAAACACAAGCTTATCATAATGCATCAATTCGATACATAGAGCAAGTAAATCATTACGTGTGGTACATCCAATTATAGCAGAAGGAAGGTTTTCGACGTTACTTAGCCTATTTGCTACTAAATTTAAAAGAGCGGCTATTTCACGTCCAAGTGGTAAATTGAAATCTCCTTCTAAGGCATCTTCTCGGAATTCCGCAGTAGTCATAAGATCATCTAATTCATTCAATTCATCCTTAAAAACTTCAGCTACCGGTTTTGGATAACGAAATCGATCTGGTAAAAACTGCGAAAAAATGAAAGTTGCATCTAAGTGAGGCTGTGTTTTTAAACGCACATCGACTATTTTCTGCTCATCAGATATCGAGCTGTCCATTCGGATAGTTCGTATGAAATACGTCCCGTTTCCAAAGAAGAAGTTGTTAAGAGTAAGTAAACTTACGTGCCTACTACTCTTTAAATCAAATTCTAGGTTAAACTCTATCTGTTTCAGACGTTTGGAGTTTTGTTCTGCATCTAAACCTCCTTTTATTATCAAAGAATTGTTAGGAGTTTCAAAATGTAATAAATTTTCTGGCGTACCCAGCTTTGTTAACTCACCATTAAGAATAAGTTGCTGTTTCTTAAATCGGGACTGTAAAGTTTGTGAAATTAAAAGTATTGACTGTAATACTGTACTTTTGCCAGAACTATTAGTTCCGGCGATCACAGTAAGCGGGGAAAGATTGAATGTAGTTTCGTCACGAATCGATTTGAAATTCTTTAGAGTCCAGTTTGAGATCATGTTCAAACGTTGTCCTGGAATTAGATCAGCACAAATGGTAAGCAAAATTTCGTTGAATTGTACTGTGACGAGCTACGTATGTCTATAGAAATAGCATATAACATACTAAAACATGTTTAGAGCCTCTTCTTGTTGGCTAGAAGCTATTTCAAAATTCAGATTTACGGTAGGGGCGACGCGCGCGTCGCCCGTACAATGCCCATTTTTGAAATAAGTTCTAGTTTTCATCGCCGTTTTCCGTCAGCACATTAATCCGCAGTTCGGCACGGTCGAGCAAGGCCTGGCAGTATTCCGACAGGCGGCGTCCCCGCTCGAACAGCGCGACCGACTCCTCCAGCGTGGCCTCGCCGGATTCCAGCCGCGCTACGATGTCTTCCAGTTCATCGAACGCATCCTCAAATGAGAGATTGTCCGCCAGCTTATCAAAGGAGTCGACGCTGTTCATATCGGCTGTTGTCCTCCACCCGCGCATTCACGCTGCCATCCTTCAATTGAATTTTTACCCGCGTCCCACCCGGTACATCATCTTCGCTCACCACGCGCACCTGGTCATCGATTCGCGTGATGATCGCGTATCCCCGCGCCAGAATTGCTTCCGGATTGGCCGCCGCTAAAGCCGCCGTCTGGCTGCGGAGCTGCTCGTGCCGCAGCGTGAGCGTTGCCTTGAGGTTGCTTTGCATCCGCGCGTTCAACTCATCAATGCGCTGGCGGTTGTTGCGGACGGTGTTGGCAGGGGAGAGATGCCCCAGCGTCCGCTGCAAGGCCGAAAGCTGATTGGCACGTTCGATCACGGCATCATAGGCCATCCCGGTCAGGCGTTCATCCAGCCGCCGCAGGTTCGAGCGCAGTTCAGCGACATCGGGCGTGAGCATTTCCGCCGCTGCGCTGGGCGTGGGAGCGCGAAGATCGGCCACAAAATCCACAATCGTAAAATCGGTCTCATGCCCCACGCCTGTGATGACAGGGATGCGGCTGCCCGCGACTGCTAAGGCCACGCGCTCATCATTGAACGGCCACAGGTCTTCCAGGCTGCCACCGCCCCGGCACAGCAGAATTGCATCCACCTCGCCATAGTCGTTGAGGCGCTCGATGGCGGCCACAATCAGCGGCGGCGCCTCTGCCCCCTGCACCATCGTCGGACTGAGCACAATCTCCACCAGCGGGAAGCGGCGGCGCAGCACATTCTGCACATCCTGGAAGGCGGCGGCGGTTGGTGAGGTTACGATGCCGATGCGCTGTGGGAAGGCCGGGAAACCGCGCTTGCGGTCACTGTCGAACAGGCCTTCAGCGGCCAGTTTGGCCTTGAGCCGCTCGAACTGGGCATACAGATCACCCATCCCCACCGGGCGCACGACATCGGCGTAAAGCTGGTATTCCCCGCGCGACTCGTATACGGTGACTTTGCCGTGCGCTTCCACCGCGTCCCCGTCCTTCGGCACGACCGACTGCCGCGCCGCGCTGGAACGCCACATCACGCACCGCAATTCAGAAACCGAGTCCTTGAGCGTGAAATACCAGTGGCCGGAGGAATGGCGTTTCATGTTGGAGATTTCGCCCGCCACCCACACATCCTGCAAGGTCTCATCCGCGTTCAGCAGGTCGCGAATGTAGATGGTCACTTCTCCAACTGTTCTGACCGTTGCAGGCATGATTTTTCTCGTTGGCTATCCGTAAACGAGATTATACAATTACGCCAGTATACTAACCACTCAGGTTTAGAACAAATTTTTTGTCGCACTTGCAGACAACCTGAAATCAGCCCAGCACTGAAGGAGCAAAACGATCATGGCTTATCTGAATCAGAAAGAACGGGAAGACCTCGCCCAGGAGTTGAGCAAACTGACCTTCAGCCAGGCGCGGGGGAGAATGCGCCGCCTTGACCAGAAGGTGCGGCTGGTGTACCTGCGCAACGTCCAGAACACCGGCCACTGGGCGACGCGCTATGAACTGCCCACGCTGGGGGCACGGGTGACGCTGGTGGAGGAATATGGCACCAAAGACAAGAAATCCAACGGCTGGAGCAAAGCCGATTTTAGCATGGTCGAGGTCGTGGTGGAGCCTGCAGCGGGGAACAGAACTTAGCGGTCAGCCATCAGCAGTTAGCGATTAGCTTTGTCAAATGAGCCATAACCCTGTGTGGAGTTTTGGGTTTTTGTTAAGCTGATAGCTGTTTGCTGAATGCTCAAAGGACTTTCTATGCTCAAAACACTTCCACAGACCCGTGACTGGAGCCTGGCCTATCGGCTGGGCAGCATCGCAGCGTTTACTGCCCTGACCGCCGTCGGTGCGCGGGTGACGGTCGAGATTGGCCCGGTGCCGCTGACGCTGCAAACGCTGGCTGTCTTCCTGGCGGGGATGACGCTGGGCGCGAAGGACGGCGCGTGGTCACAGATTCTTTACGTTGGATTGATCGCCGTCGGGCTGCCGCTGGACGCACGCGGGCTGGGGGCAGGGGTCTTCGCTGGTCCAACCTGGGGCTATCTGCTGGGCTTCATCCTGTGTGCCTATGTAACCGGATACATCACGGAGCGGGCAGGACATCGCTGGTGGCTGCGGGTTTTCGCTGCGCTGATCGGGTCACTGTTCGTGTTCATCCCTGGGGTGATCGTCCTGCAAGCGATGACGCAGATGCCCTGGCGCGAGGCGTTCGAGAGCGGCTTCCTGCTGTTCAGCCCCGAAAATCTGGCGAAGGCTGGTTTAGCGGCGGGCATCGCGGAAGGGACGCGGGCGCTGCTGCTGCGTGCCGCACCGCAAACCGAACGCGGGGTTTAGTGCGTCCCTCTGATTACTGAAAAACGATCAGCGTTGAAGGGGGGCGGATGAACTTTGTCCGCCCCGTTTGATTCTATTTCGTATTCGACCAGAACGTGCGCGGCGGCGTTTGCAGCTCGCCGTCGATATAAACCGCTTCCACACGTTCGTCATAGAACGATAGCAGCCCTTTGATCTTGGCGGCATCCGGCAGCGGATCGAGATAGCTCCACACAATGTCGTCGATGGTTTGGCCGTTGATGGTCGCTGACCAGTACGACGCCAGCCCTTTATACGGGCAGCGCGTGTGGGTCTGGGTTGGTGTGAGCAAATCCATCCGCACATCCTCCTGCGGGATGTAGTAGCGCGGCGGCAGGCTGGTTTCCAGCAGCAGCATGGGACGTTTCGTTTCCGCGATAACCTGCCCGCCGACCATGATTCGGATTTCACGGTCGCTCTGCAGGACATCGACTCGGTGATAGGGATCACGCGGATGCCCAAATACCTCCTCCGCTTCCTCGTACCAGTGGTCGATTTTGTCAACCTGAAAGGCGACATAGCCGCGCAGATCAGCCCCGCTCGGCATCGGTTCCGGGTAGGTCAAAGCGGCCTGTTGCGCCGTTTTGCCCCCCGCCGTAAGGTTCCAGTAAGCAGCTTTGCTCCGCAGGGGCGGAGAAAGATAGAACGCCTCGCCCGCCAGTTTGCCCTCCGGTCGTGTATCAACCGGGCTAAGGGCAGTCATCTGCACATCATCCTGGGGAAAGAAGTACAGCGGCGCATGGCGTGGTTCTTTATACAGCATGGCACGGCGGCTATCCGCAATGGTTTGTCCACCGAAAACAGCGCGGACACGGCGGCGGGCCGGGATGAAATAGGTTAGTTCCTGGGGATTGAGGATATTGTCGTTCTCGTGGTTGTCCATCAGTCAGCCTCTTTTGCTTACAACACGTTTCACACGTTCAGCCTACACCCGAATTCTTGCCTTTTGCTTGCGGGAAAGCGAACGTTGAAACTTTCCTGCCGTTCTGCCGTATAATTTTGTAAGGTCTCGAATGTTTTGTAGGGGAGGGTTTCAAACCCTCCCTTACAGAGGTCGCTTTCATAAGTCCCTTCGGACCTCTGCATTGATAGAATGTGGCGCAAGGTAAAACGAGGCCAACCATGACCAGCGGGCAAATCTTCCGGAGCTACACCTATCTTTTCCTCAACGTCTTCCTGAGTTCGATGTATTTCACGTTCCTGCTGACCGGGTTTCTGCTGGCGATTCCGCTGATGTTCGTGCTGGTCGGCTTCCCGCTGCTGGGATTTATGTTCGCGGCTTCGCGTGGTTTAGCCGTGTTTGATCGGCAGATCGGCGCGGCGCTGATGGACGAGCCGACACCACGCTTTGAAGATGATCTCGATCTGCGAGGGATGAACCTGGGTGAACGGCTGGCGGCCTATACGAGCAGCAGCATGACGTGGCTGAGCATTACCTATCTGTTCGTGCAGTTCGTGGCGAGCCTCTTCACCGTAACGATTGGGTCGATGCTCCTGCCGTTCCTGATACTGGAAGGGCTGCTGGCGATGATCGGCATCCATACAGGGATGATCAGCGGGCGTATCGGATATATGACCGCGCAGGCCTCCCGCGCCATCACCAACGGCATTCTGCCCGCCACGTCTGAGGAACGCGCCCGCGTCACAGTGCCCGCAGAAAAGGCCAAAAACGACTCGCGTCGCCCGATCAGCCGCCTGGCCGACGATGACGAGGCGGAAGGGGTAGCCTATTACCTCACCGATGATGGAGAGGTCGTCCCCTACCGCGAAAAGGCCAAGAACGGCACGCGCTAGTACATTGACCATCTAAAGCTGCCTACCTGTAGGGGCGCAGCGCGCTGCGCCCGTACCAACGCAACCCATCATTCTCATCTTGTTGGCGTACTAGTACAGTAAAAAAGTGATGAGCAATGAGCGATGAGATATTGATCTGACTCCACACTCATTATTTCATGCGCCCAATTTGTTTATCGCAATGTTGTCTCAACTCATATCGATGAGTTCATCCTTGCCCACCGTCAGGCCGAGAATATTATAGCCTGCGTCAACGTGAATGACTTCACCTGTCACGGCGGTGCTGAGGTCAGATGCCAGCCACAGGGCAGTTTTGCCAACGTCATCCTGCGTTACGCTGCGCTGGAGCGGTGAGGCTTTTTCTGCATATCTGATAAAAGTGCGCAGTCCCGGCACCCCTGCCGCTGCCAGTGTTTTGATCGGCCCGGCGCTGATCGCATTCACTCGAATCCCCTTGTCGCCCAGGTCAACAGCCAGATAGCGCGTGATCGACTCTAAAGCCGCCTTCGCCACCGCCATTGTGTTGTACTTGGGCATGACCTTTTCCGCCGCGTAATAGGTCAGCGACATGATGCTGCCACCTTCGGTCATCAGCGGTTCGGCGCGTTTTGCCAGCGCGATCAGGCTGTAGGCCGAAATATCCAGCGCTTTGGCGAACCCAGCGCGGGAAATATCCACGAAGCGCCCACCCATATCCTCGCGTTCGGCGAAGGCCAGCGAATGCACCAGCACATCAATTCGGCCAAAACGCGCCTGCGCTTTTTCAAAAAGTGCGTCAAGCTGCTCGTCGCTAGTCACGTCGCATGGCTCGACGAAATCGCAGCCGATCTCCTGCGCCAGCGGGAACACGCGCTTTTCCAGCACTTCGCCCGCGTAGCTCAGGCCGAGGGTCGCGCCCTGCTGATGAAACTGCCGGGTGATGCCCCACGCAATCGAGTTCTTGTTGGCGACGCCGAACACCAGCGCGATTTTGCCATCCAGTAAGCCCATTGTGTTCCTGCCTCATGTGTGGTCGTGGATCGTCCTTTATGCCGCCGACTCTAACACGGGTGGAACACAGGAGCTACGGTTGGTACATCAATCGTCTACTCATGGTTGATCCACATTCAAACCCTCATCGCGCATTGCCTGCTTTACTGCATTTATACGATGATGATTTCGTTGTGCAGCGTCTTCAGCAGGCGGGTGAGTTCATCTGCCTGCGCTGAGCCAAAAGCCCCCGAAGTGCGCTACAGCACTTCGCCATCGCGCCGCACCAGCATAATCTGCGTCTTTGACGGATCCGGGATATTCAACGCCTGCAGAAATGGCGGCAGATCGAGATAGAGCGTAATGGTGATTTCGCGGGTGGCGCGGTTGGGAATCCCCATGCGCATCCCGCCGTCGATCATCATGCGCTGCCAGAAGGCATAGGGCGGCAGCGTGGGCAGTTCATAATAGCGCACGTCAGCATATTTGCTCTGGAGTGCCTGCGCCAGCGGCAGCCAGGTGTCCACCTCGTACTGCTGGTACTGCTCAAAGGGCATCAGAACCAGGTTGTACTCGCCTGCCAGATCAGCAGGAATACGGAACGTTTTTCCTTCGAGATTGTTCCCCTTCACGCTGGGAAAAATCGCCATTGGTCACACTCCTTCGTAAAATAATCTACTCATGGGTAAATTATAGCAACGCATCAGTTTTGAGGGATGAGAAAGCGGTGAAAACTCCGAATTGAAGGATGTGTTTTCGCCAGACACGCTCGACTAAATCGCGTGTAAAGTAGAGAGTGATACTCTCACCCAAAAGGACAAACTCATTATGAAGACAATGCTGCGTGTGTTGCTGGTTCTGCTGCTGTTCACCCTTACCCCTGTTGCTGTATCTCCACAGGATGATGTCGATGGTGCGCTTGAAGCGCTGCTCGAAGACATCGCGCCAGCCGACGGCCCAGCCGTTGCCGTTCGAATCACCAAAGGCGATGAAACCTGGGCAGCAGCGGGCGGTCTGGCAGATATCGAAAACGGCACACCTGCTTCACCCGATGACCGCTTCCGCATTGGGAGTATCTCCAAAAGCTTCGTTGCGGTGGCGCTGCTGCAACTGGCAGATGAGGAAGTCGTGTCGCTGGATGACGCTCTGACAGACTGGCTTGATGAAGACCTGATCGCTGGCATCGAGAATGCCGAGAGCGCCACTGTCGGCCAACTGGTCACAATGACGTCGGGAATCGCTGAATATCTGAATGAAACCTTTTTTGAGGTGATTCTGGAAGACCCTACTTACGAATGGACGGCGCCGGAAGTGCTGGACTATGCGCGTGATCTGGAAGCATCGTTCGCGCCGGGTGAGGGCTATGAATACAGCAACACCAATTACATTCTTCTGCAACTGGTGATCGAAGCCGCCACCGAACAGCCTTTGCATCAAGTCGTGCGCGAGGGCATTCTCGATCCGCTGGGGCTGGAAAACACCTATACGCAGATTTCCGAAACGCTGCCAGGTGAATTCATTCACGGTTATGAAGACATCGACGGCGACGGAACGCTGGACGATGTGGGCGGCTATAACGATGGGGCAGGCTTGGGCGACGGGGCGCTCATCTCCACCACTGCCGATCTGACCCGCTTCTATCAGGGGTTGCTTGTTGAAGAAGCCCTGCTCAGCGATGAGTCGCTTGAGTTGATGAGCACCGACGAAGCGGGCAGCGAGTATGGGATGGGTCTGGAAGTGATCGAGACCGATTATGGTACAGTCTACGGCCATACCGGTGCGGTCTTTGGCTTCAGCAGTGCCGCTTTCTATGCGCCTGATCTGGACGTGACCGTCGTCATCCTCTACGGCAGTTCCGCGCTGGATATTACGCACGTGGCCGCACTATTTGAAATCGCGGCAGGGATTTAAGCACGGTTGCCAGAATGCAAATGCCTGGGCTAAAATTCCTCCCAGAAGATTTGTGAGCGATGGATGAGAATCCAGATGCGCTCATCACTTTGGAAAAAATGAAGTTGACTCAGGAGAAACGAATCGAATGAAGCAAGGACGCATTCTGGCCGTGCTGCTCTTGGCAGTGCTGGCGCTCGGCGGCTTTTCGATTGTAAGCGCACAGTCCAACAGCCTGGATACCGTGACGACCGACCGCGCCAATATGCGCAGCGGCCCCGGCACCGATTTTGATCTCGTCACGACGCTGCTGCCTGGGACGGTGATTCGCCTGGATGGCCGCAACCAGAATGGTAATTGGGTGCGGGGCATCACAGCAGAGCGGCAGGTGGGGTGGGTGTCTTCCGGGCTGGTGGATGTCACCCTGGCGCAGTTGAATCCGCTGCCCATTCTTGATGAGAACGCGCCCGTAACGGTTTCCCCTCCCAGCGGCAGCCGCCCGCAGCAGGCTTCCAGCGAAGGTTCAACCGGTGGTAACAGCGAAAGTGCACCGACACCTGCACCCCAGGCAGCGGCCACCAGCGGTGGCAGTGGCCTGCTGGCGACCGCGACGGGTAACGTCAACATCCGCTTTGGGCCGGGCACGAGCTTCCGCCGTGCGGGTGGGCTGAATGCTAACACGCCCTTCAACATCGACGGGCGCAACGGGGACAACACCTGGGTGCGCGGCATTGATTCGCGCGGGACGGTTGGTTGGGTGTCGGTGCAGTTCTTGAACGTCAGCGCCGCACAGGTCAGCCGCCTGCCGATTGTCGATCAGAACACGCCGTTCCGCCTGTCTGCCCCCGGCAGCGGTCAGCAGCAGGCAGCCGCGCCCGCTCCGGCAGCCCCCGCTGCGCCAGCCGCACCTGTGGCGAATCTCGCCCCGGTATCCGGCTTTGAATATGGCGGACATGTCGCTTCGCTCGATGGCGCGGCCATTGACGCGATGCGTCGCGCGGGGATGACGTGGGTGAAGAAGCAGGTGCGTCTCGGCGGTGGTGGCGGCGAAATCGCGGCGGCACACGCGGCGGGCTTCCGCATTCTGCTGGGTGTGGTTGGAGATCGGAATCAGGTCAACAGCGATGGGTATCTGCAAACCTATGCTTCGGCGGTCGCAGGTCTGGCGGCTGCTGGCGCGGATGCTATCGAAATCTGGAACGAACCGAATATCGACCGCGAATGGGCCGCGCCGATTGATCCGGTGCGCTATACCGAACTGCTGCGTCTCTCCTATGAAGCTATTAAGGGCGCCAACCCCAATACCATCGTCATCAGCGGTGCGCCCGCGCCTACCGGGGCAGAAGGGGCGTTCCCTGGCCGCGTGATGAACGACGACCGCTTCCTGGCGGCGATGGCGGCTGCTGGTGCGGCGCGTTACATGGACTGTGTCGGTGCGCACTACAACGAAGGCATCGTGCCACCGACCGCTTCCAGCGGCGACCCGCGCGGCGATTATTACACACGCTACCTCCCCAGCATGATTAACCTGTATGCCGGTACACTGGGCAAACCTGTCTGCTTCACCGAACTTGGTTATCTGACACCTGAAGGCTATGGACAGCTTTCCAGCCTGTTCGCGTGGGGACAGAACACCACCATCGCGCAGCAGGCGGCGTGGCTGGACGGCGCGGTGGATTTCTCGCGCAGCAGCGGGCGCGTCCGCCTGGTGATCGTGTGGAACATCAACTACAGCAACTTCGGCGAAGACCCGATGGCGGGCTATGCCATCATCCGCTCGGATGGAAGCTGCCCGGCGTGTGACGCGCTCGGTCGGTAGAATTTCTGCATCTGTATCTTCAAGGGGGCGAGCCGTTGGTTCGCCCCTGCTGTTTCCAGGGGCAGGGTTCGCCCGACCGCGCCCCCGACAGAAGTACCGTGACGCTGGTGTCTGGCGATTTCCCATACACCAATTCTGATAAAGCGTTTATACTTCGGCGTTGTTCGCAAAAAAGCATATTGCTCCCGGTCGCGACCAGCATCCAACCCAGGGGAGCAGATGGCTCATGAGGATTGTCGATGGCAGATTCACCAATCAAAGAAGATACCCAACCGTTTAAGCCCGTTCAACCCACGCCCGAACCCTATTACAGTTATCCGGGTGAAATGCAGTCCCGCAGCCAGCGCCCCCCGCGCCGGGGCAGCGGAATCGGCTGCTGGCTGGTCGGCCTGATGACGGCCTTTCTGGTGCTGGGGCTGGTCGTCGCGGCGCTGTTCCTGCCGCCTTTCAGCCTGGGCGAACAGCTTTTCCCCACCCCCTATGCCATGCTCAATGCCCAGACCAACGGGACACAATCACAGGATGCGCGGCTGAAGGTGATCGTCCCGCCGGAAAATCCGGGGACGGAGTTTGGCGTTCTGCTCGACCAGACCACCCTGCAGGACTTCACCGCGGGAAGTGCGGGTGCCGTCGATTGGACGGTTTCCGCCCGTTCCGCCACGCCGCCCTATCTGGCGCTTCAGAGCAGCGTCTACAGCATCACCACGACGGGCACAGCTCCTGAAGAACTGATCCTTGAACTGAACATCCCCTCCGGCGCGAATCGTGATCTGCTGGATATGTACGGCTGGAACCAGACGACTGGAAGCTGGACGTTCATCCCCGCGCAGCCTACAACCAACAATACGCTCTTGGCGCGGGTGGAGGATATTCCGTCCGGCGTGGCGCTGTTCCAGGCTTCCCCGCTCGACCCGACCGTGCAGACCACGCTTGACTTCGCGCAGACGCTTGCGCCGGAAGTGGCTGAACTGGCGACGATTGTCTCGCCCGTCGGGATGCAGCCTGCGCTGCCCAATCCCACCAGCACACTCGTCGGCAACCTCGCGCCTGGATTTGACACTGCCGCCGGGTATGCGGTCATGCCGGTGATTCGTAATTTCAGCGATCCACGCGCCACCGATCCCGACACGGTCGCCGCGCTGCTGGGCAATCAGGCCGTGCGCAGTGCCCACGCGCTCGAAATCGCGACGTTTGTCAACGCCGGGCAGTATGACGGTGTGTTCATCGATTATCGCGATCTGCCCGCCGAAAGCGAACAGGCCTTTACCGCCTTTATCCGCGAACTGAACGCCAACCTTGAGTCGGTCAGTCCCGGCCTCAAACTGGGTGTAGTGCTGCCGCAGGCCGAAAACGCAGACGGTGTTTGGGAGACAGGTGCGTATAACTGGCGTGAGATTGGCAGCGCTGCTGATTATGTAAAGATTGATTTTACGCTCGACCCGATGGCCTTCGCGCCCGGCGGCGACCGTCTCGTAGAGGCGATGCTGCGCTGGGCAGTGGGCGAGGTCAGCCGTTATAAGATTTTAGGCGGCTTGTCTGCGCTGTCAGTCCGGCAGGCGGCGAATGCCTTTAACACCATCGGCTACGACGAAGCACTTTCTGCGCTGGGCGATGTGGAGATTGACGCGGAGACGACCGAAGCCGATACCGTCGAACCGGGCAGCGAGATTCGCATCAGCCTCGACGGGGAATTCAACGCCATTCCTGGTGTCGAAACCACCATCAACGCGCCTTTTGTCGATTATGAGCAGGAAGAAGGCGACCTTGCCTCTCGCATGTGGCTGACGACCGCCGAAGCGCTGCGCTTCCGCATGGATCGGCTGACCCCGTTTGTGACGGCGGGCGTGGCCTTTGATGATCTGCTGGCGGATGGGCTGGCGGAAGGTGTTCTCGCTGCGGTGCTGGACTATAAGCTTCAGGTGCCGATTGAACAGCAGACCACCGAACTGGCGCTGGCGTGGCGCATCGAAGGCGTTGACGGCACGGTGACGGAATTTACCACCAGCCTGAACGAAGACCTCGTGGTCACGCTGGATGCGCCGGATGGTAACTACGCGGTAAACGTGGAAGTGGTCGGCGGCAGCGCTTCCAGTGCTCGTTCCGGCGATGCCATCGCGTTGTTCGCACCGACACCCACCCCCACGCCGCAACCGACGGCCACGCCGACACCCACCCCGACCCCAACCCCGACGTTAGCGCCGATTGTGCCGACCGCGCCGCGTGTCGCCAGCAATACCAACCCGCAGGGTGTTCCTGCCGCGCCAGGTGGCCCCGCGCCAGTCGCGCCGGGAGCAGGCAGCATCGCTGCCGGGTTTGAGTATGGCGGTCACGTCGCCAGCCTGGACGGGCGCTCTATTCCCGCCATGCAGAGCGCAGGCATGACCTGGGTGAAGTTCCAGGTACGCGCTGGCCCCGGTGGCGGTGGTGTGGGGCAGGCACAGGCCTACATTGCTTCCGCACGCGGGGCTGGCTTCAAGGTGCTGCTGGGTGTGGTTGGTGCACCGGGTGAACTGGCCGCAGGCGGTGGCGGCTATATCTCCGGCTTCGCGCAGACGCTTGGGCAGATTGCGGCGGCTGGCCCGGACGCGATTGAAATCTGGAACGAGCCGAACCTGTCGCGTGAATGGCCGGAAGGGCAGATCAGCGGCGCGAACTATACCGCTCTGCTGCGGGAAGGCTATAACGCAATCAAGGCCGCCAACCCCAACGTGATCGTCATCAGCGGTGCCCCTGCCCCTACTGGTGCCGAAGCCGCCTTCCCCGGTCGCGTGGTGAATGATGACAACTTCCTGCGGCAGATGGTCGAAGCAGGTGCAATGAGCTATCTGGACTGCGTCGGCGCGCACTACAACGAAGGCATCGTCAGCGCCCGCGCCACCAGTGGCGACCCGCGCGACAATTACTACACGCGCTATCTGCCGAGCATGATTCAGACTTATCGCGCCATCACGGGCGGGCAGAAGCCGCTGTGCTTCACCGAACTGGGCTACCTGACCTCCGAAGGCTTTGGCCCGCTGCCGTCGTTCTTTGCATGGGCGCAGAATGTGACGGTCGCGCAGCAGGCGGCATGGTTGGCAGAGGCCGCGTCTGTTTCATCGCAGAACGGCGTTCGGCTGATGATCGTCTGGAACGTGGACTTTACCAATTACGGGGACGATCCGATGGCGGGTTTCGCCATTATCCGGCCTGACGGAAGCTGCCCGGCCTGCCAGGCCTTGCGCGGGGCGCGTTAACGACCCTATCCGTTTGTAGTATCGATCAAAGTTGTAGGGGCGAGGCACGCCTCGCCCTTACGGAAACGCTCATGCAACCGGAACCATTCTCAGCTTAAGTGTGTCTAACAGGGCGGGTGAATACCTTCGCCCTCTTTTTAGCACAGCCTGTGTAACAAAATCCGAAGGGTTTACCAACCTTCGTTGCCGCGTTTATGAAGGCTGAGAATATGGACAGGAGATTGGAGTATTTATGGCAACACGAGCAACCGTTAATCGACAGGTACGCGGCTTCGCAGTGATGTGGACGCTGATTACGTTCGTCATCGGCGCGGCCACATTTTTTGGCATTTACCTGACCTACAACGCAGGCGGTGGGGAGCCATCACGAGGCGCGGTCGCCATTATCGCCACGCTGCCTCCCACAAGGGCGGTGGCGCTGGCGACCAGTGTGCCGACGGCGGTGCAGCCGACTCGCCCGCCCACCACTGAACCGATGCCGACCGAAGAAGCGGCAGAGGAAGACGCAGCGGCACCTGCCGATGCAGCCGACGGTGAAGGCGAGGAAGCCGCCGCTGAGGACAGTGATGCTGAGGCGGCTGTCGCACAGGCGGTTGAAGAACCGACCGTCGAGCCGACAGCCACCGCGCTGCCCGTCGAAGACACTGATTATCAGGTCGGCATCCAGGCGCAGCTGGCCTATGCCCCTGCTGAGGCCGAACTGTGGGCGAACGATGTGGCGAATCTCGGCCTGGGCTGGGTGAAGCATCAGGTGCGCTGGGAAGCGATTGAACCGGTGCAGGGCGAGATCAACGAAGGTGAATTCGGGCGGCTGGCGATGACGCTGGATGCGGATGCTGCGAAGGGTTTGAAGGTGCTGCTCTCGGTCGTCACCGCGCCGGACTGGGCGCGTGAGCCGGGCGTCAGCGTAGAGTCCGAAGGGCCACCCGCCAATCCACAGGATTATGCCGATTTCGTTGTCTCGCTGCTGGAAGAATTCCCCGGCAAGATTCACGCCATTGAAGTCTGGAACGAGATGAACATCGACCGTGAGTGGCTGTCGGTGGAAGGGCTTAGCCCGGCCAATTACGTCGAACTGCTGCTCGTGACCTATGAAGCGGTCAGGGCAGTTGACCCCGGCATTATTATCGTCACGGGGGCACTCTCCCCGACGGGCGGGCTGAATCAAGGTGGCATTGACCGCGCGATTGACGATTTCGTCTTCCTGGAAGCCCTGGTGAATGCCGGGATGCTGGACTATGCCGACTGTGTAGGGGCGCACCACAATGGCTACAACATCAGCCCCAGTGTGACGTGGGACAACGTGCCGGAAGACTCGACCGCGCAGTTCCGCGGACCGTTCGATAACGCCCACCACAGCTGGAGCTTCCGCAGCACACTGCAAACCTACGCCAACATCGCGCGGCAGGTTGACCCCGACATGCGCCTGTGCGTGACCGAGTTCGGCTGGGCGACGATGGAAGGGCTGGGCGAGGGCTATCCGCAGAACTTCGAGTTCGCGCTGGATAACACCCTGGAAGAACAGGCCGAGTGGACGATTGAAGCGCTGAACAACATGGAAGAATGGGACATCGTGTGGCTGGCCTTCATCTGGAATCTGAACTATGGGCCACAGACGAACTTCGACACCAGCAACGATAACACGCCCTATTCCATCATCGGGTTGAATTATTCTCGCCGCCCGGTGTTCGACGCGATTATTGCCTGGAACGCGGAACGGCGCGAGAGCACAGGTCAGTAAGGCAATGAAATTTCTGCATCGTGGCAGGGACAGAGTACTTACGCTGTCCCTGATTTTACCTCTGGTTGTGGTGGTAATGCTGGGACTGAACGCTAGGCGCAGCACTGCCCCGGCTGACCCCTTCCGGGCGGATGCCATTCCCCCTGATGCCCCGTTCACGTCGCTTTCCTACAGTGTGCACACCTCGCTGTGGTGGGATGATGGCCTCCTGACCGGGACGCACATGGACTGGGTGCAGTTGATGGGTTTTACACACGTCAAGCAGGTGTTCGCGTGGCAGGACATCGAACCCAATTCCGACGAATGGCACTTCGCGCTTGGCGACCGGATGCTGGACGAACTGGAACGGCGCAATATCCAGATCGTCGCACGGCTCAGCGATGCGCCGGACTGGGCACATCCGAGCCTGCCCCCGGTGGAAAGCGGTGCTTATATCGATGCGCCGCCGGATGATGTGGCCGATTATGCCGACTTCTGTGGCACGATTGCCGAACGCTATCACGGGCGCATCGCGGCGTATCAGATCTGGAATGAGCCGAATCTGGCGCGGGAGTGGGGCGGGCGGACGCCAGAAGCGGGCGCATACGTAGAACTGCTGCGCGTGTGCAGCGAGGCCATCCGTGCGGCTGATCCTGATGCGGTGATTATCTCTGCCGGGTTAGCGCCGACGGGTGGACTGACACTGGAAGGGCAGGTGGTCGCCGTGCCGGATGATGTGTTTTTGCAGGCGCTCTACGATCTGAATTTTCAACAGTACATGGACGTGCTCGGCGCACACGCCCCCGGTTACGAGTTTCCTGAATATGGCCCGGAAGACGCCGAACGCGACGGTCGCGGGCGCTGGGCCACCTTTCGCCGCATCGAGGATTTGCGCCGCATCATGATCGAGAACGACGATGCCGCCCGGCAGATCGCGATTCTTGAGTTCGGCTATACCACCGATCAGGTCAACGAGTCCTATCAGTGGTACGCGGTCGATGTGGTCGATCAGGCGCGGCTGCTCGTCCGCGCTTATGAATATGCCGCGCAGCACTGGCGACCCTGGGTGGGGCTTATGACCGTGATTTATATCCCCGACCCGGAATGGACCGCCGAGGATGAACAGTACTGGTGGTCGATCACAGACCCGACCATGAACACCATTCGCCCTGCTTTTGCCGCGTTGTCGCAGATGCCCAAGTACTGCGGCGATGCCGTGTTCCCGGCGCGAAGCCCGGAGGAGGCGGCGCTTGTCCCAGCAGACAATCCTTGCCATTAGTCTTTTCTTCCATCTGTCTGCGACGGTCGTCTGGATCGGCGGGCTGGTCATCACGGCGGTGCTGGTGTGGCCGGAGATGCGGCGGACGCTGGCGGAAAGTTCGGTGCTGGCGAATCTGCTCAACCGCCTGCGCAAGCGTTTTACCCCGCTGAGCAATCTGAGTCTCGGTGTGCTGATCCTGACCGGGTTGATACAGATGTCGCTCGATCCGAACTACGATGGCGTACTGCGCTTTAATAATGCCTGGAGCCAGGTGATGCTGCTCAAGCACGGGGTCATCGTGCTGATGGCCTTGTCGGGCTTATTCCTGCAATACACGGTTGTGCCCGCGCTGGAGCGTACCAGTCTGCTGATCGAACGTGGCAAAGCCGAAGCTGCTGCGGCTGCCGCGCAGGAATGGCAAGCACTGCGCCAGCGCGAAGTCCGGCTGACCTGGCTGAACGGGGCGCTGGGCTTGGTCGTGCTGGCATGCAGTGCATGGGCGGGTTCCCTCTAATTGAATTTCCCCCTGCGCTTTGCTATGCTAAACAGCGCTGATATGCCCCTCACCCACCGTGAGAACGCTATGATGGGGGTATTGTGCTGTTGACAAAGCCCAGGAGCTTCCCTTGTCCGGTCGTGTGAGTTTTGCCCTTGCGGTTGTCATCCTGCTGGCCGGGATGTTCTTTCGATTTTATCAGCTTCTATGGCTGCCGCCGGGGTTAAACGCCGACGAAATCACCGATGTTCGCTTAACCGAACAGGCCAGATCGGGCAATATCACCGTCTTTACCGACGCTGGCAATGGGCAGGGACGCGAGGGGCTGTATCATGCGGTGCTGGCCGCCGTGACCACCTTCACCGGGCGCGGGCTGCTGGGTTACCATGTCTTCTCCGTCTGGGTGGGGATGCTGTCTCTGTCCATGATTTACGCGCTCGGAACCCGGCTGTTCGGGCGTCTGGCCGGGTTAAGTTCGCTGGTCCTGATGTCGTTCACCTTCTGGCCGGTGCTGCTCTCGCGGCAGGTGTCGCGGGAGATGCTGGTGCCGCTGGTGGTTACGGCGGTGCTGCTTTGTCTGGCGGTGGCGCTGCCTGTCTACCGCCGCCGCCGCCGCCGCGGGGCGAATACCACGCTGTTCGCGGCGCTCGGTGTCGCGCTGGGGCTGGCGCTGTATGTGCATCCGGTCGGCTTGCTGGCGGTGCTGATCGGCGCGGTCTTCATCACCTACATGATTCTTTTTGCGCGGCAGAAAGTCTCCCGCCGCCGGGTGCGCTACATCACCTTTTCGCTCCTGCTGCTGATGATTATGGCGATGCCTTACCTGACATCGTCGATTCAACTTCGCTCGCTCAGCGGTGCACAGCGCCTGTTCGAGCTGGTGCCGGGGATTTCGCTTCAGGACACGCTGCGCGGCCTCGGCGGTTTTTTCTTCTGGGGCGATACGAATCCGGCGCGGAACATTCCCGGTCGTCCGCTGCTTGATCCGCTTGCCAGCCTTGTACTGCTGGTCGGCATTGGCGCGGCGCTCATCGGCTGGCGCAAAACGACGCATGTGCTGGTGCTGCTGTCCTCGGTTATTCTGCTGCCGGGGGCGGTTTTAGCAAACGAGGGCGCCAATTTTCAGGCCTATGTGCCGCTGCTGCCGCTGATCGCGCTTTACTTCGGCTTAGGGGTCGATACGCTGTCCGATCTGGCAGTGCGCTGTGTGCCGCGCTACAGTCGCTCGCTCACTGCGCTGGGCTTTGTCGTCTGGATGGGTGGACTGATGCTGTGGACGGGCAGCGACCTGTTCAACCGCTGGCCGCAGCGCCCGGACGTGCAGACCGCCTATAACACGCGGGTGGCACAGTTGGCGCGTTACCTGGACGCATATGCGGGCGATTTGCAGACGGTTGTGTGCAGCGACGGCGTTCCCAATACGCTGGACGGCGAAGCCAGCCTCATGCTGACGCTGATGAGCCGCCGCAATCCCCCGCTGCGCTATGTCGATTGCGCGTCCGGGCTGGTAATGACCCAGGGCGGTGCGCTCCAGCAGATTATTCTCCCCGGTGAGCAGGACTTGGAAAACGCCCATTGGCGGGTGCGGGACTGGCTGCTGCGCGGGGAATGGGTGGAGGCGGAGAATATTCCCACTCAGGCCGTGCTGGAGATGGACGTAAGCACACGCCTGGCGGACACGATTGGGCGCATGAATTTCGTCGCGCCCGTGACCTATGCGCCAGAAGCCAGCAGCGCCGGGGAAAGCGATATGGCCCAAATCCCGGTTAGTCTGGGCGGGAATCTCACCTTCTACGGATATTCACCGGAAGAATCCCCCATTTACCGCCCCGGCAGCATCGTCACTGTTGTGACGTACTGGCGCGTGGATGGCATCGTACCGCCGGATTTACTGCTGTTCACACACATTCAAGCCGACCCTGCCGCGCAGCCCATTGCCCAGACGGATACCATCAGCGTCGTGCCGAGCCAGCTTGAAGACCGTGATGTCTTCATGCAGATTACGTATATTCCACTGCCCGAAACGATGCCGCCAGGTGAATATCAGATTTCGGTCGGCGCATATCAGGACACCAGCGACGAGCGCCTTAGTGTATTGCAGGATGGCCGCCCGCGCGGGGATCGGTTGTTCCTCTATCGCATCACGGTTGCTGAACAAAACGCCTCGAATTAAGGCGCATTTGCCAATATTGCGTTCAGGGTTCTTCGTGTAGACTCAGGAAAGTATTGATGGGGGTAGGCGCTTCTCAGATGTGAGCGCTGTGTCCTGTCACCCTGACTTGAATTCGCACATCGGGAACTGAAAGCCACGCATGTTTGAAGTCGTCTTTTTTGGCACCTCGGCCTCTGCGCCCTCGATTCATCGCGGACTGCCTGCGCTGGCGGTGCTGGCGGGTGAGCATCGCTTCCTCGTGGACTGCGGCGAAGGGACTCAACGCCAGATTCTCCGCAGCGGCATCGGCTTCAAAAAGCTGAACAAAGTGCTGCTGACGCACGGCCATCTTGACCATATCCTCGGCCTCGGCGGGCTGATTTCCACCTTTGTGCGCTGGGAAGAAAACATCGACCAGATCGAAATCTGGGGCGGCAGAACCGTGCTCGACCGTGTGCAGGCGCTCCTGTATGAAGTTGTCTTCCGCAATGAAAAGCTGCCCATCCCGCTTCATCTCATCGACGTGAAGCCGGGTCGCTTGTTCCATACGAAAGACTTTACCGTGAGTGCATTCCCGGTGCAGCATCGCGGGCCGGATAACTTCGGCTACGTCTTTCAGGAAAAGACACATCGCCCGTTTCTGGTCGAAAAGGCCGAAGCGCTCGGCGTCCCGGCTGGGCCAGAGCGCTCGCTGCTGGTGCGTGGTGAAAGCGTGACGCTGAATGACGGTCGCACGATCACGCCGGACATGGTGCTTGGCGAGGAAATTGCCGGGTCAAAGCTGGTGTGCGTGGGAGATATTGTCCGGCTGGAGCCGATTAAGGAGTACGTCAGGGAGGCTCACGCGCTGGTGATCGAGGCGACGTTTCTGGATGTCGAAGCGGACACCGCCCGCGCCTTTGGGCATATCACCGCGAAACAGGCGGCAGAACTGGCGCTGGAATGTGGCGTGAAGACTCTGCTGCTGACGCACATCTCCCGCCGCTACCGTGAGCGCGACGTAATCGCTGAAGCCCGCGCCATCTTCCCAGAGACGTATGTCGCCCGCGATCTCGACCACTTCATCATCCGGCGCGATAAGCCTGTGGAAAAGAAGGTGGCCGAAGCGGAGGAAGAGGAGTGATAGAATAGGGTTGGCACACGCAAGCGCGACGAGGACACAGCGATGCTCCCCTCCTTAGAGACAGTTATTACGGTTTTGGATTATTTCCGGCTGGGTATTGATGCGGCTGCCGCTCTAAAACATCTGAATTATGGCTATAAAAGTGACTTTGCGATCCTGCCGAAGGTGGAGGCTGAACTCCCCTGGGTCGCTGATCTTACCCATCGCCTGACGACGGGGCTGGCCTTTATCAATCTCACCAACGAAATTGCCCGCCGTGAATTTCTGATCGCGCCGGTGCTGTTTGACCTCGCCCGATTTACCGAAGCACGTGTCCAGTCCGACTTCCCGTTAGATGCAGGCGATCATCTGCGCGGGACGATTGATTATTTCCTACAGGCACAGCACAACTTTCTGATTGTGGAGGCGAAAAACGCGGACTTGCAGCGCGGGTTTACGCAGCTTGCGGCGGAACTGGTCGCGCTGGATCAGATGACAGAGGCACAGGTCGAGAACCTTTACGGCGCGGTTTCGATTGGAAACGTGTGGCAGTTCGGTATCCTGGATCGAACGCGCAAGCAGGTTACGCAGGACTTGACGCTCTACACGGTGCCGGGGATGCTGGAAACACTGCTGCAAATCCTCGTCGGGATTCTCGCACCGACCTACGGTGTTCCCCAAACATCACAAACGGGGGAAGTGATCTGATGCGCCCCATGCTTGAAATCGAGAACTTCGTCACCTTTGCCGATTACTTCCGACTTGCACCTGATATCGAGGCAACGCTGTCCTACTTCGGATACAGCTATCAGGCGAGGCGGTTGGACTTACCCCGAACCACGCAGGCGATAGAATGGGCCGCGGACCTGCAAACGCGCATCAATGAAGTATTGCCCTATATCGGGCTGACCAGCGAGATTGCCCGCCGTGAATTTCTGATTGCGCCTATTGTTGCCGAACTGATCCGCCGCTTTCAGGTAAAGGTTAAAGTAGAATTTGCGGTCAATGCGGGCCATCATCTGCGCGGAACGCTGGACTACTTCATTCAGGGTGAGAACAATTTCCTGATTGTGGAAGCGAAAAATGCGGAAATCCAGCGCGGCTTCACCCAGCTTGCGGCGGAACTCGTCGCGCTCGATCAACTCGCCGATGACTCGACACCGCTCTTGTTTGGCGCGGTGTCCATCGGGGACATATGGCAGTTCGGTGTGCTGAATCGAGAGCAGCGCTCGTTTACCCAGGATTTGAATCTATACCGGGTTCCACAGGATTTGGAGGATTTACTGCGCGTGCTGGTCGCCATTCTTCAGGAAAAGAATGCGATCAGAATCGGTATCGCCTGACAACCTAACTGCCCATCTCAAAGGATAGAAAACGCATGACCGACGCACTCCGCGAACAGTTCGACCACTACATCGGGACACTCGTCACGCCCGAAGACGATGCCCTGCGCTGGATTCAGCAGAACGCGCAGCACAACAACCTGCCGACCATCAGCGTCCAGCCTGTCGAGGGCTATCTGCTCGGCTGGCTGGTGCGGCTGGTGAACGCGAAAAAGGCCGTCGAAATCGGTACGCTGGCCGGGTACAGCGGCACCTGGATTGCCCGCGCCCTGCCCGACGACGGCAAGCTCATCACCGTCGAAGTCAGCAGCAAACACGCTGACGTTGCCCGCGCCGGGTTCGAGAGAGCCGGGGTTGAGTCTAAAGTGGAGATTATGCAGGGGGCGGCGCTGGAAGTGCTGCACAAGATCAGCCCGCGCGGCCCATTTGATTTCGTCTTTATCGACGCGGATAAGGTCAGCTATCCCGATTATCTGGCGTGGTCGGTGGAAAATGTGCGCCCCGGCGGACTCATCACCGCGCACAACATCTACCGACACGGACAGGTGCTCAATCCACAGGACGACGGAGACCGCATGATAAAGGCTTTTGCCGAACAGATGGCGGCTGATGCGCGCCTTGATATGATGGTGCTGCCGTTGGGAGATGCGCTGGCTGTTGCGAGGCGCAAATGACCCGCGTTGAGGTGCTGACTGCCGAACAGCTTGAAGCCGATTTCGCCGCTTTTGTCGAACTGCTGCGCGATGCAGTGGATGATGGCGCTTCGATTGGTTTTCATCGCCCTTTAGCGACGGAAGAAGCTGAAGTCTACTGGCGTGATATTGCCGCCGAGGTGGCGAAGGGCAAGCGCCTGCTGCTGGCGTCCTATGAAGGCGATAGACTTACAGGAAGCGCACAGCTTGAGCTGGTTGGCAAGCCGAATGGCCGCCACCGTGCCGAGGTGCAAAAGCTGATGGTGCATACGGCCTATCGCGGGAAGGGGATCGGCAAGGTGCTGCTGCGAGCGCTGGACGACTGTGCGCGGGCGTATGGTCGGACGCTGCTGGTGCTGGATACGCTCAAGGGCGATGTGGCAGAAGGCATGTACGAGCGCTACGGCTATGTGCGTGTTGGAGAAATTCCTGATTTCGTGGTGAATGAGCAAGGTGTGCTGGAAGCGACCGTCTACTTCTATCGGCTTCTGAAAGCGTCTGAATCTTCATGACGGACTACCTCAACCGTCCCATTGACTTTGCGCGGGACGCGGCGCAAATGGCGGCACAAATGGCGGCGCAGATCGCAGCGGTTTTCGATGAACTGCCGCTGTGGGCTGCGCCGTTTGGTCAACTGTTGTTCGATCATCTTGAACTCAGGCCAAATCTTGCGATTCTGGATATTGGCTGCGCGACCGGGTTTCCTCTGTTCCCGCTGGCGAACATGCACGGCGACTCCTGCCGCCTCTATGGGCTTGATCCCTGGTGGGCGGCACTGGAACGGGCGGAACAGAAACGTGCTGGCTATGGCTTATCCAATGTGCTGCTGATCTGCGGCGATGGCTTGCGCCTGCCCTTTGCCGATGAATCGCTTGATCTGGTCGTGGGAAATCTGCTCATTAACAATGTCGATGACCCGGTAGCCTTGCTGGGGGAGTGCCGCCGGGTGTTGAAGCCAGGAGGCCGTCTTGCATTGACGACCAACCTCAAAGGCCACATGCGCGAGTTTTACGCGGTATACCGCGACGTGCTGCAAGCGATGAATCTGCCGCTTGCAGTGGAGCGACTCGATCATCATGAAGACCATCGGGGAACGGCTGAATTGGTGCGGGCGCTGCTGGATGAGGCAGGGTTTACAGCAGTTCGCGTCATCGAAGCTCAGTTCACCATGCGCTATCTGAACGCCCGCGCCTTCTTCACACACTGGCTGACGCGCCTCGGCTTTCTTGAAAGCTGGCGGGCGATTGTGCAGAGCGAAGATGAAATCGCCGTGTTCTCTGCACTGGAAGCAGAATTGAACGCCCTGGCCGCAGCGCAGGGCGAACTTCGCATGACGATTCCGATGCTGTATATTGAGGCCACCAGGTCTTAACCGACCGAGTCCAGCCCGATCATACCTTCGCCGTAGACCTTGCCGGGTTCAATGACGATGGGCGCGGCAAGCTGGGGTGTGGCGATCAGATCATAGGTTGTCGCGCCCGTGATGCGAACCGGCACGATCTCCCCGACGGGCAGTTCGCCCTCGACCAGCACATAACCGTCGATTTCAGGCGCGTCGCGGTAGCTGCGTCCCAGGCTGATCGGTGTGTCGATGGGGTTGCCGTCCTCGTCCTCGCCCTGTCCGTGCCCTTCCACCAGCACATTCAGTGTCTTCCCGACGAACGCCTGATTTTTCTTCAGGCTGATCCCCTGCTGAAGCTCCATCAGGGCTTCCCACCGTGCCTGCTTTACATCGTCGGGGACATGATCCGCCAGTGTCGCGCTTGGGGTGCCGATCTCGTAGGAATACTTGAACGCGCCGACCCGGTCGAATTCGAGGTCGCGCACGAACTGCATCAGCCCGTCGAATTCCTCGTCCGTCTCACCGGGATAGCCGACGATAAACGTGGTGCGAACGGCGAGGTTGGGGATCATCTCCCGCAGTTTGCCGACCGTCTCATACACCCATTCGATCTTGGCCGGGCGCTTCATGCGCTTGAGCGTCTCGCGGTGGCCGTGCTGGAGCGGCATATCCAGATATTTGACAATCTGGTCGTGCCTGGCGATGGTTTCCATCAGGCGCGGGGTTACATAGCCGGGGTAGGCGTACATGATGCGAATCCAGGGAATGTCGGCCGCGGCGGTAACGATTTCATCCAGCAGATGCGCAAGGCCATCCTTCATGCCCAGGTCATAGCCGTAATCGGTGCTGTCCTGCGCGATCAGCAATAGCTCCTGTACACCCATCTCCTGCAGGCGCACCGCTTCCGCCACAATCGATTCAACCGGGCGGCTGACGGCGGTTCCCTTGATTTTGGGAATGGCGCAGAAGGCACACGGACGGCGGCAGCCATCCGCAATTTTCAGATAGGCGCTCGACCCCTGTACGCTGGCGCGCAGGACGCCGCGCTCATCCAGCCCGACGACTTTTGCGTCGGTCGGCAGGTGATAGAGCGGTTCGGGATGCTTGCGGTCACGCAGGCGGGTGATGAGGTCAAAGATGTCCATCCAGCGACGAGTGCCGATCACGCCGTCTAAGCCGGGGACGTGCTGCACGAGTTGTTCGCCGTAGCGCTGTGCCAGGCAGCCCGCCGCGATCACCATCTGGTCGCCGCGCCGTGATTCGACCAGTTCGCGCAGTGCATCGATAGACTCTTCTTTGGCCGCGTCGATAAAGCCGCAGGTGTTGACGATCATCACCCCCGCTTTGGATGGATCGCCCACGCCGCGCATCCCGTTCTGGTTGAGCACCTGCGCCATGCTCTCCGAGTCCACCGTGTTCTTGGAGCAGCCCAGGCTCAGGAGATAATAGTTGTCTTTGCGAGATTTCATCGTGTTGTGTGTTCCACCGTTCATCAATCGAAATTCTTGAGACTTCTAAATCAAAATCTTCATCAAATGTCAACCGGGACAAATCCAGCCGCTTTTCAATCATCTCTGTATATTGAGGCGATTGATCGCAAAGAAGCGCCTGGCGACCGTGCAGCCGTGCAACAACGCCTGTGGTGCCTGACCCACTCATCGGGTCGAAAATCAGATCGCCTTCCTGTGTCGTCATCAGAATAAGCGGCTCAAAGACAGCAACAGGCTTTTGTGCGGGATGCCCGGTTTGTTCCTTTTTGCCCACAAAGCCCACTAGCAGCGCCGCTTCAATCACACTGGTAGGACCCGGCATATAGCGCAGCTTACCCTCTGCCTTGAGTTTCTTCTGAGCATCATTGAGGAAATGCTCAGGATATAACTTCGCCCCAGGCCGCGCAAGATGCAGACATGCATTCTGGCTGGAACGCCATCCACGAATAACAGACGGATTGTTTTTGTAATACCACGTTAGCCAGGCAACCAGCACAAGCGGCTGTGGAATTTTATCGACGAAGTGCGCGATGATTTCTGGAAAGCCCCACAGAAACACATGATCGGAGATATCCGCCGAAAGCGTCAGGAGTTCCAGAATAAATGTCTGATAGTCATCCCGTATGCCGCCGAAGCCCTTGTTGTACCAGGGATCGAGCATAATCACTTTTGGCCGGATGTTGGCTCGTTGGAGAAGTCGCAGGCTGTGTTTCGCATCCAACGGCGGCATTACAATAACCGATTTGTCGTGGAGTTCGTCGGTTAAGGTCTGCTGCCACCCTTTAACAATTTGAAGAGTCATTTGTAAACACTATCTCCGAACGATTGTTCCATCTTCCTGTATTGTATATCCAAAATAATCCAGCAGGAGACGCAATACCATGTGTTTTTCTTCTCTGGAAGCAGCCTGTATAATGGCACTTACATTCAGTTTGCCGGTGCGATTGTCCCAGTAATTCTTTTTGATGACTTGATGCCGACCACACAACGCCTGCCATTGATCGGGGTCAGTTGGATCAATATCCGCAGCAAACGAATGCGGTGTTTTGTGGTCGGGCGTGAGCCTGACACGACCGCCCCCGATTGGATCAGTATCGCCCTCGACCAGGCCACAAATCTGTCCTGCCTCCTTCCACTCACACGCAAAAGCAGAGCGTTCCAGAATTTTCAACCATGTTTCATCTGTGGGTCGCAGGCGTTAAATCGGCTTCTCTCGCTTTTCCAGGGTGGGCATCACGTATTCCTGAACCCGCAAATCCCCTCGATTGCGCCATAAAAGAATAGTGTAGCCGTCGTCGGTTCTTAACTCGGAAAGCCGCTGGTGCCAGTTTTCCGGCTCTTTCCCTGTTAGCGGGTCTCTTGCGGCCTCCAAAATCTGCTCTCGTGAAAGCACTTTCCCCAGATTATCCAGGAACAGCGCCTCAATCCGCTTCTTGACCGATTTTTGCGAATAAGGCCCTTTCACCTCACCGTATATTTTTTCGTCGGAGTCCATTGTTGATGTTAACCTTAGAAACACTAGAATCTTGGTGGACGTACAGCGCGATCAACCGCTACAATTCAATTGTTCACATCCGCCCCAAAAAGGGACGAGTGTCCACAACCGCTACGCTTTCCACCTTCTGCTACCATCCTCTTCCACACTCGGCAACGCAGCCTCGTTTCGTCCTTTGAAAATGAGGAGTTTGTTTCATGAAAGTGATTTCTTCGGAAGCGCACGGCGCACTGGATTATCTGACAGCCGGGACGCTGCTGGCCTTACCCCGCCTGCTCCGGCTTAGCCCCAAAGTCACCACCCTGCTCACTGGCGCGGCTATCGGCACCTTTGTCTACAGTCTGTTCACTCGCTACGATCTCGGTTTGATTAAGCTCGTCCCCTTCAAAACGCATCTGCTGTTCGACCTGGGCAGCGGGCTGGCCTTTATGGGTGCGCCGCTGCTGCTGCGCGACGAGGACGAGACCGTCAACGCCATGATAATGGGCATTGGCGCTTTTGAAGTCGCCGCGTCCATCCTCACGGATGGCGACGATACGTAAACCCATCTACGCCCCGTTCTTAGTCGGCGTTGGCTCTGTCGCACCCTGACGCGGTGGCACCGGCACAGTCGGGGCGGGTGGATCGGTCGGCGGAGGTGTTTCCGTTAGCGTCGGCGTTGGGCCGGGTGTATTGGTCGGCACAGGTGTAAACGTGACCGTCGGCGACACAAAGCTGGTCGCGGTCGCTGACGGAGTCGGGCTGAACGGCGATGTCGGCGTGATCGTGGGTGTCAGGCTCGGCGTTGGGCTGGGGCCTTCGGTCGCTGTTGGTGTTTGCTGTGCCAGCAGCGTCGCCGCCAGTGCATTATCCTGGGTCGGTGGCGGAGTCGGCGAAAATTCCGAGGTCGGCTCGAAGCCCGGCCCCGTGCTGATGTCGTAGGCGGTGGGCGAAAAAGTGATGTCCACCGCCTGCCCGCGCATCCCAAACGGCTCCTGTGGCTGCCCGTTGTAGATGACCACCAGCGCCGCCGCGTTGCTGGCCGTCAGGCTGATGACGCTTTGTGCCCGGAATTCAAACACCTCGTCCGGCAGCACCAGCCGATTCATCTGCTGGCTGCCATCGGTTGCGACCCGCAGCCATGTGCGCTGCTGAGCGCGAAGCGTGATGAGCACACCGCTGCCATCGAACTGCTGGCTGATGCCCAGGGTATCAACGGCCTGCGTGGGGGCGGGAGTCGGCTCGAAGCCAAGCGTGGCGGCGAAATTGAAGGTCGGCTGTGGTGGTGGAATTTCCAGAATCCCTTCCGGTGGTGCCTCTTCGCCCGGCAGGTCGATCAACTCTGACCCGACAAAGGCGATAATGCCAATCGCAGCGACGGCAATTGCCACAATGAACAGGGTATTCAGCAGGCTTATTAGTCGCCGGTTATCACGCTGTTCAGTAAAAGCGACACGGGGCAACGCTGGGTCTGTGTCGGTAATATCGCGCCGGGGACGCGAGGCCGGACGTTCGGTAAAGGCGGGGAATTCGGCGGGTGTCAGCGCCGGATTTGCCACCGATTCGCCGCCGGGGACAACCGGAAGCGGCTGCCCCATCTCACGCGAGGCCAATTCCTGCGTTGCCCGCTGTTCACGCAGTGCCTTGCGTTCCTGGCGGCTGCGGCGCTTGCGGAACAATCCCCGGCGGTTCTGGGTAGCAGGTCTGTTTAACTCCTGGGTACGGCGTGGTTCGCTGCGCGGTTTATCACCGTTGGCAGAAGGTGCCGTGACGACTGGAACCGTGCTGGAAATCGTGGCCGGGCGTTCGCGCCGTTGTTCGCGCCCGCGCCTGCCTCTGCTACGCCGATTCGCATTCTGGATGGCCGCTTCATATAGCAGCACCACGCGCTCATCATCCAGGCCGAGGTAGCGGGCATAGTTGCGCAGGAAGCCACGAAGCTGCACCGGGGAAAGCTCCGGGAGATTGAAATCGCCCGCCTCGAACGACTCCAGAACCTTGCGCCGAATCCGTAGATCACGTTCGACTTTGTCGAGCGCGATTTCCTTCGCTTCGCGGGTATCTTTGAGGTAAAGGCCGAGCGAGAACAGATCCATTCAGCACGTTGCCTGGCGTTGAACGAAACAGCCCCGATGAAGAAAACAGCGGGGCTGCGGGGTGGACTTCGGGTGAAAGGGCATGGTGCCCGTGCGTTAGCTGTTGGTGGTATCCGCTTCGGCTTCGGCCTGGCGGCGTTCTTCCACCTGTGCCATCACCGCGTCCTGTGCCAGCACTTCGGTGGGCAGATCGCCGGGCGTGACTTCAGCAAGTGTATCGGCAATGCCTTCCTCGGTCTGTTCGCCAGCCTGCTCACCAGCCGCTTCAGCGGCGCGGGCGGCAAGATACTGCTGGAGTTCGTCTTCGCGGACGATCACCACGCGCAGCACCGGGGAGTTTTCCGTCCCCATGCGCACCGGAACCATGTGGGTGCCGATTTCGCGCAGACCCTGCTGGCTGATACGGCGGCGGTTGATGTCCACGCCAGTCTTCTTCAGCAGTTCATCCGCGATTTCCTGAGTCGTGACCGAACCGAACAGCTTGCCAGTGGCGGCGGCCCGGCGGCCAAAGATCAGTTCCACACCGTCGATGATGGCCGCGACTTCCGCAAGGCGCTGTTCCAGTTGGGCGCGCTTGGCGGCGGCCTGATCGCGCAGAGTCTTGGCACGGCGCAGTTCGCCTTCGGTGGCCTTCGCGGCCAGCCCGCGTGGGATCAGAAAGTTACGGGCAAAGCCGTCGGCCACATCAATGACCTCGCCTGCCACGCCGTGTTTGTAAACATAATCCAGGAGGATGACCTTCATGCGTAAAAATCCCTTTGCTCGTCTTCTCCTCCCAGAAACGAGAGGATTGCTCATTCAGACCTGTCGAAACGTGCCGTATTATATGTGGCGGGCAGGGTGATTCCAAGTGTGAATAAAGGTTCTTGGGGCAAAAGAACAGGTCAATCTCGCCTGTGTTTAGGTCTGTACGAGCGCTGGGCTGCCCCGTACAATGCGCCGGGGTAAACCTATCAGGGGTTCAACCGATGACGGAACAGGTTGTTGAAATCCGAGATTGGAGCCACCTCAACGAAGCTCTCCTTCCCCTTGAAAGGTCGCGCACCATCGGGCGTTTTCGCTCCAGTTTTGTGTTTCGCGGTGTTGTCGATGCCGATCATGCACTCAAGAACGGTCTGCTGCGGCTGGAACACGACGACGACGAAACACGATTTTTAGAGAAAAGCATCCTCAAGAGTTTTATGAAGTACGCCCATCAGCAGGGCACCCACGAGTCCTCGCACTGGACATGGGTATCGCTGGCGCAGCATCATGGTCTGCCTACCCGCCTGCTGGACTGGACGTGGTCGCCCTATGTGGCGCTGCATTTTGCGGTTGGTACAATTCCCGATGCACGCGCTGATGGGGCAGTGTGGCAGGTGGATGCGCAAGCCGTACACGAGCAGCTTCCAGAAGAGCTGCGCGGACAGTTGGGGTCGTTCCTGATGTTCACGGCGGAAATCCTGAACGAGATGGCACCGAACTTTGAAACTTTTGACGAGATGGCAAGCAATATGGGACGGTCATTTGCGCTGTTCTTCGAGCCGCCGTCGCTGGACGAGCGCATCGTCAATCAGTACGCGATTTTCTCTGTCCTTTCTGATGCCGCCCGCCGCTTCGATGACTGGTTTACGGAACACGGCCTGACCTACACCAAATTCATCATTCCTGGTCGTCTGAAATGGGAATTCCGTGACCGCCTCGACCTGCTCAACATCACCGAGCGTGTGCTGTTCCCCGGTCTGGACGGACTCAGTGCGTGGCTGAAGCGTTACTACTATAATGCGGCACGTTTTCTTGAGGCTGATCCCCCTGCTGACAATGCCAATCCTGAACAGATTTCGCCGGAACATATTACGGATGAAGGTTCACGTGAAGAGAAGGAATAACGGCTGCTTACGATGACGAGAACGACCAGCGGAAAGCTCACGTTTTATGATCTGGCAGCGCTTGCACTGGTTTTTTTTAGCGTTGTGATGACGGCACTGGTGACAGACCGCGTGTTCCAGCATTTGCCGCATCTGGAAGACGAGATGGCCTATCTGTACCAGGCACGCATCTTCGCGCGGGGTGATGTCGTGATTGAGTCGCCGCAGCCGTCGCGCGCCTTCTGGCAGCCGTTCGTGATTGACTACGCCCAGACGGGCAACCGCTTCGGGAAGTACTCGCCCGGTTGGCCCGCGCTGCTGGCGATTGGCGAACTACTGGGACGGCTGTGGGTGGTGAATGCTTTCTGTGCAGCGGGCACAGTCGCGCTTACCTATCGCCTGGGTCGCGAGGTCTTCAATCGGGATGTGGGGCTGATCGCGGCGGCACTGGTCGCATTTTCGCCGATGGCACTGCTGTTGAATGGTACGCTGATGGGGCACACGTCAGCGCTGTTCTGCGCGGCGCTGTTTATGTACGCCATATGGCGCATCGAGCGAGGCCGCCGGGTAATTGCGTGGGGTGTTGTGGCGGGCATTGCGCTCGGCCTGCTTATCATCAACCGTCCGCTGACCGCGATAGGCGTGGCGCTGCCGTTTGTCTTGTGGAGCGGCCTCCGTGTGCTGCTTTCGCTGGTAGCTGCACGGCCATTCCGCGTGCAGAAGCGCATCGCCGATGACCTTGCTGCTCCCGAACCAATTGTACGTGGACGCTCATTTTTGACCACACTCGCGCCGCTGGTTCTGCTCTCCGTGATTGCGCTGACCATCAGTGCGGCCATTCCCCTGTTCAACGCGGCGGCGGTGGATGACCCCGGTTTTAACCTGTATACGCTGGTGTGGCCGTATGATCAGGTGGGTTTTGGGACGTGCTGTGGGCGCAGCAGCCTGCCGGAAAACGGCGGCGAAGGGCATACAATTGTGAAAGGTGTGCGTCACGCCCGCTTCGACCTGTCGCTGATGGCGGCGGATTTATTCGGTTGGAACATCGGCACGATCACGCCGGAGATTCAGACGCACCTCCAGAACGAAAGCGACTACTGGCCGCTGTTTGGCCTGAGTTTCTTTATCCTGCCGCTGGGGTTAGCGGTAGGGTTCCGGCGCGTCTGGTTATGGGCGTGGCTGGTGGTGGGGCTGGTGTGGCTGGTCGCGCCGCTGGTTGCTGATGCGCCGTTCCTCAAGGGGTATCTGTCCAACACGGTCAGCAGTACCCCGGCGCAGATTCAACAGGCGAAGACTCTGCTGTGGGCGTGGGTTGGCACTGGTGCGGCGCTGATGCTGATTCCGCCGCTTGGCCTCGCGTTTGAACACTGGCGCGCCCGTCGGGCGATCACCGGGGAAGACCACAAGCGTGCAGCCGCGCTGACAGAATCGACCTGGACGTGGCTGCTGTTGGGCGTGGCGTTTTGCATGATCTACATTCATCTCGCCTACTGGATCGGTTCACAGCGCTACAGCACGCGCTATTACTATGAAGCGCTCAGCGCGTTAGCCCTGATCGGCGCACTCCCGCTTGCATGGATCGTCCGACAGGTGAAGGACAGCACCGGGCGTCTGGTGCTGTATAGCGCCTTCACGGTGCTGCTGATTTTCACACTCTACAGCTACAGCACCCCCCGCATTCAGGCGCTTTACGGTTTCAACATGATCTCGCCTGATCTGGCGCAGGGGGTGGAAGAACGGCGCGAAGGGGATCAGCCTGTGCTGGTGATCGTCAGCGGCAACGATGTGCGCTGGCGGTCGTATGGCAGCCTGATGGCGCTGACCGGGCCGTATCTGGACGACGACATCATCGCCGCCTGGGATTATGCGCCGGGGACAGGTGTGCGGGAGCAGATCATCGCGCGTTTCCCTGAACGGCAGATCATCGAACTGAACGCGCAGGCCAATGAAGCGTGGTTCGCGGATGAAGCCCCGCCGAGTATCGGCCAGGCGTCGCCGTGAAGCGATGAGCAAAGAGCAAAGAGTAATGAGTTTCAGTGCTGGAGTTACATCCGAAAAAGCGTTTTTCTCGTAGGGGTGGGTTTCAAACCCGCCCGAACTTCCTAGTACGCCGACAAGATGAGAATGATGGCTTGCGTTGGTACGGGCGCAGCGCGCAGCGCCCCTACAGGTAGGCAGCTTTAGATGGTCAATGTACTAGAGCATCAAACTACAAGCCGATTAAAAGGATACGGCATACCTTGCCCCTACGAAAATGTGGTGTTCTTGGCGGTTCAAATCCTGGCTTTACTGGTTCCGTGAACGGCGCTCGATGGGGATGAGTTCGCCGTCGTCGGAAATTTCCATCACCTGGTCGTTTTGCGCGTCGTCTAAGTTGGCCTCGGCGCTGCGCTTCGGTTTCTCCGATTGCGCCATCGCCAGATTTTTAACGGCTTGCCCCAGTTCTTCGCTGAGCACCTGACTGCGCATCTGTTTATCGCCGATGCCAGAGTCGACCATCAGGCCGATGCCGTTCATCATCACCGCCATAATGCCCCCCAGCATGAGCAGCACCATCGCTGCATCAGTTGGGTTTTCAGTCGGCAGGTCGGACATTGCCATTGCGACTTCGCTGCCGGAATAGATACCCCACGCAATGATCGAAAACAGTACGACCATAAAAATGCTCATGGCGAACATGAGGTAGCGCACCAACCGTTTGCGCTTCTGAAGCTGTAGTTCAACCCTTTCGTTCAGGGCTTGATAGTCAATATCGGGCAGCATCTTCCCGCCTTTCTATTCGATAAGAACTGTGCTGATGCCTGTACGACAGGCAGTGGTGATTTGTTGTGCATTCACCTGCCTCTGATTGTACGCCTGAATTTTTATCATCAACACCCCAATCATTTGTTCTGTTTATGGTTTTAAAGCAGGTGGATTTCGGTGTAAAATCACGCATGGAGACTCGGTTGACAAAAGGCAGGGGCAACGATGGGGCGCATCTTTATCAACTACCGCCGCCAGGATACCGAAGGTTATGTAGGCCGACTGTATGATCGCCTTGCGCAGTTCTTTGAGCACGGCGATATTTTTATGGATGTGGACAGCATCCGACCCGGCGCAGACTTTGTGCAGGTACTGGAAGAAGCGGTAGCCGGGTGCGATGTGCTGATTGCGATGATCGGTCCGCATTGGGTGAGCATCACCGATGACGCCGGGACGCGCCGCCTGGAGCAGTGGAACGACTTCGTGCGGATTGAAATCGCCAGTGCGCTGAAGCTCAACAAGGTCGTGATTCCGGTGCTGGTGGGGCAGGCCAGAATGCCGCCGCCCGATCTGCTGCCGGACGACCTTAAACCACTGGCACGGCGCAACGCCATCGAACTGAGTCACCAGCGCTTTGGCTATGATGTGGAAAAGCTGATTACGGCCATTCGCGATGCCATGCCCAAGCAGACAGGGGCAAAGGCTCCCCTCGACCCTAAAGCCAAACGTCAGAAGGACAGCGCCCTGCGGGAACTGCGCCTGAAACTGGTGGATGCGACCGACTCGCCGCTGTATGATGTGCGCAGTCGGAATCGCTATTTTCCGGTGCTCGGCGAAGGCGACTCCGATGCGAACATTCTGCTGATTGGCGAATCGCCCGGCAAGAATGAAGCTGAGCAGGGCAGGCCGTTCGTGGGGCCATCGGGCGAAATTCTGGATGAGATGCTGCGCGGGATCGGCCTCAAGCGCGAAAATGTTTTTCTGACCAATATCCTGCTGGATTATCCCGGCGAAAAGCGTATCCCTACACCCGAAGAAATCGCGTATTACCAGCCGATGGTGGATCGTTTGGTTGATATTGTCCAACCGGGCGTCATCGCTACGCTGGGGCGCTTTGCAATGGATTACATTCTGAAAAAGCTCGATCTGCCCGAAAAGCGCAGCACGATCACCCAGTTGCACGGCAAGCTGCTCAAGGCGCGGATGCCCTACGGTGATGTGCATATTGTGCCGCTCTATCACCCGGCGATGGTGCTGTATAACCCCACGCAAAAAGAGACGCTGCGCAAGGACTTCGAGCGGTTGAAGCTGTTTATCTGACCATCTGAGGTATCATGAGCATCATTCGCTGCCAGTGGGTCAATCTGAACGAGCCGCTTTATGTGCATTATCACGATACAGAATGGGGCGTACCCGTCCATGAGGACAACGCCCTGTTCGAGCGCATCTGCCTGGAAGGGGCGCAGGCCGGGCTGAGCTGGCTGACGATTCTGCGCAAGCGGGAAAATTACCGCGCAGCCTTCGACCAATTCGACCCGGCGGTTGTTGCCCGCTATGACGATGCAAAAGTGGCCGAACTGCTGGCGAATCCCGGTATTGTGCGCAATCGCCTGAAAATCGCGGCGACCATCAACAATGCACAGCGCTTTCTGGAAGTGCAGGAAGCGTTTGGCAGCTTTGACCGTTACCTGTGGGATTATGTGGACGGCAAAACTATTCAGAATTCCTGGCGAACCCTGAGCGAGATTCCACCGGAAACTGATCTCTCAAAACGGTTGAGCAAGGACTTGCTCAAGCGGGGGTTTAAGTTTGTCGGTGGGACGATCTGCTATGCGATGATGCAGGCCTGCGGGCTGGTCAACGATCACATTGTGGATTGCTTCCGCCACGAGGAAGTAAAGGGGTTGGGATGAGTAGGAGCGACTCGCCGAGTCGCCCCTGCAATCATACATAGTCCTTGCTAACTCCCCAGCACCACACACGCCGGGCACGTTCCGTTGGGACGGATGATGGCATAGCCCGCCATTGGATCGTCCCCGTACCCGGTGAAATCGATGTTCCAGACGATAATCAGCGGGACAACGCCTGTGTTGCGGCCAATGACCATGACCTCGTCCAGCCATGCGGCCTGCTGCGCGACGGTAGTGTTCTGTGCCCAGGCAAAGTTCCAGGGCAGCGGGCCATAACCCTCCGGCGAGAGATACCCCAGTTCCGTAAAGCACACTGGCTTTTGCATGGTGCCGTAGTAGAGGTTGACCATCGCCAGGAAGTAGCGGCTGTAGTGTTCGCTGCGTGGGTCGCCGCTGGTCTGGCTGGGCGGGACGATGCCTTCGTTGTAGTGCGCCCCTACACAGTCCATATACTGCGCCGCGCCGAAAGCCGCCATTGCACCCAGGAAGCGATCATCGTTCATCACGCGACCGGGGAAGGCGCCTTCTGCTCCGGTGGGTGCGAGTGCCGCGCTGATGACGATGGTGTTGGGGTTGGCGGCCTTGATCGCGTTATAGGACAGGCGCAGCAGTTCGGTATAACGGGCAGGATCAATCGGCGGCTGCCACTCGCGGTCGAGATTCGGCTCGTTCCAGATTTCAATCGCATCTGCACCCGACGCAGCCACATAGGCGACATAAGCCGCGTACTGCTCGAAATACCCCGGCACCGCCACCGCGCTGGGGCCGCCCACCACACTCATCAGAATTTTAAAGCCGTTGCCGTGCGCCGATGTAATCACATCACCGACGGGTGCGCCAGCCTGCATCTGCCGCTTAATCCACGTCATGCGCGCCTGCTGCATCAAGTTAATCACAGTAGGCGTCATCGTGGCGACGTGTCCACCGTAGCTGAAATAGGCGCTCGGTGGGGTCGGGTTGTAATTGTCTTCCGGGTAAACGATGAAACCGGGCGCAACCGCCGCGCCGGGGTTGGGCGGAGAACCGAGTTCCGTCGGGGCAAGGATTTCCACGCCGGGTGTCTCAGGTGCAGCGGGGGCTGTGGTTGGGGCGGCAGCTTCAGGCGTTGTTTCAACCGGAACGGCTTCGGTGTTCGGCTCAGGTCGTGAAGCAGTAAAGGGGTCATCCGGCTGAATCACGGGCAGACCGAGGATGCGCTCCAGCGGCAGGCGGATTACCCCTGCTGAAAGCCAGCCGATCTCACCAGTATCGACCTGTCCACGCACCCACTGGCCGTTGTAGTTGCGTCCATCCAGCAGCAGCGGCGTTCCAGCGCTGGCGACCCTGATAGCGTTAAACTCGCGTCCCGGCCCTTGCCGCAGATGGGTTTGTGCTGTGATGACCGTTTCGACCCCGGCGAACTGTGCCCGTGCCGCGCCGGAGAAGGTAAACATGGCGAGTAACAGCGCCATGATAATGGTGAAGCGTTTCATGAAAAACTCCTAACCTGACTAGCTGCGGTGGATTTTAAGAAGGTGGTTAAGATAGATCAATTGTACAAAAATCCTATGCGAGTCGCGATCCTTGAGTGCCGAGTGAGGCACTGGGCAGCCCCGCTTCGGGATACATTTGAGTCGTCCTACACGCTATACTATAACCCATTGCGCCGCCTGACCTTTGAGAAAACGCCCATGTCTGGATTTTATGCCGCCATTGCCCGCTACTATGATGCTGAGAATACCGACAAGAACGACGACATCCCGTTCTATCTCTCGCTGGCGGAGGAATATGGCGGGCCGATTATGGACATCGGTTGTGGCACCGGGCGGGTGATGATCCCGCTGGCGGCGGAAGGCTATGAGGTGCATGGCATCGACAACGAGGAAGCCATGCTGGAAATCGCGGAAGCCCGGCGTGATGCTGACTCCCGCCTGCATGAGAAAATGACCTTCTATCACGGTGATGTGCTGACCTTCCCGCTCGACAGGCAGTTCAGGCTGATGCTCGTCCCGTACAATGGGTTGATGCACTTCCACGATCAGGAGACGCAGTTAGCGCTGCTGCGGCGGCTGCGCGGCTGGACGATGGACGATGGGCTGCTGGTGCTCGATCTGCCCAACGCAGGCGAGATTTTCGCCAGCCAGGACAGCGAGGCGGTCACACTGGAGCGCACCTTTTTGGAGCGTGAATCCGGCCATATGGTCATGCAGCAGTCTGTGAGCTACCTTGACCGGGTGGAACAACTGATGCGGATTACCTGGATTTACGACGAAATCACCTCCGACGGCACGGTCAAACGCACCTTCGCGCCGCTGGTGATGTATTACTATTTCTTCTCGGAACTCAAGCTGCTGCTCAGCGCGGCGGGCTTCGAGGTTGAGGAAGTGTATGGCGATATCGACTTTGGGCCGTTCGAGGATGGCTGCCCGCGCATAGTCGTGATTGCCCGCCCTGTGTAACGCCGATGGGAAAGCAGAACCCGTTTTTTAACCACAGAGGGCACAGAGAACACAGAGAGATTCTTGAAAAAAGTTTTTGGGCACTTCGCGTTCTGCGGAGTTCGATTTTTTTATGTCGCAACCATTTTACAATTCAGCGTCTCCGTAGGGGCGAAGCGCGCTTCGCCCGTACAATGCCAATTCCGGTTTTGAATTTAAAGCATCGAGTTCGTATCACCTCGTTCGTTGCATTGTTGGTCGTTTGCGCAGCATGTGATGTTTTGAGTCCGACACCACCGCCGACGATCACGCCGACCCGCGCTCTTTCTGGGCCGACGCTCGAACCCAGCCCGACCACCGACGTGCGCCCACCAACAGCCGTTCTGGCCGAAGATCAAATCCTGGGGGGGCCGGGGCAGAACATCCCCGAAGCGGCTGCCCTTGCGCCGGATAGTGCCCTGCCACCGGTGCCGATGGGAACACCGGGCGCAACCGCCGGGTCACAGCGCATTCAGTTGGTCATGGCGGATGGCGCGATGTTGTCGGGTGATCTTTATCAGAATATTTCTACACAGATCGAAACGACTACGCCCCAGCCGCTCCCGCGTTACAGCGGTGTGCTGCTGCTGGGGGTATCGCTGGCGGAATGGGGCGATTTCCCGGCGCGTCTGCGCGATGCTGGTTATACGGTGCTGGCAATGGAAATCCGTTCAGGCGGTGGCACTGCCGATTTCAGCGTGATGCTCCGTGCCCTGAGCGAAACGGCGACCGTCAACCCGGCGCTGCTGGCGGTGATCGGCGCGGGGGAGGGCGCGAATCTGGCGCTGCAGGGCTGCGCGGTCGATCTGCTGTGCGACACGGCCATTCTGCTCACGCCCACGCAGCGCGATGTACTGAGCAGCGCCATGTCTGGCTATAACCCGCGTTCGCTGCTGATCGCGTTCAGCGCACAGGACACGGCAGCGGTAGATACTGCCCGTGCCTTACAACTGGTCGGCACGGGTGACGTGCGTCTTGAACCAAGCAGCGCGGCTGGCAGCGGTGCGGCCTTACTGTTCGCCGCGCCCGACCTGACCGGCACCATCGGCCTGTGGCTGGCGGAAACGCTGGTAGAGTAGATCGCTATACGCTTTGCAGTACGTCCGGCAGGGTAAGCATGGGCGGATGGTCGAATGTCAGATGCAGCCATTCGGCATACGTGAGCATCATGATTTTCGGCCTGACCGAAATCAGCAGGGGGTCGCGCCCGAACTTGTGCTGATAGGCTTGCAGCGAGGTTTTGCGGTCGAGGGTGCCTTTGCGCAGATCGGGCTGTAACTCCGTGAGAAATTCATAGGCCAGCGGGCGCAGCAGCAGCACCCTCAGGTCGTATAACTCGCGCTGCTCAAAGCAGAAGGGATCGAACGAGGCCGGGCTATATGTGGCCGGATCGACCGTCAGCGAGTGCTTGAGCGCGGCGTAAAACAGATCGAGCTTCGCCAGCGGCAGCGCCGGACGGCCTTCTTCAATCACCCGTTCGAGAAAGTTCATCCGTGTTGTACCTCACTTAATGTTGAACCGCCAGAACGCCGCGAGGCTCATTCTGTGCGTCCCGGCGGTTCATCGCAATATTTTATGCCCGCAGCGTCGCGCCCAGGCGATGCTCTGCCGCGCTGATGATGGCCTTGCGCACCTTCGCCACTTCCTTATCAGTCAGCGTCTTGTCATCGGTCTGGTACGTCAGGCTGTAGGCCAGGCTTTTCTGCCCGGCGGGGATCGGTGCGCCGCGATAGACATCGAACAGCACCACCGATTTCAGCAGATCTCCGCCTGCCTGCCGGATGACGGCCTCAACCTCTGCGGCAGTCACATTTTCCGCCACGATCAGGGCGACATCTTCCAGCACGGGCGGCGTGAGCGGCAGCGGACGCACCACGAATTCGATCTGCGCCGTGTCCAGCAGCAGATCGAGATCAATCTCCGCCGCCAGCACCGGAGCCGCCGTCAGCTCGAAGGCCTGCGCAACCAGTGGATGCAGTTCGCCAAACGTGCCGATCTCGGTGTCGCTGGAGAAGACGCGGGCGCTGCGTCCGGGATGGAAGGTGGGATGCTCAGCGCGTGCATAGCGCACGTTCGGCACATGCAGCCCTTCCAGCAGCCCTTCAACCACGCCTTTCAGATCATAGAAATTGATGGTTTCGCTGTCGCCGCCAAGCCAGGCGGTGGTGGTGCGCGGGCCGGTCATGAGCAGCCCCAGGCGGCGCGGCTCGTCGGGGAGTTCCTGCCCCTCCTGCACGAAATACACGCTGCCGATCTCGAACACCTGCTGGCGCGGGCTGTAGCGGGCGTTGGCGCGGGCGTTTTCCAGCAGGTTCACCAGGACGCTGTGGCGCAGTACCGTCTTATCCGACGCAATCGGGTTCGCCAGTTCGACATAACCGCCGTCCCCGTAGAGCGGGCGGAAGTGTCCGCTGTCATTGCCTAACCCCGACGCTACATCCGGCATCAGCAGCGCCTCGCGCTCCGGCGTGGTGAGGCGGTAGCTGATGTTCTCGCGCAGGCCGAGCGCGGTCAGCAGATCGCGGGCGCGTTCCTCCCGCTCCAGCGAGACGTTCGCCCACTGCGGCGGCATCGCGTCTTCCATCATGGTGGTTGGGATGTGGTCGTAGCCGTTGATGCGGGCAATTTCCTCGATCAGATCCGCCGCGCCGATCACCGGGTCGCTGCTGATGTCCAGGCGGTAATCGGGGATTTCGACATGCAGCACATCGCCTTCGACGGTGACGTTCATCTCCAGCCGCCGCAGCAATGAGGCCGCCAGTTCTGCCGGGAAGTCCATGCCCATAATGCGCCGGATTTCCTGCACGCTCAGGTCGATCCTGACGGGTTCAACAGGGGCGGGATACACATCAATGATGCCCTGAGCCACCTGCCCGCCGCTGACCTGCCGCATCAGTTCGATGCCGCGCCGCACACCGAGGATCGCCTGGCTGGGATGCACCCCCCGGCTGAAGCGCGTACCGGCATCCGTGAACACCTTCTGCGACTGCATGGTGCGGCGGATGTTGATGAAGTTCCAGGCCGCCGCTTCCAGCAGAACATTGGTGGTGTCCGGTGTGATCTCGGTTTCCGCGCCGCCGATCACCCCGCCCAGGCTCAGCACCCCGGCGGTATCTGCCACCAGAATGTTGTGCGGCTGCAACTCGCGCTTGATCTGATCGAGCGTTTCCAGCGTTTCGCCCGCTTCGGGCAGACGGGTGATGATGGTCGGGGTGCTGCCGCCTGCCCGCGCTGCCAGCTTGTCATAATCGAAGGCGTGGAGCGGCTGCCCGATCTCGAACGTGATGTAGTTGGTCACGTCCACGATGTTGTTGATCGGGCGCTGACCCACCAGGCGCAAACGCCGCTGCATCCATTCCGGCGACGGTTTGATCTCGACCCCCCGCAGCAGCGCCAGCGTGAAGCGCGGGTTGAGTTCGGCATTGCGGATGTCGATCTGCACCGTGCCTTCGATAGCCGCGCCTTCCATCAGCACGTCGTAAGAGGGAAGACGCAGCGGACGGTCAAACAGGGCGGCCACCTCCCGCGCCACCCCAAGCACACTGAACGCACGTCCCAGGTTGGGCGTCAGTTCCACTTCCAGCAGCACATCGCCCAGCACGTCCTGTAAGGGTGTCCCCGGCGCGTGACCGTTCACGTCATGCAGGATGATGATGCCCTCGTGTTCTTCCGAGAGGCCGAGTTCTTTTTCCGAGCAGACCATGCTTTTGTTATAGACGCCGCGCAGTTCCTTGCCCTTGAGGATCATCCGCTTCGGTTCTTCGCTGTGACCGTCCCACACCTCCGCGCCTTCCAGCGCCAGCCCGGTATAAAGGGGCGGGTCGAGCGGGCCGACGCCTCTGTAAGCGAACAGATTCGGCGCACCCGTCACGACCTGTTCCGGTTCGCCCGCGCCATAATCCACCATTGCCAGTACCAGGCGGTCAGCATTGGGGTGCGGCAGCACTTCCCGAATCGCGCCCAGCACCAGCTTTTCCCGATCCCACACCAGATGATCGGACTTCGGCCACCGGACGCCGGGAATCTCCTGCTGTGGGACGCCGAGGTAATACAGATGGGCGACTTCCAGCCCGGCCAGGGTCAGCCGTTCGCCGATAATCTCCACCGGGATGTCGTCAATATCGACGTATTCTTTCAGCCATGAGCGTGGTACAAGCATGTGTTGTGTCCTCTACCTTTAAGATTGTTTTGCTGTATGCAGACCGATGATTTAATCTTCTTCACTCACGTTGGGCACGTAAACGCGCTTTAATGGAAGCCGACCTTTATATCGTGAGTCGAAGGCCTCATAATGTTCAATCACCAGTTGCACTAAATCCCCACCCCCAATTAAGCGGAGATTGCTACGATTTCGGGCAAAGTTGAGCGCCGGCGCGGTGAAATCACCTAATGTGATAAACAGGCCATATTCCTGCTTGTTTCCTTCAACCGCACCATACAATGCTTGAACCTCTGGCAACCCGACGTTGGTCTCTCCGCTTTTGACTTGAACTTTGATGATGGGTGGTTCAAATCCAAGTTCGTCCTTGTGTGCTACAATGTCGATCCCGCCGTCTGGTCCGGGTGGTGATACCCGTGTACGGTAGCCCATCGTTTCTAACAAATGAGCTATAAAGTGCGAGAAGGGATGTCCCTTGAACTCCTGTGCTAAGCTTTTGAGAATAAAATCACGAGTGGTTGCCTCGATTTCTTCTGCAATGACCGCAACTGTTTCATCTTTTGCAACTGGAATAGGCTGTGGGGCTGTCTTGCTTTCAACCGCTGCAATGAACTCTTCCGCATACGATTTAACCTGAAACAGGCTCATAGCAGAGCCAATCTCATACAACGCACCCTGACTGAAGTGGGTTCTAGGTAGCTCCCGCAACCACTTCACGCTTCGCTGATGTGGATAGGCTGACGACAGTTGTGGATTATATTCATACTCTCCAATCACCTGGCCGATATGAATACTGCGGGTGTGCTTGGCCGGATAAATGACGATGTCATTTACCTGGATTTCATGAATAAAACGAAAAATCTGACCTGTGTTTAAGGGAACAGCACCAGGTTTCTCTGCTGGGTAGGTTTTGATGTACTTGGTTTTGAAGCTATCACGGTTGGGAAAAAGGGTGTTTAAGTCTCCCATTTCAGGCCAACCTATTGCAACTCTCTCCTGTTTTAAAAAGAGTGTGTTGGCATCCCCTGTTCGGCCAGCATGTAGTCCCCAGAGTGTTTTTTCGTTGCTCATCGATTGCTACCTTGTTTGGCGCATCCACTCCTGAATCTGTTCCAGGTGCAGCGCGTAATGGTCATAGGTGTTATTGGCGAAGATGCCGTGTATGGTTTCGCCTGTTTGCTGTTCGATCTCGTTCCCCGGCTGGAAGGCGCTGTCGGGCAGGCGGCGGATATACTCGACCACTTCCATAAAGCTGGTGTTGAATTCTGCCCGCACATCGTCTGCGGTGTTGGCCTGATACTGTGCGACGACCTGAGCATTGATCTCGTCATCCTCCCAATCCTTGTTAGGGAAGGGTTCGCCACGCAGGGCGTGACCGATCTCCTCAATCGGAAAGCGATTCCAGTAGATCATGTGCGCCAGAACATCCTTCACCGACCATGTCCCGACTACGCCGCCCTGCTCCATCTGCACAGCGCTCAGATTATCCAGCGCCGAATGCAGTTTAAGATATTCCGTTTCCAGCCGTCGCAGGATTTCCCCGCGTGAGAGCCGTTCTTCCATCGTGTGTGCCGCTCCTTTTACCTCAGGTCAAGGGTATTCCCTCCCCCTCGCTTAGAACTGCTCCAGGAAGCGCAGATCGTTCTGCCAGAAGTAGCGAATGTCCTTGATGTCGTGCTTGCGCATCGTCATGCGTTCCGGCCCAAGACCGAACGCGAAGCCGCTCCACTCACGCGGATCATAGCCGCCGTTTCGCAGCACCGTCGGGTGAATCATCCCGCACCCGGCGATTTCCAGCCAGCCCGTGCCTTTCGTCAGCCGTTCGTTGTCGCTGGAGACATCCACTTCCATGCTCGGTTCGGTGAATGGGAAATACGACGCACGGAAACGCACCTTCACCTCAGTGCCGTACATCCGCCGCGCGAACTCGGTCAGCGTGCCTTTCAGGTCGCTCATACGGATGTTGCGCCCGATGGCGATGCCTTCCATCTGATGGAACTGAATCTCGCTGCGGGCGGAAATCTGCTCATAGCGGTAGCACATCCCCGGCAGCACCACGCGCAGCGGCAGCGTCCCGTTGCCGCCGAGTTCGCGCATGGAGCGGATTTGACCACCCGACGTATGAGTGCGCAGAATCACGCCTTCCTGCGTGGTGTAGAAGGTGTCCTGCATATCGCGGGCGGGATGATGCGGCGGGATGTTCAGCAGTGTGAAGTTCACATCATCGCTTTCCACATCACGGCTGCGGTAGACCTGGAAGCCCATCTCGCCCCAGATGGTATACAACTGACGCAGCGTTTGTGTGGATGGATGCAGCCCGCCTGTCTGGCGTGGGCGACCGGGCAGGGTGATGTCGATCTCGCCTTCTTCCAGATCGTGCGCGAGTTCCTGCGCCTGCACCAGCGACTCGCGCTCGGCGTAAGCCGCTTCCAGCGCTTCCTTCACCTCATTGGCGCGTTTGCCGAAAGCGGGGCGTTCCTCTTTTGAAAGTTCGCCCATGCTGCGCAGCATGGTGGTCACTTCGCCCTTCTTGCCGATGTAGCGGGTGGCCCACGCCTGTAAGCCATCGGTGTTGGTGATGGCTTCAAGCTGAGCCAGCGCTTCCTGTTGTAGTGTGTCCAGTCGTTCGATCATTGGTGCTCCCTGTGTGTGGTGGTTGGTGATTAGCGGTTAGCGATTAGCCATTAGCAACAATCAAAAAGGAAAAGTGTAATGTCTTTCGTAGCCACACGGTATGTCGTATCCCTGCAATCCAACTTTGACCCATTTCATTCAACCCTACTGCTGTCTTCATTTCGCCAAAAGCCCAATACCATACAAGAAATTGTCGGGACTTACGTGATGCACCACTAAATGCTAATCGCTAACAGCTAATAGCCAACCGCTCAAACAAAAAGCGCCCTCGTCTCCAAACCTGGTGATCTGAGCTATGAATCTCAGTCGATCAGGTTCAGGGACGAGAGCGCATGTTTACCTTCTCAATGCGTTCCCGCGTTACCACCCTGCTTGGCAGCACGCAGCCGCCCACCTCAGCGCCCGCGCCTCGGCTGTTTTGCCGGGGGAGGGGCGTCTCCTGTCACGTCGGAGGGATACGGAGCAGACTACTGAGTCAGACCTGGCTGACCGTTCACCTGTCGGCGCATGGAAATATCAACATCGCTTCGCGCCTGTAAAGGCGCACTTATGTACGCCTTTACCAGCACCGCGTCCACATATTCCAACTCAAGAGGGAATTCCACACACGCGACCTGCCGAAATTCACAGTCAAGATTTCGACTCCCTGAAGGTGCGTTGACGTGTGGACTGTCTCCGTCGTCGCCTTTCGTGTCAATTATGCTTCGGGTTGGTAAACCTTGTCAAGCACTTCACAGCGAACGCTCAATTGCGCTTCTGTGAACCCTTGTGTATCCTCTCGGACATTGTAGAGCAGTTAAGGGCAGATTAAATCCCTTGACGGCCATTCTGAAATGTGTTAGTGTGATGTATGCAGTGTAAAGGACGGTTTTCAATGGCAGAGTACACCACCAAACCGCGCATCGAACCTGGTGCGGTCTACTCAAGGCAAGAAGCGGCAGAGGCGCTGGGCATAAGCCTGAGCACCCTCAAACGCTTAATTAAGCGTGGTCATCTTCAGATCAGCAAGCCCAGCGGGATGCGGCGCGTGTTCATCACGGGCGAAAGCATCCTCGGCATGCTCGAAGACACCACCGTGGAAAAAGGCGCGTAGGACAAACGACGATGGCTGCCTTCTGGCTTACCCAACCCACCACCGGCTCCCTGCGTTTGCATAACGGAGCCAACACCCAGGGCGGATTCTGCCTGCTGCCCGCCAGTGCGCAGAGCATCCTCCCGGCGCTGCCAGCGTTCGCATCTCCTGATGCCGCTGCGCGACCGTATGCCGCTGTCGGCTCCGCTTTTGGCGCCGCGTCGGTCACGGGCCGGATTCTGGGCGTGGGTGGAATGGGTCAGGCCGACGAACGTCTGTTTGGCGACAGCGGCTACAGCCAGAATCGATGGTGGTATCAGTCTCACTGGAGGCCAAAACCCCGGTAACACACGGGGAGGAAAGCCAGCCAGGGCAGAAGTTCCTGCAAGTTTGGAGGGACGTGAGACTGATAGGAAAAGGTCTCACGTCCCTTTTTGTTTCAAAAGTCTCTCACGGACAAAAGCTAGGAACAAACGCACATGATGCAACAGCCTGAAACCAACATTGCTGTACTCTTCAACGAGAACCGACTGGCCGACCTCTACGATGTGCTGGATGAACTGCACACCGCCGCGAGCGAAGGAACACTGCATACGATGAACGCGCGCGACAAGCGTGAACTGCTGGCACTGCTGAACGATGTGGTCTACACCGCGCAGGAGACGATCCGCGAAATCAACCAGCAGTCCCGCCGGGAGGAAAAGCGCGAACCGAAGCTGCGCATCCTTGAAAAACCGCGCAGCGACCAGAAGGGCGCATGATCCGGGCATAGTTGTAAGTGCTTAATCAAGAGTTCGATTAAGACAAGCGTACTATGCCCCTCATAAAAGGATTTGTGCCATACTTTATTATGAAGTTTGTAAAAATCCGCTGCCGCCAGCAGTTGGATTCGTAACTCAACCGAGACGAAAGGACGGGCGTATGAGTAGTGACGGGCAAGAAACAGCCAGCGATTCATCTGATCTGTACGGCTGTCCTCGAACCTGGCGGCGAGCGACGGTCGTGCCCTCTGACTAAGAGTGAACGACTGAAATCTGAAGGAATTGTAAGACCGGGGCGGGTTGTATTGTTAGGCCGGGAAGACCGGCAGGCGTAAACGGGGAAACACAAGAATCGGGTTGGGTGTATTGGAGCGAGTGACAGTGCCGTTATCGACCGGGTTGATAAAGTCACGTGTAATGTTGGGTACTCCACACGGAATGTCCTCGCAAACCGCAGTTTGAACAGCATAAAAGGGGAATGGCCGCTGTTGCCGCCCATTCCCCTTCAAAACAACCTCTTAAAAAGATTGATTGATACGAGGGCCGGGGAGACGGACGCACGGTACACAGCGCGTGTCATGGAAGGCTGATAGGGGTGTTGGCTCCGTCCGTCTGTCCGGTTGTTTCCGTAAAAGAAGGTAGAAGCCGTGTTAAAACTTATTTAAGGACGTGTGTTCTAACGTCAGGATTTTAAGGCAAGTTCGCTAAAAAGCGCTATAATGAGATTGTGAAAAGTGTTATAAGGTGAGTGAGAGGGTGCTTTTCTCGTGACGAGCGCATCAGCCACTTTCAGTCGTGTGCTCTTGCTCAACGGGAGTACGTGGGAGCCGCTGGCCGTGATTACCGTGCCGCGCGCGATCAACCTGCTGTTGGCGGAGAAGGCGACCATTGTCGAATCAACAGGCAAATATCTGAACAGCGTGCGCGAATCCTTTCCGGTTCCATCGGTGATCGCGCTGCGTACCTACATCAACGTGCCCCGTCGTAAGGCGCACTGGAGCCGTAAGGGTGTCCTGATGCGCGATAACTACATCTGCATCTACTGTGGGGTGCAGCCGGGGTCGATTGTGAAGGGCAAGGTGATGACCAAGAGCGATTTCACGGTCGATCACATCATCCCGCGCAGCCGAGGTGGGCGCGATCAATGGACGAATACCGCCTGTGCCTGTGGTGCCTGCAACCATCGCAAGGGGAGTCGTTTGCCCAATGAGGCGGGGATGAAGCTGCGGTGGGAGCCGAAGACCCCCAGGACAAGCTATCTGGTGATCGCAGTCGGCAGCGGCCCCGACGCCTGGAAACGGTATATCGAATATTAAGACAGAGGCTTCGCGGCCTCTGTTTTATTTTGGTTAGACGCCTGCTGAAAAAGGCAGGTGCGGCTTTGTTTTCCTCATCATACCCTCGCTCCAACTGCAACAAAATCGAACGAAATGTTGAACCGCGAGGACCCCAAAATCGCCATGTGATGTATCCGAGAAATAACAACCTTTTTATGTCTGATTTTCCCGTAGGGGCGAGGCATGCCGCGCCCCTA
>JANRLJ010000220.1:0-21077 GCA_033762735.1 bacterium | reverse complement strand
CGGGGATGTCGTGCAGGCGAACGCCGATGCCTTCCAGCGATTTATAAGCGAGAGGGCGGATGTAGACGTTGCTCTGGAAGCCTTCTTCGCGCAGCAGCTCCATCAGGATGTCGGTCAGCGATTGGGGTGTATGGTCGAGGTTGATGCGCATCAGCGAGGCGGACTGGATGAAGCGCTTGAAATGATCGAGCGGGCGGAAGATATAAAGCTGGCTTTCTTCCGCGTTCCAGTATCCACGCAGGCCGCCAAATACGCCCGTGCCATAATTCAGGCCGTGCGTCATTACGCTGACTTTAGCCTCGTCAATCGGGACGATCTTGCCATCAAAATATGCAAATTTCGGTCGTGCCTGGTCCGCCATGAGTTCACCCACCTCTCAGATCATCATTTGGGCGCGATTTTAGGACTCAAATGTCGCGCTGGCAAGAAACACACAGGCGCTGGTTGTCAGGGACAATTGCCTAAAGTGGCATCAGGACAAAAAAAGCCGGGTGGTTGCCCGGCTAAACTCTGTAAAACTGTCAAAAAATGGACTGCTGGGGTCGATTGCGGTCGATTACCCTAAATAATCGCGCAGATTGTGCGCGAGGCGCGGATGACGCAGGCGGCGCAGCGCTTCCTTCTCAAGCTGGCGGATGCGTTCGCGGCTCAGACCGAATTTGTTGGCGATTTCTTCCAGGGTGTGGGGTTCGCCGCCGCCCAGACCAAAGCGCAGTCGTAAAATATGGCTTTGACGGGGGGTGAGTTCGCTGAGGACTTCTTCAATGGTTTCTTCAAGCAGGTGTTGGGTGGCGGATTCGACCGGACTGGGGGAGTCCTGATCTTCAATAAAATCACCGAATTCGCTGTCGCCGTCGTCACCGACCGGCCGTTCCAGCGCGATGGCGTGCTGGCTGGCGTCCATCATGCCGCGAATCGCGTCGGCGGGCAAATCCATCTCAAAGGCAATTTCTTCAGGGGTGGGCCGACGACCGAGCGACTGTTCCAGCGATTGCGCCGTGCGGTACATCTGGCGGATGCGTTCGGTCATGTGAAGCGGGATGCGGATGGTGCGGGTTTTCTGTGCAAGTGCGCGGGTGATCGCCTGACGAATCCACCATGTCGCATAGGTGCTGAAGCGGTTGCCGCGTTTGTAATCATATTTATCGACGGCGCGCATCAGACCAACGTTGCCTTCCTGAATCAGATCGGGGAAGGGGAGGCCCTGGCCCATGTAGCGCTTGGCGATGCTCACAACAAGGCGGGTGTTGGCGCGTCCCAGATGTTCGCGGGCGGCCTGGCCTTCATACACCAGCCGTTCCATGTGTGCCATCCAGTTTTCGGAGTGGGTTTCGTGCAGGCCGATACGGTCGAGCCGATCCTGGGCACGTTTGCCGATTTCGATACGCTTGGCAAGTTCAATTTCTTCTTGGGCAGTCAGCAGAGGTTCTTGCGCCATCTGGCGGAAGTACAGACCGACCGGGTCATCAGCGGATACAGCATTGATGTCCCCGACGGTGGGGTCTTGCAGTATTTCTTCGGGTTCAAAGTCGATGTCAGTGTCTTCACCCACGCTCATCCGACTTGTCCCCTCATTTTCCTGTCGTAACTCAATCCCTAGTTCATCGAGTTCATAAAGTACGGAGTCCAGGGTGTTGCCGTCGTCTCCGTCTTCCTCCAGCACTTCGAGTACGTCATCGAATGTCAGATAGCCGCGCTGGTCGGCCCGATTTAGGAGTTCTTGTATCACGTTTACCTGCCTGCCAACTTTCAAGTCGAGAAGATACGAAATTGACCCGATGGGTCGGACATCACTTAGGTTGTCGCTGTGGTAAGTGGTGCTGTTTGTTGAACCCTGATGTGCAACCCGGTTTATGGCATGTTATAGCTGCTGGCAAAAGCCTGCCGAACGCGCTCGTTACCTCCTTAGAGCAACCCCTGTGTCTTGCTCCGCAAAAATATGGTTTATCCCTTAGGTATCAATTCGGGAGACTATAAAAAATGGCCTACACTTCGGGTAGGGCATAACAACTATGTTATACTTTAATTGGGATGGTGTAAAAGTCCCTTTAATTTCAACATTCTATCATAGTAAAGAGTTCTTTGTAGATTAGTACGGCATAAGTGGATGCGTGAGAAAGCCTTAAAGCTATTAAGCCCTCTTAATCATTGAAAGTGGTTTTTGCACGCGATTCCTGTTTTAGGTGTATACTTTTTTGTGTTGTAAAGTTCATGTCGCTTGTTGCTCCGACCAGATCAGGGGTTAATTCGCACCAATTCGAGTGAAGACTTGCAGTGATGATTCTTCCGTTGTTCAGTTTTTCAAGGACTTTGTATGTCAACCAGACGCCTCGATGATTTTTCCGACCCCGATCCTTTTGCAAACTCGAACTCAGACTCCGTAGAACTGCCGGATTTGTCGGAAATCCTGAAGTCGGACCAGCCTGCCGCGCCACAACGTCCGCCTTCACTGAGAAACCAGGGAGGCAGTGGTGCGCCGGCTCAACCACGTGACCGGGTTGCGGCCAGCGGTGCGCATCTCCCACGCACACTCACACAGGTCATCAACGAAGCCAATGATAAGGTTGTGCGCGGCGATCTCGTGGATTATGTCCCGGTGCCAACCGGATTCGACCCGCTGGATGGCTTTATCGGCGGTGGGCTGCGCAAGACCGAACTGGTGCTGCTGGGCGGGGCCCAGGGCATCGGCAAGACGATTGCGACACTGCAAATTGCGCGTAATATCGCCATGCGCACCGACCAGTATGCGTTTTACCTCTCCTATGAACACACGGAAACCCACCTGATGCACCGCCTGCTCTGCATGGAGAGCATCAACCCGCCGGAAATCGACCTGAGCCGAGGGCTGAAACTGCGTGACCTGTTCCAGATCATCGTGGCGCAGCGAGCGAAGGAATTCATGGGGCGGGACGGTGGGGCAGGCTCTCTCCAGGCGATTCTACGCGATAACCCCAAAACTGCGCCGGCCTTGCAGCGCATGATGCGCTATTCTGACCGTCTGATTCTGCTTAAGGCCAGCCCGGCGGTTACGAACCTGCGGGCGATTAAAGAGATGACGGCGCGGCTGTGCGAGGCGACGGGCGGCAACGTCACGGTATTCATTGACTATCTGCAAAAGATCGCGGTACATCCGGAACGTCCACGCGATGAAAACGATAAGGTGACCATCATCGTGGAAGGCCTGAAGGACATCGCGCTTTCGCTGGATGTGCCAGTATGGTCGATTGTGGCGGCGGACCGCGAGGGCCTCAAGAGCAAGCGCATCCACCTGTTCCACCTGCGCGGCAGCAGTGCCCTGGATTATGAATCTGACATCGCCATTATCATGAATAATAAGTATCAGATCATGGCGAAGGATCATGTCGCCTTTAACCCCTACAACGCCAAGCAGTACCGCAACTGGGTGGTGTGGACAATCGAGAAGAATCGTGCCGGACGCGCCATGCAGGACATGGAGTTCGAAATTCACGGCCAGCACTTCGCCTTCGGTCCACGCGGGCAGAAGGTGCAGCAGCAGTTGATCGACGACAAGGTAATCGAAAGCTGATTTTCCCTCTATTGTTATCCCTTATTGGTTAGGGGCGACTCGGCGAGTCGCCCCTACTGCGTCCATTCTTAAGACTCCATGACAGAGCGCCAGCCTCCGCCCGTGCGTGTGCTAGAATTTCCCGTCAATAACGTAAACGCACAGCACTGGACTGATGTCATGAATTCCTCGCGCCTTGACGATCTGATCGCGCTGCAACTGCGCTTTTCCTCCATTGGTCGCATCCTCGACCCGCGTTATCCGACCAATCTCGCCATTATGGCTGTGACTCCGCTGGCTGGGATCGTCGCTGGCATTCTCAGTTTGCTCGGCGGCGAGACACTCACACAGGCGATCTCTGCGGGGTTCTATACAGGTGCGTCGGTCTTTATTGCCTGGGTAATCGGGCGCGAGTTCGACCCTGACCATCCCTGGGTGTCATTTCTGGGTGTGGGGTTGGCCTTCATCGCATCTCTGTTCGCCCCACCACCGAGCATCTGGTCGCTGGCGGCGCTGATTGTGCTGGCTCGCATCGTCAACCGGATTGTGGGACCGCCCGCCAAAATCGGCGATTCAGTCGTGGCCCTGGCGTTAACCGGATTGGCGCTCCTCACAGGCTGGTGGGTGTTCGCAGTTGTCGCGGCAGCCGCTTTTGTGCTGGATGCAATGCTCTCAAAACCCAACCGTCATCAGTGGGTTTTCGCGGGATTATCGCTGGCCGGGATGCTGGTATCGATTATCATCAATGAAGGCAACAAGCCCTATGCCGCGTCCGCCTGGACGATTCCGGTGCTGATTGCTGCGGTGGTGATCGCTTACGTGATTGTGACGACTGAGGTCAGCTCAGGGTGCGATGCACCTGGATATATGCTCGATAACCGTCGCGTACAGGCTGCGATGGGGCTGATGCTGTTCGCGGGTGTCCTGTTTGAGTTATGGGCGGGAACGCCGGGGTTGATCGCGCTGCTGCCGCTGTGGGCGGCGATGATCGGCGCGTCTGTGTGGCGTTTGTGGGAGATGGCTCAATCTGGATTTACATGGACAGGAGATGGAAACCTTGACACCCAGTAACCCTTTTATCGACCTGCAAAAGTCATACTGGACGTTTAACGCGGCGGAAAAAGCATCCTTGATGCAGCGCTATCCTGCGCATCTCTCGTGGTCAGAACGGCTTCGTTTGCACCATCTTGTTTGTATGGAACTGGTTCAGTCTGGCCCGGCAAGGGAAGCGCTGGTGGGTGACCAGGTATCATCGGAAACGGTCAGCGGCGAAACGGCTGAGCTGTGTAAAGACATTCTTAGCCAATTGATCGCGCCCGACAGCCCCTATCGTCCTCGTTATGGGATGCTGTGGCAGCTCAAGGAACAGGACAACCCGCAGCGTCCGCCAGATCTGCAAGGCGTTTTAGAAAATCCTTCTCTGACTCATCTGGGCAGTCTTGAGTACATTCGACTGAACCAACAGATGGAACCCCTCGATATTGGCTTTGCGGCCTTCGATGATGTCTTTGTTGTCGGTTTTTCAAATCCCGCTCTCTACCGCGCTGCCCGAATTTACTTTGAGGATGGACGCGATGAGATTGTCGCGCTGCCGCTCCTCTATGGAATTTCGTGGATGACGGGGAAACCCTATGACACAGACGGCACGATGACACGCTTTATCGGTCATGTCGAGCTGGAAGGGACGAAGCAGCGTTTTGGTTTGGGCGTGGGGCATCAGGATTTGGCAGTGCGACGTGAGGAAGGCATCACACTGGTAGGGCTTGGTTCGCTGGCTCAGGTGATGATTGCACTCGAAATGGATGACCCGCGTTTTGAGCAGAAGTGCCGTGTTCGGGGCTTAGACCCGGATCAGGTTCGCAGAGATACGCAGGGGCAGTGATTCGTGATTGAAGTGAGAAGGGCGCAACCCTGCTGCACCCTTCCCAGAAACGTTTAACGAACTTCCGAGCGCAGGTGGATGTAGTTGAGCTTCGACAGTTCGCGCACCTGCTGGTCGGCGCGATAGCTGCTGCGCACCAGTGGGCCGCTTTCCACCCATTTGAAGCCCATCTCACGGCCAAGCTCGATAAATCGGTCGAATTCTTCCGGCAGGTAGAAGCGCTCCACCGGGAGATGCTGCTTGCTCGGCTGGAGGTACTGGCCGATGGTCAGGATGTCCACGCCGCGATCTGCCAGATCGCGCATCACCTCGACCACTTCGTCGAACGTTTCACCCAGACCGACCATGATGCCGCTCTTGGTCAGCACCAGCGGATCCATCTTCTTGGCATTTTCCAGCGTCTTCATCGCCCAGGCGTAATTGTCCTGCGGCTGCACTTTCTTGAACAGGCGCGGCACCGTTTCTACATTGTGATTCAGGATTTCGGGCTGTGCGTCCATCACGATCTTGAGCGCGGCCTCGTTGCCTTTGAAGTCAGGAATCAGCACTTCGATGCTGCAACCGGGCTGCAACTGGCGGATGCGCTTAATTACCATCGCGAAGATCGGTGCGCCGCCGTCGGCACGTTCGTCGCGGTTGACGCTGGTAATCACCACATGGCGCAGGTTCATCGCCCGCACACTTTCCGCGATTCGGTTCGGCTCTGCCCAATCGAGCGGGCTGGGGCGACCGGTTTTGATGTCGCAGAAGCCGCACGACCGGGTGCAGGTGTCGCCCATCATCAGGAAGGTGGCCGTACCGCGCCCCCAGCATTCGCCAATGTTGGGGCACTGCGCTTCCTCACAGACGGTATGCAGTGTCTTGCTGCGCATGAGGCGGTGGACTTCTTCATAGGTTTCGCCGCTGGGAGCCTTGACTTTAATCCAGGGCGGACGGCGGCGGGGGTGCTGTGGGTCGGGCTGCCAGTCTTGCGAGTCAGACGGCGCAGGTTCCGCGACCGGAATTGCGCCGGGGTCGATAAGATCAGTCACGTTACAGTACTCCAAAAAATCACACAGTGTTGATTATATCAGATGGGGCGAAGGGGTTAAACGTTACCTGAAGACAGCTTCGATTTCCTCAGCACTTGCATTCAGCCGCCCGACGACCTCGCGCCACAGCCAGCCGATGAGCGCTTCACGAGGGACGCAAAAAGCGGCAATCAAGACGAGGAGGCCGCCCACGACGATAAGCGTTTCTCCCTGCGCCAGCGCATCCAGCAGAAACGGCACGATCAGCGCGGCGGTGAATGCCCCAGCAATGTAAGGGATGAAATGCACAGCGGCGAAAACGCCTAACGCTGTCACGCGCCCATTCCAGCGGTCGCCTGTCAAAGTTGGCGCGATCATTCCCGCCAGAACGCCCACCACCACCGCTTGCAGGTGGTCGATCACCATCAGCCCGACCACCGCCACAATCACCACGATCAGCAGCGTTCCATGTGGCAGCCCGATCATGAACACCGAGGTGCCGCCGTAGCGCTGGAAGCCAATCAGATAAATGGCGAAGATGACCCGCGCGAACCACAGTCCGAAGTTGTGAATCCGCTCGAAGGCCATGTTGCGATGCACCAGCGACGCACCCGCCAGCCAGTGAAGGCCGAGTGCGCCTCCCGGCAGTGTCACCAGCAGATCATAACGCCCGCTGACTTTCTCCTTTGAAAGCCACTGGCTGATTCCCACCGACCAGATCATGCCATAGGTGACGCCGATCAGCAGCAGCGCAGGGAGCAGAATCAGCGGCGCGAGGATCAGCGCCACACCCCACGCCATACAGGGCAGCACGTCGAACTGGCCGACGGAAACCCGCTGGAACAGAGGGTGTGAGTCCGGCGGGGTGCGCAGCCTGCGCCACAGCCGAACGGTGAGCGGCCATCGAAGGCCATAGTGGAGCCTGTTCTGCCCAATCATCATCGACGCTGCCACGCCGCCCGGTTCAATTCATCGACACTGGCTTCCAGCCGATGTGCGAGCGTATACCACAAACCGACGATCAGCACTTCACGCAGCAGGTAAAACAGGCCAATCTGCATTGCCAGCAGCAGCGGCCAGGGTGCATTCCGCAGCAGGAAGGGCAGCGCGGCGAAATTCGTCAGCGCCAGCAGTGCGTAATAGAGGAATTGCAGCGCCAGAAATCCTCCGAAGGCCAGTGCACGGGCATCGAACGGGCTGCGGGTATAGGTGGAGACGATCATGCCTACCAGACAGCCAGCGACGATAGACTGAATCAGGTCAAGATAAAGCGCTGCCAGGGCGACCAGCGCCACCAGATTCCCACTGTAGAAGGTGAAGCGGCCAAAATTGAGCAGGACGGGCAGCGTCAGCCATGCCGCGCCCAGCGCCAGCAAAAAGTACACGCCACGCGCTAAATCCTTGATCTGGTTCATGAGCGGGCTGTTGTTGTAGACCGCGCTGGAAACCGCCCAGGCTGTCCCCGCCGCGCCGGACGGAGTCAGCGCCAGCAGATCGTGTCTCCCACGCTCGTGTTCGGCGCTGAGCGTAGTGGTAATTTTGATCGCGCAGATCAGCCCGCAGGCGGTTCCGGCCCCCAGCATCAACAGCGGAGTGGCGCACAACAGTGGGATTAAGATCACCCATCCACCGGAGCAGATCAGAAAGACCAGGGCGATCCCGGCGACGAACCCCCACATTGGTGACCCCCACAACGGAGAGCGTTTGCGGACGACACCCGGAATCAGCACCTCGCTGATCTTCACCTGTCTCCCGCGCTGGCTGGTGCGCAGTGTGCGCCCATACACTGGATTGCGTACGGGCGGCCAGCGCAGGGCATTCCACAGCCGCCATGTCAGCAGCGGCAGGTCGAGCCTGTCCCTCATTGTGGCGGCAGTCCCCATGCGACCACATCAGGATTGCCGAGCGCGGGGTAGACACCAACACTCAGTTCGGTAAAAACGCCGTCCAGGGTGTTGAGCGCCAGCAGCAGATAACCGCGTGTATCCCCGGCCACCCGCCCGCCGAAAGCCAGATGGGTGCCATCCGGCGACCAGACCAAACGCGGCGGATTGGGCGTGTGCTGGTCGGTGGAATAACCACAGTAGGCCGTCAGCGTCCCTGTATCCACATCAAGGAGATGAATCACAGCCTGTCCTGTATTCTGTTCGGGATCAGCCCCGCTTAAGGGCATCACCCAGAATGCCAGGCGCGTTGAGTCCGGTGACCAGCTCAGTTCGCCCACCGCCCGCCCGTTAATGCGCACCGCACCGTAAATGCCTGTCAGGGTCGTCCACTGTGTCGGCAGCGCGTCACCGGGGCGGATGCCAAAGAGTTCTCCGCCGCTGATCTGCGCGTTCAGGTCGAACATCCCTGGCGCGACATACGCCAGCCATGTCCCGTCTGGCGACCAGGCCGCCGCATTGAAGTAGGTGGTGTCCAGCCCCAGCCACACCCGTTCCTGCGGGAGATCGTTCTGTTCGCGCGTTTCGAGATTCAACAGCGAGCGCACGAAAAAGTCGCCCTGCTGCGCCACATGCAAACCCCAGCGCCCGCCGGGCTGCACCATCACCACGCCGCGCACATCCAGAACGTCGCGTTCCCCACCTGCTTCCGGTTGAAGATAAGCCTCGTGCCCCGGTGTCCACACCAGCAGCGTTTCCGTTGACCACCATTGTACCTCCGAGGCATAAGGGATCAACGATGTGCGCTCGGTGCCATCGAGCCGCATCTTGCTGTAGGCGTTGGTAAAGGCGTTGGGGTAGGTGATCCAGCGGAAGTCGGGCGAGAGATGGCAGTTGCCGCCGCACGGAAACGTCTCTGGGAGGGGGTAGCGACTGTTTGCGTCGATATTGTACACCCACAGGTTCGCCCGGTCGAAGGTCGTCAGGATAAGGCCGCCGGGTGAGAAAGCCGCGCCGCGCACCTGAATGGTCGGTGTGGGACAGATAGAGACGACACCAACCGCTTGCCCTGTGGAGGTGGCAGAACTGTTCGCCCAGCCAACGAGCATGATGGCGCAAACAACCAGCAGGGCAGCGAGGCGTACTGTGTGCGAGTCTGGCAGCATTGACATCGTCCCTCATCCGCGCAGGTCATACAGGGCGTCCTCTGAATCGGTCGCAGCAGGCCACTTGACGTTCCAGACATGAATGTGGCTTACCTGGTCACCATTGCTGCCATCGGCCACAAACACAAAATCGCCGCACAGCAGGCAGTCCATCGGGCGGTGCAGTGTCACCCCTGGCAGGCTTTCCAGCCCGTTGGTCAGCAGATGCTCGTCGTCGTGGTTCTGCTGATGAAAATGCGCCAGGTAGATCACCCGTGTGTCATAGTCATAAGGTGCGCCGCGTTCGTCCGTCTCCACCTGAGGTAGCGCGTAGGCTAGGCGCATCCGTCGGCAAACGATGTACAGGTTGGGACGGGCAAGTTCGATCTCCGCCAGCACATAGCTTTCTGCTACGCCCAGAAGCTGCATCGGCGCAATCTCGACGCCCGGCTGCTGCGACAGGGCAATTTTCGCCTGCACCGGAATAGGTTTCACCACATCCTGCACCCGCTCCAGTTCCCGCAATCCGCGCTGGCGTGGCCCCGCAAAGTTCAGGCTGTTGGTGCGCCAGCCGCGTATGGGCCTGATGGCGTCCTGCGGCACTTCTAACGGTCCGCTGACGGCTTTTTCCCCATATTCCTCGTCGATGGATTCCACAAACTGCCCGTCCAGTGTGACGCAGTGCTGGGCAACCCAGGCATCTGGTGTATACACTTCCTCGACGTAGATGCGGTAATCAGGCGTTACGCCCAGCAGCGAACAATCCTCCCGGTGTTTAAGGGGAATGGATGTTCGGTAATGCAGCGTCGGAGTCGCGTTCATTCAACAACTTTCGGTTGCTCTCGCTCAAAAGTAAAGGAATTGTAACCCTTAACGTCTTTACAGTGAAAGCGCAGTCTGATGTGTTATAATACCGCAGAAAGAACCATCTTCGCATTGCCAAGCCAGTGTCAGGGGCTATGATGACACAAACTGCTTATGTGCCCGTTGAATTTGATGATCTGGCTGAAGGGCTGCCGCATGAATACGGCATCGAACCCGACAGCCACCTGAAAACTACGACTCTACCGGTCGTGGTCGTCAGTGACCTGGAAAAAGAAACACCCTCCGAAGGCTCTACCCTGGCGGCGGTTGATCTTTCGCCCGAAGGGAAGGACGACGATGATGCTCAGGATGCCGCGCCCTCGGCGGAAGACACGCAAAAGCTGGCCGTCCTTGATGCCCTGCCTGATGCAGCGCTCAATAATCCCCCGGTCGTATTGATTATCGAAGACACGACTGAACTGGCGGAAGTGATTCAGGCGACGCTGGAACGCATGAAGATGGTCACACTGCACGAGACGCACGGCGCAAAGGCGCTGGCTCGCTTCGACGAACTGAACCCGGATGTGGTGCTGCTCGACATCAGCCTGCCCGATATGACCGGCTGGAAGATCATGGACGTGATTAAGGAACGGCATGAACTCCCTGGCAATAAGGCGCGCCGCCCCGTCGTAATCGTGATTACGGCCTATGGTGATCCGGCAAATCGGCTGGTGGGTAAGCTGCAAGGCGTACACAGCTACCTGATTAAGCCCTTCACGTCCGACGAGATCGAGCGCGTTGTGACCTCTGCGCTGCAAAATCCCACGAAAACCACTTCCTGATTCATCCAAATGGCATTTTTGAAATCCAGAACGCAAAAACGAGCGGCGCTGCTGGCGCTGCTCATTTTATCTGTGCTGGCGACAGGGCTGGCATGGTCGCGGCTTGATCGATCTGCTGCATCGACGGCTGAGGCGTCAGCGCTGGCTGTGGCAGAAGCACAGCGCCGTATCGACGAGCAGCAGCGGCAGGGACATTACACACAGGCGTTGTATCAGGTGCGGACGCTGGCCGAGCAGCAGGGCTGGACAGCCGACCTGTATCAGCAGGCGGGTGATCTCTACGCCGCGATGAATGATTTGTCAGGGGCGGCGGCCTCCTGGGAAGCGGCACGGCAGCTTGCCCCGGCGCGAAGCATCATTGAACTGCGGCGTTTGGCGCAGACCTGCCTCGATCTGGGACGGTGGGCACAGGCGGCGGATGTGCTGGGGGCACTGCTGGAACAGTCGCCTGACGATGCCTGGGCGAATTATCGGCTGGGACTGCTGCTGGCGCCATCCGACCCGCGCCGTGCCGATGCGTACCTTGAAGTGGCCGCCCGGCAGCCCGAATACACGGACGTGGCCTCACCACTGCTGCTGAGGCTGCGGGCGGAGCAGGATAATCCCCTCATCAGTATGCAGGTGGGTTTGCTGCTGGTGGAGGCTGACCTGTGGACGGATGCCGAACGTGCCTTTCAGTATGCAGCCAGCACTGCCGCGCCTTATCCCGAAGCGCTGGCCTACGTAGCGCTGGCGCGTGAACAGCAGGGCAAAGATGGCACGGACTGGATTCAGCAGGCGGTCGCGCTTGCGCCGGACAGCGCACCCGTGCGTTATGTCGAAGGTCTGTACTGGCGCGCGCGGAACGACTTCGCTGCGAGCCAGCGGGCACTGGTGCAGGCGGTCATCGCCGACCCCAACAACGCCGCGCTGTATGCCGAACTGGGCACGGCCTTTCAATTGGTCGGCGATTACGAACAGGCCGAACACTGGCTGCAGATCGCGGTCGCGCTGGCTGAAAATGAGCCGCACGTTCAGGAGCGCTTCCAGGAACTTCTGGCGCTGTTTTATGCCGAAACGGGCTATAACCTGCCGGAAGGTGGACTCGAACTGCTGCGGCTGACGGCGGAAGTGCTGGCCGATGATGCCGATGCACGGGCGGCCTATGGGTGGGGGTTGTATCGCACAGGGCAGGCGGAGGCAGGGCTGACTGAAATTGAGACGGCGCTTTCACTGGAGGCGGATAATTCCCGCGCCCTTTACTATCGTGCTTTGATCGCGCTGCAAATGGGTGAAACCGAACGCGGGCGTGAACTGCTGAATCAGGTAGTCGCAATCGGCGGCGTTTTCCGTGATGAAGCGGCTATCCGATTGCAGCAACTCGCCAACCAGGACGGTTAATGCTTACGTCAGGGGCGGGCTTATGCTAGAATCCAGCGTGAAACGGTTTCACTAAGGCTAGGATTTGCCATCTTGCGGCGGCTGGTCATTTTCCTGACACTCATCATCCTGATAGGTGCGTCCTACCAACTGAGCCAATTGGCGCAGGGATGGCATCATGTCGTCTCCGGTGCGCCGGGTGAACTGGTCTATGTCAGCACCTTTGATGGCTTTATCGAGGATTGGGAGCAGTATGACGAGCGCAACACCGCGAAGATCGAGGATGGGCGCTTGCAGGTCTATCTGGCTGCGGAAGGGCGCATTGTCTACTCTGCCGCCCGCCCGTATTTTCAGAATTTTGATCTGACGGTGGAAGCCAGCGCGGTGGAGGGTTCAGAAGACAACGCTTTCGGTGTGATTTTCCGCCAGCGCGACCGCAATAACCTCTACGCCTTTCTTATCAGCAGCAACGGCTATTACACGGTCGAGCGCACCGTCAACGGTAGCGCCAAACCACTCAGCCAGTGGCATCCCTCCCCGGCCATCCAGACCGGGATGAACGCGGTGAATCGGCTGCGTGTGGTTGGCTTTGGCAACCAGTTTCAGTTTTTCATCAACGGCCAGCAGATCGAACTGTGCGTACCCAACAACCCGAACGCCATCAGCACGGTCGGCGTCCAGGGAGAGTGTATGGAAGGGGAGTGGGTGACTACCCTGACCGATGACAGCCTGCGCTATGGACGTGTGGCGCTCGGCGTGAAGGCTGACCCGGCGATTGATGTGACCGTCGCGTTCGATAATCTGGTCGTCTATGAACCGCTGCCGTTTTAAGTACAGTCAGGAAAGCGATGAGCAATGAGTTTTTGAACTCAGACAGGCGCTCCCTCTTTGCACACAGAAAAAGAAAATAGTGCTCCGCTTAAAGTGTTGAGGGCAGCAAGCGAAGTTTAGACAGGAACCGAAACGTGAAAGTCCATTTGCGGATGCTCGGCTGCCGCCTGAACCAGAGCGAAATCGACAGCATGGCGCGGCAGTTCCAGGCACAGGGACACGAAATTGTCGATCAACCGGACGCCGCCGACTGGATGGTGGTCAACACCTGCGCCGTGACGCAGGACGCTTCCCGCAGCAGCCGCCAACTGATCCGCGAACTGCACCGCGCCAACGAGAATGCGCAGATCACCGTTACTGGCTGCTACGCGCAGATTGCGCCCCATGAAATCACGACGCTGCCAGGTGTGGTGCGGATTGTCGATAACCTCGGCAAGGACACCCTCGTGGAGAAGATCACCGGGGTGCGCGTCCAGCCGTTCGATCATGAACCGCTGGCGCGGGCGGCCTCGGCTGGTGCAGCAGGTCGGACTCGCGCCTTTGTCAAAGTTCAGGACGGCTGTGATAACGCCTGCACCTTCTGTGTGACGACCGTCGCGCGCGGGGCGGGGCGCAGCCGCGAGATCGCCGACGTGGTGGATGAAATCCGCTATCTGCACGACGTGGGTTATCAGGAAGCGGTGCTCACAGGCGTCCATCTGGGCAGCTATGGCGATGATCGTAACGACCGCGACGGGCTGGTGCATCTGGTTCGCGCCATTTTGCAGGACACGGATATTCCCCGTCTGCGCCTGTCGTCGCTCGAACCCTGGGACTTGTCTCCGCAGTTCTTTGATCTCTGGCAGGACAGGCGCGTCTGCCGTCATCTGCATCTGCCGCTGCAAAGTGGCTGTGATGCCACGCTGCGGCGGATGGCGCGACATACGACTCAGGCTGCTTTTCGTGAACTCGTACTGGCGGCGCGGGAGCGTATCGCGAATGTATGCCTGACGAGTGATATGATCGTCGGCTTCCCCGGCGAAACAGACGAGGAATTCGCGGTCAGTATGGCCTTCGTTGAGGAAATGCGTTTCGCCGGGCTGCATATTTTTCGCTACAGCAAGCGACCGGGCACGGCGGCGGCACGGATGAAGAATCACGTCCCCGAATCCGTGAAGAAGCAGCGCAGCGCCCAGCTTCATGCCTTAGCCGCACGGATGGAGACCGACTTTGCACGGTCGTTTGTCGGCCAGGCAGGGGATGTGCTGTGGGAGCAGATCGCCGGGGCGACGGAAGACGGTTTTATCAATGTCGGGTATACTGACAATTATATTCGCGTTCGTTCTGTTCAGCCGCGCGTCCTCACCAATTACATCACCCCGGCTCGGCTGGACGCTTATGATGATGCCTTGCAGGTAATGCAGGTTACGCCGCTGCTGGGTGCGGTCACGATTGAACGGCATGAACCCAACGACCCAAACCACCGAGGTTAATGATGGAAGATACCAGAACACGACTCAACGACGCTTTGAAAGAAGCGATGAAGAACAAGGACAACGAACGCCGCGATGTGCTGCGCATGGCGATGAGCGCGATCAAGCAGGTCGAAATCGACACGCAGAAGACGCTCGATGACACCGGTGTGCAGGACGTGCTGCAGAAGGAAGCCAAGAAGCGCCGCGAGACGATTGACGAGATGAGCAAGGCGCGCCGCGCGGAAACCGCTGATACGGAAAAGCGTGAACTCGCCATCATCGAGGAATTTCTGCCGCGCCAGCTTTCGGTGGAAGAAATTCAGGCGGTGGTCAACGAGGTGATTTCGCAGGTGGGGGCAACCTCCGCCAAGGACATCAACAAAGTGATGGGGCCGCTGATGCAGCGCACCAAGGGAATTGCGGACGGCAAACTGGTGAACCAGATCGTCCGCGACATACTGAAATGACCATGATGGGTGGATGCCCAGGTGGGTGAGTGGGGATGATTGTGCGCACGGCGCGGCTGCTCGAACGTTACTTTAATGTTCGGTACGAGCGAGCAGTCAAAGGGTTAAGTCAGGTCGTCGTGGTTTCCGCTGCGCTGCTGTTCGTGCTGCTGGCAACCGTGATCGTCGCCTTCGACCGCATCTTCCCCGGCCTCAACGAAGTTGCCTCGCTCCAGGTCGGGGACATCGCGCCCGTCAATATCTATGCGCCGCAGACGGTTTCTTACCTCAGCACTGTGCTCACCCAGCAGCGGCGGCAGGCGGCGGCGGATGCCGTCAGCCCGATTTTCGACCCGCCCAACCGGACGATCACCAGCCAGCGTACCCAACTGGCGAGCGACATCCTCGATTATATCGACAACATCCGGCGTGACCCTTATGCCACGTCGGAACAACGCATCCGTGACATCAATCAGGTGCGCGAGTTGCAGCTTGAAGAACCAATCACCGAACGGCTGCTGGAAATCGATGCGGAGACGTGGCGCGAGATCGACGATCAGATCGTCAGCGTGCTTGAACGAGTCATGCGTGACCCGATCCGCGAGGATAATCTGGAAGAAGTCCGCGCCGGGCTGCCGACGCAGGTGAGTGTGCGCTTTAACGAAGAAGACTCCGCCGTCATTGTCGCCATCGTGAGCGATCTGCTGCGCGTGAACAGCGTCCCCAACACCGCCGCAACCGACGCAGCACGGCAGGAAGCAGTTGAGGCAGTGCCCGAAGTGCGGCGCGGCTTTGAGCGTGGGCAGCTTGTCGTCAGCGCGGGCCGGCAGCTCGACACGGTGGATTATGAGGCCTTACAGCAGCTTGGTTTGCTGCGCCTGAGCGACCGTCGCTTGCAGGAGATTATCAGTGCAGTGCTGGCGAGCTTCTGCGTGATGGTAATCGCCGGGCTGTATATGCTGCGCTTCTGGCCGGATCTGATTTACAACCAGCCGCGCTATCTGGCTCTGCTGGCAGCCATTTTCCTGATCGTGCTGCTGGGGGCGCGCCTCGGCTTAAGCGGGCAGATTTATATCTACCCAACGGCGGCGCTGGCACTGCTGTATGTGACCATCATCGGCCCCGAAGTCGCCATCATCGGCGTGCTGGGGCTGGGGCTGCTGGTCGGGATGATGGCGAACAACTCGCTGGAAATCGCCACCCTCGTCACGTCCAGCGGCATCATCGGCGCGCTCACGCTGAAACGGGCGGAACGGCTCAACAGCTTTTTCTACGCCGGGCTGATGGTGGCGGTGATGAGCATCGCCGTCGCGATGATCTTCAACCTGGATACGTCGAACCTGAACAACACCGCTCGCCTCGCGCTGCTGATTGTGTACTGCTTCCTGAATGGGATTCTGACCGCAGCAGCGGCAATTGCGGGCATGTATATCGTCACGCTGTTCTTCAACCTGCCGACCGCGCTCAAGCTGGTCGAACTCAGCCAGCCGAATCAACCGCTGCTTCAGCGCCTGCTGCGGGAAGCGCCGGGGACGTACCAGCACACGCTCCAGGTGGCGAATCTGGCGGAACAGGCCGCCAACGCGATAGGCGCCAACGCAGAACTGACGCACACCGCCGCCCTCTATCACGACATCGGCAAGATGCTGAACCCGGCCTTTTTCACTGAGAATCAGACCGACATCAGCAACCCACACGATATTCTCAATGATCCCTATCGCAGCGCCGACATCATCATCCGGCACGTCACCGACGGCGATGATCTGGCGCGGCAGTATCACCTGCCTGACCGAATCCGCGACTTTATCCGGGAACATCACGGCACAATGGCGGTATTCGTCTTTTACCGCCAGGCCATCATCCTGGCTGGAGATGATGAGTCCAGCGTGGATATTCACGATTTTCAGTATCCCGGTCCCAAACCCCGCAGCCGCGAAACCGCGATCCTGATGCTGGCGGATGGCTGTGAAGCCTCTGTGCGCTCGCACCAGCCGAAAAATCGTCAGGAGATTGAGGAAATCGTCCAGCAGGTGATCGAAGACCGCCGCAAGTCCGGCCAGTTGGATGAATCCGGCATCACGATCAGCGATCTCAAAACGATTCAAAATATCTTCGTGGAAATGCTGCAGGCGGTGTTCCATCCGCGTATCAATTACAGTGAGGCGATTGCCCGCGTTCGGACACGCGCCGAGACTCCGCTGCAAAATCCGCTGCCGCCTGTAACAGAAGCAACACCGCCGGAGCGCCCGCCAGAAATGCCTCAGTCGCAGCCGAACCGAACGGCTGAAACACCGATAGTCCCTGTGATCGACGCTGATGACGCACCGATGACCGAAGTGCCACGCCTGCGCCGCATGGGTGAAACCCGCGAAACGCCCGCCGCGCCCAATGGCAACGGTACGCCTGCCGCCCTGGAAAAACAGAGTGATAATGCGGCAGAAAATGAAACCACACATAAGGTTGAGGATGATGTCGATTTATCAGGTTGATGTGCAGAATGACGGAAATTTTGCGGTCGATATTGCGAGATTGGAACAGGCTGCACAGGCTGTGCTGGAAATGCAGGGCGTGGAGCAGGGCAGCCTGACGGTCGTGATTGAGGATGATGAAGCGGTGGCAGTGTTAAATCAGCGCTATCGCGGGGTCGACTCGGCAACCGATGTGCTGTCATTTCCGGCGGATGAACCGCCTGTGCCGCTGGATGAAGATGAACTGCCTTATCTGGGTGATCTGGTGATTGCCTATCCCTACGCGCTTAATCAGGCGCAGCGGGAAGGTCATGGCATGGACGACAGTCTGGTGCTGCTGGTCGTGCATGGGACGCTGCACCTGCTGGGCTTCGACCATGACACGCCTGAAAATCGGGCGGTGATGTGGGCGGCGCAGGAAGCGGCTCTGCTGCGGTTGGGCGTCTCGCCCGACATTGTTCCTGCTCTGGAAGGGCAGTCGCATGACGGATAGGCGGCGCAAAATCACCGAAGCACTGACCGGGACGATGAAGATCGACCCCGATCAGTACAGCTACCGTACCAGTCCCGACCGCCTGAACAGCCTGAGCTATGCGCTGGCAGGCTGGCTGTATATGCTGCGCCGCCAGAAAAATACGCGCATTCAGGCCGTCGCGTCGATTATTGTGATGCTGATGGCGCTGTGGCTGGAAATTGATTTCCTCAGCTTCGCAATTCTGATTCTGACCATCACCATCGTGTGGATGGCAGAATTCATCAACGCGGCGGTCGAGGCGGCCATCAACCTGTCCACGCAGGAATTTCACCCGATGGCAAAGGTCGGCAAGGATGTCGCTTCGGCGGCGGTACTCCTGGGCGTGGTGGCGGCGGTGCTGATCGGCCTGCTGATTCTGGGGCCGCCGCTGCTGCAAAAATTAGGGCTTTTCGCATAACTGTGCAGGCGCGGTGTCGTCGTGCATTGAGGCATTCTGATGAGCGATTGGGAACAAGACGCAGCCGAAGCGGATGACGCGCTGCCAGCAAGCGAACCACCTGCCGAATCCTCCCCCGATCTGCGGCGTTTTATGCCGCCGTCTGCTTCGGCTTCTTCGTCAACTGTGGTGGATGCGTCCTTCACATCATCGTCATCCCTTGAAGTTCCGCCTGTCGATGATATGCCCATTGACCTGCCGCTGGATGACTTTTCCTACCGTCAGCCAGCCGCACCGCGTATGACTCGTGCCCGTGAACGGCAGATGCGCCGCCAGCAGCGCGGTCAGGCGGTTGAAAGTGGGACGGGCGGCCTTCCCCCCCGCGCAACCCCTGCGTCGGGGCGCTTCGAGTCCCGAACCTTGCCGCCGCGTCCATCCCTAAGGCAGACTGCCCCTCCACGCGAGTTCAGATTGCCCGCGATTCCATTCCTGCGAGAGATCGCGCTGGGCGCTGCCGGCTTGGCCTTTATGGTCGGGCTGATCGCGCTGGTGGGCGCGTTCCGGGGCAGACCTGCCGAAGCCGCGCCGAATGCCTTGTGGCTGGGTCAGGACTGGACGTATCAGCAGCAGAACGAGGAAACGATGCGGGTGCTGGCGCGTGAACTGCGCGACCATCGTGTTGGCGCGGTTTATGCCTGGGTGGGATGGTTACAGGAAAACAACACCTGGGCGGGCAGCGACTCCGGCACCAACAGCTTTTTGCAGGTGGAAAATGAGGTGCTGACGTTCGCTGAACTGTTCAACACCGCTTCCCCATCGTCCGATCTGTACGCCTGGATTCAGGTTCCGGCGTCGCTTGGGGAACAGGGTTATCGTCTCGGCAACGCGGAATTGCAGGAATCAATTGCCAGTTTTGGGCTGGAACTGATCACGCGCTTCGGCTTCGACGGCGTGTTTGTCGATGTGGATGTGGTTGCGAACGGCGACGAGAGCTATCTGGCGCTGCTGCGGCGGCTGCGGGCGACCCTCCCCGAAACCGCGCTGGTGGCGGTCGCGCTGCCGCCGGACTGGACTCCAGTCGATTCCCCCATTCCACAACCTGATCTGATCGCACCCGGAACGGTCTTTGAGGAAGCCTATAAGCAGCGAGTAGCACTGCTGGCCGATCAGGTGGTGATCCGCGCCTTCAACAGCTATCTGGAAACGCCTGAGGATTACACCACCTGGATGGCTTATCAGGTAGAAACCTATGCGCGGGCGGTAGACGTGCTGGCGACCGGGACGGAAGTGCTGATCGGAATTCCGACGTATTCCGACGAACCCCCGGCCCATCAACAGCGGGTGGAAAATATTCAGACTGCTGTTGACGGCGTCCGTGCCGGGTTACAGCAGGCCGGGGATGCGCGGCGTGCGGTGCGCGGTGTGGCGATCTATGCTGATTGGGAAACCGACGATGACGAATGGCTGCAATATCGGCAGGCCTGGCTGGACGAAGCGAGATAAACATGCCCACGCTGATTCGACGCTTAACCCCGAACGGTCTCGAACCGGTTGACTACGAGGCTGACTCGCTGAATGATGCCGCGCGTTTTGAGCCGGATGACGGTGTTTATACCGTCACCAATACCTTTGAGACGACGAAGGTGCTCAAGCTGAATGCCCATCTCGACCGGATGGAAGACTCCGCCAGACGAGCAGATATTCCCTTGGTGTTAGATCGCCCTCGTCTGCGGGCGGTGCTGCGCCAGGTCATCCTTGAGGCGGGTTACGGCGATGTGCGCTTTCGTGTGACCGTGTCGCGCCAGAACCCCGAAGCCTTTATCCTCACCGTCGAACCGTTCAAGCCGCTCTCGCCCGTGTTGATCGAACAGGGCGTGCGCGTCATCACCGCGCCCAACAGCGCCCGCAGCAACCCTGCTGCCAAGACAACGGATTGGATGCACCAGCGTCAGGCGATTGCGGACCGTCTGACAGCCGGACTCTACGACGCGATTCTGCTGGATGAAAATGGCTTTATGCTGGAAGGACTGTCGAGTAATTTCTACGCGATTATCAACGGTGAACTGCGCACAGCGGGTGCCGGTGTGCTGCCCGGAATCGCACAGCAGATCGTGTTTGAAATTGCGCCGGGAATTTTGCCGCTGCGCAGGGATGCGCCGCATATTGATGATCTGCCACAGATCGAAGAAGCCTTTATCACCAGCAGCAGCCGGGGCATTGTTCCGGTGGTAGAAATCGACGACTACACCCTCGGCGACGGTACGCCCGGCGCGAAGACCAAAGCCCTGCGCACGGTGTATCAGGCGTGGGTGGACGACCATCTGGAAGAACTGTGAGTGCCTCTATCGATAACGAGTGTGGGGGCGACTCGCCGAGTCGCCCCATAGCTGTCAAGATAAGCAATTAAGGAAGGTTGAGGAGATAATTTCGTAGCGACCAAGCAGACGAAAGCATCTTCTCAACATGACAACGATAGCGCAAATCACCAAGGACTGGCAAGAAATACTGGGTTCAGA
>JANRLJ010000219.1:0-7348 GCA_033762735.1 bacterium | reverse complement strand
TGCTTGATACCAATCGTCTACAATCACATATAATTGTGTGAGAAAGGTGTCTAAGTCCATGATCGCCTCCTTTGGGTCAGAGCTTAGGAGTTTAGATCAACTTAGACACTTTTCCCTTCTCCTCAATACCGGACAACGCTATTGAGGGTGAGGGCAAATGAGCCGTTGTGAACTTTCATAACTCCTTTTAGAGTACCGGACAACGCTATTTAGGGTGAGGGCGAAGTGGTCAGACGAGATAAATCATCCCCCCGGAATGCGCCACGTCTGGACGTTGTGATAAATCTGGTTCGGGAACGGCGCGAAGCCCTGCACGGTCGGTTGGGCAGCGACCATCGTCTTTCCCGCCCACAGCCACAGGTAGGGCTGGTCGTTCTGGAGAATTTCCTGAATGCGATGATAGAGGGCGGCGCGTTCTTCCTGGTCACAGCCGGGCAGGGTGCGCGCCTGTTCCATCAGATCAACCACTTCGGCGTTGTAGTAGGACGTATCATTGAAGCCGAATTCCAGTTCGTCCGCCGCCGGGTTGAACAGCCAGCTCTGGTCAGGATCAACCGGGAAAGCGTTGTTCCAGCCCAGCAGGTAGGCATCATAGGTCTGCGAGGTGATCTGTTCGATGGCGGTGTTGAAGTCCAACTGCACCACTTCCACTTCCACGCCCGCCTGCCGCAGTTGATCCTGAATCAGCGCCAGTGCACGGGTGTTTTCCTCGCTGCCTTCCGCGCCGAGCAGTTCAATGCTGAAGCGTGTGCCGGGTTCGGCGTAGAGCGCGTTTTCATTCGCGACCAGCACTCCATCCTCACCGAGTGTGAAGCCCGCTTCCTCGAAAAGCTGCGCGGCCATTTCAGGGTCATACGCGATGGGCGCAAGGTCGGGGTTTACCGCCCAGGAAGTCGGCAGTTCATTGGCCGCCATCTGCACACCTTCGCCTTCCAGCGCACCTTCGATGATGGCCGGAACGTCCAGCGCATGTTGCAGGGCGCGGCGGACGCGCTGATCGCCCAGCAGCGGGTGATGCCCCTGGTCAATCAGGTCGCCATTTTCGTCCAGCCCTGCCTGCGGATTGGCGGGGTCGGCCTGGTTCAGCCCGATATACGTCCAGTTATTGGCCGGATATTCGATGGTCTGGAAGTTGCCACCGCGAATCTGATCACGGTTGATGGGCGGTACACCGATGATGTTGAGTTCGCCTGCCAGGAAGCGCTCGAACGCGACCTGGGTGTCTGGAACATCGACATACAGCAAGCCCTGCGGGATAACGCCTTCGGGCGCGAAGGCATAGTCCTGGTTCGCCACCAGCGCGATGCGTTCGCCCGGTTCGATTCCCAGAAAGCTGAACACGCCCGAAGTCACCGTCGGGTTGGTGTCGAATTCATTGCCGACCATATCGGCGAAATCGCTGAAAACGTGCGCCGGGACGATGGCGGTGTTGAGGTTGTTCAGCGCGGTGCAGGTGGGCGCAGTCAGCGTGACCTGCACAGTGAAGTCATCAACCGCTTCCACGCTCGACACCACATCCAGCAGGGCGGCGCTCTGGGTGGATTCGATCTCGTTGCTCAGAATCGCGTTCAGCGTAAAGGCCACGTCTTCCGCTGTGATCTGTTCGCCGTCCGTCCAGTACAGATCGTCACGCAGGTTGAAGGTGTAGACCAGGCCGTCTTCGCTCAGCGACCAGTCACGCGCCACGCTGTCGGGTGCGCCGGGGGTGAAGAAAGTCTCGCCCGGCGTAACGCCCATCAGCGCCGGGAACAAAAAGCCGGACACAAAGCCGCAATCCTCTGCCTGGCAGCGCAGCGGATTGAGCGGGCCAATGTTGATCGAACCCGTCGAGTTGCCCGTGATGACAGGGCCGCCCTCACCGGGAGCCGGGTCTTCCTGCGCGACGGCCGTCATGCTAAGGGTCAGCAGCATGGCGACGAGAAGTATCCAGATTGATCTTTTCATCTTTTTGACCTCCATAAACAAAAGGTTGTGTATGTCGTGTTTGATGTCAGAAATGTGGTTGGCGTTGTTGGTTGAAGCAAAAGCATAGCGCGAAATAATGAAGTCGCAACCTGTTTAAATGTTTTTAGATTCTGTGCTGCATCTTTGGAGACTTGACACAAAAAGACTTTTCTATAAACTTCTAATTAGATGTACGTCTATGAACTTAAACCAGTACGCTGGCAACATAGACAATGACGGCTTCTGTTAGTACGGGCGAGGTGCGCCTCGCCCCTGCGATTAGACAAATCTAGCGTGTCTCCACGAGCGGGCCATCTCAGGAAAGGATGCAATGATGGACAAAGACCAATGGCAGGATTTGCTCCTGCTGCTCAAAACGCTGGCAGACGAGCAGCGCCTCACCATGATCGGGCTGATGAACGACCAGGAACGCACCGTCAGCGAAATGGCCGGGCTGCTCAAGCTGACCGAACCGACCGTCTCGCACCATATCAGCAAGCTGCATCACGCCGGGCTGCTGCATCTGCGCATGGAGGGCAACTCGCGCTTCTACCGCCTCAACGAACGGCGCATGGCGAAGTTCAAGGCGTATGTGGCCGAGATCGAAACACCACCGACGGAGGTTGTCCCGGTGGAATCCGACAACGCCTGGATTGAAGCGCTCGATTGGGCGTCCGAGGAGGATAAGAAGGTGCTGCGCGACTATACGTTCGACGGACGGCTGACACAGCTTCCGACCAAAGAGAAGAAATGGTTAACGGTGCTGCGCTGGCTGGCGACGCGCTTTGAAACCGACAGGCGCTACACCGAGAAAGAGGTGAACGCCGTGCTGACCGAAATCCACCGAGACTATGCTACCCTACGGCGCGACCTTGTGGGATTCGGCTTTATGGCGCGGCAGAACGGCGGCGGCGAATACTGGCGTGTTGAACCAGAGGAAGAAGGAGCATAACTCAATGTACATCGACGATTTTGCTCAGATTGCCAACGATTTCCTCAACGCCGTCCACAGCCAGGTGTGGTGCAACGTGGCGACGGTGGACGGCCACAACCGCCCCCGGTCGCGGGTGCTGCATCCCATCTGGGAGAACGGCAGCGATAGCACGACTGGCTGGATTGCGACGGGGCGCACCAGCCTGAAAGCAAAGCACCTGGAACACAACCCGCATGTCAGCCTGGCCTATTTGAAGGACCCGCTCAAGCCAGTGTACATCGACGCTGTGGGGGAATGGGTGGATGAACCCGATGAAAAGCGCCGGGTGTGGACGCTGCTGCAAACGACCCCGCCGCCGCTGGGCTATGACCCCACACCGTTCTTCGGCTCGGTGGAGAGTCCGGCTTATGGGCTGCTCAAGCTGACACCGACTCGTATCGAACTGGCCGATCTGTTCGGTCAGGCGCGGGTATGGCGGCGCGGGTAGCGGCGCGGGTAGCGGCGCGGGTAGCGGCGCGGGTAGGGCAAGCACGAACGACATCTCCGGTTCAATCAGCCGTGATACACTCAGGCCGATTCTGCATCTCAGTCCAGGAGCGACCATGAAGAAAATTGCCTTTGTCACCTATGCCGCGAACCCCGCCATCACCCCGGACGACAATCTGACCGCGGAGGCACTGCGCCGGATGGGCTACATCGTGGAGTCTGCTGTGTGGAATGATCCGGCAGTGGCGTGGCAGGCGTTCGATCTGGTCGTGATTCGCTCCCCCTGGGATTATCACCATCAGCCGGACGCTTTCCTAACATGGCTTGATCGGCTGGAGGCACTGGGTGTTCGGGTGGAAAATGCGCTGCCGCTGCTGCGCTGGAACGCCCATAAAACCTATCTGCGTGATCTTGAAGGGTGCGGCATCCCGATCATCCCGACGGTGTGGGTGAAGCAGGGGGAGCCGGTGCCCGCGCTCACGGCTGTTTGGGGTGAACCGGATGAAGTAGTGGTCAAGCCGACCATAAGTGCATCAGCGTATCTGACGGAGCGGCTTCGCGTGGAAGCGCTTTCCGGTTTTACCGCCCTTGTCGATGTGATGATTCAGCCGTTCGTGCGGGAGATTACCGTCGTGGGGGAGTGGTCGCTGCTGTACTTCGATGGCCGCTACAGTCATGCCGTCAAGAAGTATCCGCAGGCGGGCGACTTCCGGGTGCAGTCAGAATTCGGCGGAAAAGTGTCTCTGGAAACACCAACGCCCGCGCTGCTGGAACAGGTGCAGGCGATTCTCGACTCGCTTGATACGACGCCGCTCTATGCCCGTGTGGATGGGGTGGAGGTCGATGGGCGGTTTCTGCTGATGGAACTGGAACTGATCGAACCGTCGCTGTTCCTGCGGGCGGCGGCGGACGCTCCACAGCGCTTTGCAGAGGCGATTGCAGCACGGGTTTAGGGGGATCGTGGGGGCGCAATCTGCTGCGCCCCGACAAATTCCCTTATTTCTGAATCCGATAGGGCGTTTCGTGCAGCCGTTCCGCGCCATCTGCCGTAATCAGGAAGCCGTCCTCATGCCGCAGCCCGCCCCAGGGTGTATGGAACACCGGCACATCAATCGACAGCACCATCTCCGCCTGCACCGTGCCCGTCGCGCTTGGGCCGAAGATGGGCGGCTCGAACTCGATCACGCCGACGCTGTGGACACCCGAATAGGGGAAGTATTCGCCCAGTCCTGCTTCTTCCATCGTCCGCCGCGCCGCGCCTTCCACCTCACGCCCTGGTGCCCCCGGACGCATCAGTTCAAAGGCTGCCAGCTCCGCTTCCCAGGCCTTTTCCAGCGCGAACTCGATTTCCTTCCCCGGATTGCCCACCAGCACCGGGCGGCCAATTGCGGCGTGATAGCCTTCATAGCGTGGGAAGATCGTCAGCAGCACCAGGTCGTTGTCCTCGATTTTGCGCCAGGTGGAGCGCCCCAGGATGGAACGCGAATTCGGTCCGGCTGCGACGCACGTCTCCAGCCCATAGCCTTCGATGCCTGCCCGCCGCATGGCCGCGTCCACTTCGGCGGCAACGGCGCGTTCGGTTACGCCGGGTCTGATCGCCTCCACCGCTGCTTGCAGGCCGATCTCCGCGATGTTGTAGGTGTGACGGATGACAGCGATTTCGGCGGGGGACTTGATGGCACGGATTTCCAGCATGGCCGATTCGCTGTCCACCCATTCCGCCCCGGCAAAGGTGCGGGTGAGCGCGGTATACAGATCAGCGCCGATCAACCCCTTCCCCGCCAGCCCAATCCGGCGCATGTCGCCTGCGTTGTAGCCGATGTCGTGGAGAATTTCGGGCAGGCTCTGAATTTTGGAGTAGGGGTAATCCTCATCGGGGTGGGTGAAGACATCCAGCGCACGAATGTCCTTGATGGTGCTGGCGAGCAGGGCATAGTTGACCGTCTCCGGCCCGCACACCATTACAGGTGCCCCCGACGGCGGGAACAGGATGAAGCATGGCTCGAAGTGGACAGGGAAATTCGCCAGCCAGCGGGCATGGGCATGGCCGAACACGGCGCGGTCATCGGCGTAGGCGATCAGCAGGTCAAGGTTGTGCCGCGCCATCATCGCCTGCACTTTTGCCCAGCGTTCGGGATATTCGGATTCAGGAATGGTGGGGTTGCCGTTGAGGGTCATAAAGGCTGCTCCAGTTTATGATGAATGTATTCGTGCCTTTTGCAGATGTTCCGGTAAGGGCGACCCGCCGTGTCGCACCTACCTGCAACAAAAGCATCTGTTTGATGTTACGAATTTGAGTTTAACCGGGCAGTAGAAGACTGTCGAAATTTAAGGCGGGTTCTGTTCTATAATTAACCCTATCGCTTCATAAATGGCAAGGCAGCTTATATGGCGGCGTTACCCGGTCTTCGATGGACAGCAGCAGAATATCTCGCTTTCGAGCGGGAGGCGGAAATTCGTCACGAATTCATTGACGGCCTGGTTTATGCAATGGCAGGCGCACCGGAACGCCACAATCAATTGACCTCTGCACTGAATTTTCTGCTGTATGGTCAGCTTTTGGAGCGAGACTGCCAGGTCTTCCTGAGCGATATGCGCGTGCGGATTGATGAAAAAGTCTTCTTCTATCCTGATGTGGTGGTCGTCTGTGGAGAAGCCCGTTACACCGATTCCAGGCGCGATATGCTGCTGAACCCCACTGCCGTGTTTGAAGTGCTGTCCCCTTCAACCCAGGACTTTGATCGTGGCACCAAATTCAGCTTCTACCGTGCGATTCCCACTTTGCGCGATTATGTCCTCGTCAGCCAGAAGCAGATTCAGGTCGAGCATTATACACGCCAATCGGATAATCGCTGGGTGCTGCGCGATCTGACTCAGCCAGACGATCAGATTACCTTACCTTCCATTGGCTGTATGCTGGCGCTCAACGACGTTTACCGCCGTGTGCGCTTTGAAGAATCCGACTAACTTCATCCTGTAAGGGAAAATGTGCATGGGTTATAACGCGGCTGTTGCTCCCTTCGATTTCGCACGTTACACGGACGAAGTTGTCCCCGCCTTTCTCGATCTGCTGCTGACGGGTGCAGTCGCGCCCTGGATGCAGCCGTTGTTTGACGATATTGACGATTGGGACGCAGCACAGGAACCGCTGCCGACCGGGCTGGATTGGCGCACTCACTGCCACTACCTGGACATCAGCACCCTCTCCCCGCTGGCAATCGAGCGCTGGACGACGCACCTGCCCGCCATCCAGACTGACGGTGTAGAGCGGTGCGAATCCATCACCTGCCCGCTGCGGATGCACTGCCCCCTGCATGTCAGCCAGGACGAGTACACGGCGCAAACCCTCGGAATGCTGCTGGATATGATGATCGAGGTGCGCTGTATTCAACCGCCACAGTTCTTAGGCCGTTCGATCAATCTCCATTTTTATGAGGACATCCTCGAACCGCTCGATCAGCCGGGGCGGGCATTGCGTCTGTTGTTCTCCAGGCTGCTGTCGCGCGGGGGCGTGCTGGGGACGCGCATGATGGGGCCAGAAGGCATTCAAGGCTGGCTGACACCGGCAGAGACGCAGGCTTTTGCGGACGATCTGGCGCGGCTGGATGTGATGCTGGCGGACGCGACGCTGGACGAAATCGACCGGCTGTTCAAAGCATCACAGAATAACGCGACCAACATTCCTTTCGCAGAGATCAGCTTTTCTCGGCTGCGGGCGACGGCGGTTGTAGCCGTGCAGCAGGGACTCGGCCTGCTGTGGGGGAATGATCTGCTTTACAGGGGAACTTAAACGGGGTTGTTGCGTACTCGTCTAAGGTTTTTGAAAAATTACGACAGTTCATTTTCGCCCTCACCCTAAATAGCGTTGTCCGGTACTCTAAAAGGAGTTATGAAAGTTCACAACGGCTCATTTGCCCTCACCCTAAATCCCTCTGCCTCAGGGAGAGGGACTTAACACGCTTCCCTGGTCTTCTCCCCCTCTCC
>JANRLJ010000218.1:0-91174 GCA_033762735.1 bacterium | reverse complement strand
CACTGACATTGCCCAAGCGCTCGGCGAGTTTCAGCAAGCCCAGTTTCGTTGCGATAATCTTCTGTTCGTTGTTCATCGTGACACTCCTCTATCCTCTTGACTTTACTCCGAGTGTCAGATTAAGTCTCGTCTAGTTCACCTCAAGCCTGACAACCGCTATCGCCTCTGCGTCAGATCTTCTCTCCCTCGCTTTGCGAACCTTTGCGTCCTTCGCGCCTTTGCGTCGCTTTTTTCTTTAGGCTATTTCTTATCGGACGGGCGCACACACGGGTGCGCCCCTACCGTCTTCCTTTTCTTTGCGAACCTTTGCGTCCTTCGCGCCTTTGCGTCAAATTCTTTTCTCTCCCTCGCTTTGCGAACCTTTGCGGACTCTGCGCCTTTGCGTCGCTTTTTTATTTAGGCTATTTCTTATCAGACGGGCGCATACACGGGTGCGCCCCTACCGTCTTCCTTTTCTTTGCGAACCTTTGCGGACGCAAATGTGCGCTGCGCCTTTGCGTCGCTTTTCTTCTTTACGCTGTTCCTTATCAGACGGGCGCACACACGGGTGCGCCCCTACCGTCTTCCTTCGCTTTGCGAACCTTTGCGTCCTTCGCGCCTTTGCGTCAAATCTTTTCTTCTTTCCTCCCTTAACTGCTCCCCAGCACCACCGCCACCTCCACCATCTGACCATTCCGCGCCACCGTCACCGTGATCGTGTCGCCCGGACGGAAGTTCTCATCCAGCAGCAGATTCAGGTCATTGCGACGGCTCACCGGCTGCCCGTTGATGGCCGTGATGATGTCCCCGCCCGTAAACACATAGCGCCCGAAATCGCCCACCGACACCTGCGCCGCCTGCAACCCCGCCAACTGCGCCGCGCCGCCCGCGTCCGTTTGCAGGATCAGCAGCCCGCGCTCCACGCCCGTGTTCCCCGGCGTGACCTCCGTCCCCAGTTCGGCCACCTGTACGCCGAGCGAGGGATGCGGATAGCGCCCGTTGGTAATCAGCACCGGGACAACCCGCGCCACCACGTTCGACGGCACTGCGAAGCCAATCCCCACTGACCCGCCCGACGGCGAGTTGATGGCGGTATTGATGCCGATCACCCGCCCGCGTGTATCCAGCAGCGGCCCACCGGAATTGCCGGGATTGATCGCCGCGTCGGTCTGGATGGCCTGCCCGATCAGCGCCCCGGTTTCGGTTTCCAGCCGCCGCCCCAGTGCGCTCACCAGCCCGGTCGTCAGCGTCCGTTCCAGCCCGAAGGGATTGCCAATCGCCACCACCGTCTGCCCCACGCGCAGCGCATCGCTGTCGCCCAGGGTCAGCGGTGCAGGCATACTGGCCGGAACATCGATTCGCAGCACGGCCAGATCATAGTAGTTGTCGATTCCGATAATCGTTCCCACCAGCGAGGTGCCGTCCGCCAGCACCACATCCACCTGACTCGCCCCCTGCACCACATGGAAATTGGTCACGATGTGACCCTGGGTGTCAAACACGAACCCCGACCCCGTGCCTTCCCGCGCAGTCACGCCGTAGAACGGGCTGAACGTCTCCGTCCGGCTGATGATATGCACGACCGACGGACTGACCTGCTCATACAGCGCGATCATTACGGCGTCGCGGGCGTCGATTTCGCTGTAGGCGGAATCTAAAGAAGTGGTTTCTACAGGGACAGGTGGGAGCGTGGCTGTGAGAGCCGGAAGGGTCGGCGGCACCTGGGCGGGCACATCTTCCGCCGCATCCGCTGGCGTTTCTGCCGCGTCGCTGCGGCTGTAAACCACCAGCACCACACTGCCGCCGACCAGCAGCCCGATCATAAAGCCCAGAAACACGCCCGAAAATCCCGCTCTGCGCCGCATGTGTGCCTCTCCCTACCTGCTGATTTTCCCGTTACTCTACCAGCGCTGCCTGCTGTGTGCGAGGCTATCGGGGCTATAATGGAAGCATCGTATCCCATTCCAGGACAGTCACCAAACCATGAGAATACGCCGCTTGCCGCTGCTGATTTACGTTCACCTGTTCTCCATCCTGCTGCTTTCAGCGGGCATCGTCGAAAGTCAATCCGCACCGATGCTCAGCCGCACCGACTATCATGACCGTTTGCAGGGGATGTGGCTGGGCGAGTCCCTTGCCAACTGGACAGGCCTCAACACGGAAGGCAGCCGCACCGAAGCGCCCTTCTTCACCGATGAAGACTGGGGTGTGACTGTCGGGCGCTGGCAGCCGATTGACTTTATCGTTCAACCCGTGTGGGGGTCAGACGACGACACCGACATCGAATATGTTTATCTCCATCTGATGAGCGAGGCCGCCAGCCCATACCTGACACCCGAACAGATTGTCGCGGGATGGGAGCGCCACATCAACGATTTTATCTGGGTGTCCAATCGTCGTGCGCGTGACCTGTTCGATCTGGGCATCACACCGCCAGCGACAGGCCTGCTGCTGGTGAATGACCAGGCGCTGATGATCGACGCGCAGCTTACGACCGAGTTCTTTGGTGCGCTCGCGCCCGGTTTGCCGAGCGAGGCGCTTCAACTCGCCGATCTGCCCATTCGCACCACCGCCGCAGGCTATGCCGCCCATGCAGCCCAGTTTTTTGTGCTGCTCTATTCGCTCGCGCCCACCGTCGATCCTGCCCTTTCTGCTCGTGACCAGATGCGCTGGCTGGTTGAACAGGCACGCGGCTGCCTGCCGGATATGTCCAAAAGCGCGGACGTGATCGATTTTGTGCTGGCCGAATATCGCGCCAACCCCGACCCCGCCGCCTGGGAAACCACCCGTGACCGCATTTACCAGCGCTACCACCGAGACGCAGCGGCCAACGGGTTTGTCTATCGTGACTGGTTCGAATCGTCCGTGAACCTCGCGACGGGGGTCATGGCACTGCTGTATGGGGAAGGCGACTTCCGCAGCACCGTCCAGATCGGCACCCTCTCCGGTTGGGACTCGGACAACCCGACCGCGACGCTCGGCGGCCTGCTCGGCCTGCTGTATGGGGCGGAAGCGATCCGCGCCCAGTTCCCCGACCTTGACCTTTCTGATCGGTACAATATTTACCGCACCCGCGAAGACCTGCCGGATTATCTGCCCGACGACCCCGACGCCGAAGATACCTTCTCGCTTATGGCTGACCGTATGATGCCTTTGATCGACCGCGTGGTCAGCGATGCGGGCGGCACAGTCACGTCGGACGGATGGGAACTTTCGCCGCTGCCTTCACCCTCCTTAGCGGCCAACCCACTTTGGCGGCTGCATCAGGCCAGCGCCAACAATCGCCCCGGCCAGCCTCCGCAGGTTGAAGTGGGCGACGTATGGACGGGCGGCGATCCCGCGTGGCTGATGGACGGCCAGGAGCATGACTTCTCCGGGGAAGAAGTGTTCGAGGTGACGGATTATTTCATGATCGATGGCGACACCGACCATCAGTTGATTCTGACCGTGACCTATCCCCGGCCTGTCACCGCCGCACGTATCCGGCTGATCGAAGGCGACAATGACGAACCTGAAACCGGGCTGGTGGCGGCACATTTCGAGGTACGCATCAATGGGGAATGGGAAACGCTGCAAACCGCGCAGCGCGAAGCCTTTGACCTGGCGCGGCCTTTCCAGATGATCGATTTCGTGCTGGAGCGTCCGGTTGAGATCGAAGCCCTTCGTCTCGTGGGAAGCACGGGCGCGGCCAATTTCGTGACGCTGCTCGAACTGGATGTACTCGCGGATTAGGCCTGTATCTGAACATCTGCTGAGACTTTTAAACGTGAGCGAAAACTCATGTTAAGCTGTGGAACAGTATTGGAACCGACGAGGAACGTCTTTCATATCATGCGCCCACCACAGCAAAACCCACCACCCGTCTCCGTCACCACACCCACAGGCCTGCGCCTGCACAGCATCCAGACTGGATGGGTGGCCGTCAAAGCCGCGCATCGCCAGTTCACCGGCCCGGACGGCACCGGTCTCGCCGCCATCGCGCTCGACCCGCGCTGGACGGAGTGGCTGCCGATTCACACCTGGGTGATCGAGCATCCCGAAGGCATGATTGTGATCGACACCGGGGAAACCGCCCGCATGGCTGAGAAGGATTACACCACCTGCGACCCCGGCACGAACTTCTTCTACCGCTCATTTCTGCGCTTTAACGTCACGCCAGAGGAAGAAATCGGCGCACAGCTCAGGACTCTCGGCATCCCGCCCGCCGAGGTGCGCTGGGTGGTGCAGACGCATCTGCACTCCGATCACGTTGGTGGACTGAGCGCATTTTCACAGTCCGATGTGCTCGTCCCGTCGCAGGATTATCCGTCGGCGCTGGGGACGCTGTACTGCCGCTATCCCGACTGGCTGAATCCCACCCGCGTGGAATTCACGCCCGGCCATCTGCCCGGCCACCTGCCCCATTTCCCCCGTACCAAAAGCCTCACCCGTGCGGGCGATGTGCTGATCGTCCCGACACCCGGCCACACCGAAGGGCATCAATCGGTGGTGCTGCTTGATGGCGACACCACCTATTTCTTCGCGGGGGATACCTCCTTCACCGAGGCACAGCTCCTCGCGGGCAAGCTCGGCGGTATCGCGCTCAAGCCACGAGAAGGCCGGGAAACGATGCGCCAGATTCGGGCGTATGCTGGCTCCCGCCCCACCGTCTATCTGCCCTCGCACGACCCCGACTCCCGCCGCCGTCTCCTGGAGCAGGCGACGATCCAATCGTAATCACCGGAAAATGGTACGGGCGAGGTGCGCCTCGCCCGTACAAACAAATTATTCGTTGTCTAATTGATTTCTCCAGGAGTCGCGAAACCAGTTAGAACGTAGTACAGCGACACGATTAAGTGGACGGGCGGATATGCAGTCGCAAAAACGTCGAAGTCATCAGCAGCACCAACCAAGACCTTAGTCCTCCCCTTTGATCCCCTTTATCTGCAAAAGGCCGCTGCATTTGCTTGACTTTCAAGACGGTATCTACAGGCCTCACGTTCCTCTTAGAGGCGAGTGAAACAACGTTAGAGGCGAGTGAAACACCGCCTACCTCGTTTTCCGGTCGCACGATCTCCAACTACAGCAGCGCGAAAAACCGCCCCAACCACGCCGCCGCCCGGATGCCCCATTTCTGCACCCAGATCGGCACGGTCGCCAGATAGCCCTCGTCGGGATACCGCGCCGCCAGCCGCGCCAGTTGGAAGAAATTCGGGCGGCCTTTGGGGTCGGCCTCGCCTTTTGCGGCCAGGTCGCAGATCGCTTCCAGCAGCGCTTCGGTCTGGCGGGCGGGGCGCTTGGTCACGCGGCAGCGCAGATCGCCCTCGCCCGTGTTGCGCGGCTGATGCGGCGTCTCGCGCGGGACGGCGATCATCCCACCAGCGCGTACTACCTCGGCCTTCCCGTTCATCATCATGGTCAGTTCGCCGGAAAGCACCTCGAACGTCTCGCTTTGCAGGGGATGGACATGCGCAAAGGGCATGGCGCTGCCCTTTTTCAGCAGCCACTCAAACTGAAGATAGTCGCCGTCGGTGTCCGCGCCGGACTGGATCATGGTGAACGTCTCGCCGCTGATGGGGTTGCGAAGGACTTTGCGCATGGTTATGGTCCTGAGAAAGCATTATTGATGAAGAATAACCCCTCCCCTTTGCCCCTCCCCAAAGCGCTGGGGAGGGGTTGGGGTGGGGATTAAGCATTTGATCTATTTGTTTCGGCGTTATAATCGCGGCACGTATTACTTGCGCCGCACGCATTACTGTGCCGCATTGTAACCTGAATTAATCCCAAAAAAGAGCGTCAGGACGAGATGCCGATCAAAGCGGTGATTTTTGACATGGATGGGGTGCTGGTGGATTCGGAAGTCTACTGGTATCAGTCGCGGCAGGAATTCGCCCGTGACCTGGGCAAAACGTGGACGGACGATGACCAGCGCCACGCGATGGGGCGCAACACCATCGAATGGGCGGCGGTCATGCAGGAACGGCTTGGGCTGGACTGGTCGCTGGAACAGATCATGGACGACACCATCCGCCGGGTGCTGGCGCATTATGACCAGCGGATGCCCACCCGCCCCGGTGCGCTGGAAGCCGTGCAGTTGGCCGCCAGCCGCTACCGGGTCGCGCTGGCGTCGGGTTCGCCCACGCGGGTGATTCAGCATGTGATGGCGCTCACCGGACTCGATCAGGTCTTCGAGACGATGGTCTACGGCGACGACCAGCCCAACGGCAAGCCCGCGCCGGATATTTATCTGGAGACGCTGCGGCGGCTGGGGATTGCTGCCGAAGACGCGGTTGGCATTGAAGACAGCGGCAACGGGATTCGGTCGCTCAAAGCGGCGGGCATGAAGATCATCGCCGCGCCCAGCCCGGCCTTTCCGCTTTCGGCGGAAGTCCTCGCGCTGGCCGATGTCAAAATCGACTCGCTGGAAGACCTCACGCTCGACCTGCTGGCGCGGTTCTGAGCCAGCCGATCACAGCGCTAGGATGCGGCGGATCTCCCTGATGAAGGCTTCTCCGTTAATCGGCTTGGCGAAGTAGGCATCGAACCCGGCCTTGAGCGCCTTGTCGCGCAATTCTGGCGAGTGATAGGCGGTCACGGCCACCACCTGTACATCGGCGGATTCGGTACGCACCCGGTTCATCAGCGTCCAGCCGTCCATATCCGGCAGTCGCAGATCAACCACCAGTCCCCGGTACGGACGTGCCGCGAGCTGCTGAAGCGCTTCCGCCGCAGAAGTACAGACATCGCAGCCGATTTCATAGTGCTCCAGCAGCCACAAAAGCATATTCTGGCTGTCGATGTTGTCTTCCACGATCAGGACTCTATCGCTGGGCATAGCTGTCTCCGTTCCACGCCAGTTCCTCGTTGAGCACCGGAATATCCACCAGCAGGTTCAGCAGATGGCGGATAAACGTCGTGGCGGTCAGCGGTTTGGTCAGATGATTGTGAAAGCCGGCGGCAATGGCTTTTTCGCGGTCGCCCGGCATGGCATGTGCGGTCAGCGCAATCGCAGGAATGCTCATCAGGCGGCGATCCTGGTTGAGGTGCTCGATCAGCGCCCAGCCGCTCATGACCGGCATGGACAGGTCAGAGATGATGAGGCGCGGGGTCAGGGTTTCCAGCTTGTGGAGCGCCTCCTGACCGTTGCCCGCCGTATGCACGGATGCGCCATAATAGGTAAGCACCGACACGGCAATATCCAGGCTGTCGGCCTCGTCTTCAACGACCAGGATGTCCCATCCTGAAAGCACAGTGCGTGGAATTTGGGGGGGAATGTTCATGCCAGTTCCTTTTGATGTAGAGCTGCTTCGTGCGTTGCTGCGGCTTCGGACGCAGGGACAATCAGCGGCAGCGTGATCGTAAAGGTGCTGCCCACGCCCATTTCACTGGTCACGGTCACTTCGCCCTGCATCAGACGGGCAAGGTTGCGCGTAATTGCCAGCCCCAGGCCGGTTCCGCCCTGTTCACGGGTGTAGGAATGATCTACCTGCCGGAATTCTTCGAAGATGTAGTTCAGTGCATGGGGCGGGATGCCGACTCCGGTATCCCGGACGATGATGCTCCAGTTCGTTTCCACATGGCGCAGCGCCAGCGATACTTCGCCTGTCTGGGTAAATTTGATCGCGTTGGAGAGCAGGTTAAGCCCCATCTGGGTCAGGCGGTCAGGGTCACCGCAAAGCTGCTCTGGCAGTGCAGGGTCAACCTCCAGCGTCAGCGACAGACCGCGCGCCTCTGCCAGAACACGCATCTGGTCATGCCATTTGGAGACGAGTGTGCGCACATCGAAAGCGACATTCACGATTTCCACCTGTGCGGCCTCGATCTTCGCCAGATCAAGCAGTTGATTGATAAGGCCGAGCAGATGGTCACTGTTGGAAAGCACTCGTTCCAGCATACGGCGGGCGTCTTCATCAATCTGCCCCCGGATACCCATCAGCATCAGGCTTGTGTATCCCGTAATTGCGTTCAGGGGGGTTCGTAGTTCGTGCGACATGGTCGCCATAAAGGCCGATTTCAGCCGGGAGTGCTCCAGCGCCACTTCTGTCGCGGCTTCTAACTCGCGCGTGCGTTCCTTCACGCGCTCCTCCAGAACGGCGTTGGCCTGCAAGAGTTCCTCCTGCCGCGCTTGCAGCGAGGCCGCCATGTGATTCAGCGCTGCCGACAGATCGCCCAATTCGGTGATGCCCGAAGGACGTGCCCGCGCGGTCAGATCACCCGCCGCCAGTTTGCGCGCGGTCAGCGCGATGGCAAAACCGGCCCGCCCCGTCCGCGCTACGCCGATCACGGCAAGCGCCGCGACCGCGATCACAAACGGCACCGCGACGGCCAGCGTCACCAGGCTGAGCTGCCGGGCGCGTTCGGAGAGTGCCACATAGCGCTGCTGAATCAGCCTGCTGGTCAACAGCAGATTATCACGTGCTGCATCATAAGCGTCGCGCAGGCCAGCCACCTCGGTGGGAATTGGATTGATGGCAGGGGGCGGCAGCGGCAGGCTGGGGAGCGCGGGCGGGTTCTCTGCCAGCAGGTCGCTGAACTGCTCGATCTGATCGAGAAACCCGCGCACCTGCGGGTACATGGCAAGATAGGCATCCAGCGTTTGCTGAAACTCCAGCCACTGCTGATCGGCTTCATCAAGCAGGCGCAGCACTTCCACATCGGTGGCCGCCGCCAGGTTGCGAGAGACATCCCCAGTGCGCCAGATCAGCAGATCAGCACCGAAGTCATTGACAAGCTGTTGGATGATGGCCGCGTCCGCTTCAAAACTGGACTGCACACCGGGTTCGAACAGTTGGTTGGTGTGCACATGGATTTCGTACAAGCGCCGTTCCTGCACACTGGAAAGGTCACGTGCCGCTTGCAGCGAAAAGATGCGGTTGAAGAAGACAGGCCGCACGATGCTTGCCAGAACAAGAGAGCCAGCAAGCAGCAGAACAGGCACAACCTCCCACACAATCACGGAGTTGAGGAGTCGTCGTAGTGTCATGATGTCCCTGGGGAGGCGGAGGGGTTAAATTGTTAAGTATTAACCTGATAGTAGCAAAAAAGTTCACAAAAGACAATTCATCCTATAAATTTTTCACGAAAAATTCTTTACTGGTCGCGCTCCATCGGTAACGTACAACTTATTTTAAAAAATGGGCATTGTACGGGCGACGCGCGTCGCCCCTACCGCAAATGTGAATTTTGAAATAGTCTCTAAACATTCGATGAGTGTCTCGCACAACCTCCTCTTTCTGTGCTATTCTACCTAAAGAAAATTAGTTTGGTGAAGCGCGTGAACACAGAAGAAAACGAGTCGCGAGAGCGCGTACTGGACGCGGCGGAACGGCTGTTTGTCGCCAGCGGCTACGCGGCCATCAAACTCAAACACATCGCGCAGGCGTTGGGGATGAAGGAATCCTCCCTCTACTATCATTTTCGTGGAGGCAAGGAGGAAATGTATGTGGCGGTGATGCACCGCAGCTATGCACGGCATGGCGTGGGGATTCAGCAGGCCATCGCGCAGGCTGGCGATGACTGGATCGCCCAGTTGAAGGCGGTGGCACGCTGGTTTCTGTCACAGCCCGCCATTGATGTGATGCGCATCAATAAGGCCGATCTGCCTGCGATTAATCCCGCAGACGCGGCAGCGCTGGATGAAGCCGCCTATACCGCGCTCAACCTGCCTATCCGCCACATTCTCGAACGGGCGGTTGAAAGCGATGCAGCAGTTGTGCCCGATCTTGACCTGATCGCCGGGATTTTCATCAGTATGATTAGCACCATCGATGTGATCTCATCGGAGTGGAATCGCAAGACCAAATCCCAGATGGCTGATGACCTGATCGATAGTTGGGTCAACGGACTGCGCCGCCGTTAAATTTTTTCGACGCTTTATCTAAAAAAAATTCGTTTGGTAAAGTTTTCTTTCTATTTTGTGTTCGTTCTTCAACAGGAGAAATATCGCCATGTCCGAATCTACCCTTGCCCCCTCCGTCCGCGTCATCAGCACCTTTGAGAAAGACGGTATTCCATACACCATCCGCACCGCTTCGGCGCAAGACATTCCCTTCCTGGCCTGGATGCAGCATGAAGCCTCGCTGCCGCCCAGTGATTTTTCCTTCTGGGATGGCCCAATGTACGACTTCGGCCTCGACACCCGCGCCTTTATCGAAACCGTGCTGCGCCTGGATGCGGGGACGTGGGGCGCGGTCAACAACTTCTTTGTGCTGGAACGCGAAGGCGAACCTGTTGCCGCCGCCGCCGGAATCGAAGCCAGCGCCGATTTCGCCCGCGGTCCGGTTCGCATCAGCGCGATTGAGTCGATTGGGCAAACGCTGGGCTGGTCAGCCGAGCAGACCGACACCTTCCGCCAGCGTTATACCGAACAGTGGCCTGATCCGCAGGGGAACTTTCTTCTGCTGCCACAAGCGCCCTGGATTATCGAAAGCGTCGCGCTCATCCCGCAGGCGCGTGGGCGGGGGTTGGTCAAGCCGCTGATGAATGCGCTGCTGGACGAGGGGCGGCGGCGCGGTCACAGCAGCGTCGGCATCACCGTCGCCAACGGCAATGCCCCCGCACAGCATGTTTACGAGCGCATGGGGTTTGAGATGTACCTCGCGTTTGGCCCGGCCTTCTTCGGGCAGCCTGGCTTCGGCGGGTATACCAAGTACAAAATGGCGCTGTGAGGGAAACGGCAGGGGCGCACTGCTGTGTGCGCCCCTGCAACCTTCCTGTTCTTTAGCGCTTACCCCGCAATGGCGCGCATTTCCTCGTCGGTCAGTGGAATGCCTGCCGCCGCGATATTTTCCTCAAGATGGTCGATGGACGACGTACCGGGGATGGGCAGCATCACAGGCGAGCGATGCAGCAGCCACGCCAGCGCGATCTGTGCCGGGGTCGCATGGTGCTGCTGGACGGCACGGGCGAAGGGGCTTCCCTCTTTGGTCAGATCACCCGCCGCCACCGGGAACCAGGGGATAAAGCCGATCCCCTCGCGTTCGCAGACCTCCAGCACATCTTCTGAAGCACGGTCGCTCAGGTTATAGCGGTTCTGCACCGACACAATCGGCACGATCTGCCGCGCCTGCGCCAACTGCTGCATCGTGACGTTGCTCAGCCCCACATGGCGGATTTTGCCCTCACGCTGCAAATCGGCCAGCGTCCCAACGGAGTCTTCAAACGGCACTTTTGGGTCGGGGCGGTGGAACTGATACAGGTCGATGCGCTCCTGCCGCAGGCGGCGCAGGCTGCCTTCGATGGCGCTGCGCAGATGTTCCGGGCGGCCATCGGGATACCAGTTGCCGGGGCCGCCGCGCAGCAGACCGCCTTTGGTGGCGATCACCAGATCAGCCGGATAGGGATGCAGCGCTTCCGCGATCAGCCGTTCGCTCACATCGGGGCCATAGGCGTCGGCGGTGTCAATGAAGTTCACGCCCAGTTCGACCGCCCGCCGCAGCACCTTCCTGGCCTTTTCGAGGTCGTCCGGCTCACCCCAGATGCCCTGCCCGGTGATGCGCATCGCACCGTAGCCCATACGGTTAATCGTCATGTCGCCCAGGGTAAACGTCCCGGCGGCGGCAGCATTCGGTTGCATAGTCATCCAAAAACTCCTCGCGTATTTATAAAAACCAGTAACCCTTTACGGACGCACATGGAAGGGTAATTTCTTTCTTGCTGCTGTTGGTGAACTCGCTTTACCCCTATCCCCGACCCTTTCCCCAACGCAATGGGGAGAGGGAGATGTTGCTTTGCGTCCCTCTCCAACGCTTCGGGGAGGGACTACAGGGAGGGGTGTGCCAGGATTCGCCAACAGTATCTTTCGTGCTGCTGAGCCATGTAAAACAGGTCAATTAATGTGCCAGTTCGCCTATTTTTACTAGGTCAAGTGGTTTTTCAAAAAATTATCCGAGTTTCCCCCTTGTGGAAGTCATTTTCCTTTACAATCTTTATAGATCAAGGAGTTAACCGGACATCATGGCTTCCATTTTACTGATCGACGACGATGCAAAACTCGGCAACATCATCCGCATGGTCTTTTACAACCACAATGTGCAGTTCACCCATGCACACAGCGCCGCCGAGGGGCTGAACTGGGCACGCGCACAGCAGCCGGATGTGATGATTGTCGATCTGCTGCTGCCTGATCTGCCGGGGGAATGGGCGCTGGTCGAGGCCATTCGCCGGGATGAGCAGTTGCGGATGGTGCCGCTGGTGGTGATTTCGGGCTTTGACCCTGACCACGACAAGATCACCAGGTATGGGGTGAGCGCGTATTTTCAGAAGCCGTTTTCGTCCGCCGAACTGCGCGGGCATGTGCTGAATCTGATCACGCCTGTTTAGGGCAGCCCCAGCCCGGCCTTGAGCGCTTCTTCATCCCCCTGCTCAAGGCCAAACAACGCTTCCTGCAGCGCGAACGTCCCCGCATAGAACGGGATGCGCGGCAGGAGCGTTTCTGCGCCGGGATAGCGGTGGGCAATGCGCTCCACAAAGGCCGCACCCGTCCCCTCATATCCAGAAAGCGCCGCGAGATCGATGGCCGGGTCACCAATGCCCGCGCTGCCAAAGTCGATCACGCCCGTGAACTTCTCCAGGTCGTCGTGATACAGCAGATTGCCGCTGCCAAAATCGCCATGAATCAGCGTCATGGGCAGCGTGAAGAAATCAGGGTCAGCCAGCACCGGCTCGAAGTGACTGGCGGCCTGGCGCTGTGCATCCGCAGTCATCAGCGGGAATAATCCTTTGCGGATTCGCTCGTACATCCCTTCCCAGTAAGGACGGTCATAGCGCGGCAGCGGGAAGGGGCGCAGCGGTTCGAGCGGGGTGGTATGGAGTGTCTTGAGGAACGAGGCAAGCTGCCCGGCCAGTCGGTCAAGCACGGGGGGCTGGCAGCGGGCAAGCAGCGCATCCAGATCAGCCACCTTGCCCGGAATGGTCGGGTAGCCCATGAAGGCATTGCCCACAGGCGCTTTCAGATGGACGAACAGCGGCTCCGGCACACTGACGGAAACCGAATCCTGCAAAGCACGCAGGATAACCACCTCGGCCTGAAGCTGCCTGCGCCCGGCTTCATAACGCGGGAAGCGGAACACAAAGCGCTCGTTGACGTACAGGACGAGGTTGTTCTGTCCCTGGTCATCATAGCGCACGGTTTTGACATCAAGGTTGGGGTAAACGCGCAGGATCGTGTCGATCAACGCGGCATAATTTGCAAACATCGGGTTCCGGTCTGTTTGTGGTCGCCTTCGGCCTGACCCCGGCACAACGCGACTAAGTCTACCGGAAGTCAGTCCGCAAGTCGAAAATTCAGATCGGGATGCCCTGCTATCGCACCCGCCGCAGTTCAGGCGATTTGACCAGCACCAGCCCGCACAGCAGCCCAAAGGCCACCGCGAACAGCGCCAGCGCGAACGGCGTTCCCGTCTCTTCAGCCATCAGCCCCAGCACGAGCGCACCAAACGGGTTAAAGCCGATGATGCACAGCGTATACAGGCTCATGATGCGCCCGCGAAATTCCGGCGCGATATTGGTTTGCAGCGTCATATTCAGCGAGACGAAGTAGCTGATGAGGGCATAGCCGGCGAACAGGCACATGAACACGGCAGCGGGGACGCTGCGCGTGAGCGAGAACAATAAGGCGGCAATACTGGAAGCCGTCATCATCAGCACGATATAGCGCCCGCGCCCCAGCTTTGCGCCCAGGCTGGCCGACATCACGCCACCTATCACCGAGCCGACCCCCAGCGCGGTATTGATAAGGGCGTAGCCGCTTTCGGGCGAACGCAGCACTTCATCCGCGAAGGCCGGGAACAGCGCAATCACCGCCCAGCCGAAAAATCCACCCACTGTCGCCAGCAGCAGCAGTGACCGCACAATCGGGTTATGACGGGCATAGGACAGCCCTTCGCGCAGTTGTTCCAACGGACGTGCCTTCCCCGACACCAGCGGCTTACGATCAAGCTGGAGCAGGAACAGCGTCCCGATCACCGCCAGAAAGCTGAGGCCATTGAGGAGGAAACACCAGGCCGGGCCGAACCGCACCAGGAAGACGCCCGCCACCGCTGGCCCAAACACCCGCGCCCCGTTGATAATCATCGAGTTCATGGCGATGCCGCTGATGAGCATCTCGCGGCTGACGAGATCGCTGATAATGGTCTGGCGGGCGGGCGCATCAAAGGCGTTGGTCGTGCCCAGCAGCAGTGCCAGCGTGACGATGTGCCAGATTTGCACCGCGTCGCTGAACACCAGCGCGGAGAGGATGAAGGCCAGGCACATCTGCACCGTGCCCGTCATGATGAGCAGGCGGCGGCGCGGCATTCGTTCCACGAACACGCCCGCGAATGGCGCGATCAGCAGCATCGGAATCCCGGCGGCACAGGCCACAATCCCAAGCCACAGTTCGGACTGGGTAAGCTGATAGACCAGATAGCCCTGCGCCACCTGCTGCATCCACGTGCCAGACATCGAGACCATCTGGCCGAAGAAATACAGGCGAAAGTTGGCCTGACGCAAGGCGGTAAACGTGCCGACGCGGGGCGCGACGGCAGACTGCGCGATCTGTGCCATAGGGAATGACGCTACCATTAAGATTTAACAGAGCCGATATTTCCCTACTATATCACTTTCGTGCATAAATATTGGATGAATTGGACTCGCTTGGACTGGAAAAAACCCAGTGTTTCATTTCACCGCAAACACATCCTTTACCGCAAGCGTAAATCCAGGGAGTACGCTGCCGCCATCGAGGACACCGTTCTTGTCGAGCTGCTTCACCGGCTTTCCAGGAACATAGACTTCAACTATCTGCGCTTCCACATCAACCATCCACACGACTGTCCCCGCCGCCAGATAATTGGCGACCTTGACCCGCAGCCTGTCGTCCGTGTCGCTGGGAGAGAGAACTTCAACAGCCAGGTCAGGCGCGATGGCAACATAACCTTCGCGGTAGGCGAGTTCTGGCTGGCGGGCATAGCTGATAAACCCAACATCGGGGATATAGCGCTCGCCAGAGACGTAGTAGCCACCGTCCGCGCCTGTCAGATGCCCAATGTCGTTGTGCAGAAGATACATTCCCATATAGGTGATGAAACGTGCGCCTGTGCTGGATGATTTCGGATTTGAGACCACTTCGACCGCTTCTCCCCGGACGTATTCAAAATTGCGATCTGCGTTTTCAGGCTGCAGCACAAACACGTCAAATTGTTCGACCGTCATCTTCTGGGCAGGTCGAGTCTGCTCTGTGGCGGATTGTTGCAGGTCGATTTCCATCCCGGCTTCCTCTGTAGTTTTTTCCCTATTGTAAAGCATTTCAAGACACCACAGCGCTATCCTTACGGGGCGCTGCTTCTGTCACCGTCGAAAGGCAGACTCGTAGTTGAAATACGGGTCTGCTTTTTGAGATACCGCCACATTTCCGCTGCTTTTGCCGTAGGCTCTTCGGTGAGTCCAGCAATCCAATCCTGAATGGCATACAACGTCTCTCCATCCTGCTGAACATAGTGTTGCAGGGGAAATCCCCATTTCTTTGCAACAAGCAGTGGCAGCGGCAGAGTTTCAAATTCGGCGGCGGGCAAAGTTGGCAGAACAGAGTCACTCATATAGAATCGCTCCCTTGAAGAAACTGATTTAATGCGATTGTTGAAATTTAAACACTAGATTTCAAAAGACAATATCGCGTTTTGGATGAAAGGTCAAGACGTTGGCGGCAAAACTGCGTAACAAATTTCTGCTTTTGCTCACTCAAAAAGAACAAAAGGAAGACCGCCGCATCCGCACGAGCGAAATCGCACAGCATACTGGAATTTCGGTTCCGACTGTGCATCGCTGGTTGCGCAATGAAGTGGACAAAATTGAGGGGCCAGTCCTGATCGCGTTTTGCGAATATTTCAACTGCGACCTCTGCGATCTGCTGTATATCGACCGAACCATCGAGTAATAAAGCCTGACTATATTCTATCGCTAGTAATTTTTGTTCGATTGCTGCTGAACGATAAAGTAGCACCGATTTCTAAAAAGGTCAAGAAATTGATCGGGCGAATGCGTACTCGATTTTTTACCCTGTTGTCTCAGAAAGAGACACGCGAAGGCAGGCGAATCCGGATTAACGAAATCGCCGCAGAAACAGGAGTTGCCCCCTCGACGATTAGCCGTTGGATGAAGAACGCTGTCACAAAGTTTGATGCGCCAGTCGTCGAAGCCTTTTGTGCCTACCTTGATTGTGACGTGGGCGATTTGCTTTACATCGAGCCGACAGCGGCGGGTGATGCAATAGGGGAGAATTAGGGTTGGCCGCCAGACGTTAAAACGTCCGGCTCCATACGGCCAAGCGCACGAAAGGCGCTCATTATTGATCTGTCACGAGCCTCATAGCCCCTTCAGTGGGTGTCCCATAAATGGGCTTGGCTTTGCGCGAACGGAGTTCGCACGCAGCCGGATGCTTTAGCATCTGGCGGGAAACAAAAATCGTAACTGGTTGAAGTTCAAGAGAATTTTTGTACAGGGACATGGTGGTTGTGCCATGTCCCTGTTGGATTAACCTTTACTGCCCCTGGGCAGCGACTACTGCCCTTCGGCAGCGACTACTGCCCCTGGGCAGCGACTACTGCCCTTCGCCCGCCGCGTCGGGACGGGTGAGCGTGAACTCGATCACGACCGGATTGCCATTGAAGTCCTGCACCGTCACTTCGATGCGGCCATCTTCCGGCACGACGAAGGCGAACGTCAGATTCGTCACGCGCCCGATGCTCTGTTCGGCCAGTGTGATGCCATTCTGCGTCACGGTGATGCGCGGTTCACTGGCAATGGGCGTCAGCAGGCGGGCGCTGAGCTGGATGGTTTCGCCCGCGACAGCATCGAACACCAGGGAGCCGAGGAACTGTTTATCGCTCAGGCGCAGGATTTGCGGTGTGCCCGCTTCCAGATCAGGCGCGGCAGCATTGGCAAAGTACAGGTTGAACGTCCCATCATCGCCGGGGATGTAGGGGCGCACGACCAGTTGATAGGTGCCTGCCTCGCTGACCTGATAGTTCAGTTCAGGGTCGAAGCCCGGTCCACCGTCGTCGTCGGAAGCGACTTCAAAGCCGCCCGGCCCGATCAGCGCCAGCCGCAGATCGACCTCGCCGAAGCTCTCCACGCGGACGTTGATGCTGTCCCCGCTGCCCGCCTCAAAGCTGTAGTACAGCACATCCTGGCCTTCTTCCGCGAAGCTGGTGCGGATGCGATAGCCGTAGACAATCGGTTCCGGCTCGATGCGGTTGAGCGTCAGGCTGAAGCTCTGGCTGGTGGTGGTGTCATAGCTGGTCACAGTGATGAGATATTCGCCGTCTGTCGGAAGCGTGAACGGCCCCAGCACGGCATTGCCGCCGGAAGTCTGGAGGTTCGCGCCCTCGCCCGTCAGCCGCCCATAGAGCGAGAAGCTGGCAGTGTTGAGCGTAGCGCTCACGATGTCGCCCGCGCTGCCCGTGAAGCGGTAGACCACCACCGGGCTTTCGGGGCTGATCGTCCCTTCGATGCTCTGGGTATATTCAATCGGGTCAACTGTCGCCGCTGTGACGCTGAGCGTAAAGCTGCCCGTCCCAGGGCTGCCGCTGGTCTCAATGCCGAAGCTGGTGGCAAGGATGGTGTAGGTGCCGCTCTCAGGCAGCGCAATCGGGCCGATGCGTGAGTCCAGGTTGCCTGCGCTGTCATCATCACGCGCCACTTCGGTGCCGCCGTCGAAGAGGATGAGGTAGGTGTCGAAGTCCTCAGAGATCATAGTGATCGTCACCAGTTCCCCGGCCTGGCCCTCAAAAGTGTAGTTGATGGATGGAGCGGCTTCGGTCAGTGTGCCCTCCACCGTATCACCCACCGCAATCGCGCCGCCGTCCACCGCTTCAACGGGTTCGGTCGGTTCGGTCGGCTCGGTGGTGGGATCAATCGGGCGTGGTTCGCTCTCTTCGGTCAGGGTGAGGGTGAAATCGCCCGTTGCGAAGTCTTCACCATCTGAAACAATCGCGCTGAAGCTGGTGATAACGATGGTATAGGTGCCGTTTTCGGGCAGTTCCGTCACCAGCAGCGAATTCAGGCTGTCGCCGCTGTCGTCGTCTTCAGCAATCACCTCACCGCCGGGGCCTTCCAGCAGCACATAGGGATCAAAAGCGTTGGACTCCAGCGAGATCGAGGCGATCTGCCCGGCGGTGGCTTCAAACGCGATGCGCAGTTCGGCTTCTTCCAGCGTCCCGTTCACGCGATCACCAAAAGCGATGGTGTCGCCAGCGGGCTGCGCGGGTTCGGTCGGTTCTCCGGTCGGCTGCTGCACGACGTCGCCGTCCGCGCTCAGTTGCAGATTGAAATTGCCCGTTGCGATCTCGTTGCCCTCGCTGCTGATGGCGCGGAAACTGGTCACGACCAGCGCATAGGAACCGGATTCAGGCAGTTCAAATACGATCTGTGAATTCAGCCGTCCGGCGCTGTCATCGTCTTCCGCCAGCACATCGCCGCTGGCATTCACCAGTTGCAGATAGGGGTCGAAATCGGTGGAGGTCAGCGTGGCGGTGATGGTCTGCCCGGCCTCACCCTCAAAGGTGAAGCTGGTGGAAGCTTCTTCCAGTGTACCGTCCACGCTGCCGCCCAGGGCAATCGTACCGTCGCCCGTCTGCTGCGGCTGATCGGTCGGCTCGGTCGGTTCTTCGGTCGCCTGGGTCGTCTGGCCGCCTTCGCCCGTCACCGCGAGCGTGTAGCTGCCGCTGGCGAAGTTTTCGCCCTCCGAGCGGAATTCGCGCAGGCTGGTGGCGATGATGGTATAAGTGCCCGCGTCCTCAAACGTGTAGACAATCTGCGAGTCGAGTCGTCCGGCGCTGTCATCGTCTTCGGCCAGCACATCGCCCGCTTCGTCGGTCAGGACGAGATAGGCGTCGAAATCGGGCGAGGTGAGCGTGATGGTCACTTCCTGACCTGCCGCGCCTTCCAGCGCATAGGTCGCGCGGGGCGTGGCTTCGTCCAGTGTGCCTTCGACGGTATCCCCGACGGCGATGCTGCCGGGGTCGCCTGTCTGGGTCTGCTGCTGTTGTTGCTGTTGCGATTCTGGAGTGGGGGTAGGAGTCTGCCCCTGCTGTTGCTGCTGTGTGTTCGACCCGTCCTCAGCCGTCAGTTCGAGCGTGAAATCCCCGGCCTGGAAGAATTCCCCGTTGGAGGTGTATTCGCGCAGGCTGGTGGCGACGATGGTGTATTCAGCATCATCGGGCAGGGAATAGACGATCTGCGAATCCAGTTGCCCGGCGCTGTCGTCGTCTTCGGCCAGCACCTCGCCGCCCTCATCGAGCAGCAGCAGATAGGCATCGAAATCATCCGAAGTGAGGGTGATGGTCACGTCCTGACCTTCACTGCCCTCGAAGCTATACTGAGCACGGCGGGCATCGTCGGAGAGTGTCCCCTGAACGGTGTCACCGATAGCAATCGACTCTGCGTCCTGTGCTGCGGCGAGTGTGGCGCCCAGCACCATGACGGTCAGCAGCGCCAGGATGAAGATAAATCTCCGCGCTTTGAACATACAGATCCCTTTCGCTGTCACGTTAAGTCTTTCCATTGTAAGCCAAATCCCCGGATTCGCCTACAAGCGCAAGGCGAAGGGCGGTGATGCGCCGGGGAACCGTCGGGTTGTAAAAAGACTTTTAGAACTTCGGCATCGCCCTCAACCCCCGACTCCCTTCTCCCTCAGGGCGAAGGGGGAGAGTCTGGTTCCCCGCTGCCAGGAGGTGCGCTTCGTTGAAAGACGAGCGTGTACAAATTCGTCAGGTTACGGGAGAAAAGTTGCAGCCGTGTAAGTCCTACCGATTTACCCTCAACCCGGCAGGTAGAGGAATCCGCGTCCGATGGGCTGGCTGTAGCCGCCGATGCTCGCCCCGGTGATCTGATCGGGCGTGCCCTGAATGGTGATCTGGATGAAGCTGGGGCGTCCCATCTCAAGCCCCTGCTCGCTGACGATAGTGTAAACGCCCTCAGAAGCCGCCCGCGCCAGCCCATAGCGCACCAGATACGCGCCCAGCGGCCCACTTGCCCCGCCCGTCGCCGGGTCTTCCGCGATGCCCATCGCAGGCGCGAACATGCGTGAATGCACGGTAGAACCGCTGCGCTCGACTTCGGGCGTGAAGACGAACAGATGCGGCGCGGCGAAATCGCGCACATGCTGTTCCCACAGATCAAGCCGGACGCGACTCCGCCCGATCTCTCGCAGGCCTTTGACCGGGATGAAGAGGAACGGTACACCGGAAGACACCACCTGCGCGGGCAGTGAGTCGATCAGGTCATCCGGCGAGAGCGACAGCACCGCCGCCAGCGTCGCGCGGTCTTCGTAGATCGTGCCGAACTGTGGCACGGGCTGCTGCATCGTGACCAGCACCTTGCCGCCGGGCTGTGGCTGGATTCCGACTTCGATCACCCCGACGCCTTCTTCCAGCCGCAGTTGGGTATCCGCTGTTTTGCCCAGCCGATGCAGCACGAATCCGGTGCCGACGGTCGGATGCCCGGCGAAGGGCAGCTCCATGCCGGGCGTGAAGATGCGCAGATGGAAGTGATTGGCGGCGTCCTGCGGCGGCAGCACGAAGACCGTCTCCGACAGGTTCAGTTCGCGGGCGATCTTCTGCATCGTTTCCGCAGGAAGGTCGCCCGGTTCGGTGAAGACGGCCAGTTGATTGCCACCAAAGGCCACATCGGTGAAGACATCGACCAGTTCGTAGGACAGTTCGCGCACAAGGACTCCTGTGATCGTTTGATCGTTGCGATGCTAAGCTGACGACCGATTCTGCTGCATCTTTCCACTGTAGTGCCAGTGCGTGGCGCTGTCTTCCCTCTAAAGACCGAATTCCCGCGCCGCAAATTCTCGCACCACAGCCTTACACAACCTGCGCAGCGCCCTGCGTAAATTTCTGGCGCTCGTCTTGGAGATTGTCTGGTTCTGGTTTAGAATGGACACTATAACAATCCACACTCAGTACAAGGTTCTACCAAACTCAATGACGCACGCCCTTGCTGCTTTTGCACCGTCGAAAGTTACGGGCGTTATGACATAAGGTGGACGCGCCATGCAGCGACAGGAAGTGGGTGTTTTTATCAGTTACAGCCACGAAGATCGTCTCACCGCGAATCTTTTCTCACAACGGGTCGAGGAAATGGGCTTTCGCACCTGGATCGACTTCACCGAACTCAAGGGCGGCGATGAATGGAAGAAGTCGATTGACCGGGCGCTCACCCAATCTGTCGCTATGCTGGTGCTGCTCACGCCGGAGTCGGTGCGCTCAAGCTGGGTGCAGTACGAAGTCGAGCGCGCCCAGGAATACAACTGCACGGTCATCCCCCTGATGATGCGCTATACCGCCCTCCCGGCTTTTCTCGATCATCTGCATTACATCGACTTCCGCGACCGGATGGAACAGGCCTTTAAGGAGCTGAACCGCGCCCTGTTTCAGGCGGTGGTGCGGCGTGGTGAACAGCAGCGCGACCCGCTGGAAGACACCGCGCCCCGGCCAGGGCTGAATGTGCACGAAGTGGCGCGAGTGGATGCGGCGCGTATAGATTCGGCACGGACAGACGCGGCGCGAGGGGACGCGGCACGGACAGACGCGGCGCGAGGGGAGGCGGCGCGAGGGGACGCGGCGCAGATGAAGGGGGGACGGGAAGAAGAAACTTCCGAAAACCGTATTACGACCTCATCCTTACACACCCACGTGAAACCGCTGGCGCTGGCAATTGAAGACATGGAAGCCATGCAGGAAGTGCTGCGCGATATTCTTTCCGGGCAGGGGCTTGAGGTGCACACGGCCAGCACCCTGAACGAAGCCAGCGTCCTTATCCGCAAGCACCGTTATGAACTGATTACGCTGGACATGATGCTCGGCCCGGACGACCAGAAGACCGGGCAGGACGGTATGTACCTGCTCGATCTGCTCCAGCGCTATCAGACCAGCGTTCCGGTGGTGATTATCACCAGTCTGAAATGGGATGGCCGCCGCACCCGCGAGATGCTGGTGCTTAAGGGCGTCAAGGATATTCTTGAAAAGCCAATCCAGACCGAAGAACTGATTCGGGTGGTGCAGCGCTATGTAGTCGGCGCACGAGGCGCGGAGTAAACGACGCACTGATGGTAGAAATCTTCAACGCACCGGCGACCGATAAACTCAGGGTGCTGGTCATCGATGACCAGGCGCACCGCTTCCCCTATCGCCAGATTTTAATGGGACTGGACTGTGATGTGCGCGTGGAGCTAAGCGGGCATCGCGGCTATGAACTGGCAGTGCGCTATCATCCCAACCTGATTCTGCTCGATTATAACCTGCCTGATCTGGAGGGGCCGGAAGTGGTGCGCAAGCTGCGCGGCAACATCCACACCGCCCCGATTCCGATTCTGATGGTTACGATGGCCGACGACCCGGAAGCAATGCGGCGGGCGAAAGCAGTGGGAGCGGATGCCTTTCTGCTCAAGTCGGCCTCGCTGGACGAGATCGAAGCCGCGATCACCCGTCTGCTCGAACCCGCTCGTGCCGCGCTCGCCAAACCCAAAACCGAGTCCCGCACCGCGCTGCGCATCCCCGACATGAATACGATGGGCACGCTGTTCCAGAAATCCCCGTCCTTCATTTTGCCGGCGCTGGCACAAAAAGGGCAGGAAGAATGGGTAGCGCTGCTGGCGGAAGCCTGCCGCAGCCCCATCGAACGGCTGCGCGGGCAGGCGGTGATCGCGCTGGCGGCGTGGCAGCACGATATGGACGCGCCCTTTAACCCCACCGACGGGCAGTACATCTTCTGGAAGCACGTCCGCCACAGCCTCGCCAGCAGCACCCGCAAGGAAGCCGAAACCCACTGGGCAAAGCTGGCACCGCTGGCGCTGGCGGCCATTCAACCGCTGGATAAGCTGACGGGCGCACTGCGGGCGTGTATGGACGAACCGTACTGGGAGTGCCGCGCCTGGGCGCTGCGGATGCTGCACAGCAATCGGGAGCCTGTCGCGGTGGAACTGGCGGAGCAGGCGCTGGGCGATGACAGCGGGGAAGTGCGCACGATGGCAGCGCAGGTGTTGTCGGAAACCGGCGTACAGCGGCATATCCCGCTGCTTACGCAGGCCATGACCGATCCGCAGCCGGGGGTGCGCGAACACGCGGCAGCCGCCCTTGCGCGGATCGGCGGTGAACTCAGCATCAGTGCGCTGGCGACCGTGCTGCTCAGCGGGCGTTCCGGCGGGGCAGAGGCGGCGGCCAACGGTCTGGCGCTGATCGGCACCGCCGAAGCAGAGGACGCGCTGATGGAAGCGCTGAGCAAACGCACCGAACCCGCCGTTTTGCAGCAGGTGGCGCACGCCTTCGGCAAAATCGGCAGCGAACGCAGCCTGAACGCGCTGCGCTGGCTGGTCGGCCATCCCGAAGGGGTGGTGAAGCTGGCCGCGCAGCAGTATCTGTAAGTATCGAGTACCGAGTCGAAAGTACCGAGAAGCACTTTCAGACCCGGCCTTTTCTCGGATTGGGCAAAAGCTGTTTCAGCAGAATAGGACTTGTTGGTTCATCCGACAAAAGACCGCCTGTTCATTTCCGGCGTTGCTGTAGGGGCGAGGCGCGCCTCGCCCGTGCACCGAATTATTCGTACTTATGTTGGTTTTTCCATTAGGCAGACGCCCGCATCCTCTCTCCCGAACGCTGGTGCTGGACAAGGGGGAGAAGGTCTGCCCTGCGAGATTAAGTCCCTCTTGCAGCGGGATTTCGGGTGAGGGCAGAATGATCTGTTATGATCGTTTATGAACCTGCTACAAGTACCGGACAATGCAATTCAGAGGTAGGAAACGCTGTCCGAGACTTCCCCTACATCAGCCGCACCAGGCGCGAATTGACCCACAGCAGCGCGACTGATGCGCCCACCGGCGGCGGCGCATAACGGCAGCGCACCTTCATCTCGCGGGCCACTACTTCGCCTGTTTCCGGCGAGACAAATTCAAGCCGCAGGCTGTACACGCTGGGCTTGTTCTCCCGCTCACCGCCGCGAGTCTTTTCCCAGTGCAAAAGCTGCGCCACCACCACCTGCCCATGTTCGTAGAACTGGGTTTCCCGCCGCTGCTGCACAAAGGGCGGCAGTACGGACAGCAGGAACAAGACTCCACCAACGACAAATCCCAGACCAGACCACAGCGTCATCGGCGCGGTGCTCGTGCTGCTGAGCGAAATCACCACACCCGGCACCAGAAACAGCGCACCAATCTGGGCAAAACAGCCCACGCCTGCCTGTGGTTTTTTGCGTGCGCCGTAAAGATAACCGCCATATTTGCCCGGACTAAAGAGAAAGACATTGTGATAAGCGTTCTCGGCCATGAGATTGTCCTCTGGGATCCGTTTTCAGAAGTACCGATTGATACCTTTATCAAACGCCTGAGCATGGGGGGATGTGACCACCCGATTGGGGGGTGACACCCCTTTTCCCCCAGAAGTTAGGGGGCATACATCAACCCTCGAAAGATTCGGCGGTCGCTTCCGGCGTGGTTTCCACCGCTGGCGGCTCCGTCGGCGCAGCCTGCGGCGTGGCTTCCGGTGTGATTTCAACGGGCAGCGGCGTCGGCTCCGGGGTTGCTTCTGGTGTGGCTTCTACCGCTGGCGGCGCGGTCGGCGTGACAGGGATGCTCGTCAGAATCTCGCCATCGACCACCACCGCATCCAGCGTGATCTGTCCCTGCGCAATGATGCGGACGGTATGTGTGCCCTGCGCCAGCCCGCGCACGGTCGTAATCTGCCCGTAGCGGATTTCCGGCGCGTTGGTGTCTACCGTTTGCAGCGCCACCCCGTCAATTTCCACCGTAAAGGAGCCAAGTCCCGGCGCGGCCAGATAGACCACATCCACCTGTGTTCCAATGAAGCTCAGCGTCACCGATGGCATTCCCGCATCTGTAGACTGGTTTTGGAGCAGATCGCCGCCGAACGCCTCGGCATCGGTGGTCGCTGTCCAGTTCCCTTCGCGCAGCAGCCGCGCATCCCCCATCTGCGCCGCCATAGGCTGTGTGTTGACCGACAGCGCCATGAAATCGCGCCAGGGTGTGCTCGTCCCTGCGCCGTTGACGTTGCCCGGCACCACACGCCAGCGGTACAGCCCGTAGGTAATCGGCTGATCGACCTGCACGGTGCAGCTTTCCGCGCTGCATACAGCCTCAGTGGCGTAGTGAATGCGCTCGTAAACCGGGACATTGGTGCTGTCCAGCACTTGCAGATAGTAGCCCTGGCTGTTCGATACGGTCGTCCAACTGAACGTGGGGCGGTTGGTGGCATGGATCACGGCATCGTCCGCTGGGGCGAGCATTTGCGGCGCGGCGGGCAGCGGCACAGTGACCGTGAAGGACTGACCGTTCGGAGTCCATGCGCCTGTTCCGCCCGCATTGGAGGCGCGGACGTTCCATAAGTAGGCGCGGTTGGTCAGCGAGAGCGCGGGCACGATCACACGGCAGACACCCGACGTGCACACATCCGCCCGGTTGTACCACTGGTCGTGCAGCGTCTCGGTCACGGCGGGGTTGCCCAGCCACAGGTGATAGCGCTCGGCGCTGGGCTGATCCACCCACGTAAATTCAGGGTTGAACACGCTGATTGTGCCTGTCGGTGCAGTGAGCGTTAACGTGCCGGGTGCGCCGCCGCTGATGGTGAAGGCCATGCCGCTGCCCCAGCTGCTGCTGCCGCCCGGCCCCGCCGCCAGCAGATTCCAGGCATATTCACCCGGCGGCAGGTTGAGCGTCGGCCTGACGCGGCAGATGCCCGGATGCGGGGTGCAGATCGCGCCGCCCGCCACCTGCCATTGCAGATAGCGCGTCTGGAAGCTCGGCGTGACCGTCCCCACCCACAGTTGATACCCGGTCGCGCCCGGCTGCGTCGGCCATTCAAAGGTCGGGTTCGCGCTGGTGATGTTCCCAACGGGCGCGATAAAGGTCCCCGGTGCGGTGGGCGCGGCGAAGTTGATTTCGACGAATTCCACCGCCGCATAGCCGTTGTTGTACGGTCCCCCTGTCGATGCACCACCGACACCCTCAGCATTCACGTAATAGTGATAGCGTCCGTTGGTGACGTTCAGATCGGGTGTCAGGCGGCACTCCCCGCCGCTGCAAAGCGCTTCGGTACGCGGGTGTGGCTGGAAGTACAGCCAGCGCCATGCCTCAGTGCTGATGGCGACGCTGTAGCGCACGGCTTTGGGGTCATCGTCCCAGATCAGCGTGGGGCGTCCCTGATTGACTTCGACGCGGAAATCGGCGGGCAGATTGGGCTGCGGGACACCGACCGCAAACGTGGCCGGGCCAGCGTAGCCATTGTTATACGGCCCGCCTGTGGTGGCGCATCCACCCACACCGCAGGCACCCACGAAGGCGCTGTAGCCCACACCGTTAGGCAGATCGACCGGGGAAGGTACGCCGCAGGTCGTCCCGCTGCTGCTGCCGCAGGCCTGGGCGCGGCTGAATTCCTGATGGAAGACGGGCGCACCCAGATTGGCGCTCGGCGCGAGATACAGCCAGAAGCGTGTTGCGGTCGCAGCGGCATCGTTCAGCGTCCAGTTGAAGGTCGGGCGGGAGGTATCCGTCCCCGTGACCGCGCCCATCGTGACCAGACCGGGCGGGTTGGCCTGCACCGTGAACACGAACGGCCCCACGACCGCGCCGGGCGTACCGTTCTTCCAGGTGTTCATATAGACCACATACGAGCCGACGTTGAGCCGATACTGATCGCGCAGGGTTGTCGCGTCAAGCTGGCACAGGGCACCGCTGCACAGCGTGGTGTTGGAGGCCAGCACTTCGTTGATGACCTGTGCGCCGCCATAAACGGCCACATACAGGTAATAGTAATCGGCGCTGACGTTCGGCCAGATATAAGTCGGGTTGCCATTGTTGGCGGTGACGCTGCCACCGGGCGCCAGCAGCCCCAGCCGATTCACGTTGAGCGTCATCAGCGTCAGGGAGGAAGCCGCCGCGCCCCGCCGCGCCAGCAGCACCGTATAGGTCGTGCCGCCGCTGAGATTGAGCGAGAGATAGGCCGTGCGGGTCTGACTGCTGAAATTGTCGTTACAGCCGATCTGCGTCAGGCTGCCGGGGCTGTTCCCGGTAAAGACCGCCAGTACCCCGTCAAAGTTGCTGCCCGCCGTGTTGAACTGCACCGTTCCGCTGGCACCGGGCGTGTACTGGAACCAGACCGAGTCGGCATAGTCACGCGGGCTGCCCAGGCAGGTCAGGGCGGGATCGTCCTGGCTGACGGAGGCGCCGTTGAGGGCATAGCTGGTGGTCGTGCCTTCCGCCGGGAGCGCCGTCCGATTGATGAACAGATCATTGAGCGGCGCGGGACGGATGCACTGCGTCTGTGTCACGCCCAGCGCCGGGCTGTAGGCGGCATACACGTTGTCAATCCAGATGGTGCTGTCGGGGGTGTCCAGCACCACCTCGAAGCGCAGCCCTGACCATGTCGCCCCGGCCACGCCCTGCATCAGATAGGTCTGCATTCCGGTGCTGGCGGGCAGGGGGAAGGTGCAGGCAATCGCGCCCGCCTCGGAGTCGGTCGCCCGCAGCCGCACGGTCACAGTTTTGACCCCGCTGCTCTGGTTGCTCAGATCAAGCTGAATGTTGAACGGCCACCCGAACTGCGCTGAATAGCCGAGCGGCTGATAGACCACGCCGCCCCCGCTCCCCCGCGAGACGGAAAGCGCCCCGTTGACGGTGGAGGGTGTGGGCATGTCGCCGCTGGTCGTCCATTCGGTCGTGCCGCCGCTGAAATTGCTGTTGCGCACGAGGTTGGTGTTGGCGGCGGGCGGCCCACCGACGAATAGAATCTCCACGCTGCTGCCGTAGTAATGACGTAGAATCGCGCCCCAGTCGTAGCCCTGGTCGCCCAGCGCTTTCGACCCCCACTGTGACATACAGGGTGAAAGGTTATTGGCCTGACAGACCTCATCCGTCGCAGTGTAGTGGATGCGCCCCACCTGCCCGTTGAAGCGCATGATGTAGTTCCAGGTGTCCTCAATGGCGGCGTTGGTGGAGGCGAACTCGCGCCCCGGAATGTACATCTGGTCGCAGGTGTCGCCCCATACATCAAACGTAAAGCCGTCGCGGGTGCGCGGGCCGATGTTGATCTTCCACCAGGCGTACATCTTCACGGCCACCGCCCCGGCGCGCAGCGATGCCCCATTCCATGAATTGATCCATTCCGACGGCAGCACGTTCTTCGTGTACTGCTTGAAGTCCAGCGTATCCACGCGCTGCACCGGATAATAGACAAAGACGCCGCTGCTGTTGCGCTCACCGCATCGGGTGCGGCCTGAAATCGCGACGCGAATGGTGGGCGGGATGACGCTGTGCGACCAGAAGAACGGCTCATTCCCGCCCACTGCGGAATCGGCCTGGGCGGTGAACTCATCATAAAGCTGCGGTTCGTCGAGCGCGGTGGGGTCGCTCACCTGCGAGATTGACTGCAACCCGCCCGCGTCATAGAACTGCGCCTCGGCGGTCAGTTCCACCGTGAGCAGCATCGTATCATTACCCAGAATCGGCGTATCCTGAAGGGTGTATGTGCCATAGCTTTCCGCCGAGACCGTGACCGTCACCACGCCGACCGCTTCCGTCAGCGCGACAGCCTCAAATGCGAACGTGCCATCCGGTGCGCTGAAGGTGCGATAGCCCCCCGCCACGCTGATTTCGGCGTTTTCGATGGGCGCACCGCTGGCAGCATCCAATACCGTGCCCTGAATGCGGGCAGTATAAGCAGCCTGCGCCGTCTGCGCATTGATGGCAGGCATCAGCAGCAGTGCCAGCCCGACCAGCCACAGCAGTTTTGCCCTCACCCCAAACCCCTCTCCCAAAGGAGAGGGGCTTAAGAATAAGGCTCTACCCCCTCGTCCTGAGTGAGAAGAGAGGCGGGGGGATGAAAGTTTTTTCGTTTGAAAACGTTTTAACATCAACGTTATGTCTCTCATCGATATATCGATTAAACCTATGTTTATTTTCGGGCAGAACGGAGGATGGGTAAATTCCCCTTGTGTTGAGGTTTCGTAAGGATGTGGTTAGGGTGTGTGGTGGATAGGGTTGGGTGGCTACCTATGACTCGCTTTTCTCCCCCTTCGCCCTGAGTCGGCGTTATCTCCGACCTTCGACGGATTTGCCCTGCCGGAAGGCGGATTGTGGAAACAAAATTTTACAGTGGGTCGTCCTCACTCATGAACGCAGTCAACCGAGTTGAGGAGTACCATCATCATGAACACGCGGCGTTTTCTGCCCATTGTCCTGACCATCATCTGTCTGTGCGTTCTGGCCGTGCTGCCAGCCGGAGCGCAGTCCGCTGGAACCTGGCGCGTCGATTTCTTTAACAACATCTACCTGAGCGGCAGCGCTGTCGCCAGCCTGCAAATCCCCTCCCCCAACTTCAACTGGGGGACGGGCGCACCTGCCGCCAATGTGCAGGCGGATAACTTCAGCGCCCGCATCACCAGCAGCCAGACCTTCGCCGCCGGAACCTACCGCTTCAGCATCCAGGCCGACGATGAGTTCACGCTGCGGATGAACAACGCGGTTGTGCTGAACACAATGGACGCGGGACAGGCCGGGCGCGTCTACACAGCGGATGTGGCGCTGACGGCAGGCACACACTTCATCCAGATCGACTATCGCGAACGGGGCGGCGCTGCGTCGGTTTCGCTGAGCTGGCAGGCCATCAGCGGCGGTGGCGTCGTGATTGTCCCGACCACGCCCGCCGTACCTGCCGCGCCTGTCGGCAGCACCTCGGTGGTCACGCGCTACGGCGATTACACCCGCTGCATCCAGCAGCGCCTGCATCAGTCGCAGTGCTATGTCTCCGACGGCGTGTGGAACTCGCCCGACATCGGCTCGATCCGCATGGAACCGCAGATCGTCCTGTGGCAGTCCTGCACGATCAACCAGCAGGTGACGCAGGTGCTCGCTGCGGGGCAGGCCGCCCGCCGTGCGCAGTGCTCCAAGACGGGCGCGGGCTTCTTCCCCATTAACTGAAGCGGATGAACGCAATTTCAGCAGGGGCGTACCACAGGGTGCGCCCCTTTTGCGTTCCTATTAAGAACTTCCGACCACTCGCCAGACTCTAAAACATCCGGCTACGTGCGAACTTCGTTCGCGCAAAGGCCAAGTCCATTAAACTCGACTTTATCCAATTACAGCTTATGTTTCCCGCCAGTGGCTAAAGCCTACTGGCTGCCGAAAAACCAAGCCCACTGAAGGGGCTAAAAAGCTCATTAAGGTTTATAAACAGCGCCTTTAGTGCGCTTGGCGGTTTGGAGCCGCACGTTTTAACGTGTGGCGGAGAGACTCAATGACCTCTTCTGGAAGACCACCAGGACGCGGAGAACGCAGAGATTAAAGAGCACACATCGCTGCGGGGCATCAAGACCTCTGGCCTCGCTGGACACGGCATGCCGTGTCCCTACGACAACATCTGCCGAGTCGTTCAATCAACCTCGCAGCACCACGCTTTCCGCTCGGTACTTTCGACTCGGTACTCGGTACTCGGCACTCCCCACTCAATACTTTCGACTCGGTACTCAGTACTCCCGATGCTATAATCGCTATCCTGTCAAACCATACCAACGAAACAGGGATTCCCTATGTTTGCGGCTGAACTCGACACGCCCAGCGTGCTGATTGATCTCGACATCATGGAAGCCAACATCCGGCGGATGCAGGCCTATTGCAACACCCTCGGCCTGAAGTTCCGCCCACACACCAAAACGCACAAAATCCCCGCCATCGCGCGGATGCAGCTTGAGGCAGGCGCGGTCGGAATCGCCTGCCAGAAGGTGAGCGAGGCGGAAGTCTTCGCGCAGGCCGGCTTCAATGACATTCAGATTCCCTACAACATCGTGGGCGAAAAGAAGACGCGGCGGCTGGTCGATCTGGCGCTGTATAACCGCGTGACCGTCAGCGCCGATCATCCGATGGTGCTGGCCGGGTTAGCCGACGCCGCGAAAGCCGAGGATATGGCGCTGCGGGTGCTGCTCGATCTGGGGACGGCCTTGCAGCGCACCGGAGCCGAACCGCACGAGATCGTCACGATGGCCGAGCGCATCGAAGGTGACGAAAACCTGCACTTCGCCGGAATTCTCGTATATCCCTCCGACCCCGAAGCCCGCCCCGCCTTGCAGGAAACGCTGGCGCTGCTGGACGCCGCCGGGATCGGTGTCGATGTGGTCAGCGGCGGCGGCTTTGGCGCGGCGCGTTTTGCCGATCAGATGCCCGAACTGACCGAACTGCGCGTGGGGACGTATGTTTTCGGCGACTATGGCAGCATGACAAAGGGCTGGTGTACGCTCGATGACTGCGCCATGCGCATCGCCGCGACGGTGGTCAGCCGTCCGACAACCGACCGGGTGATTCTGGACTCCGGCAGCAAGACGCTGGCGGCGGATGCGGCCAACGGTGTACACGGCTACATCCTGGAATATCCAGAAGCCCGCATCTATAAGCTGAGCGAGGAACACGCCCACTGTGATTTCAGCGCGTGTGAGGAACGCCCCGTCATCGGCGAGCGCGTCCATGTGATCCCGGTGCATACCTGCGTCGTGACGAATCTGCACAACCAGATTTACGGCGTGCGCGGCGGTGTGTGGGAAGGCGAGGTCGAGGTCGAATGGCCTGTAGCGGCACGTGGACTGGTGTATTGATAATTTTCGTAGCGTCCTGTGCGTCCTGGCAGTTCAAGAGGTTCACCCCGGCGTTATCAAATTTTAATCACCCTGCGCCACAATCTCAATTGCGAGTGATCGGTTGCCAGCGGCGGGGATACAGCGCATCGTTCATACGGCGCTCGTGTCCCTGCCTCTGCCCGATGCAAACACCAAAACTGTAGAACTTACGCAAGCCGTCGGTTGTAGGGGCGGGTTTGAAACCCGCCCTTACGAGAGAAGCGACTTTTAAGTGCGTAAGTCCTGATAGGAATTTTCTTACTGGAAAGGATGCTGATGCTCAGACGAATTTTGACCCTTTTGTCGGCACTGGTCGCGCTGCTGTTGCTGGCGGCCTGCGGCGGGAGCAGATCGACTCCCACGCCGACCAATGCCCCTACACGTGAACCGGAAGCGACGACCCAGGCCAGCGCACCGGGAAGTGTGGCCTATCAGGGCGCGGACTGGACGCGGCTGCCGCTGACGGACGCCCGCACCGGGCAGACCTTCACCCTGGCCGATTTCGCCGGGAAGACGGTCTTCGTCCACCCGATGGCGCGGTGGTGAACGAACTGCCGTATCAGTCAGCGCCGTGTGCGCGACCAGGTGTACCCCCAGATGGACTCCAATCAGTTTGTGTTCGTCTCGCTCACGATTGAGACGAACGACACCGCCGCCGATCTCGCCGCCTATGCCGAGGATGAAGCCTTTCCCTGGACGTTCGCGGTCATGACGCCGGAACTGCTGGCCGCCCTGCGCGATCAGTTCGGGTTAAGCATCACCGTGCCGCCCACGCAGCCGCATTTCATCATCCGTCCCGACGGCACCACGACCGGGCTGCTGACGGGCAATCCCGCCGCCGAAGACCTGATCGCTGATCTCAACGCAGCCAACAGCCTGCAATAACATTCTCAGGGGCGGGTTTCCAGACTCGCCCCTCTCACGCCTCTGGCTGCACGACCGCCACCACGCCCGATGTTTCCGCCGCATCGTAACGCACCTGCGCGGCGGTCACTTCATCAATGTGCGCTTCCGTCCAGCGGATGATGGCGGCGATGGGTTCGCACAGCGTCTCGCCGAGCGGAGTCAGTTCATACTCCACACGCGGCGGCACTTCCGGGTACAGCGTTCGTTTGATGAGTCCGTCGCGTTCGAGGCTGCGTAGCGTTTGCGTCAGCATTTTCTGTGAAATGCCGTGAATCCCGCGCCGCAGTTCGGAAAACCGCTTCGGCCCATCTTCCAGCATCCCGATAATGAGCGTCGTCCATTTGCCACCCAGACGGTCGAGCGCCTGCCGCACCGGACAATCGGACGAATACGCTTCGCTGTACATCTCACTCCACTTGCGTAATCCGGTCGGTTCAGCCGTCATACTGGTTTCCCTCAGGTAACTGACGAACATCAAAGTGCCTACTTCCCATCATATACCAGGTCACTTAAAGTAACCATTGGATGATTTGATGGCAGAGTGGTGAATTCTGAGGAGATAAATGGTAGGGGCGTAGCGCGCTACGCCCGTACATCTCCTGGATTTTTACCACTCCCTTTGATGGATTGAGAAAGGGTTTATCATGACCACAGGACAAACGTTACTCGTTACAGGCGCTTCGGGTCATCTCGGACGGCGGGTGCTGGAACTGCTGCTGGAAGCGGGTGAGACTCGGCTGATCGCCACCACCCGCACCCCGGAAAAACTGGCCGATTTCGCCGCCAGAGGTGTCACCGTTCGGGAGGCCAGTTTTGACCAGCCGGAAGCGCTCCCGGCGGCCTTCGCAGGCGCAGATCGACTGCTGCTCATCAGCACCGATACACTCGATGCACCAGGACACCGCCAGAAGCAGCACACCGACGCGGTTCAGGCGGCTGTACAGGCGGGCGTGAAGCATGTCGTTTATACCTCGCTGACCGAAGCCACCAACACGCCCATTCTGATTGCGGAAGATCACGCCGTCACCGAAGCAGCGCTGGAAGCCAGCCCGCTCGGTTATACCGTTCTGCGCAATAATCTGTATGCCGATGGTGTGTCGCGCACACTGGAACAGGCGCATTCGCTGGGGGGCAATCTGTTTAGCGCGGCGGGCGATGGCAAAATCGCTTTTGTCACGCGGGAAGACTGTGCCCGTGCGGCGGCGGCAGCGCTGGCATCGTCGTTTGAAGAGCGGCGTATCCTCGACGTGACCGGCCCCGAACCGCTGTCCTACGCCGACATCGCCGCGATTGGCGCTGCGCTGGATGGACAGCCCCTCACCTACGTGCCGCTCCCGCCTGAAGTGCTGACGGAAAATCTTGTCAATGCGGGCATCCCCGAAATGTTCGCTCGTATGATCGTCTCGTTTGACACAGCGGCGGCGCAGGGCAGGCTCGCCATCGTGTCCAGCGCGGTGGAAGACCTGACCGGGCGCAAACCCCTCCGCGTGGCCGACTTCCTCGCGCAGCAGGTACGCACCTGAGCAGCCAGACAGGGGCGGGTTCGACGCCTGCCCCCTCTCTTTTTGCCACATCGGGCGCATACACGGGTGCGCCCCTACCCCCTCTCTTGGCGTCAAATCCTTTCTTTGGCTCTCGCCGGATTCCGCCCGACCGTTCATAATCCCGCTTTTTTGCGAAAGGACGGGACGAATGTCGGTCGAGGCATATCGGGGCAGGCTGCTGCCGCTGCGGGAGGCGATGCGGGTGCGCAATACATGGCTGCGCGAACGGCTGGAAACCATCCTGCCCGAACTGATGGCACGGGAGGGAATCGATCTGTGGCTGGTGGCGGCGCGGGAATATAACGAAGACCCGGTGATTATGACGCTGCTGCCCGAACCCGCGATGGCGGCGCGGCGGCGGACGATCCTTCTGCTGTATCGGCGGTCAGACGGCACGGTCGAGCGTTTATCTGTAGATCGCTATGGCTACGGCGATCTGTATGAACGCGCCTGGGACCCCGACAGGGAGACGCAGCACGAATGCCTGGTGCGGCTGGTGCACGAACGCGATCCACAGACGATTGGCCTGAACGTGGCGGAAACGTTCGCCTTCGGGGATGGCCTGACGCACAGCGAATATCTTCGCATCGCAGACGCGCTCGGCCCGGAACTGATGGCGCGGGCGCAGGGCGCGGAACGGCTGTGCGTGGGCTGGCTGGAACGGCGCACCCCGGCGGAACTGGCCGCCTACCCCGCCATCGCGCAGATCAACCACGCCCTGATTGCCGAAGCCTTCTCCGGCAGGGTCATCCATCCCGGCATCACGACCACCGACGATGTGGTGTGGTGGTTCCGGCAGAAGATGCACGACCTCGGTTTGCAGGCGTGGTTTCATCCGACCGTCGAGATTCAGGCACCCGGCCAATCGTTCGAGCCGGTCGCGGCGCGGGAAAAGATTGAAAAACGCGAGGTCATCATGCCAGGTGATCTGCTGCACTGTGATGTCGGCTTCTACTATCTGGGGCTGGCGACCGATCATCAGCAGCACGCCTATGTGCTCCGCCCCGGCGAAAGCGACGCGCCACAGGGCTTGAAGGATGCGCTGCGCGAGGGCAACCGTTTGCAGGACATTCTGCTGGAGTCGATGGTCATCACGCAGACCGGGAACGAAGTCCTGCGCAGCACCCTGGAACGGGCACGGGGCGAAGGGCTGCAACCGCAGGTCTACAGCCACCCGCTCGGCTATCACGGGCACGGCGCTGGTCCCACGATTGGCCTGTGGGATCGGCAGGACGGCGTACCGGGACAGGGCGATTATCCCCTGTTCGCGGACACCTGCTATGCGATTGAGCTGAACGTGAAGAAAGCTGTGCCGGAATGGGGCGGGCAGGTCGTCCGAATCGCGCTGGAAGAAGACGCAGCGCTGACGGCGAACGGTGTCGAATATCTGGACGGGCGGCAGACCGCGCTGCATCTGATCTGAGGGATGCCCTCACCCCAAACCCCTCTCCCTCATGGAGAGGGGCTTACACCGGCGCTCTCCCCTTCTCGCTGAGGGAGAAGGGGGCGGGGATTGAGGGTTTTAAGGCAAATCGACCGTGCAGCGCCCTGCGCCCAGGGTGCATGTCGCCAGCACATTGCCTGCGCGGTTGACGGTGAAATCGGCCTGTGTCCAGAACAGACGCTCCGGCGCCAGCGTGACTACGCCAACCGCATCGCGGCATTCGGCAGGCCGGGGTGCGCTGCTTTGATTCCAGCTAAACGCTTGCAGGCACAGCCCTTCGCCGAAGCTATCCAACGGCGACCCGCTGAACTGCCCCCATGCGCTGAACCGCAGGATGCGCTCGCCGCTCACCAGTTCCAGATCGGCGATGTTCAGCCGCCCTCCGCTCGTGTTGGTCACGGTCAGCGTGTTTGCGTCATAGACGATCACCAGATCACTGGCGGGCGTGCTCACGGCTGGGGTGGCGGTGGCTGTCAGCGTCGGGGAGACGTTGGGTGTCATGGTCGCGAACACGACCGTCTGCGGAGTCACGGTCACAGGAGCGGGCGTGGCGGTCGCAAAGACGACGGCCTGCGGCGTGTTGGTCGCGGCTTCGGCCACAATCGGCGGCTGTGTGGCGTTTGGCGCAATTTCCTGCGACACCGTTTGCACCAGTTCAGCAAGGGAGGGGATATACCCCGGCAGAATCGCGCGGTCGGCAGGCGCAGTCAGATTCACTTCTGTGGTGACTTCCTTCGTGCCGTCGGAGTAGATCACGGTCAGGCGGTCGCCCGCGTTGGCGGGGATGTCGATCACAGGCTGCCAGGGCTGCCAGTCGGCGGTGAGCGGCTGACCGCTGGCGTCCAGCAGGCGATAGCGCACGACCGCATGGATGAAATCGGGGATTTCCGGCACCGCCCAGCGATAGCGCTCGCTGGTGAGGTGAAGCTGCCCGGTCGCCGGGTTGACCAGCGCGGGCAGGATATTTGGCCTCGCGCCGAACACCACGAAGTACATGTGGGCAGAGCGGTACGGATAGGCCGCCACGCCGATTTCGCGGAAGCCTTCACCAAGTGATGTATTGCGATGAATTTCCGAATTGCGCCAGAAGTTCAGCGAGAAGGTCAGGTTGCCGATGCCCGCGTTTTCACCAATCGAAACGCGGTTGCCCATAAAGTAGTACGGCCATTCAAACGGGCGGTTCACGGCGCGGTCACGCGGGCCTTCACCATAGACCCCGGCGTGAATGTCGTCGGGGATGTCCGGCAGCGACATCACATACTGCGCCTGCGTCTTCGCCATGTCCTGCAGCAGTGGATTGAAGCGCAGCGGCCACAGGCCATTTTCCAGCCGCCACTGATTAATCGCGGCGATGGCTTCCAGCGCGGCGGCATCATCATGGACAGGTTGGGCAGAAACCGGAATGCGCGACAGCGAAAACAGGACGATCAGAAAAAATGCGACAGCAGCAAAGGGGAGGCGGTGGTAAATGCGGGTCATAGTGGCCTCTGTCAGAATGCGGCGATGAAATTATATCAATGATAATTCAAGCCTACTTTCCCTGGAAATGCAAACGAAAATTTTACGAACGTTTGGTTTGAGGATGGTTGGTGGATTTGCAAAAGCTGCGGGGGCAGTGATTTTACAGGAGAGATGGCATCAGCGCAGGAAAGCAAACGGTCAACGGGCAGGGCGATTGCATCAAAACACGACCACACGCTAAAGCGCTTTTTTGAACCACAAAGGCACGAAGGACACGAAGACGAGGGAAAATCTTTGTGTTCTTTGCGCCTTCGTGGTTGGTGTTGGTATTGAACTTTCTTGGCGTATCTGTGAAATTTGATGCGTTTGCCCTGCGTCAAGGGGCGACGCGGTGCGCCACCCCTGTGGTTGATGAATTCAGAAAAGTCGAAGCCATTTCAAAATTCGGATTTTCGGTAGGGGCGACGCGCACATCGCCCCTACAATACGCATTTTTGAAATAAGTTGTAACGTGCAGATGTTGTCGGCTGTACCCATGAAAGACGCTGAATTACGCCGGGTTGGTCGCCTTTTGCAGCGCGGCCTTAAGGTCTTCCAGTGTGCTGAACGGCCCGGCGCTGGACTCCACTACCGCGCTCATCAGCTTGAGATGATTCGCTTCCATCGCCTCCCGCGCCTTGTCACGATCCTTAAGCGGATAGAAGTATTCGCGCGACTGCTGTACGCGCGCTTCGATGCGCTCACGGATGCGGCTCACATTTTCGGGGTTGGTCACGATGACAAAGTCTTCCGGGCCGGTGTGGCCGACGTAGTCTTCCGCTGTGCCATATTCGCGCACGGCGTTGCGCACCATCAGCGTCACCGCCCGCAGCACATCATCTGCTGCCACAAAGCCGTACATCTCGCGGAAGCGGCTCAGGCTGTTGATGGACAGTTGCAGCACTGCCCATTTGTCGGTGTTGGAAAGCAGCGTGGTGAGCTTTTCGTCCACCATATCGCTTTCAGGCAGATCGGTCACCGGGTTAATCAGCGACGAGCGGCTGGCGCGGTTGATGGCGTTGCGCACCCGCAGGCGAAGTTCCTGAATGTCGAACGGCTTGGTGATGTAATCCACCACGCCCAGTTCCAGCCCTTGCAGCTTGTCCACGCGGTCGCGCTTTTCGGTGAGAAAGATGATGGGCGTGTCCTGGGTGCGGCGTTGGGAGCGCAGTTGGCGGCAGACTTCGTAGCCGTCAATATCCGGCAGGCGAATGTCCAGCACGATCAGGTTCACGTCATTGTCCCGGCTGATCTGAAGCGCTTCTTCGCCCCAGGCCGCCGTGAGCACATCATAATTCTGCACCCGGAAATAGGCGTTGAGCATCTCGGCCAGGTCGAGATCATCTTCCACAATCAGAATTTGGGGCTTATCCACGTTCCATCCACCTTTTGGTTACTGATGTTTACCCTCACCCTTTACGGATGACAAGAGGGGAAACCCCGGTCTGAATGCCTTCCCTCACCATAAGGGAGAAAAGGCGTGGCTTCGCTGATGGGGTGAGGGCGGGACCTTCTTTACGTCGAACGAACCTGACTTTGCCCTATGGGCGTCTTATTGATCTTAAACACACACTGATCGCCCCCGGCAGCGCGGCAGGCGATCTCCTGTACATGAAATTCATACCCGCCGGAAGCATAACTCAGCACTTCCTGCGTGATTCCCACCAGCGCATGGCACACCGGGCGGTCGGCATTGCGCCCCCACGCCATCGGGCTGATCTCGACGCTCAGTTGATAGGCGCTGTCGGTTTCGCTGACGGACGTGACCTGATCGCTGAAACGCGAAAAGACCGCCGCCAGCGCGTCCAGCCCGATCCGCTGGCGCTTTACCAGCGGGAGCGCCTGGAAGGCCGGATCAGCCATCCCCGCCAGCGCACCGAAATTTTTCATCCCCTGGCTGACGGTGGCGCGACCAATGCGCAGCGCCATGCCGCGTCCGCCGCGTGGGCCATACATATCTTCCAACGCCTGGTTGAGCGCGGCCATATAGGCAAAATCGAACTGACGCGCAAGCGCATCCGGCGGGGGATTGCCCATGAAGGCTTCCAGCCCGGCCAGCCCCAGCACCGCGTTCAGGCCGTGTTTGCCCATCACGTCTTCCATCGCCAGAAAGAACCAGCGCGCGATGCGATTTGGGTAGTACAGGCCGCTCGGTTCAAGCATGAGTTAGCTCTCAGCGGTTAGCTTTTAGCGATTAGCCCGTGTTGACATTGATGCTTATGTACTCCGCTTTTGAGTACAAATGTCAACACAACATTCTCTAGCCCAAAAATAGGTTTTATCAAAAAGCGAATGGCTGATCGCTAATCGCTAACGGCTAAATAATCTGCGACAGGGCATCGACCGTGCGGTTTACGTCCAGGAAGATCAACCCCAGCTTGGCATCCTTGCGCGCCAGCACGGTGAGCACGGCTTCTTCCCCGACCGAGGTCAGGATCACATAGCCGTTTTCGCCCTTGACCATGACCTGTTCCATCAGGCCGCGCCCCAGTTCGGACGAAATACGCTCGCCCAGGGACACCATCGCGGCGGACATGGCGCTCACGCGATCTTCTTCAATGTTCGACGGCAGCGACGATGCCATACTCAGCCCGTCAACGCTGACGACGGCTGCGGCTTCGACGTCGCCGGAGCTGGCCTGAAGATCGCGCAGACGTTCAACCAGTTGTTCAGTGCGTGACTTAGCCAACGGTTACTCTCCTGTTGAGGAACGCAGCTTTTTGGGAATAAAGCGCACGAAAGACACAACCCCGATTGTACACGATCTTTGCGCGTAAAGCACAGGAAATTTATTGAGGACGAGAAGCACCATGCTCGATTTCAGAAAGTTTTTATGTTGAAGTTACAACCTCAGGATAATCGTGGCAATGGTGAGGTAAATCGCCAGCCCGGTCGCGCCCACCAGCGTGGTGATGAGCGGGGCGGAGACGATGGCCGGGTCGATTTTGAAGCGGGTGGCGATCAGCGGAATCAGGGAGCCGATGGTGTTGGCCCAGGCGCAGATCGCCAGCACACTCAGCCCCACCACCAGCGACAGCCCGAAGCCGCTCCCCCACAGCAGCGCCCGAAAAAAACCGACCGTCCCCAGCAGTGTGCCGAGCAGCAGACCGCTGCCCATCTCCCGCGCCAGGACGCGCATCCCGTCAGACAGACGCACCTCCTTCAGCGCCAGCGCCCGAATAATCGTGGAAACCGTCTGTGCGCCCGTATTCCCGCCCGTGCCGATCAGCAGTGGGATGAAGAAGGACAGCGCCGTGACCTGTGCTAACTGCGATTCATAGCCGCGCAGCACCATGCCCGTGAACGTCTCCGCCACGAACAGCAGCAGCAGCCACCCCAGCCGGGAGCGAATCACCTTGTTGAGGGGGACAGTGAAATAGGGCTGGCTGATGAGGCCGACCGCGCCCTCCACACCGCCGAAGCGCAGCGCATCCTCGGCGCTTTCTTCCACCAGCACATGAATCACGTCATCAACCGTGATAATGCCGAGCATCCTGAGGTCGCTTGTCACGACCGGAATGGCGAGAAAATCATACCGTGCCACCAGCCGCGCCACATCCTCCTGATCGGTGTCCGGCGCGACCGTAATCAGGTCGGTCGCCATGATTTCCCTGATACGCTGCTGCGGGTCTGCCGTGACCAACTGCCGCAGCGACGCCACCCCTGCCAGCCGCCCTTGTGGGTCGAGCGCGTACACGTCCGAAATCGTCTCGACTTCGGGGTCGATTTTGCGCAGATGCGCCATCACGTCCTGCACGGTCGCTTCGGGGCGAATCCGCGCGAACTTCTCGGTCATCAGCCGTCCCGCGCTCTTGGGCGGATATTGCAGCAGGTCGCGCACTTCGGCGGCGTCGGCAGGTTCCATCTCCGCCAGAAATTCTTCCTGCATATCGGGCACATCTTCGATCAGGATGCTGGCCGCGTCGTCCATCGGCATTTCATCCAGCAGATCGCCGACCCTCGCCGCTGGAATGCCGGAGAGGATGTGGCGGGTGGCCTGTCGCCCCAGTTCATGCAGCACGTCAATCGCCATATCAATCTCAAGCAGACCGAACACTTTCAACTGTTCGTCTTCGTCAAGGCGTTCCAGCACGTCGGCCAGGTCGGGGGCATATTCGTCATTCACCAGTGCCCGCAGCTCGTTCAACTGCTGGGCTTCCAGCAGCTCACGGATGCGGCGTTCGGTTGCGGTGGTATGGGTGGAATAGCCGTCGCTCATACTGCCCCCTTTTCGGCACGAGGCCGACTCAAAAAAAGACGCCCCGGATGTGGGGCGCTTGTGCGTCCAGCAGAACTATAGCGCCGCACCTTCGCAGGGGCAATAACCAGTGACCGGGCGAGGTTGCGCCTTTGCCACCACCTGAGCATACTTCGCCTGTGCCTGTTCACCCTACGGAGCCTGCGATGCTGAACGAGCTGTGGATGCGCGAGGAAATTCAACTGTTAGCCCTGCTGATGTCGCCGTTTGTGTTCATCGCAGTGGTGATGCTGCTGTTCTGGTTGATCGGTCGGCTGCGATTTGCCGGACAGCGCGGCGCGTGGCGGCAGACGACCGGGCGCGTCCTGCGGGCAGACGTGATGGACGACGGCGACAACGGCTACTATCCGCAGGTCGTGTATGAATACATGGTCGATGGGAAACGCTACGAGGCAGATCGGATGGCACCTGGGCTGACGCTCACCCAGGGCAGCCGCGCCAGGATCGAACAGCAGATACAGGCCTATCCGCCGGGGAAGACGGTCACGGTCTACTACAATCCACGCAGGCCATCGCAGGCGGTGCTGGAGATGAGCGCCCGGTCGAACCAGGGCTGTCTGTGGGGGGCGCTGCTGATTCTGCTGATTGTGGGGATTTTCTCTGCGGTGTGGATTCTGCTGGCTGACCCGAACTCGTTTTTGCAGCCGCTGGTGAAGGGTGGTTGAGGGATGTAGCGCCCTCATCCCCGCAAGAGGTGCTGAAGTGTTTCTCTCCCCCTTCTCCCTGAGGGAGAAGGGGGCGGGGGGATGAGGGCTGCTGCTTATTCTTCGGCGGCGATTTCGATCTTGCGCTTGCCGTCGTCGGGCAGCAGATCGCCGTCGATCAGTTCGCGCACGATTTCGACCCGCACGCGCGCCACTGCCGCCGCGATCACGGCCAGCACCGCCAGCGGCAGACCGCCGACCAGCGCCAGCGCACCGCCCGCGATAGTGCCGACGGTGAGCGTGGTTTCCAGCAGGACGCGATCATCGGCGCTGCGGATGATGATGCGGCGGACGTTGCCCTGCTTCATGACTTCCTGGAGCTTATCGACCAACTGGCCGCCCGCGACTTCCAGTTCTTCGCTGATCGTGCGGCGGTTGCCTTCCGGGTTCTGCTGCGGTTGTTCACTCATGGTGTTCTTCTCCTCCTGAGAATCGTCGTGTCTCTATGACTAACGGGCTAGATGCACTTGCGTGTGAATCTGTCGGTGCGTTGTATACTATGATCTATACGCGATTTGCGGAATGAAGTTGCAGGGCTGCGGGCGCCGTTTTCGCGGATGCAAGGCTGCATTTATCATAATAATGTAACGCTTTTACCACCGGAGGGACATGAGATGTTGCTTAGACGAGTCCGGTTGATGGCTGCGCTGGCGCTCGGACTGGCGCTGCTGGGTGCGCTGGGATGGGCATGGTCAGCCAATACCGTCATTGCACAGGGGCCGACCTACGGCACGAACTGGTCAGGCGCGTTCTTTAACTCGACCAATTTCACCAATCAGGTCGGCACAGGCACCTATCCCAACGGCTTGAACTTTAACTTTATTGACTTCCCCAATAACGGCGCAGGCGCGAACCCCGGCCTGCCCAGCCCCGATAACTGGTCGGCGCGGTTTACGTCCACACAGCAGTTCAATGCCGGGACGTACACCTTCACGCTGGTGGTCGATGACCAGGCCGACGTATACCTGAGCGGCACACCCCTGATTACCAATGCTGACGTGCCGGGGACGTATACCTTCAATGTGACCATCAACACCGCTGGAACCTATCAGCTTCAGGTCGATTGGATCGAACTGACTTCGACCGCCGTGCTCCAGCTTTACTGGACGTTCGGCGCGGGCGCTCCAACCACGCCCGGTTTCCCCGGCAGCACCCCCGGCTTCCCCGGCACGCCTGGTTTTCCTGGGGCGCCCGGTGTCCCCGGTGCGACTCCCGTCCCGACCGGGCCGCAAGCGCAGGTGGTGAATGTGCGCGGGTTGTCACTGCGCAGCGGCCCCTACCTGGGGGCGTCGCTGGTCGGTGTGCTGCGTCCGAGCACCTCCTACCCGGTGCTGGCGCGGAATACGGACGAAGGCGGCACGTTTACGTGGTATCTGGTGCAGGCGGGCGAGCGAGTCGGCTGGGCATCGGGGCGTTATTTGCAGATCAATGTGGATGTGAATCTGCTGCCGTTCCAGGCGACGGAATTCGAGGCGATTGATGCCGCCTCAGACACGGGGGTGATTGGTGCACCGCGCGCTTATATGAACCTGCGGCGGCGGCCTTCGGTGCGCTCACAAAGCCTGGGGCAGGTTCCCTGGGGCGATCAGGTGTCCATCCTCGGTCGCACGGTGCAGGGCGGGCAAAGCCACTGGCTGCACATCCGCTGGAACGGCCAGGTCGGTTGGATCGACGCGGATTTCGTCACGGTGCGCGGGGCGATTGGCACGGTGCCGGTGCGGTAAAGAAAGTACCGAGTAGTGAGTGATGAGTACTGAGTGGGGACGTGAAGCAGACGCCTATACACGCCCCACTCATGAATGGATAAAGTCGCAGGGACACGGCTGCCGTGTCCTTACGAACAGACAATCATCTCATTCACCGCAGGCCAAACGCCCGGAACGTGTTCAGGAAGATGAACGCTTTGGATGGATTTTCGGACAGCTTCGCCGGGTCAAAGGGCTGTGCAAGGAAATCGGTGTAACCGGGCACCTCCTGCAAATCATCCTTTTCAGCATCCAGATTCGTAAAGCCCATCTCCCATTCGTCGAACATCGGGTCGCTGATCGGGCGTTTCATAATCAGCGACACGTCGTAGTGGCGCGGGTCCTGCTCGATGCGCTCATACACTTCGGTAACGACGCTTTCCTCGCCTTCCAGCACCTGCAAAAAATTGCCGTCCTGATAGAGCAGCATCCCCCGGATGCCGCGCTTCGCGTTGTTCGTCCGCGACTTTTGCAGCAGGGCGAGCAGTTCAGCGTCATTCATGGGGCGGGCGGCGGTGCTGGCGTAAATCAGATGAATCAACATTGGGTGTCTCCAGTGTTCAACGTGATGACGGTTGGATAAATGAGTGTCAGGAGGTGGCGGCAGCCCCAAGATGCGCCTGAATGGCATGGGCGACCTCATCCACCAGTGCGGGATCGCTCGTCAGGATGCCTTCAAACAGGCGCTTCTGGCGCGGCGTACCTGGCGGCGTCGTCTCGCGAGCGATGACGGCACGGGCAAACGTCGGATGCGCAGCGATCACGAACCATTCCCGCGCCAGCACAGCATGACGGTGTAACGCGACGACCTGAATCCCGGCATACGACGGCACGAAAACATCGGGTTCGCCGAAAATCGTCACGCTGCGGGCAGTGGCGGCTAACGCCTGGTAGTGCTGGCTGACGGACAGGAAGTGATGCAGTTGTTGAAAGGCGGCGAAAAAATCGACCGGAAGGGCTTTTTCACGCGCCTGAACTTCGATCTGATGTGACCAGTGCGTGAGGAGGCGGATATCGCTGGCGATGATGTTATGGATGCTGAATTGGTTCACCAGCCCGTAAACGGAGAACGATGAATCGAGGGCTAACGTTTTCAAGGCTGTGCTTTCTGTATTGTGAAGGGATAACAATAAGATGTAGGGGGATTATACAAAAAGACCCCTCAGACTGGATGATAGACCTCTGAATTTGTTATAAAAAAATTATGAATATTGTTCTATTTAACTTAAGAGCGTAAAAAGAGCATGGCCTGATGTCCCATGCTCCCTGTAACAGCAGATTTCCTGGCCGATGCTATGGCTGGGCAGGCGGCAGCGTCCACAGCCTGACCAGCCCATCCTCCCCGGCAGACGCCAGCAGCGGCGGTTCAACAGCAGTCGTGATGGCGATGTCATTCACCGCGCCATCATGGGCAGTAAACGAGGCAGTACGTTCCGCGTTCTCAAGCCGCCAGCCCTCGACTCGGCCTTCCAGCAGACCGAGCCAGAGGATGTCCGATTCAGACTCATACGCCAGCGACGTAATCCAGCCTTCGACCGTGAATGAGCCTGTCTGCACGGGCACAGCAGCGTCGCTCACATCCCAGAGGGTCACGTCGCCGCGTTCGGTCGCCAGCGCGAGTAGGGCATCCTCCAGAAACAGGATGCTTGTCACCGTGCCTTCGATGGGCAGCACACTCACGGAGTCGCCCGTCTCGATATCCCAGACCTGCGCCCCTTCGCCGGGGAAGCCCGCCGCCGTCACCAGCAGTGTCTCGTTCAACGCGACCGCCGTCACCTGCAAGCCGCCCTCGACCCGCATCCGAAGCAGTGTCTCGCGGCTTTCAGCATCCACCACCTGCACACTGCCATCGCCCACGCCCACCGCCAGCCGCGAGTCGCGGTAGGCGAGTCGGTCGAGCGCACCCAGATAACCGGACAGCGTATTGATGGGGGACGTACCCTCCGCGCTCATCTGCCATTCGATGACGCTGCGATCCCACGAGGCGGAATAGAAGCCGTCTTCTGCAAAGACAATGTCCTTCACAAAGGAGGCGTGCTCATAATACTCACCAAGCGCGGCACGTTCGGCCACATCCCACAGGCGCACACTGGCGTCATCACTGCCCGATACCAGCAGCGTTCCATCGGGCGAGAAAGCGACCGCGTTCACCCGGTCGATGTGGCCTTCGAGTGTGGCGAGGGGCTGCAATACATTTTCTGATTGAACCTCTACATTAAAACCACCTGTGAGGACAACCATTATCAAAGTGGCGAACGTGTTAAAGCAGAACAGGCTGAACTTCACGAATGCGCCTCATCGTCATTTCTGCATATTCAGGAACGAGTTCAATGCCCAGGAAGTTGCGCCCCAGCCTTTTGGCAACCAGCGCTGTTGTTCCCGAACCCATAAAAGGATCAAGCACCAAATCACCAGCAGCACTTCCGGCAAGCAGGCAGGTTTCGACCAATGTCTCTGGGAAGACGGCAAAGTGCGCTTCCCGAAATTTCCCCAGCGGAATTTCCCACACGGTGCGCTTGTTCCTGCCATTAGGATGGAAGGCCTGATCCCAGCGTCCATCGTGGAGGTTGGGATTTTGCTTATTCTTGCCGTTTTCGGGTGTGCTGTTGCGCTTCCCAAAGTGACCACGCCCACCTCGCATCCGCGATTTTTCCGAAAAGGTGACGTGCGGCTCTCGGATTGCGTCGGCATCGTAATAGTATTGATCGCTTCTCGTCAGCAGAAAAAGGTGCTCATGGGCAGTGGTTGGGCGGTTTTTCACGGAGGAGGGCATCGCGTTGGGTTTATGCCAGATAATTTCACTGCGCAGGTAGTAGCCCGCATCCTGCAAAGCCAGTGCCACACGCCAGGGAATGCCGAGTAACTGCTGGTCGCGGTAGCTATCCCCCAGGTTGAGCCATACTGTTCCATTCGGTTTCAACACACGCTTAAATTCGGTGAACAGCGTTTGCAGCTTTTCCACGTATTCAGCAGGCGATTTTTCCTGGCCGAACTCGAACGGTTTGAGTGCATCTGACCCGGTGTAATTGCGGTGGCCGAAGTAAGGTGGGCTGGTGACGATGCACTGCACCGCCTCCGAAGGAAGCGTTTTAGAAAGCGCCCAACTATCGCCCAGAAGAACTCTATCAACGTCAGATTCGTGCATTCGTCAGGCTCGTTTCACAAAATTTCCTTGAAGAATGGAAGCGACAAAGGTGTTCAGCCGTCCTTGCTCAACGGCATGGAAGTGTACAAACTCACCCGGTGACAGATCGAAAAAAGCAAGATGGTCAACCTGTTCACTCAGTACTTCCACTTCACGGGGCGACCAGTTCTTTGCCACCAGAATAACAGCGATGAAGTCGTTGGGGCTGCTTGTTCGCATGGTAGAAAGCGCGGCGCTAAGATCACGGCTGAAAAGATGAGCATGACCGCCCCCTTCCGTCTCACGAGTCTTGATCGGCACTAAAACCCTGCGAACTTGCCTGCCCTCATTATCGAGTAAGCGGGCAACAACATCTACCGTTTCGCTCCCCGCTTTCATCTGGCTTTGTGTCATCGCGATATCTGCGTAAATGCCGTAGTTCTGGTATTGTGCATAGTAGGTCTGGAAAGCGGTCAGCAGTGCCGTTCGCACGATCACCTCTTTCTGGTGTCCTTTAAGGCTTCGCCGCGAACCTTCCAGACGGTCGATGATAATTTCACGGACTGCTTCCCAGGCAAAAGAGCGTACATTTCCCCGATAATCATAAATCAGCGATGCCAGAACCTCAATTTCAACGACAACCCGATTTTTCCCTGACTGACGGACAATTCGCTGAATAAGTGGCGCTAGACGCTGCTGCGGCGCATCCCGAATCATCCACGCAAAAAAATAGTAGCAGGCTCTTGTGTGAGGGTAGGTGCGCCCTAAGCCGTCAAACAGCTTTGGCAGATCATCGCGGGCGGTATAGCACATCGTCAGGGCGTTTTGAAGATCGGGCAGCGATGCTGTCTGCAAAAGCTGATCGAGCACTTTCGTGGAGCGAAGCTCCTGCTGGAAAATTTGTTCCACCCAATCATAAAACGGTTTACACTGATCGGCAAGTAAGGTCAGCTCGACCAGGCGTTGATGTGAAACGTCGATTCCGTGAAAGATCAGGCGACCATCCATTACCGCGTCGTCAGTTGGCGCGGGAACTGCGTGAGCGATTCTGCGCCGCTCTCGGTCACGACGATGTTGTCCTCAATGCGGACGCCGCCCAGCCCCGGCACATAAATCCCCGGCTCGATAGTAAACACCATCCCGGTTTGCAGCGGCTCCTGCACCCCGCCCGCGATCTGCGGCAGTTCGTGGCCTTCCAGCCCCAGCCCATGCCCGGTGCGGTGGATGAAATACTGCCCATAGCCCGCCGCCTCGATCACAGCGCGGGCGGCCTGATCGACCTCGCCACAGGTCACGCCCGGTTTCGCCACCGCCAGCGCCGCCTGATTCGCCGCCAGCACCGTGTCGTAAATGGTCTGCATCTCAGCGGTCGGGACGCCCAGGCAGACGGTGCGGGTGATGTCCGCCGGATATTCCTGCCAGCGCCCGCCGAAGTCGATCAGCAGGAATTCATCAGCCTGCACCTGACGGTCGGTGATAAAACCGTGCGGGTTGGCGCTGTTGGGGCCGGACTGAATCAACGGCTCGAAGGTCACGCCCTGGCTGCCATGTTCCATCATCAGGCGGGAAAGCTGTGCGCCGATCTCGCGTTCGCTCATGCCCGGCTGAATCCACGTCATCAGCGTTGCCAGCGCTGCCTCGCTGATGCGAATCGCCTCGCGCATCGCGTCCACTTCTTGCTGGGTCTTGATCGCGCGGATTTTGAGCAACTCCTGCCCGATGTTGGCGACCTTCGTCACGCCTGCCGCCTCGAACGCCTGACTCTCGAACACGCGCATGGCCTGCCCATCCACGCCGAGTGCGCCGTCGCTCAGGTTCAATTCACGGGCGGCTTCGGCAAAGGCGGCGGCGTATCCGTTGGAGTCCTTCCAGGCGAACACCCGCGCTTCGATGTCGGGGCGTTCGCGCAGCTTGGGCACTTCCAGTTCGGGGATGATGAAGCTGAGCTGACCGTCGCTCCACAGCGCAATCGTGGGTCGCTCGGAGAGGTGAAAATGCAGCCCGGTAAAATAGACCATATTCGCGCCGGGGACGAGGGCAATGGCCTTCGCGCCCTGGATGGCCTGCAATCTGGCCTGCCGCGCTGCGTAATCGAAATTCATGGGTCGTAGTCCTTTGGTATTGATGCTTGTTCAATGCGCGGATTTTAACAGGTTGATTGCTCAATACGAGGAGTCCAAGTTAGTGGTGCATCCACCAAAAAACCACCTCTTTATTTCAGGTGTTCTATAGGGGCGACTCGCCGAGTCGCCCCTACCAAAGTTCACTCAGAAAGTCATCAGGACTTACCGGATACACCATTTAGTACGTTAAGGCACATTGATAAGCCAGGTATAGGCGTACAAGCGATTCGAGGCTGTCATCAATTTCAATGGTAAACCCTGCTTGACTGGCTCGTGAGATATCAATCGCAACGATCCAATCAGGAAACTGTGATTGCACAAATGGCAATCTATAACAGGCAGTGAGGCAAAATAACATTATCAGGCCAAGTATTCGGAGGGATATTGAACGCATGTTGCACTTTTCCGTATGCTCCTGCATTCAATATTTCGGAAGGGATTTTCATTCTATCAGGGAAATAGGAGGGACATGGTGCGCCATGCCCCTGCGAGGAAAATTGATTTAGCACTTATGGAGCGGAAATTCCTTAATTCCCGTCATCGTCGCCGGGTCTGAGCGGCACGTGCGTCTGCGCTTCAGCGGTCACAGCAGGCGGTGTTGGGAGGGGTGTGTTCCCGCTGCCATTCCCGCGCACCGCCTCGAACAGCTCATTCAGGCGGCGCGCCGTTGTGAGCAAATCCTCACCGCTCAGCGCTTCCACCTTCGCGCGGAAGATTTCGGCCACTTCGGGGATGTTCATCAGCATATCCATAAAGGTGTTGCCGCTGGACGCGCCGTTCCCGCTGCTCCCTCCATTGCCAATCTGCACCACGCGCACATTGTTGCCCAGCCCACTCATCGCCTGGGCAATGGCCTGCACTTTGGCGATGTCGGCCTGCGTGATCTGCTCGATGAGGTACTGGCGCAGGTTGATCTCGCCCTCGGCGGCGGTGGCAGCGGCGATCTCGCGGCGGCCTTCAGCTTCCGCCAGCAGCCGTGCTTTGAGCGCCTCGGCTTCGGCCTTCTGCCCGGCGGCCTCGGCTTCCTTGCGTGCCTGGAACGCGGCGGCCTCAGCCCGGCCTTTCTGCTCGGTGGCCTGTGCGTCCGCCTCGGATTTGGTGCGAATGGCGGTCGCGTTGCCTTCCGACTCAATCGTCAGGCGGCGGCGTTCGGCTTCCGCTTTGATCTCGCTGGCCTGCCGCTGCGCACGGGCGGGCACCAGCACTTCGGCTTCCTGCTGCTGCTCCACCGCCAGCGCCTTCTGCTTCTGGACTTCCTGCTCGGAGGTGGCGTTGGCGAGGCCAACCTTCTTCTGCACCTCCACCTCGCGGATGCTGAGCGCCTCGCGCTGCTGCAAAATCTCGCGCTGCGCTTCCAGTTCGGCCTGTTCCGCCAGCCGCCGGGCTTCCGCCGCTTTCACACGGGCTTCGCGGTCGGCCTCGGCCTCGGCAATGGTCGCGTCGCGCTTGACGGCGGCGATCTGCGGCGCGGCCATCGCGGTCAGATAGCCCTGGTCGTCGGTAATTTCCTCAATGCCCATCGAGAGGATTTTCACACCCATCGAGGCCATGTCATCCCGCGCCAGATCCTGCACTTTTTGCACAAAAGAATCGCGGTCGCGGTGGATGCTCTCTACCGAAAGCTGACCGACGATGGCGCGGAAGTTGGCGCTGAGCGTCTCGGTGATAATCGTGCGGATTTCCTCGCGGGTTTTATCCAGGAAGGCGCGGGCGGCAGTGCGGATAGCACTGTCTTCGCTGTCCACCTGCACCTGCGACACCCAATCCAGGCGGATGGGAACGCCGCTGACGGTGTAGACCTCGTCCTTTTCCTGCTTGATGGTCATGATGGTGATGTCGAGCGTTTTGTACGTCTCCAGAATAGGGATGACGAACACGCCGCCGTTCGTGACCATCCGGGCATCCTTGCGCCCGTACACCACCATCACCTGGCTGGGCGGGACGCGGTGGTAATTGGCCGCGATTATCAGGACAAGCCCGATGATGACGACCAGCACGACCCCTAACAGAATAAGAATGTCCATTGAATACTCCTTTGCTCCGTAACGATTTATGGTTACGTGTTGTTCGCTTGTCTCCGCTGTGATCGGTGTGTCTGTGGACAGGGTATGCCCCGTCCCTACGTCTAAAAGATGAGGACTTTTACCCCCGCTTCTTCTTGACCAGAAACACGCCGCCCTGCTCATCCAAGATCTCGACCGTATCCCCGCGCTGGAGTTCCGCGTCATTGATTTCCTTGACGGCCAGCTTGCCCACATAGCCGCCGTCATCCACCATAATTTCGCCCGTCGTCCCGGCAGGGGAATTAATCGTGACACGCCCGCTGTGGCCGATCAGATCGGCTTTGTGTGTGACGTCGGTGGACTGCTGCCGCAGCACGGTGCGCAGCACGAGCATCACCACACGCCCCATCAGCACCCCGCTCGCGGCGGCAATTGCCAGCGTCAGCCACAGGTTCCAGTCCGCGCGCACACCGATTAACCCAACCGCGCCGAACACGGCCTGGAAGGCCGCTACGACGGTCAGGCTCAATTCGCTGTCGCCCACTTCGATTCCGGCGGACTCAAACAGGTCGCCCAACAGAATGCTGCCCAGAAAATAGAGGACGCTGAGGATGGTGAGAATGGCAAAGAAGGTGGACATGCGCGTTTGTTAAGTACAGTAAAAGAAGCGATGAGCGATGAGCAATGAGTTTTTGAACTGAAACACGGGCTTATCACCTCAAGCTTTGAATTTGCGTGTACTTATCGTTTTGATAGACTAAATTTTACCGCAATTTTCTGTTAGACAATCAGCACAAACGCCACATCCCCTCAGACTTTAGGGGGATTTAACCTAACTGCAATTTTTTTTAACACAGCTTCCCTCAACTGTTAAGCACTATTAAGAGCGCACTAAGTCCCCGCCAAATCTTCGCCACCCGCGTTGAATTCACCGGGCAAGTCGGTACAATACGGCCTGAGCGTTAGATTGAGACGGTGATTGATGGCGAGTACAACCCTCCAGCCAACGCCGCGCCGGGGCTTGTTTGAATCGAGCCGGGGGCGCGTCATCCTCGAAAACCTGACCGCCTATGCGTTCCTGACCCCCGCGCTGCTGATTATCTTTATCTTTGGCATCTTCCCGGTGGGCTTCGCGTTCTTCGTGAGCCTGCACCGTTGGCGGCGCTTTCCGGAAGAATATCGCGGGCTGGACAGCTACGTGGAGGCGCTTGGCAGCTTCGCGCTGGTGGTCTTCTTCTGGCTGGCGATTGGGGCGGTGGTCTTTGGTCTGATGACGGTGTGGCGGGCACGTACTCCCGGACGCAGTGAGCCGCGCAGCCTGCTGTATCTGCTGCCCGGTGCGCTGGCGGCGGGCGCGACCCTGCTGGTGGTGCGCTGGTTCTTCCTGCTGCTGCCGGAAGTGCTGAACATCCCCGTGCGGCTGCGCGGGACGACCGTCACCCGCGACATCTTCATCGGCGAATTCTTCGGCAGCTTCCGCTTCCCGCCTGTGCTGGACGCGGCGAACGTGATGTGGCTTGGTATTCTCGTCACGGTGGGGATGTGGCTGCTGATCCGAACCCTGCTGAAATCAAAGGAAGGGCCACACGTCGCCGTGCTCGGCTGGCTCGGCACACTGGCGACTGCGTCCGGTGCGCTGCTGCTGCGGCTGACGCTGGCCGAAATCAATACGGCCATCACCGACGCACAGGCCGCCGGGACACCGCTGCCGATCTGGACGTACATCATCCTCATCAGCGCGGGAGTCGGGCTTCTCCTGCTGGCTTATGCGGCGTGGGGACGCGCGCTCAAGGCGGAAGAAAACCGCCGCCTGATCTTCTATGCGCTGGCGGCGATTGCCCTGGTGATCGGCGGTTATTTCCTCATCACACAGCTTCCGCGTACGCTGGGCAGCGCCGATTCGGATGTGCTGAACGGCTTCAGCGTCACGGTGATGTACTCGCTGGGGACGGTGCCGTTTCAACTGGCGATTGGGCTGGGGCTGGCCGTGCTGCTGTTCCAGAACATCAAAGGGCGGGCGTTCTTCCGCATTGTCTACTTCCTGCCCTACATTACGCCGTTTGCGGCCACGTCGCTGATCTATACCATCCTGTTCTCGCATCGTGAGAGCGCCCTGGCGAACCAGTTCCTGACCACGCTTGGCCTTGAGCCGCAGCGCTGGCTGCTGGAACCCAACGGCCTGTTCGAGATTCTCCTGGGGCGGCAGCTTCCCGACTGGGCCGCCGGGCCGGGGCTGGCGCTGGTCGTCATCATGATCTACAACACCTGGACATATGCCGGGTACAGCACGGTCATCTTCCTGGCCGGGCTGGGCAATATCCCGAAGGAACTGTACGAAGCGGCCAGAATCGACGGCGCGAATAACTGGCAGGCCTTCCGCAGTATCACGCTCCCACTGCTCAGCCCGACGACGTTCTTCCTGGTTCTGGTGGCGACGATTGGCACTTTCCAGGCCTTCACACAGATTTATCTGATGCGGCGGGCGGGCGCGTATCAGGCGGTCGATACCATCAACGTCTACATCTTTGAAGAAATCACCCAGTCCAACACGAATTATGCGTATGGCTCGGCGATGGCGTTCGTGTTGTTCGGCGTCATCCTGGTGCTGACGCTGTTCCAGAACCGTATCGCCGGACGGAGGGTGTTCTATGGCTGAGCTAAGCAAACCCTTCGACAGCACCCGCGAAGACCCGCTGGCAAGGGTGCAGCGGCCTCGTGCGCCGCTTCCCTGGGGGCGCATCCTGACCTATCTGCTGCTCGGCTTCGGGGCGATGCTGGCGCTGCTGCCGTTTATCATGATGGTAAGCTGGTCGCTGATGCCCTCGGCGGGCGAAATCTACATCGGGCGCACCCTGCCCAGCCGCCCCGCGTTTGAGAATTACCGGGCGGCGTGGGAAACCGGGAACTTCTCACAGTATATGTGGAACAGCACCCGCATTGTCGCCATTACGGTGATCGGGACTCTGCTGTTCAATATCCCGGCGGCCTATGCCTTCGCGCGGATGAAGTTCTTCGGGCGCAATGTGATCTTCGCGCTGCTGCTGGCGACGCTGATGATCCCCGACATTGTGACGCTGATCCCCAACTATCTCACGGTCGTCTGGTTCAGCCGCCTGAGCGAAGCCGTCTTTGGCCCGGCGGGCAAATGGCTGGAGAACTGGCCTTCGCTCACCATTCCGTTTACGGCTTCGGCCTTCACCATTTTCCTGCTGCGCCAGTTCTTCGCGCAGATTCCTGAAGACCTGTGGGACGCGGCGCGCATTGACGGCGCGGGGCATCTGCGCTTCCTGCGGTCGGTGGTGCTGCCGCTTTCTCGCGCACCGCTGGCGACCATCCTGATCTTCACGTTTATCGGCGGCTGGAACTCGCTGCAATGGCCGCTGCTGGTGGTGCGCACCGATGACTGGCTGCCCGTTTCCGCCGGGCTGCTGATCTTCACGCGGTCAGAGGCGGGCGACGAGTTCCACTGGCAGATGGCGGCCTCCGTCATCACCATCCTGCCGATTCTGGTGATCTATTTCTTCACGCAGAAGCAGTTCACCGAGGGCATCGCGACGACGGGGAGCAAAGGGTAGGGAAGTACCGAGTGATGAGTGCAGTGCCGAGTCGTGAGTACCGAGTGATGGTTTCGTAGGGACACGGCGTGCCGTGTCCGCACAATCCTCCGCCTTCAATTCGGGTGTACTTAAGGAGTGACCTGGATTGGTAAAGGTGTAGTGGGGGTGGGCAACTTTAGAGAGACGATGTTTTAGGGGCTGAATACCGTAAGGGTTTCGTCTGCAAACAGGACATAGCGGTAGAAGGTGTCAGCTTGAGTTCGTATCACCCACCGCAGCACACCATAATCATCAGGACACGGCATGCCGTGTCCCTACCAATGATGAAACGATTATTCAATGTTGAGTCAGGATTGGGCAGTTGCAAAAGGCATGAGGTCGTGCCTATAAAAAAGCTGATCGCTGACAGCAAAAAGCAAAAAGCTAATCGCTAACAACTATTAACTAACAATTGATAACTTCTTTCTAGCCCTCCCATCGCTTCGGCGGTGTTTATGTGGCATGCTCCCGGCGGAGGGTAGGCCGGGGGAGAAATACGATTGTGTGTTTGCACAACTAAGGAGAGAAACGATGAAGAAATTTGCAGTCGTCCTGATGCTGCTGGCGGTGGTCGCCATCAGCCTGAGCGCCGTGTCTGCCCAGGATGTGACCATCCCCACCGAACTGCCGGAAGGCATCACCATCCAGTACATGCACGAATGGGACGGGGCGCAGGCCGAGGCCATCAACCAGATCATCGCCAACTTCAATGAAACCAACGAATATGGCATCACCGTCGAAACCATTGAAATGGGTTCCAGCGGCCCGATGCGCGATGCCATCAGTGCCGGCATCGTCAGCGGTGAACTGCCCGACCTGGTAGGCGGCTTCGCCAACGACGCGCAGGGCTGGTTCCTGGATGGTGTGGTCGTGCCCTTCGACCCCTACATCACCGACGCGACCTGGGGCCTGACCGAAGAAGAACAGGCCAACCTGATCCCCGAAGTCTTCGCCGTCAACCGCGTTGACAGCGAACCCTTCAATGGTCAACTGCTGGCCTGGCCCATTGGCTACAGCGCAGTCGTGCTGTCGGTCAACACCGACCTTACCGCCGAACTCGGCCTGGAAGGCGCACCAGAAACCCTCGAACAGTTCCGCGAAGTAGCGTGTGGTGCGGCGGAACTGACTAACGCCAGCGGCGGCGACGTGCAGGGCTTCCCGCTCCGCACCAATCCGCAGGATATGGAAGCCTTCATCCTGAGCCAGGGCGGGCGCGTGTGGGATCCCGAAACCATGCAGTTCGACTTCGACAACGAACAGGCCATCGAAGTCCTGACCTTCTTCCAGCAGCTTGTGGCCGATGGCTGCGCCTATGTGCCGGATGGCCCGTTCGTCAACACGGCGGATTTCGCCTACAGCCTGAACCCGATGGCCGTCGGCTCCAGCGTGGGCGTGCCGTTCATTCGTGGTGATGCGCAGGCCGCCACCGATGCCGGGCAGACGGGCGTGACCAACTGGGTCAACACCACCACGCCCTGGAGCGAAGGCAACCGCACCCTCATCCTGAACTTCCGCAGCGTGGTCATGCTCGCCAGCACCCCCGAAGAACAGCTCGCGACCTGGCTGTTTGTGAAGCACTTCGCCAGCGATGAAAGCCAGAATATCTGGACGACGATGACCCTGTACCAGCCCAACACCTTCTCTGGCCTGGAAGCGCTGGACGAAACCTTCCTGAGCGAAAACCCGCAGTTCACCAGCGTCCGCGACCTGATCCTGGATGAGAGCGTGCGCAAGGTGGGCGATCCCCAGATGATCGGCTGGTTCAACGCCTTCAACGAAGCCTTCGGCGGTCTGATTACCACCATCGCCACCGACCCGACGGCCGATGTGGCGGCGGCGGCGGCGGAAGCCGAAACACTCGCCAACGAACTGCTGGCCGAAGCCCAGAGTGCGCTGGAATAAGTACCGACTTCAGCACCAATAGAAAGCATCGAGGCGCACGGGTATGTGCGCCTCTTTTGCATCTGATTCCTGACCAGCGATAAAAATCGCTATAATGGCGTTACGAACTGATGTTACGCACTAGCCCTCACCCCCCAGCCCCCTCTCCCGACCGCTTCGGTCGCTGCGCTTAGGGAGAGGGGGAGAAAGAACGTCCTGCGAGAGCAAGTCCCTCTCCCTGAGGGAGAGCGCCTCTTGCAGAGGGTGTCGCTGCGCTTATAGGGTGAGGGCAAGCAGTCGTAGTCTACGAAGGTCAGTTACTAAAAAAGGCATTTTTGAAGGAATGCATCGTGATGGATTACAGCAGTATTATCACCCTTGAGCCGGGCAAGCGTTCGGGCAAGCCGTGCATTCGCGGGATGCGAATCACCGTTTATGATGTGCTGTCCTATCTGGCAGCAGGGATGAGCACCGACGAAATTTTAGAGGATTTTCCCATGCTCACCCGTGAGGACATCCTTGCTTGCCTGAGTTACGCTGCTGATCGCGAACGGCACACCGTTGTCGTCAAATGAAACTTCTGTTTGACCATAACCTTTCGATAAAGCTCGTCAATCGGTTATCAGATTTTTTCCCTGATGCGGTTCATCTAGCGCAAGTTGGATTGGATGCCGCCACAGATCATGTTGTGTGGCAATACGCGAAAACGCATAACTATTGTTTAGTGACAAAAGATTCTGATTTTAACGATCTTTTGGGTGGAAGAGGGTTTCCGCCAAAAGTAATCTGGGTCAGAGTCGGAAACTGCACAACTTCGGATATTGTCGCCCTATTGCAAAAACATCATGAAGCAATTGTCGAGTTCCTGGAAAACGACTCCGTTGGTTTGCTGGAACTCCAATAGTTATTCCCCACGCACCCGAATCAACTCCGCCAGGTTATGCCCCACAATGCGATATTCGTCCTTGAGCTTCAATTGCAACGGGCCGTTGAAGGGCGCGGCATGAATCACCGTTACCTCAGCGCCGGGGACTAACCCAAGCGCCGCCAGATATTGCAGGCGGTCGGCCTCGCGGGTGCGAACGCGGGTCACATACAGCGGTGTGTTCTGGGGCGCTTCGGCCAGCAGAATGTCTTGCAGATCGGGCATGGTGCCGTCTTCTGCGGGAATGGGTTCGCCGTGTGGGCAGATGGTCGGGTTTCCGGCCATGTCGGCCATACGCTGCGTGAGCGCCTCGCTGAGCGTCCCGCTGATGCGGCTGGCTTCCTCGTGGATTTCGTGCCACGCGAAGCCCATCACATTCACCAGAAAGGCCTCGGTGATGCGATGACGCCGCAGCATGGTCAGCGCTTCTTTTTGCCCTGCTTCCGTGAGGGCGATTCCCTGATAGGGTTCATGGATGAGCAGGTGTTGATCCTTCAGCTTGGTCACCATACGATTCACGGCAGGCGCACTCACGTCCAGCAGTTCGGCCAGCGCCGATGTGCTGATATATCCCTGTTGGGTCGCCCCCTCGCGGTCGCTCAGGCGATAGATTTCCGCCAGATATTCGCGCATGGTGATGCTGAGTTCGTTCGTGGTCATCCCTTGCCCTGTGTGGTTTTGTCCGATGGTGTGATAAAGCCCATTTTAACATATCAGGACTCCGGTGCTTAAGGCGCTTGCAAATTTAACCCCTGTAAACGACCAGCTATGCAGGTACGATAGGCCTGTGTCTGTTCGATCAGCGGGAGCAACCCCATGCCTGTTGGCACACTTCATGAACTACAACGCGCCACGCCCGAAAGCCAGGGCATTGCTTCTGCTGCGGTGCTTCGGTTGGTGGAGGCACTCGAAAGCCAGACGAACGAACTGCACAGTTTGATGCTGCTGCGGCATGGAAGCGTCGTGGCCGAGGGCTGGTGGTCGCCCTATCTGCCTGAACAGCCGCATATAGTGTTTTCGCTCAGCAAAAGCTTTACGGCGAGCGCGGTTGGGCTGGCGGTGAGCGAGGGCTACTTTACGCTGGAGTCGCCAGTCCTGTCCTTTTTCCCCGATGAAGCACCCGTCGATGCGTCGGATTTCCTTCAGGCCATGTGTGTGCGCCACCTGCTCTCCATGTCCACCGGACACACCGTTGATACCTGGTCAAATATGTTCGGTCGCCCGGATGGAAACTGGATCAGGGGATTTTTTGAAGTCCCCGTGACACAGCCGCCCGGAACCTTTTTTCTCTACAACACCGGGGCGACGTATATGCTCGCGGCGATTGTCGAGCGCACGACACGCATGACCGTTCTGGATTATCTGGAACCGCGCCTGTTCGCGCCGTTAGGCATACACGGGGCAAGCTGGCAGCAGTCGCCCGAAGGCATCACGATGGGCGGGATTGGGCTGAGCCTGAAAACGGAAGATATTGCCCGCTTCGGTCAGCTCTACCTGCAAAAGGGGAGGTGGCAGGGAAAGCAACTGCTGCCTGAAAGCTGGGTCGAGGAAGCGACGGCTATCCAGAGCATCAACGGTGACGACCCCGACAGCGATTGGGCACAAGGGTACGGCTTTCAATTCTGGCGCTGCCGTCATGGGGCGTATCGTGGGGATGGGGTTTTCGGGCAGTATTGCATCGTCATGCCGGAGCAGGACGCGGTGCTGGCGATCACCGGGGGCGTTGACCTGTTTGAGATGCAAAAGCCCTTAGACCTGATCTGGGAAATCCTGCTGCCCGCGATGGGGTCTGAACATCCTGCCGAGGATGCAGAGGCGTATCAGCGTATGAAAGTGCGCTTGTCTGGCCTGCAATGTCCGGTGGTGGAAGGCCAGGCAGACTCGCTGGTTGGGTCGCGTGTCTCAGATCGCACGTACATCGTGGACGACAATGCCTTGAAACTGCGGGAGATCAGCTTCGATTTTGGCGCGGCTGACTGTACCATTCGCCTGAAAACCGATTCCGGGGATGAAGTCCTCCCCTGCGGCTACGGTACATGGCTGCCGGGGCAAACAACGCTGTTCAACGATGAATGGGTGGTCGGCGTAACACCCGTCATGACCTGTGGCGCATGGACAGCCGAAGACGTATTCACCCTCGTCGTGCGGCTGGTAGAAACACCCTTCGTGCACACGCTTGGGTTCCATTTTCTTGACAGTGAACTCCTGATCCAGACGCAGGTCAACGTCTCTTTCGAGGCACCAGAGGCGCAGTTATTAAGCGCCCACCACAAAAATTCATAAATAATTTCAAAAAGTCTAATCCAGATGCTAAGTGGCTGCGGTATACTGCCCATTGTACAAAACCAGGCAAGACAAAGGTTTAGCGTCTTATGATGTATTTGCTGTATGTGAGCGAGGCCGCGTATCCGATGGAAACGTCGGATCTGCTGGACATTCTGACGGTCAGCCGCCGGAATAACCTGCGCGACGACATCACCGGCCTGCTGCTCTACAAGGATCGCCAGTTTATCCAACTGCTGGAGGGGCCAAAGTCGAACGTGATCGGGCTGCACCGCCGCCTGATGACCGACCCGCGCCATACCAGCGTCCGCACCATGCTTTCGGGTCCATTGCAGGAACGGCAGTTCAACAACTGGGCGATGGCGTTTTATGACCTGAGCAAGGTCGATCAGCGGCACGTCCCCGGCCTGAGCGACTTTTTGCAGAAGCCCTTCGACGAACACGAATTCCTGAAAACGCCCAACCGTGCCTATCGCTTCCTGCTCAATTTCAAGGACATGCCGCAGCACGCATAAAAAACTGAATACGGTCAACAGTGTTTCGATAAACCCGCTTCTCCCCACGCTGTTGCTTCACCACATCAGACAACTGCATCCCCCTCTTTACATGGAGGCTTTTCCGCCATGATGTATTTGCTGTACGTCAGTTCCGCCGTGCACGGCATTACCCAGGACGACATCCTCGATATTCTGCGTGCCAGCCGCCGCAACAACAACCCACTCGGCATTACCGGGCTGCTGCTCTACAAGGGCGGGAACTTCATCCAACTGCTGGAAGGCCCCGAAGATGCGGTACTCAAGCTGCATCAGAAGATCGCCACCGACCCGCGCCATCACGCCATGCGCACGCTGCTTTCCGGCAAGACCGAGGAGCGCCTGTTCGGGGAATGGGCGATGGGCTTTTCCAACGTGGATACGATCAGGGAGAAGCTGTCTCAGGAAGACCTGGACGGACTCAGCAGCTTTTTGCAGCAGCCGTTCGACGCCGACGAATTCATCAACACGCCGCACCGCGCACTGCGTTTTCTGCTTAACTTTAAGGATTTGATGCGGTGAAGGCTACACAAAAGCCTGCTCATCAACCCTTGACAGACGCTCTTTTACCAGTTATCTTATCATCTAAGTCAAGGAGAACGCACTGAACCATGTTCCAGCTCTGCCAGCCCTGTCCCTGTGTCTGTATGTGTATGGCCGAACACCGCCGGGGTTGACACTGTCCGTTCTCTGAACCGATTGTAAAAGACGACCCTGGCAAAACGCCGGGGTTTTTTCTTGCCAGACCAACACTACCCCGGCACGACAAACCGGGGTGTTTTTTTGCAACGCCAGCCTATCCTGCATTTCGCTACAGGAGACTGTTATGAAATCGTGTTGTTGCTGCTGCTGATCTGAATCGCACTTCCCGTTTTATCGACCGATTTTCTGATTTAGACGTTTCGATCCTCACAGGAGAATAGCACTACCATGAAGCGAGTGACCCAATCTGTTGTTCTGTTCGTTCTGCTTGCCGCCGTCACCGTCCTGACCAGCGCCCTCGTCAGCGCACAGGACGAAGCCCCCGAAGTCCTCGTCAGCACCGACTGGTTGGCCGAGAATCTTGAGAATCCCGCTGTGCGCGTCATCGAAGTGAGCGTTGTCCCCGGCGTGTATGAGCGCGGCCACATCCCCGGCGCGGTCAACTTCGTCTGGCACACCGATTTCGTCGATACGCTGGTGCGCGATATTGTCTCTGCCGAGCGTTTCCAGGAACTGGCGCAGGCGGCGGGCATCAACGATGACACCACCGTCGTGCTGTATGGCGACAACAACAACTGGTTCGCCGCGTGGGGCGCGTGGATTTTCAGCATCTACGGCGCACAGGACGTTCGTCTGCTGGACGGCGGGCGCGTGAAGTGGGAAGCCGAAGGCCGCGAACTGGCCGTTGCACCGCCCAGCTATGAAGCGGGCAACTTCACCGCCGCCGAAGCCAACACTGATCTGCGTGCGCTGCTGCCGGACGTGCTGGATGTGGTGACGGGCGAGGCCGAAGGCGTGCTGATCGACATCCGCTCTAATGCCGAATACAACGGCGAAATCTTCGCGCCCGAAGGTGTGCAGGAACTCGCCGTGCGTGCAGGCCACATCCCCGGCGCGGTCAACGTCCCCTGGGGGCAGAACGTGAATGAAGACGGCACATTCAAGTCGGTGGAAGAGCTGCGTGAACTGTACGCCGGGCTGGGCATCGATGGCAGCCAGCCGATCATCACCTACTGCCGCATCGGCGAACGTGCCGCGCTGACCTGGTTCGTGCTGACCAAGCTGCTCGGTTACGATGTGCGCCTGTATGATGGCTCGTGGACGGAATACGGCAACTCGGTGGGTGTCCCGGTGGAAAACCCGGCGGGCACCGTCTGGGGCGGGCAGTAATTTCATGACCGAAAGTACGGTCGGGGGCGGCGCTCTTGCGGGGGCCGCCCCCCTTCGATTCCAGTACACGAGAGGCGGGCTGCTGCGGGCGGGCGTGGCGCTGGCGGCGCTGATCGCGGTTCTGCTGGGCGCCTATGCCCTGCATACCACACCGGGGCGCGGCGCAGCAGCCTCCTATTCCCTGCTCACAGGCGCGGCGCTTGGGATCGCTTTCCAGCGCGGGCGCTTTTGCTTTTTCTGCATCCTGCGCGACTTCATCGAACATCGCAACAGCAGCGGCATCTTCGCCATTCTGATGGCGCTGGCGGTGGGCGGCGTGGGCTATGCCATCATCTTCGGCCTGTTCCTGCCCAATCCCGGCACCGGGCGGCTGCCCCCCAACGCGCATATCGGCCCGGTGAGTTGGGCGACGGCGGCGGCGGGGCTGGCCTTCGGCGTGGGCATGGCGCTTTCCGGCGCGTGCATCAGCGGCCATCTCTACCGCCTGGGCGAAGGCTATGCCCGCGCACCGCTGGCGCTGATCGGGTCGCTGGTCGGCTTCGGACTAGGTTTTTTCACCTGGCAGAGCCTCTACCTGAGCACGATCACCAGCGCACCCGTCGCGTGGATGCCCGCCCGCCTGGGCTATGCCGGGTCGCTGGCGCTGCATCTGGCGCTTCTGGGTGGGCTGGCGCTGCTGCTGCTGCGTTACCTGCCGGAAGTCCCCGCGCAGCCCGGCGGCAGAATCACGCTGGCACGGCTGCATCAGACCATGTTCGGCCAGCGCTGGAATCCGCTCGTGACCGGGGCGGTGGTGGGCGTGATCGGTATCTTCGTCTATCTGCGCGTCGAACCGCTGGGTGTGACCTCGCAGTTGGGCAGCTTCTCGCGCACGGTGCTTTCCAGCGCGGGCTATCTCGATGACCGCCTCAACGGGCTGGACACGTTCGCCGGATGCGCCACGCAGGTCGTGCAGACCATCACCGACAACGGCCTGCTGATCGGCGGGCTGATCGTGGGGGCGTTCGCGGCGGCGCTGCTTTCTAACCGCTTCCAGCTTTCCCGGCTGACTCCGCTCAACGGCTTTACGGCGGTGCTGGGCGGTGTGCTGATGGGCTGGGGCGCGATGACGGCGCTGGGCTGCACGGTCGGGACGCTGCTTTCGGGCATTTCGGCCTTCGCGCTGTCCGGCTGGGTGTTCGGGGCGGCGGTGTTCGTGGGCGTGTGGCTGGGGATCAAACTGCGGCTGGTAAGCTGAGCAATTATTTGCCGATGGCAGAACACGGCAGGTCGTGTCCCTACGGAAAAACCTGCACCTTCTTATATCTGGGTTTCCCGTAGGGGCGCAGCATGCTGCGCCCCTATCCCAAGACCACCCAGGAAATTGTCAGGAGTTGCCGGACATACCCTTTGCGGTGTATTTGCATAAAAGTGTTGTCTTATTGCAGGTTGTGCCCGTAGGGGCGACTCGCCGAGTCGCCCCTACAAATCCACGACTTCCCTAAAGCCAAAAAGGATTGCTGAAACAGGGTTGGGCTGGGCATCGAATGCGGCTATCATCGTGCACGTTGATCGTTCAGTCCCGCAGCACAAGGAAGCCCCATGCGCCGACTCTCATGGATGCCGTTTGTTTTCGCCCTCAGCCTGCTCGTCGCGCTCGTCCTGCGGCCTGTTCCCGCCCAGGCGCAGAGATGCACGTCAACAGAAGGGCGCGTGATCGACCGCACCTATTCCAGCGAACTGGTTGATCTGGAACTGGTGTATACCGTCTATCTGCCTCCCTGCTATGCGCAGACCGACGCGACCTATCCGGTGCTGTATCTGATGCACGGCTCGAACTCGACCAATCGCCTGTGGGTGGATCTGGGACTGCCGCAGGCGATGGACGCCGGAATCGAAGCGGGTGTGCTGCCGCCGTTCGTGGTCGTCATGCCCTATGGCGCGTGGATGGCGAACGAGAACCGCTTTGACCGCCTCTCCTGGGAGAACGTCTTCCTGACGGAACTGCTGCCCGACGTGGAAGCGAATCACCGCGTCTCCACTGACCGGGCCACCCGTGCTATCGGCGGCATCTCGCGTGGGGGATTCTGGGCGTTCCACATCGCCTTCCGCAATCCCGCGCTGTTCAGCACCGTCGGCGGACACAGTGCCTTTTTCGACCCACAGAACGCCCCGCCAGACTTCAACCCGCTTGATCTGGCGCTGAATGCACCCGGCATTGAATCCCTGCGCATCTGGCTGGATCGCGGGCGCGACGATTATGCGCAGTACGGCTTCGATCTGATGCACGACAATCTGACCACGCGCGGCCTGCCGCATGACTACATCGTCTATCCCGAAGGCGAACACAACAACGCCTACTGGTCGTCGCATGTGGCCGAATACCTCGCCTTCTACAGCGTCGGGTGGGAGGCTCCTTCACAGGAAACCATCACAACGCAAGCAGAAGCTACTTCAGAAGCCACCGCGAGTGCTCTCCCCCTCTCTATAAGGGAGAGTGGGGGCGAACAAGTTCGCCAGGGGGGTGAGGGCTTGTCCGAAAGCGTGTCTCTCTTTCTCCCCGCCACCGCCTTTCGCAGCACACAAACCCGGCTCGATCTCGACCGCCTCAACCGTATTCTGAATGGCGAGGTCGATCCCGCGCTGGTGCTGGATTCCGCCACCGCCGAGGCCTTAATCGAACACGGCGTCCCGGTCGATCCGTTTAACCGGGTGCTCCCGCCGGATCAGTTGCAGGCGTTCCTGTGGGAGAATCCCGACCGCTATACGCTGCTGGCCTTTGATGCGCTCACGCCGCGCTATCGGGTGCTGCGGATTCAGACCTCAGAGGGCGATCTGCACCCGCTGGACATGCCCACGTATCCCTTCGCCTTCGAGTCCGAGTCGCCCAATTTCGACCCTGCGCTGCTGACGCGCATGACCTTTTCCGGCGTGACGGCCTTAGCCCGTAACACCCTGACCGCGCTGGACAATAACGGAGTCGAATGGGCGGCGGAAGGCATTCTGCCCTATGTCAGCACGGCAGACTTTTTCCATGTCAGCAATGAAGTGTCGTTTGCGCCGCGCTGCCCCGAAGCCGACGAACCCGTTTTAGGCGGGCTGTGCAGCAAGGACGCGCATTTCGACCTGCTCACGCTGCTCGGCGTGGACATCCTCGAACTGACGGGCAACCACAACAATGACTACGGCTTTAACGTCTACCGCCGCAGTCTGGAGATGTATCGCGAGGCCGGGATGCAGACGGTCGGCGGCGGGGAAAGCGTGACCGAAGCCCGCGCACCGCTCATCGTGGAGCACAACGGTACACGAGTCGGCCTGTTCGCCTGCAACTGGAATGGGCCGGAATTTGCCCTTGCCAGTGATTTTCTCGGTGAGGAACGTCCCGGCGCGGCCTACTGCGTGATCGATGGCTGGCTGCGCGAGGCCATCCCCGCGCTGCGCCAACAGGTCGATGTGGTGGTGGTGCTGGTGCAGTACGCCGAATATGACCGCTATAATCCGATTGAACGGCAGCTCACCCATTTCCGTACGCTGGGGGAGATCGGCGCGGATGTGGTGCTGGGGACACAGGCGCACCGCCCACAGGTGTTCGAGTTCCATGCCAGCGTGGACGGGCGCGAGTCCTTCCTGCATCATGGGCTGGGCAACCTGTATTTCGATCAGCCGGAACTGGAAAACCGTGAGTTCTTCATGGACACGCTCTATCTCTATGACGGGCGACTGCTGACGGTTGATCTGTTCACGGGCGTGATTGAGGACTTCGCCCGTCCGCGCCCGATGACGGCGGAGGAACAGGCGACCTTTCTGGAAAAGATGCTGTTCGAGCACGGGTCGCTGCTGGCGGGAGAGGATACGCCGTAGGGAAAACGGCAAAAAAGCGTTAAAAGATTTGACGCAAAGGCGCAAAGATGCAAAGGTTCGCAAAGCATAAGGGATAAGAAAACGGCGACGCACAGGCGTAGAGGTGCAAAGGTTCGCAAAGAGAATGGATGCTGTAGGGGCGCACCCACGTGTGCGCCCGTGACCAAACACGGTTACTCCAAATTGGCCGCCGCCCACTGCGAGAGGTCGCGCCGTTCGATGGCCGCCGCCATCAGATCAGGGAACAGGTCAGGCGTGCAGGCGAAGGCAGGAACGCCCATCGCCGCGAAGGTTGCCGCGTGCTTCTTGTCATAGACTGGTGCACCGTCATCATTAAGCGCCAGCAGCGCCACCATCTGCACACCAGAACCGACCAGCGCCCCGACCCGCCGCAGCATCGACTCCGCATCGCCGCCTTCGTACAGATCGCTGATGAGCACCAGAATCGTCTGCGATGGGCGGCGGATAATGCCCTGACAGTAGGCGAGTGCGCGGTTGATGTCCGTCCCGCCGCCGAGCTGAGTCCCGAACAGCAGTTCCACCGGGTCGCGCAGTTCGGCAGTCAGATCGACCACCGCTGTATCGAACACCACCATCTGCGTGCTGACGGCCTTGAGCGAAGCCAGCACCGCCCCGAAGATGCTCGAATACACCACTGACGTTCCCATCGACCCGCTCTGATCGACGCACAGCACAATGTCGCGCAGCCGCTGCTGCTTGCGTCCATAGCCGAAGCGCCGTTCGGGGATAATGGTCTTATATTCCGGTTGGTAATGCTTCAGATTGGCGCGGATGGTCTTGTTCCAGTCGATCTCGTTATGGCGAGGGCGGCGGTTGTTGCGGGCGGCGCGGTTCAGGCTGCCCAGCACGGCCTGTTCGGTTTTGCGGCGCAAACGGCGTTCCAGTTGATCGACCACGCGGCGCACAACCTGCCGGGCGGTGTCTCGCGTGCGGTCGGGCATGATGCGGTTGAGCGAGAGCAGCGTCGCCACCAGATGTACATCCGGCTCGACGGCTTCCAGCATTTCCGGCTCCAGCAGCATTTGCTTGAGGTTCAGCCGTTCCAGCGCGTCCTTTTGCATCACGCGCACGACCGACGCCGGGAAGTAGGTGCGGATATCGCCCAACCAGCGGGCGACATTCGGCGCTGACGCACCCAGCGAACCTTCGCGCCCGGCGGGTTTTCCCATCACGCTGCCATCCCCTCCCCCATAGAGGGCGCCTAACGCCTGGTCAATGTCCCTGTCGCGCTGGCCCAGCTTGCATTCGGTGCCGTCGTTTTCGCCGCCGAGGATCAGTCGCCAGCGGCGCAGGCGTTCGTCGGGAGTGTCGTGGGTCATCTGGGAGAGTCCTCAGTTGTTAGCAGTTAGCAATTAGCGGTTAGCTTTTAGCTGTTAGCTTTTAGCTTTTAGCTGTCAGCGATCAGCCGTCAGCCTTTGAAAAAGTCGCGCACAATCGTAGTCGTAGGGGCGATGCGGTGCGTCGCCCTTTATTGCCTTTGTAGGGACACGGCATGCCGTGTCCTTGCATTACAGGCGCACACACGGGTGCGCCCCTACAGCCATTCTTCTCTTTGCGAACCTTTGCATCTTCGCGTCGCCTTTTCTCTTCTTTTTGCGAACCTTTGCGTTCGCGCACATTGGCGCTGCGGCTTTGCGTCGCCTTTTTCTCTTGTGTTACGGGCGCACACACGGGTGCGCCCCTACAGCCATCCTTCTCTTTGCGAACCTTAGCGTTCTCTGCGGCTTTGCGTCGCCTTTTTCTTTTCTCTTCTTCTTTGCGAACCTTTGCGTTCGCGCAAATTGGCGCTGCGGCTTTGCGTCGCCTTTTTCTCTTGCATTACAGGCGCACACACGGGTGCGCCCCTACAGCCATCCTTCACTTTGCGAACCTTAGCGTTCTCTGCGGCTTTGCGTCGCCTTTTTCTCTTGTGTTACGGGCGCACACACGGGTGCGCCCCTACAGCCATCCTTCACTTTGCGAACCTTTGCGTTCTCTGCGGCTTTGCGTCGCCTTTTTCTTTTCTCTTCTTCTTTGCGAACCTTTGCGTTCGCGCACATTGGCGCTGCGGCTTTGCGTCGCCTTTTTCTCTTGTGTTACGGGCGCACACACGGGTGCGCCCCTACAGCCATCCTTCACTTTGCGAACCTTTGCGTTCGCGCAAATTGGCGCTGCGGCTTTGTGTCGCCTTTTTCTCTTGCATTACAGGCGCACACACGGGTGCGCCCCTACAGCCATCCTTCTCTTTGCGAACCTTTGCATTCGCGCAAATTGGCGCTGCGGCTTTGCGTCAAATCTTTTTCTTTTCCCTTCTTCTTTGGGTTTTTGCGTCGCCATTTATTCTTTTTCCCTATATGCCCAGCAGCCGCTCCAGCATGGGCAGCACCTTCGCCGTCCGTGCTTCGTCCAGCAGCAGTTGATCGCTCCGCTGGCGGACGCCGTGCCGCGCCCGCTCCCCGATCTGACGGCGTTCGGGCGACGCGAAGGTCGAGAAGGTCCGTCGCAGCAGCGGCAGCAGCAGATCAAACGTGTCGCCGGGGAGCAGCGCCAGCCACGAATCGAGCGTGGTGAACAGTGTATCGTCATACAGCAGCACCGCGCCGCTGCCTTTGAGAAAGCCTTCCACCCAGGCCGCTGCCTGCGCCGGTTCGACCGCCCGCGACAGCGCCAGCCGCAGCCGCCGTGCGACTTCCTCCGGCGAAAGAATCCCGGCATCGCGCAGCAGACGCACCGCCCGCCCCACGACCAATCCATGCCCGGCGCGTAAATCGGCCACCTCCGCCAATGCCCCCTGCCAGTGGGCGGTATAGTCGGCGTTTTGCAGCAGCGTGATGGCTGAATGCGTCTGATTGAGGCGGTTGTACATCAGCGCCGCCGCATCATCGTCGAGCGAGGCGCAGGCCGGGGCAAGTCCCACGCACACGCGCATCACCAGCCCATCGACCACCTGCGCCACCAGCGCTGTATCCGTTTTACGAACGTTGCCATAGCGCAGCACATCGACCAGCGCGGGCAGCGAGTCCATCAGCACGGCCACATCGCTCGTCAGCGCCGCGACCGATTCCAGCCGATTCAGCACGATCTCCGCCGCTTCCGGCAGATCGGCCAGCAGCACATCCTCCAACAGCGCCGTAATGGGCAGGAGGCTGTCGCTGGTTTCGGCCTGGTCGCGCACTCTGGCTGCCGCCGCATCCTGAATCGTGTTGCCCCACATGCTGGCCTCGATCACCGCGATGGCAAATTCGGGCTTCCACGCCAGCTTCCAGAACTCATGAAATGTCCCGGTGGCCTGCACCTGGTTCTGCTGGCGCACCCCCCACTCAATTTGCAGCAGCCGCAGCCGATGGAGCAGACGACTCCGCGCCAGATCATTGGGCTTGCGCAGATCGAAGTCATGGATTTTTTCATCGAGCGCGGGCTTGAGCCGCAGCGCCTTCTGCTGCAATTCCAGATCACGCTGGAGCGGGACGGTGGGCGCATCCGGCGGCACTTCGCCCAGCGCATCCCCGATGATGAGGTCGCGCCGAATCAGGTTGAGGGGGGCGGAGTCTCCCCGGCAGAACACGGCCAGTGCCGCCTCGTTCATCTCGTCCAGACCCGGCAGCGGCCTCCCGCGCAGCGCCGCCAGCGCTTCCGCCAGGCGCACGCCGTCGATGACCTGCGCGGTGGAGGCGGAAAAATCCTGCCCGCGCAGCAGCCCCGCCACGCGCGACATCCAGCGCATGGTGATCTGGTCAGGCGCGGTATCCCACAAGTGTTGATACCACCCCGGCGAGGTGATGCCCGCGCCATAGCCGCTGTCCCGCGAGAGACGGCTGTACGTCCAGGGCGTCCAGGTGGCGGTGGTCGCCACCGAAGGCAGTCCTTTGAGCAGCGCGTCGTCCGCCGCCACATTCGTCCGGTCGAGCAAAGCGGGAACATGCCATGCGCCGCAGATCACCGCCAGCCGTGTCGCTTTCTTCTCCGTCGCGCGGATGGTCTTGCGCATCCATGCCTCGCGCAGGGCTTCCCGATGCGCGTAGCCGGGGTCGGGATGAGCGCCTGTCGCATCCCGCAGCGCGGTCATCGCTTCCTGAATAGCCTCGAAAATCGTCTCGCCGCTCTGCCGTTCCTCGATCATGTGCTCCCACCAGCGTTCGCTGTCGCTGTAGCCAGCGGCCTGCGCCAGCGCTTGCAGCGGATCGAGGCGTAACAGCGCGGCGGAATCGACCGGCGGAGGCATGTCGGCGGGTTCGGCTTCAAGCAGCGCGTTTTCGCCCGCGTCCTCGCCCGCATCGGCATCCGCGTCGGTGTCTTCCGGCGGTGCTTCGGCCTCAGCGGGCGGCGCATACAGCAGCGGAAGCTGGTGCTTCTGCGGCAGATCCATAAATGTGACCGGAATTTTATTCCCCAGCGCGTATTGAATCGCCTGCCATTCGGGCGAATAGACCGCGAACGGATACCAGGCCGCCTCGCGGGGCTGTGTGGGGTTATAGATCAGCAGCGCGACAGGTGGCCGCATGTCGGCATGAGATGCCAGCGCGATCAGCTTATCGGCATCCGGCGGGCCTTCGATCAGCACCGCGTCCGGCTGCAATTGTTCCAGCGCACGGCGCAGACTCCGCGCGGAGCCAACGCCGTGATGCCGGATGCCGAAGAAGTGGACGGAGCGTGACCCGCCTTTTTTAGAACTGGCGCTCACCGCGTCACCTCACGGCAGGCCTCGTACAAATCCGTCCAGTCCGGGCGGGTGCGGGCGACGGTTTCCAGATATTCCAGCCAGATCGTGCGATCCTGCGTGGGGTCCTTAACCACCGCGCCGACCACGCTCCCGGCAACATCGCGCGCGGTGAGCGTCCCGCTGCCGAAATGCGCCGCCAGCGAAAGCCCCTGCGTGACGACCGAAATCGCCTCGGCGGTGCTGAGCGTGGACGAGGGCGACTTGAGCCGCGTCTGCCCATCGAGCGTGAGGCCGTGCCGCAGTTCGCGGAAGATCGTCACCACGCGGCGCATCTCCTCCAGCGCGGGTGTTTCCGCCGGGAGTTCCAGCATCCGCCCCAGGCTGCCGACGCGCTGGCGGACGATCTCGACCTCTTCGTCCAACGTGGCGGGCGTGGGCAGCACGACGGTGTTAAAGCGGCGGGTGAGGGCGCTGGACATATCGTTCACGCCCCGGTCGCGGTCATTGGCGGTGGCGATCACGTTGAAGCCCTTGACGGACTGCACCTCGCTGTTCAGTTCGGGTATGGGCAGCGTCTTCTCGGAAAGCACCGTAATCAGTGTGTCCTGTACATCGGCGGGGATGCGCGTCAGTTCTTCCACACGGCAGATTTTGCCCTCGGCCATCGCCCGCATCAGTGGGCTGGCGACCAGCGCATTTTCCGAGGGGCCTTCCGCCAGCAGCCGCGCATAGTTCCAGCCGTAGCGCATGGCTTCTTCCGACGTGCCCGCTGTCCCCTGCACCAGCAGCGTCGAGTCGCCGCAGATAGCCGCCGTGAGATGCTCAGACACCCACGATTTGGCCGTGCCGGGGACGCCCAGCAGCAGCAGGGCGCGGTCGGTCGCCAGCGTCGCAATCGCAATTTCGATCAGGCGGCGGTCTCCGATGTACTTGGCCGTGATGGTGTAGCCGTTGTCCAGCGTCCCGCCGAGCAGATAGGTCGCCACCGCCCAGGGTGAGAGTGCCCAGTTGGGCGGGCGCTGGCGTGTATCGGCCTTCGCCAGTTCGTACAGTTCTTCGGCGTATTCTTCCTCGGCGTGGCGGCGCTGGACGGTGTTGGGTTGGTTACTCATTGGCAAGCTCCAATAGCATGTCGCGGCGAAATTCGATTTTGTCGATCAGGCGTTTCAGATAGGACAGCTTTTCCTCTGGCATATTTTTCAGCCGTGCCAGAACCTCCTCCAGGCGATGGGGCGGGATTTGGGCGGCGAACAGCACATCGTACCAGTGAAGGGCGGTGAAAATGCTCGGCGGTGCCTGATCGATCAGCGTCACCATCCGTTCGGTGAACAGTGTCGTAAGTGTATCGCTCCAGGTGTAGGTGATGTCTCTCAATTGCTGAACAGCCTCGTTCAGGGCTGCGCCGCTTTCCTCCTGAAGCTGTTCGAGGATAGGTGCTTCCCGCGCATCTCTGTCGGCCTGTATCGTCGATGAGTCGTTCTCAAGCGGCTGTTGGGGATGGAGGAGGTATTCAAACCGCATATTCGTCTGTGCCAGCCAGCCCCCGCGTTCGCCCATAACCTCGCTGACCAAGCGGACGAAATCCACATCACTGCGCTGGCGATAAGTCAGATCAAGCAGAGCAGGCAGCACCGAGTACGGTACGCGCTTCCCCCGCTGCCTGATGATGTGCATCCATTCAATCAACAGCGATAGTGATGGCGGGCGTCCCTGACCGAGCGTTTGGCCGAGCAGGGTATTGAGCCGCCTTGCAGAGCGCGGCGTGCATACAGGCAGCGTTTCCTCCGGCGCAGGGTCGGGCAGCAGGTGGGTGTCTTCCGGCGGGATGTGACCGGAACGGCGCATCATGGCAGCGGTCGCGGCGGTCGCCAGCAGCCGCGCTTCGGGATCGGTCGTGGGCAAGCCGTGTAAGACCTGCGGCGCATCTGGCGGCAGTTGCAGCGTGTGGCGCTCCGTGCCCAGCAGTGCGGCGGGGAGCAGGGCGTCCCATAACGTATCGGCGGTGGTCATGTTATGTTCGTTTAATCACCTTAAATTTGGTTAACAGCGGTTGTGATGCTGGCTTGTGTACGGGCGACGCGCACGTCGCCCCTACGGGAAGGTTGCAACAAATCGGTTGGTCGTTCAGGTTGGGTTGTGCCGGACACGGCATGCCGTGTCCCTACGACATCAATCCCGTTTCTTTGTCCTTTACGGGCGCACACATAGGTGCGCCCCTACCATCTCCCGTTTCTTTGCGAACCTTTGCGTCAAATCTTTTTCTTTGCCCTTTACGGGCGCACACATAGGTGCGCCCCTACTCATGCCTCATCACTCGGTACTCACCACTCAGTACTCGATACATCCCTCACATCTCGACCATCGCGCCGTCGGAGACGAGGGTGATAAGCCGGAAGTCGTAGCCGTTCCATTCACCGAAGACCGGAATCGGATGCCCGCCCGTCAGCGCCGGGAACAGCAGCAGACTGATCGTGAGGCCGCTATACAACTGCATTGGCACGATACGCCCCTGCACGTCACGAATCACATAGCTGTTGGCCCGGTTGAGCGGCAGCGCCCCGCGCAGCCCCATCGGGAAGCGGTCGAGCCAGGGGTTTTGCGCCAGCGCCTCGGCATAGGCCGCAAACGCTGACTCGAAATCGTCATAGAGGAAGCCGTGCGGCACCACGCCTGCCGACAAAGTGGGACGATGAACGGCGCTGTGCATCTGTTTCAGCACCGCCCGCTGCGGATAGGCACTCGGATAGAAGGCCAGTTCCGCCTCGAACGACTGCCCCGGTGTGTAATTGAAGTCGAGCGAGGCATTCCCGAAGGCGAACGCCAGCAGCAGGGCGGTCTGGCCGCTGCGCTGCCCATACACCCAGGCGCGGCGCACCTTGAGGCGATCTTCCACGTCGTCGTACTGTCCCATCACCCACCACAGATCGCGCAGACCGGGCAGCGCCTCGACCTCTTCCTTTTTGGTCGTCCAGCCGATCAGCGTGCGCACGTCCTCCTGCAAATCCGGCGGGAGTGTATCGAGGCGGAAATAAGCCTCCACCAGCAGATGAATCCGCCCGATTTCGTCCAGCATCCGCGTCGTCCAGTCCGTCTTGACCTGGAAGGGCAGCCCGGCCAGCGCCCGCAGCCGTTTCGCCAGCGCACTGGCCTGGGCATCAGCCAGCCGCGCCGCCATGCGATCCCAGAATTCATAGGTCTTGATGGTGCTGTCCGCCAGACCACGCCGCGCCAGATCGCGCAGCCACAGCCGCAGTTCTTCCATCCCGGCGCGGACTTTGGCCTCTCGCGCCGCCTCCCGCGCCGCTTCGCTTTTGATGGTCGCGGGCGAAGGCGCATCCGAGTCCGTTCTGGATGCAGTATTCGCTTTCGCTTCCGCGCGTTGTCGGCGGCCAGCCAGCCAGCTCGATGCCCAACCGGGCGGTTCCTGCGCGGCGGGCTGCTGATTGAGGATCAGATACAGCAGGCCGATGGCGTGCTTGCAGGGGAACTTGCGGCTGGGGCAGTTGCACTTATAGCCCGGTTCGCCGCCGCCCAGATCAACCGCGACCTTATACGGTTCCTTCGCGCTGCCCTGGCACGCTCCCCAGGCGGCCTCGTCACTCGCGCCCACGTCTGACCATTTGGCAGGGGTCGCCAGCTTGCGCCCGTCCTTCAAAACACCGGTATCACCGCTGAGGGTGAAAATGTGATCTTCGCTTAACGTCAGTGGCATAAAGGTCTGTTGAGTCTACCTGCTGCTGAATTCGCTCATGCTATCCTGCATTCTACAGGACATTCATGCCAAAAAAGGCTTAGGCTTGTGTAAAGAACGCACAAATGTTCTCATCTCCGAATTGAATTTTTGTTCTACATGCCCTGTGGCCGAATGGCTATATCTGCACGAAAAAGTTATGAAAATCCTTACGCGCTGTGGTGAAGTGATGTATGATGCTGCAAAGATTCATCTCTATGCAGCAACAACGAAGGTTAATGATGATGAACACGCCCATTGAGCACAAAACCGACCAGGTAACGCATCTCTCCTACACCCTGCGAACCGAAGCCGCCACAACCTGGCACGAATTTGTCTTCCATAAGCCTTCACGCCAGGTAGTCGATGAATGGCTGGCGCAGTTGGAAATTCTGCGAGCCGCTCGCCAGCCCGGCGAGCCTTTCCTGATGCTGGTGGATTCGACCGTCGGCATTGTGCCGCTGACGTATGCCTTCCAGCGCGGTCGGTCCTTTGCGGATCGTTTCCCTCAGCGCCAGAGCAGCCGCATCGCCCTGCTGATCGACAACACGTTTATCTCGATTGTGAATTCTTTTATTCAAATGCTGCGCAGTTCGACCGAAATTGTGCGCCTGTTCCGCCCCGACCAGCGCGAGGAAGCCATCGCCTGGCTGCTGGCAGAATAGGCACCTTCTCTGATGCCGCTCATGGCTTCCACACCGGGGCGCTCACGCTTTCGTTCGGGGCGGTGATGCGCCGAATCGTGCCATCCAGTTCACGCACATAGATCGCGCTGTAGCCTTCACGCATGGAGACAAACGCCAGCCGCCCGTCTGAACTCCACGCAGGCGAGAAGTCCTGCGCCTCGTGTTCGATCAGCGGCGTCGTCGCTTCGCCGTCCCAAACGTAAATGTCACTGCCTGCTGTAAAGGCCAGCCGCCCATCCCGGCTCCAGGCAAAGCGGGTATAGGTGCCGGTGTCGTGGAGGATGACGGGAATGCCCTGCCGAAACAGGTTAACCCGGTAGGGATAGCCCTCGTTGGTCTGGAGTGTGGCAAGCTCCCCGTCTCGGCTCCACGCGGGTGCGAAAAAACGGGGGAATTGGCCGAGGATGGTCTGCTTAGCGCCGATGTCCCGAATGACGAGTTCATCATCACCGCGCACATAGGCAATCCGCCCATCACTGCTGAGCGCCGGGTAATCCTCATAAGCGGGGGACTGGCTCACATTGGTCAGCCCTTCCCCGTCCCACACGTAAATTTCCATGTTGCCGTCGCGCTCAGAGGCGAAGGCCACCCGTCCATCGGGGCTGATCGCTGGCCGCCAGTCGTTCATCGGATGCTGGCTGATGTTGGTCAGCTTGCCCTCTTCCCATATATAGACTTCGGTGTTGCCCTCCACATCGGAGAGGAAGGCAAAGCGACCTGTCTCGCTCCAGCCATAAAAGTCCTGATAGGGGGGGATAGGCAGCGTGTAGCGGCCACCACTCAGCAGGTCATGGAAGACGATCTCATAATCGCCGTACTGGCCGACAGCGGGATTAAAGCGGGTGTAGGTGAGGATGTCCTGCCGGAAGAAGGGCAGGCCTTGATCGGCGGAGTCGTCAGCGCGAACGGTGCTTGAATGAAGCAGCGGCACACTGAGCAGCACGACCAGCGCGATCATCAGACCAACAGTGAGGGAGCGCATGTGGGTTCTCATACCGCTCAGTATGGCACAGGGATATGAACCCTGCTGGACGATTGGCCTACGGAATAGGATAGCTTTTCTCAACAATGTTTCGCGGCGTGTAGGGACACGGGATGCTGTATCCCTACGGAGTTTCTGGAAGCTATCGCGGTACGGGCGATGCGCGCGTCGCCCGTACAATGACCATTCTTGAAATAAGTTGTAGCAAAATCAGGCTAAGCCCGCCGTCTATTTCTGTGCCAGGATGACCATCGTCGAGTGTTTGCCATCATGAAAATGTGCGTCGGTGTAGTCGCCTTTGATCTGAATGCTGTGGAAGCCCGCTTCCTGCAGCATCGCCAGCAGTTCATACTGGAAATACCAGCGCTCGTTCGCCGGGAAGATTTCCTCGGCCACCAGCGCATCCCCGTCGAAAAGCTGATAGCGGCGGCTGGCATACATGACCTGATTCCAGCGATCCACCGAATCGCGCCGGAGCGTCTGCTCCATGCGGCGGCCATCGGGCAGGGTTTGCTGATGCAGCGGACGCCACTCACCAATCGGCACAGGTGGCTGATCGGAGAGCGGTTCACCGTAGCCGAACTGCCAGAACAGGTTGAACAGCAGTGTCCCGCCCGGCAGCAGATGGGCATGGAAGCGGCGCAGCGTCTCCTGCGCTTCTGCCCGGTCGATCACGAGGCAGAAGGAGCCACACGGCACAAAAATAGTCTGATACTGGCGCGGCAGATCAAGCGCCTGCATGCCCTGCTGATACAGGTTCGGTTGCAGCCCGACCTTCGCCGCTTTTTCCCGGCAGAGTTCGAGCATATCGGCGGAGGTATCCACGCCGTCCACGTCCAGCCCGGCCTGCATATAGCGGATGAGCAGCCGCCCCGTCCCGCAGCCCACATCCAGCGCCGGCCCATTTCCCTGCTCGACGACTGCCTTGATAAAGTCGAAATCCCACTGTGTCTCGTCACCGCCGGAAGGATCCCAGGCAAGCGCAGCCAACCCTGTCCAGTTCATGTACCCACCTGTAGAAAGCGAAGGATGCGCGGATTTACTACGTCGGGGCGGTCGTAGATCGTGGCGTGGCCTGTCCCCTCAATAATCTCCGCAATCACGTCAGGGATATGGCGCTGTGCCCGCCGCACCGCCGCGCGGGGATTATAAATCGCCTCGTGTTCGCCCACCAGAAGCAGGGTCGGCACGGCCATCTTTCGCAGAGTCGCGGCTGGCTCTCCCCGCACGAACTTGACCAGCGCCCGCGTCCCCGCCCACAGTTCACGCGGGGAGGGCGTTCCGCTGCCGATCCCGGCCACCACGCCGACGCGATAATGCTTGATAACCGGGACGAACGCCCGCGCCAGTTCCCGGTCGAACTGCAGGCCGCTGCCCGGTGGCGTAAAGGCCATCCGCAGCAGGCGCAGTCCCGCCGCGTCCATATCGCGCCCGAAGTTCAGCACCAGCGGAATGCCGCTGCGAACGTAAATCTTAAATGAGGCGATGCCCACCGGGGACAGCATCACCGCCCTTTTGAGGCGTTCCGGTGCATACGCCGCCAGTTTCATCACAATCCATCCGCCCAGGCACACACCGGCCACGTCCGCCCGCTCGATCTCCAGCGCGTCCAGCACATCGACCATCCACTGCGCATAGCCGTCACCAAACAGCCCCGGCAGCATCGGCGCACTTTTGCCCGGCTGCCCGACGATATCAAGCGCATACACGCGGTAATGCTGCGCGAAGTCGGCCAACTGCTTGTGCCACAGGGGAGCGCTCGCGCCATAGCCCTGCACCAGCAGCAGCGGCGGGGCGGCAGGGTCGCCACAGGTGAGCATGTGCGTCTGTCCGTAGCGGGTGTTGACGTAGCGCGACTCAACGGGAATGGGCAGGCGGGTGACGGCGCTCTCATACCACTGCATGATCTGCGCGTAGCCCTCGGCGGATTTATACAGGTTTTGGGGATAAGCTGGTTCTAACGTCGCCATCTCAGTTATTCGTCTTCTGTCAATATTTGACATACACTAAAAGTATTCCAGCGCAATTTTACCGGATTTTAACTCCGAATCTCTGTGTGCTCTGTGTTCTCTGTGGTTAAACTTTTTCGTAATGCTCAATAAAAAGATTCTTCATGCACACCCTGACCACTGCTACCGGACTCTCCCCAGGCGAAATCCTCCGCCGTGCTGACGAGCACACCCTGGCGGTGCAAAGCTGGCTGGCCTCCCGTGCGCCGAACGGTGCGCGTTTTCAGGGCAAGGGCATCCGCGCCAGCGCGACCGGAATACCCGTGCCGCTGCTGAATCTCGCGCTGGGCGGTGACTTCCCCGCTGACACACCAGACGCGGAGATCGACGCCGAAATCGAGCAGGTGAAAGCGTTCTTCGCAGAGCGCGAAGTCGCGGCATGGAACTGGTGGCTTAGCCCGCGCCATGCAAGGGTAAAGGATCGGCTGCCCGTGCACGGCTTCATCAGCGGACGCGCACCCCTGCCCGCGATGGTGGCCGCACTACCTGTGCCGCTACATGCGCCGCTTGTGACGATGAACGTCCCTGATACCGTGCGCGTGTGGCAGGCGGAATGCCGTGCTGATCTGGAAGCGGCCAGCACGATTCGGCGCATCGCCTTTCGCTTTCCTGAAGGCGCGGCACCGACCTATTTTGAAGACATGGCCGACGATTGGCTGCGCGGCGACCCGGCAAGGCTGTATCTGGCTGGCGTGTATGGGCAAGCCCCTGCTGCGATGGGGGCGCTGGTGATGGGCGCGGGGATACCCGGCGTGTATGTGATGGCGACGCTGCCTGATGTAGGCAGGCGGGGACTGGGCAGCGCGATTCTGGCGCGGATTCTGGCCGATGCGCCGACCGACAGCGGCATGATCGTGCTGACGGCAGGGGTGCAGGGCTATGGGCTGTATCGCAAATTCGGCTTCGAGGAAGTCTACACCTACGATATTTTCACGCTGCCCCGCGAGTGATGCTTATTCCGAAAGCTCGTCCGATAAGTCTTTGCTGTTCGCTTCATCAAAGGAGGCAATTTCCTCCTCCAGGGAAGCGGAGGCCTTTTCTTTAGGTGTAATCGTTTCGAGAACTGCCTGTGGATTGGTGGTATAGCGCTGCATGAATTCCAGGGCTTCTTCCAGGTCTGTAAATCCCTGATGAATTACGTTACCCGACTCCACTTGAAGCGAAATCTCAAAACCAACAATACGGGGATTTTCAGGAAGTGGTTTAAGAACTTTATCAATAGCCGCCTCGATCAGACCTGCGCCATCGATTGGATTGCCACCCGCATCCTGATCTCTTTCAAAAGACAGCCACGCCTGTGCAATTTGGTCAAGTACGCCTGCTTGTTTGAGTGCTGCCAGACAGTTGGCTAAGTCCCAGGCACGGGGAAGCCTGTTACGAATTGCCCGGATGTTATCAAGCTTAAGAGCTTCTAAATGATTGGCCTGGGTATAAGTGTCGATGTGAGGTTGGAGTGTGCTGTAAACCTCAACATCCGTTGCAACCAGCACCATCCTCACGCGCCCTTCACTCTCAAACATCACACGGACACCCTCTGTCCAGTATCCGGCCAGGTTTGCAACCATACCGCGTACTGTGGGGTGGCGGCGGCTGATCTCTCTCAGTTGAAGAATCCACGCGCCTTTGTCATTATGATGCCGACCATCCTTCAACCACTTTGTTTCAAACAGGGCAACAGGGTCAATCGAATTTACCTCGATGATAACGTTGTCCAGTTGCCGTAAGGTTCCTCCCAGCATGTCGAACTTTACCAGTTTTCGGCCATCTTCCGGTTCCAACAGGACATACTGCGGATACTGACGCGCCAAGTAGCGCTGAATATGCTGGTACACGACCGACGCAAACGCATCGCCAAGCATCTGACCAAACTTGCTTGCGGCGGCCTGCCCGTCGTCTGAAGAGTAAATTTTTACTGGTTTTGATTTAGGCATTTTTGTGCAACTCTACACGCTTATTACAGGGTAAACATTACTTTTTAAGAGTGACCATACCTTCGCGCAGGGGAACGGTGTGGCGTTGTGGATTGTCCTTCCATTTTCCGCCGCGAGTACGAAATTCCTCGTAGGTAAATTCAGAAAACCCCAGCCCTAACCCAAGTTCTCCGACAATGGTTTCGGTCGGGATATGAACTCCATAAGGTGCTGAGTCTCCCAGGACCAAACAAAAATGCCCGCCCCGTCGTAAAGTGCGATAGGCTTCCTTAAGTACCGCCAGAATGTCGTTGACATACAATGCGACCATCAGATCATAGTCTTTTTTCCCGCCTTTTTGAGGACGGCGCTTCGACAACTCCAGTACGGCGGTCTGTACAGCAGTGTAAACGTTGGGACTAATGGCACGAACGTCTTCAGATAGTGTGCTTTCAACATCGAAATTTTTACGCACAATCTGTGTGGTGGCAGCCACCATAAGTTTGTTCCTGAACTGATCGGTTATGTCTTTCCAGCTTTGAGCGATACCCCAGAAGTACGTTTCCAGACGAGTCCGATCAGCGTAATCATAATTATTCAGGTAGGGGGGAGAAGTTAATCCCAGGTCGATCTGCTGCTCGGAGAGGGATTGCTGCTGCCGTGAGTCCCCCAGGATATTGTGAATTTCACACTTGTGCTTTGAATGCCCTGCGTAAAACAAATCCTCTGCCATCTTTTTCACAGTTTTTTCAAACAGGCGAAGTGCATCCTTGGGTGGTTTGTCCCCAGTATTTTTGTTGGGAGCGATATAGGGCCAGCCTGTTCCGGCGGCGGCGGCAGTGCGCAGAGTATCGGTCAGAGCCAGTTTGAACCAGTTTTTGAGGGGTTCGTCTACGATCTCTTTGGAGATGAATTCCCGTAAAAGATAAAGTTCAATCAGGGTTTGTGGATGATAGCATTTGTAAATCAGTTCGGGGAACGCGCCTTCTGTTGAGGTCGAACTGGCTTTTGAACCAACGAAGTCCCGTGCTTGTTGAAGGAGATCATCAACGGTTGACCCAAAGGTAGATTTGTCAAATTCCCAGAATAACTTGACTTGCGCCACCCAATGCACGAAGGAATGCGCTTCAACACCATAACCATTAATGCCGGCTTGTTTAGCACAAACGAGCGTCGTGCCCGTACCGCTGAAAGGGTCGTATATCCAATGTCCGGGTAGAATATCGAACCGTTGCATAATGTCTGCTACAAACTGGTTGGAATAGCCAGCAGGGTATTTGAACCAACTGTGTATGGGTGCCCTTTTACTGTCCTTGAAGGTTCCCATAGCGGCGAGGGTGCGCGTTTCGGACGGAATGGAGGGGAACGCGGAATCACTGAATAACGGCAGTTGGTATTCTGGCAAGGATTGATCTCCAGGCAGGAAGAATATTAGATAATTTGTTCAAGTATAGTGTTTAAACCGCAAAACGTAAAGCGCCCCGTCGCCCATACATCGCCGTGAGTTTCACCACCCCCCTGTGTCAGACATCAGCAGGAATGCTCATCCCCCAAATGCCCGCTATACTTGCACCGATCAGGTGAGAGTAGAAAACCATTCAGGAGGTGCTGTGGCTTCTCGCAAAATTGGCTTTATCCTGCTGGGCATGACGCTGCTGCTGGCGGCCTGCGAGGGCAACACCGCCTCGCCACCCACGCAGAACTTGCAGCCTGTCACCAGCCAGAATGTGCAGATCGTCACCGGGCAGTTGGTCTACGTCCCGGCTTATTCGGAAATTTTCTACGGCAGCCCGGTAGATCGGCTGCCGCTCACGGTCACGCTGGCAATCCACAACAGCGATCCCGAAAACCCGATCATCGTCTCCTCGGTGCGCTATTACGACACCGACGGCAACCTTGTGCGCGATTATGTTGAGCAGTCCGCGCAGGTGCCGCCGCTGGCGACGGTCGGTTTTGTGGTGGAAGACACCGCAGGCGGCTGGGGCGCGAACTTCCTGGTGGAATGGGGTGCGGAACAGCCCGTGTATGAACCTGTGATCGAGGCGGTGATGGTCAGCCGCCGGGGGACGGAGGGCGTGTCGTTCATCAGTGACGGGCGGGTGCTGTCAGAGACGCGGTAGTTGTTGGTAATTGGTTTTTCAACGCGCTTTGGAAAGGCGGGATGCAGGGGAAAAGCGACTACATCAACAACATGAGAATGCACAGGAGGACAGGCTGGCGAAATCGCCCTTAGTCCTCCCCTACGAGGCACCGTCTTTGCTCTGTCGATGGACTGTTCACGTCTTTGATTGACCCACTTTACCCGTTTGCAAAGCGGCGGCCTCACGCTACGATTACGGCATGAGACTGAAACGACCCTTTCCCGAATGGTTCATGCCCCGGCTGATGCTGTGGGTGCTGGTGCTGCTTCTGCCCTTCATGAGCCGCGCCCAGACGCAGGCCGACCTTACGCCGGAAGAAGCAGCGGAAGCGGCGGCCATCATCGAGCGGCTGAACGCCACGCCCATCTTCCACAACTTCGAGTCGCCCCTGATCGCGGAGGTGTTCGCGCACGGGCAGGCAGTTGGCAACCGCGCCAATGTCTTCACCAAAGTAGGCGACAGCAACACCACCAGCGGCGATTTCCTGCGTCCCATCGGGCTGCGCGGCGGACGCTTCTGCCGCCTGGGGGAATACACCGACCTGCAAACCACCATCGACTATTTCAGCGTCCCGCCGCGAGAAGGCTATCGCAACTCGTTCGACAGCATCAGCCAGGCCGCCATCAATGGCCTGACCTCCGCTGCCGCGCTCGATCCCTTCTGGGCGGAGCAGCCGCCGTGCGAGAGCGGGGAAAATCCGCTGGCCTGTGAATACCGCATCAGCCGTCCCGGTGTCGCGGTCATCATGCTCGGCCTGATGGACTTCGAGGTGATGGACGCTGATTTCTACCGGGACAACATGGCGCGGGTGATCGAAACCACGCTGGACGCGGGCGTCATCCCGGTGCTGACCAACAACGTCGCCATGCCGGAGGTCGAGACGTATCTGAACTCACTGCGCTTCAATGCCGTCCTGCTCGATCTGGCGGACGACTATCAGGTGCCGCTCCTCAACCTGTGGGCGGCGGTGCAGCCGCTCCCGAACGTGGGCATCGGTCCCGACCGGACGCACCTTTCACACGCGGTCGGGGAGTTTTGCGCGTTCGACGGCGCACAGACTCGCTATGGCGGGACGCTCCGCAACCTGCTCACGCTGCAAGCACTGGATACCCTGCGGCGGACGGTGCTGGACGTAGACTAAATTTCCACTGGGCGCACACACGGGTACGCCCCTACAGTCCTGTATTTTAATCTCCCGCGCCCAGCGTTTTTAGCAGCGGGACAAGCGCGTGCGCGGCGCGTCCCCGGTGGCTGATGGCGTTCTTCTCCGCTTTGCTGAACTGCGCGAAGGTGCGCGTCTCCCCGTTCGGCTGTTCCTGGGGGATGAAAATCGCGTCATAGCCGAAGCCTTCTGGCCCGTCGGATTCCTCAAAGGCGATGCGGCCATAGACCAGTCCGCGTGTCGTCGTACAGCGCAGCGTGGCCGGGTCTGCCACCGCGATCACGGCCTCGAAATAGGCTGTGCGCTGTTCCGCCGGGATGTCGGCCATTTCCGCCAGCAGTTTGGCGCGTCGGTCGGCGTCGGTCGCGCCTTCCCCGGCGTATCGCGCTGAGTGCAGCCCCGGCCTGCCATCGAGCGCATCCACGCACAGACCGCTGTCGTCCGAAAGTGCGTGGAGTCCGCTGGCCTTCGCGTAAGCCATCGCCTTCAGTTCGGCGTTTTCGGTGAAGGTCGCGCCGGTTTCTTCCACATCCAGCGAGTCCAGGCCGATGTCGTCCAGCCCGACGATCTCTACGTCTGCGTCCGCCAGCAGCGTGCGATATTCGCGCAGCTTGCCGGGGTTATGGGTGCCAATCAGCAGTTTAAGCATGGGTGTTCCTGTCTCCAATAAATGGTTCATCCCACAAAAACATACTCTTAACTTCTGACGTTCCCGTACCAAAGGTCACGGGGAAGGCCATTAACTTACCGATTACACCATTAAATCGCCCGCTCTAAAATTTCGGTCAGTTCGTCGTGCGTCAGTTCAATCGGATTACCCTTCATGCTGCTGGCGACGGCGGCTTTTTCTACAATAGGGGGAATGTCAGCGGGCGTCAGGCCATATGTCCGCAGCGGGGGAATGTTCAGGAACGCGATCAGGTCATGCAGCCAGGCGATCATCGCGTCGGGGTCTTCCCTGCCGATCAGCAGCCAGCCCATCGTGTCGTAGCGGTGGAGTGTCTCGCTTCCCGGTGCGCGTTCGCGTAAGGCGCGGATGTTGACCTCGGTCACAATTGGCAGCAGCACGGCACATACCGCCCCGTGCGGCGCGTCGAACATGCCGCCAATCGGCCCGGCGAAGCCATGCACCGCGCCCAGCTTGGCGTTCGCCAGCGCGATTCCGCCCAGCAGACTCGCCAGCGCCATATCGGTGCGGGCGTTGATGTCTTCCGCGCCTTTCTGATACGCCCAGCGAACAGCGCGGCCTGCCCGCATAATGCCTTCCATACACAGCGCGTCCGTGATCGGATTGGCCTTGTTGCTCACCCAGGGTTCGATCACCTGCGTCAGCGCGTCCATCCCGGTACTAGCGGTAATGTCGGGCGGGAGCTGATAGGTCAGTTCGGGATCGACGACGGCCAGCGCGGGGATCATCAGCGGGCTGCGCAGGCTGACTTTGACGCGATGCTCCAGCGAAGCGAGCACAGCGTTGGCGGTGACTTCGCTGCCCGTTCCGGCGGTGGTCGGTATGGCGATCACTGGAAGCGGCGCATTTTTAAGCGGCTGCCCTTTGCCGATCACTTCCAGATAATCGAGCGGGTCGCCCTCGTTGGTGGCAAAGGCGGCAATGGCTTTGGCAGCATCTATCGCACTGCCGCCGCCGAAACCGATCACGAGTGTACAGCCTGTTTCTTTTGCCCGCAGCGCACCTTCTAACGCGGTTTCGACTTTCGGCTCGGTGTGGATGGCGAAGGTATGGGCATCGATGCCCGCCGCTTCGAGGATGTCCAGCAGCGGACGGGCACGGTCGGCTTTGCCACCTGTGACCACGAGGGCGCGTTTTTCCGGCGTGTTGATAAGGGCAGCCACCCGCTTGCCCACTTCTTTCACAGTTCCCGCACCAAACAGGATGCGGTTGGCGGTGGCGAATTCAAAGGTTGTCATGGTTCACTTTCCAAAGTGCAAAGCGAAAGAAGCGACTCAAAGGCGCAGAGGCCGCAAAGGCTCGCAAAGAAAAGGTCTAAATGCTTTCCGTATTCGGCGTTCTTCGCAAATATGCACCGCATCTTTGACCTGATCTGTGGCGGTATGCACCTATTTTAGCGGGTCTGCTTTATTCCGCACGACGATGCGGTATAATGCACGAACATTTTCATCCGACACCAAACGAAAGCAAACGATGATGAACGAAGAACTCCGCCGCGCCCAGTCGCATATCGCTGAGATCGGGACACTGCTGTTTCAACGCCAGCTCACCGACGCCGCCGGGGGCAACATCAGCGTCCGTGTGGGCGACCGTCTCGCCATGTCGCCGCGCTATGCCGGGATGAACTACCACTGGCAGTTGAAGCCGAATGATGTGCTGATCGTTGATCTGGACGGGAACGTGCTGGAGGGTATGGGGCAGATTTCGCGCGAGGCGAAGGTGCATTTAGCGCTGCATCGCGAATTCGGCGAACACGGGCAGGCCGTCATCCACTGCCATGCCCGCAATGTGCTGGTGTTCGCGGCCATGAACCGTCCGCTGCCGCCCGTGCTGGAAGCCACGCTCAAGTTTGGCGAAATCCCGGTGGCGGAATTCGCGCCCTCGCACACGCCGCAGCTTTCCGAGCATATCGCCGCCGTCATTCGCGGGCAGGAAGCGCGTATCCGCAAACACGCCGCCGCCGCCATCGCGCCCTGGCATGGGTTGTTCGTGATGGCGAAGGATTTAGACGCGGCTTTTGATGCCGCCGAGCGCATCGACACCAACGCCTACTGTCTGCTGATGGGCGAGATGATGGCCGCCTCTGATCTGCTGGCCGCGCAGCGCAGCGCCTTGCAGCAGGGTGCCGCCGCTTATGGAAAGGAATAGGCGTTGATCGTCAGCCTGACCGCCAATACCACGCTTGATCTGACGCTGTTCGTCCCCTCGTTCGGGATGAACCGCACCATCCGCGCCACCCGCACTGTGCAGAGCATGGGCGGCAAGCCGACCGATGCCAGTTGGATTCTGGGCGAGATGGGTATCCCCAGCATGGCGCTCGGCTTCGCGGCGGGCGCGATTGGCCGTAAGGTCGAATCGCTGCTGCGGCAGAAGGGCGTGTCGCACGATTTTATCGAGGTCGGCGGTGAGACGCGCATCAATACCGTCATCGTCAGCGAGGACGGCAGCGGCCAGAGCGTGATTACGACCTCGACGCTGGAAATCGACCCCGCGCATCTGGACGCGCTGCGGGCGAAATTCGAGTCCGCGCTGGACACAGCGACGGCAGTGGTACTGGGGGGGACTCTGCCGAGGGCCATCAGCCCGGCCTTTTACACGGAGTTTATCGGCATCGCCAAAGGGCGCGGCATTCCCGTCATCTTCGACGCGGACGAGCCGAACCTGAGCGCAGGGCTGGTCGCGCAGCCAGACTATATCAAGCCGAATCATCATGAACTGGGCGCACTGATGGGGCGGGAGATCAACACCCTGCAAGCGGCTTACGAGGCCGGGCGGAAGATCATCCACGACTACGGGACCTGCCCGATCATCACGCTGGCGGGGGAAGGTGGGCTGGCGGTGCTGCCAGATCGTGCCTATCACATCCCGCCGCTGGTGATTGAGGTCGTGAGCGCGGCGGGCGCGGGCGACGGGGTGCTGGCGGGGATCACCTATGCCTGCGCCAACGATCTGCCGATTGAGGAAGGGCTGCGGCTGGGGTTCGCATGTGCGGCGGCAGTGTGCTTACAGCCGGGAACGGCGGACTGCCGTAAAGCCGATGTCGAGCGCTTCCTGCCGATAATTGAACTGGTGCCGTATCGGTGACACGACCTCACCAGGATCATTGAAAAACAGATTGGCGGACGAAACATAGCATATGTCCGCCCTGATTTTGGTTAGTCACAATCAGGTATGCGTTACTGGCTAAAAATGCCAAGTGGTTCAGGAATGGTATGCCCTCGCTCAAGAGCAACTTCCAGCCACAGCCGTTTCGCTTCTTCGATCATTGGCAGCACTTCGTCCCACTGATCGGCCTGGGTCATACATCCCGGAAGCTCCTTGATTTTGATGACCCAGCCCCCATCTTCAACGTCTGGAATGACCTCCAGCGTATAGGGTAGAGCAAGATAATATTCAAGCGTCTTCGTCATCATCTGACTCCGCAACGTTATCTGACCCTTCGGGGAACAGCGTATCCAGAAGTTCGATTGCCCCTTTTACGTAGATAGCTTTCACATAGTTTCCATGTGTGGGTACAACAAAAATACCTTCTGTATCGCCTTGTTTATACTCGAAAACTTGATGACGTCCCTGAGTGCGAACAAGCACAAAACCAAAGCGGAGAAGCAACGTTATCAGTTCGGTAAATTTAACACCTTTGGGATTATTGCGTAACTTTCTGCGAAGTTTATCCCTTTTGGACATCAATAACTCCCTAACCCTTATCCGAAATGGCCTTCATCCAGGGGAGATGATCGCCCCAGTGCATCATCGTATTGCCGATAATCCACCAGATCACCGGGCGTTCCTCGGTGGAGTCCGGCTGATAGTGGCGCAGCGGCAGGAGTAAGGCTTCTTCCGGCGTGGCTTCCAGCTTTTGCAGCATCCGTGCATGGGTTTCATTCAGGGTTCGCAGCACATCTTCGAGTGGCAGATCATGCGTCCGCTTGTGAATCACGGCGTTGATCGCATCGTCGCCCTGCGTCCAGATGTCGGCGGGAATGTCCATCGTCTCGCGCTGCGGCTTCCCATCCAGCAGATGCAGCGCCCCATTTTCCCACGTCGCCAGATGAATCAGATGATCCTTCACCGTCCAGCCAGCGGCATCGGTCGGTTGGGTCAACTGCGTTTCGCTCAGGCTGGCAAGATAAGCCTGGAACTCGTCCCAACCAAGTGCCATGCGGCGCTGGAGGTTGGCTTTGGTTAAAGCGTCATGGTCAGGGGGATTGCTGGACTGGTCGCTCATGATGTTTCCTTTTGTGCATGAACCGTCAAAACGCCAGGAGCGCGAGACGTTGAAGGGAAAATCGCACCGGGCTTTTCCGCCAAGAATAGCACGAATGAGCTATTTATGCGCGGGGCATTCATGGGTGCGCCCTAATTCAATGGATCAGGCTGGATGTACACACAGATGTGCCTCTACTCCCCCTCTCTTTGCGAACCTTTGCATCTTTGCGCCTTTGCGTCAAATCTTTTCTTTTGCCCTCTCTTTGCGTAGCTATTTTCTCTCCGCTATTCGTTATTGGATAAGCGCACACCCGAATGTATCCACGCAAGAAAGCGGGTTGGGGGATGGGGCTGCCTACGCTACAATCTCCCCTTCACTTTTAGGAGCGTTTGCTATGTCAAAACCGACCGTGTTCGTCAGCCGGGTTCCACCGGGCAGCGCTCTGGAAAAGCTGCGTACTGAATGTGAGGTGCGCCTCTGGGAGCAGGACTCGCCCACGCCGCGTGAGGTGCTGCTGGCGGAACTGGCGCAGTGCGACGGGATTTTCGCTATGCTGACCGAACGGCTGGACGCGGAAGCGCTGGAGGCCGCGCCCCGGCTGCGCGTCATCAGCAACATGGCGGTCGGCTATGATAACATTGACATCCCGGCGGCGACGGCGCGGGGGATCCCGGTGGGGCATACGCCGGGGGTGCTCACGGAAACGACCGCTGATCTGGCGTTCGCGCTGATGCTGGCGGCGGCGCGGCGCTTGCCGGAAGGCGAACGCTACGTGCGCGGTGGGCAGTGGAAAACGTGGAGTCCGACCGTGCTGCTGGGCCAGGATATTTACGGCGCGACGCTGGGCATCATCGGCTTCGGTCGCATCGGGCAGGCGGTGGCGCGGCGGGCGCAGGGCTTTAACATAAAGCAGTTCTATTATGGCGGCGGAAACATACAGGTGGCGCGGGAGCTGAATGTGCATCCCTGTAAGCTGGATGATCTGCTGCGCGACAGCGATTTCGTCAGCCTGCATGTGCCGCTGAGCGAGAAAACCCATCACCTGATCGGGGCGCGGGAACTGGCGCTGATGAAGCCGACCAGCATCCTCATCAACACGGCGCGAGGTGGCGTGGTCGATCCGAAGGCGCTGTATGAGGCGCTGGCAAATGGGCAGATCGGCGCGGCGGCGCTGGACGTGACCGAGCCGGAGCCGATCTCGCCGGATGATCCGCTGCTGACGCTGGACAACTGCCTGATTGTGCCGCACATCGGCAGCGCGACGGTGGCGACGCGGGCGCGGATGGCCGACATGGCGGCGGACAATCTGCTGGCCGGGCTGCGCGGGGAGCGCCTGCCCCACTGCGTCAACCCGGCGGTGTATGAGGGGCATGGCGGTTCGTTGACATGATAAGCCAGCAGACTCGTCTTCTAAAATGGAGTTACGCTACCTGAGCACATCACACGGAGCGCTACTCCACCTGCGGCGCGGGCAGATCGAAGGTGTGAATCCCCACTGAATGCAGCAACCCGGCCAGCGTCAGCCAGGTGGAAACCTGTGCCATATAGCTGGCGGGGTAGGGCTTGCCATGATCCAGCCACCACATCGCCAGGCCGATCTGCGCACTGGCGGCGTGATAGGCAATAATCTCAATCGGTACGGCCAGTTGAACAGGTGCGGGACTGTCCTGCAGCGCCTTCATCGCGTAGCTCGCCATCTGATGCCGCAGCCGTTCCATCACGGTTTTCGTCCCCTGGCTGGTGAACAGAATCCGGTAGAGCGCCTCGTGCTCCTGAATATGGTCATACAACACCTGGGTAGGTGTGTTCCCGCTACGTAAGCCCTCGCGTGTGAGACTTTCGGTGCGGGCGGCTAGGTCGTCGTAGAGGTGGTTCAGACAGTCGGTCAGCAGCGCTTCCTTGTCCGGATAGTGGCGGTAGAAGGTAATGCGCGCGGTATCCGCTTCGGTGGCGATGTCTTGGATCGAAACCGCGTCATAGCCCTTTTGCAGGATCAACCGGATCAACGCATCCTGTAATCCCCGGCGCGTTTTGCGCACACGCGGATCATCAAGATTTAAGCCCATAATATACACCTGTTACATATGTACCAACAGAGCGCATTTGCTTGTTGACAACGCTGGTCTGCTGCTTATGATAATATGTGTTACAAAATTGACACTCTGTATCTCTGTGACAGATTGTACCACATTTTAACTCTTTTCCAGCAGCAGGAGTCAGGGAGCGTTCAGAACCATGTTAAAACATCTATTTTTGCTTGCGATTGTTGTGATCATCGTCATTGGGGCGGCAAACGCGCAGGAGGACAGCGCTGCATCCGGTGAACCCGCGCTGCTTTCCGCTTACTTCGGGCTGGACAACGCACTGCCACGCGGCGCTAATCGGCTGTGCCGGGGGGCAGCCAACCAGGACGGGATGCCCGTCATCTTCTCGCACGTCATCGACCCGGACACACTCGACGAGGAAGATTTCGCCGTGACGACCGAGTCGGGGTTGGTCACCACACCCGTGTGCGTCACGCTTGACCCGGCTACCGACACAGGTGAACTGCGCACGGTGCTGCTTATCGGGGAGTTCGGCGAGGCTGATGATGATCCCCCGGCGCAGGTGGAGGTTGTCGGCGAAATCCTCTCGAGCGAGGACCAACCGCGCAGCTTCCTGGAGACGAGCGTCGAGGTCACCCCGCTCTCTGCCGGGCCATTTCTGGTCATCGCCGAGCAGGTGCCGCAGGAGCAGTGGAACCTGGGGCGGCGTGGCAGAAATCAGCAGGGCAGCGGCTGCCCCGAAGAAGGCACAGTGCAGATCGTGCGGGCGACGTGGGCGGGCGGCATCAGCAACCGCGAAGGCGACGAAGCGGGTGAACCGGAACGGGAAGCCTATCGCGTAACGCTCGAGGATGGCGATGGGGAGGAAACCGAAATCACCCCATTCGCGCTGGCTGATCTGGGGGATGGGGACAACAACCATCTGTTGTGCCTGGATGTCGAAGGGACACCGCTCTCGGTCTTCTTCCCGGAAGGCTATCTGCTCGACCCGAACGAGGACACGCTCAACCCCGATACGACCGTTGCCGTACAGCCCTTACGCTGATTTCCACAAAGGAACTGACC
>JANRLJ010000217.1:0-85357 GCA_033762735.1 bacterium | reverse complement strand
GACGGTCGGGAACTTTGCGCAATTTCTGCTGTACCTCGGCCTCATCAGCACCGTTCTGCTCCAGCTTGGCACGATTTACCAGCGCTTACAGCAGACGCGGGGTGCGCTTACCCGCCTTTCGCCACTGCTGCAACACGCGACAATTACGGATAAGCCGGGTGCGCGTCCGCTGGAACAGCCACGCGGCGAAATTACCTTTGAGAACGCGGGAATTCGTTCCGGCGATCAATGGCTGCTGCGCGACATTGATCTGCACATTCCCGCTGGCTCGGTGGTCGGGGTGGTGGGGCCGACCGGCGGCGGCAAAACGCAGTTTGTGAACCTGCTGGCGCGGGTGATGGACGTGGACGAAGGCCGCGTACTGATCGACGGTCACGATGTGCGCGATCTGAAACTGGCCGATCTGCGCCGTGCGATTGCCTATGTGCCACAGTCGACCTTCCTGTTCAGCCTGCCGTTACAGGAGAATGTGCGGATGAACGGCGATGATGCCTATTCCGATGAAGACCTGGAACGCGCTATCCACATCTCGCGGGTGAGCAACGACCTGGCGCAGCTTCCGCATGGGATGAATACGCTGGTGGGTGAGAAGGGCGTGATGCTTTCCGGCGGGCAGAAGCAGCGTGTCGCCATTGCCCGCGCCATTATCCGCGACCCGGCCATTCTGGTGCTGGACGATGCGCTCTCCAGCGTCGATACCCAGACCGCCGCTGATATTCTGGCTGATCTGAGACAGGTCTTGCAAAGCCGCACGAGCATCATCATCGCCCACCGCATCGCGACGGTGAAGGATGCCGACTTTATTGTGGTGGTTGATGACGGGCGTATCATCGAGCAGGGGACACACGAAGACCTGATCGCGCAGCGCGGCATGTATGCCCGCATGGTCGAGCGTGAGAAAAGCACCGAAACCGAACCGGAGGTGGTCTGATGCTGAACGGAAGAATGCGCGGAGTGCAGCCACAGCGCAACCTTGAGGAGACCATCCCGACGGACGCAGAGATCAGCGACCGCTCCCTGATTTTCATGCTGCTGAAGTTCATTCTGCCATACTGGAAACAGCTTTTGCTGGTGTTTTTCATGCTGGCGTGCATCACCGCGCTGTCGCTGCTGCCGCCATACCTGATTCAACGCGCCGTTGATGGCCCGATCACGCAGGGCGATCTGAACGGGTTGTGGCCGTATACCATCATCTATTTTGCCTCAATTCCGCTGCTGTTCGCGCTGCGCTTTTTCCAGATTTATACGCTGCAAACAGTCGGGCAAAACGCGCTGGTCAGTCTGCGGCAGACGTTGTTTGAGCACATCCTCAGGCAGGATATGCGCTTTTTCAACAAGACTCCGGTAGGGCTGCTGGTGGCGCGCCTTTCCAACGACATCGAAGCGCTGACGGAACTGCTTTCGACCAGTATCGTGATTGTCATCACCAACCTGATTACGCTGATCGGCATTGTCACGGTGATGGTGCTGCTCAACTGGCGATTAGCACTGCTGGGACTGCTGGTGCTGCCCATCATGACCGTCTCGACCGTCTACTTCCGCACCAAGATTCGCGCCGCCTCGTCGCGCTTTCATAAGCTGGTCGGGGAATATCAGGCGTTTCTCAACGAGCAGATGAACGGGATGCTGATCGTCCAGCTTTTTGGGCGGCAGAAGCAGAGCCTTGAAGCCTTCGACCGGGTGAATCGGGACTATCGCGCCGTGCACATGCAGGTACGCGACCAGTACACCGTCTTCGCCTCCATCCTGCAAATCCTGACGACAGTCGGCCTGGCGCTGGTGCTGTATGGCGGCGGCAGTGGGGTGCTGGCGGGATGGGCAACACTGGGGATGCTGATCTCTTTCATCCAATACACGCGCCGCAGCTTTGACCCGATTCTGGCGCTCTCAGAACAGTTCGCGCAGATTCAAAGTGCGCTGTCTGCTGGAGAACGTATCGCCCGGATGCTGGCCGTCGAGCCGACGATTGTCGATCCGGAGAAGCCACGAACTGTGCAGGATCAGCGCCAGCATTCGATCACGCTCGATCATGTCGATTTCAGCTATGAACCGGGGACGCCCGTGCTGCGGGATGTCTGCCTGCATATCCCGCCGGGGCAGCGTGTCGCGATTGTGGGTGCGACAGGCGCGGGCAAGACCTCGCTAGCCGGGCTGCTGACGCGCTTCTATGATGTGCAGGGCGGGAGCGTCAAAATCGACGGCGTGGACGTGCGCGACATGAGCCTGGAAGACCTGCGCAAGTGCGTGATGGTCGTGCCGCAGAACCCCTACTGCTTTAACGGCACAGTCGCGGATAACCTTCGCCTGTTCGACCCGACTGTCACGGATGACCAGATGCGAGTCGCGGCAGAAACAGCCCGTGCTGCGCCGTTCATCGAGCGCCTGCCGGGTGAATATGATTATAAACTGCTGCCTGGCGGCGCGAATTTCTCCCAGGGACAGCGGCAGCTTCTCGCGTTGGCGCGGGCACTCATCCATAACCCCAACAGTATTCTGGTGCTGGACGAAGCCACCAGCAACATTGACACCGAAACCGAGGCCTATATTCAGGAAGGGCTGCGCCATATCCTGCACAACCGTACCAGCCTGATTATCGCTCATCGCCTGAGCACGATTCGGGATGCTGACCGGATTCTGGTGATGAACCAGGGGCAGATCGTGGAGGACGGGACGCACGACGATCTGCTGGCGAAGGACGGTGTTTATGCGCAGCTCTATCGGCGGCAGTTTGTGGATATGGTGCTGCCCGAACAGCCGGAACCCGAACTGGTTCTGCCAGATTTGAATCGCGTAAAACTGCATAACAACGGACGTAGGGCATAACCGCCCTCGTCCTTCCCTCAAATTTTGCAGCCCATTTAACAGATGTCCCTAAGTCCGAAAAGTTTGTGAATTTCCCAACCATTACTTCATTCTTCGGCTATGATTGGGTTAATTCATCTCAAACTTATTTATCAGGCAAGAGGGCATCATGGCAGACGCGCAACTGTATTTTGAACTCGGTGTCGTGGCAATCGAGCAGGAAAAGGATGTGGTGCGCGGGCGCAAAATGCTGGCGCAGTCGTTGAAAATGAACCCCCGTAACGATATGGCCTGGCTGTATCTGGCACGCACGCTGAACGACCAGCACCTCAAGCTGCGCTGTGTGCGGCAGGCGCGGACGGTCAACCCCGGCAACGAAGAAGCGGTGCGCTGGGAAAATCTGCTGGTGTCGGCCTCTCAACCGATGGCCGTGGCATCCTGAAGCTAAACCCCGCTGAATGCGCTGAACCCGCCATCGACCGGGACGACAATCCCGGTCACAAAGCGGGATGCATCCGAGGCGAGCCAGAGCAACGTCCCAATCAGGTCATCCGGCTCGCCAAAACGCCCCTGTGGGGTATGTTCGATAATGGCCTTCCCACGCGGCGTTAAATCCCCGGTCGCCTTGTCCGTCAACAGAAAACGATTCTGCTCCGTCAGAAAGAACCCCGGCGCAATCGCGTTCACGCGGATATTCGGGCTGTACTCCTTCGCGAAATGCACTGCTGCCCAGCGGGTGAAATTATCCACCGCCGCCTTTGCCCCACCGTAAGCCAGTACACGAGTAAGCGGGCGGCTGGCCGCCATCGACGAAATATTGATGATATTTCCGCTTTGCCGTTCGGCCATGTGCTTCCCAAAGACCTGTGCGGGCAGCAGGGTTCCCACCAAATTGAGATCGACCACTTCCCGCAGCGCCTCGGCGGGCAGATCAAAAAAAGCCTGCGTTGGTGAAGTGCTGGCCTGGGGTTTATTGCCACCCGCCGCGTTTACCAGCAGATCGACCTGTTGAAAGGCGTCTAGAGTCCGGCTTAGAGCGGCTTCCAGTGAGGCTTTTTCCGTGACATCTACCGCAACGCCGAGCGCCCGACCACCATCAGCCTGAATGGACTCCGCGAGGCGACGGGTCTTTTCCTCGGTCGTTCCCATCACGGCGACCGCTGCCCCGGCTTTCGCCAGTGCACGGCACATCACTTCTCCGAGAACACCCGTCCCGCCCGTTACGGCGGCCACTTTTCCGGTCAGTTTAAACATGATATAAGCCACCGTTCATCGTATGATAAAAGGCATCAGAGGGGGTAATCGTGCCACGTTCGACCACTTGCCCGGTAAAGGCCGATTTATAAAAACTCGCCATGAATTCCAGTGTTCGGCGAGGTTCTGCACCGCTCATCATGGGGCGTTCCCCGCTTTCGTAGCAATCCAGTAAGTCACGCAGTTGCGCGTGATGATCGGGCGGGATTTCGGTTTCGATCCTGCGCCAGCGTTCAAGGTGGGGTGCATCCGTTGACTCATTCGGGATGCTGAATATCCAGTCCCGATTGCTGAACGAGTAGAGATGGCGCACCTCGACCGTCGCTTTCTGAAAATCGAGGCGTAGATAGGACTCCTCACGCGGGGAAACGGCGCTGGTCAGAATTGAGGCTAACGCGCCATTCTCAAAGCGCACACTCGCGCTGGATACGTTTTCCGCTTCAATCGTGCGGTCGAGGGTGGCGATCATGGCCTGCACCTGCCGCCAGTCCCCATACAGCCACAGCAGCAGGTCAATCAGGTGAATACCAAGCGTCACCGCCGCGCCGCCGCCTTCACCTTTCCAGGTGCCGTGCCAGCTTTGCGAATAATAACTCATCGGACGATACCAGGTCGTCTGTACCAGCGCAGTTAACGGCGCACCCAGTTCCCCGGCTTTAATCAACTGCCTGACCTGCCTCGCGGCGGAGCTGAAACGGCGCTGTGAAATCACGCTGCAATAATTCCCGGTGCGATATTCGGCGGCTTCAATCGCATCCATTTCTGCAAGTGACGCGCAGATTGGCTTTTCACACAGCACCCATGCCCCTGCTTCTAAACAGCGGATATTTAACTCAGCATGGGTGTCAGAAGGGGAGGCGATAACCACAAGCTGCGGCTTTTCCGCATTGAGCATTTCCTGCGTCTCGATGTACCAGCGGGGAATACTATTCGCGCTGCAAAAGGCCTGAAGCCGCTCCGGTTTGGGATCAACGGCTGCGACAACCTCGACTCGTTCATGCTCCCGCGCCAGCGCCTCAAAATTCGTCTGAGCAATTGCCCCAACGCCGACTAACGCTGCCTTCAAACGCACAGTTCCTCCAATTTTTCGCGCTGAGAAAGAATCATAAAGCCCTGGTGAATTGAACGCAAAAAGTGTGCTTGCGCAGCAGAATTGTAAAAAAATCCTTATAAATGGTTCGACAGAGCAAAGTAGCGGAAATTTAACTTTATTTTGACAAAACTAGGGTATATTATAACTTCGTTCCGCAATTCACCGCAGAACATTTCCTATTTATCCGTAAGTGAGCCGCATCAAGGAAAGGAAAAGCGCCTCCTGCCGATGGCTTCGGCACTGGGTGCAGAAACTATGACAGAAGTCCCCCTGGACTCCATTCTGAACGATCCATCTACCTCCACCCCCAGCCTCACCCTCGATTTCGAGACGATTAGTGCAACCTACGACCGTTTTATTGACCTGTTCCCCGGCGGAATGGTGTATTACGCCATGAAGGCGAATGCCAACCCGCAGATTGTGCAACTGGTCGTAAACCGGGGCGGTGGGTTGGAAATCGCCTCCGCAGCCGAGCTGCGCCGTGCGTTGGACGCAGGCGCAACGGGCGACCAGATTATTTGCAGCAACCCGATCAAACATCCAGCTTTTATCCGTCAGATGCAGGAAGCCGACGTTTACGCGATGGTCGTGGACTCGACCTTCGAGGTCGAAAAGGTCGCGCAGGTCGCTCCTGGCAGCCGTGTTTACGTTCGCCTCGCCGTCGATAATACCGGGAGCGTCCTTCCGCTGGCGGGCAAGTTCGGCGTGGATGGCGAGCAAGCGCTGATGCTGCTCGACCTGGCACGTGAACTTGGTCTTCAGCCGATTGGCCTGTCGTTCCATGTCGGTTCGCAGTGCCTTACGCCCTTCAACTGGGTGAACGCCATTCGTGCCTGTGGAAGTGTGTGGGAACGCGCCGAAGAACGCGGGCACAATCTGTACTTCCTCGATATCGGCGGTGGTTTCCCCGTCGGCCACTATCACGATGTGACCATTCCGACGCTGGAAACCATCAGCGAAGGCGTGATGGCGGCGGTGCGCGACTTCATCCCCGACTGCCCGAACCTGATGCTGGTTCTCGAACCGGGGCGTGGCCTCGTGGGAGAAGCCGGGCATCTGCTGGCGACAGTCGTCGGCAAGGCACAGCGCGGCGAGAGTACCTGGCTGTATATGGATGTTGGCGTCTTCAACGGCCTGATGGAAACCTTTGAAGGCTTCCCACCTGTTGTACGTCTGCTGAGCGATGATGCGGATGCACGCCCGGTGACTCGTTACACACTGGCCGGGCCGAGCTGCGATAGCTGCGATGTGGTCGCACGGGACATCCTCCTGCCGGAAATTCACATCAATGACCGCCTGGTCTTCTATGACACGGGTGCCTATACCAATGAATATGCGGCTGCCTTTAATGGGTTCCCGGTGCCGGAAGTCATCACCCTGAACGAAGACGCGATTGAACAGCCCTTCGTCCCGGTCTGGTCGCTGGCGCGCACCAGCTAAAACACAAAGGATGCACAAGATGAAAATTCCCTTCAATGGGCGCATCCTTCTGTTAGGATGTGGATCGGTCTCGCGCTGCTTACAGCCCCTGCTGCTGCGGCACTTCGAGATGGACTTTTCAAAATGGACGATCATGGACTTCGCCGACCTGCGCCACCTCATCCCCGACACACTCGCTGCCGGGGTGAATTATGTGCAGGAAAAAGTGACGCCCGAAAACATGGCGTCGCTCCTCGGCCAGTATGTCGGCGCGGGCGATCTGCTGATCGACCTCGCCTGGAACATTGATGCGGGTGATATTTTACAGTGGTGCCACGATAACCACGTGCTGTATGTCAACACGTCGGTCGAACTGTGGGATCCCTATGGCGACGCAGGCGCACTGCTGCCAACGGAGCGCACGCTGTACGTCCGGCACATGGCACTGCGGAAGCGTGTTGCTTCCTGGGGGCCGGGCGGCGCGACAGCGGTCGTTGAACACGGCGCGAACCCTGGCCTGGTAAGCCACTGGACGAAAGTGGCGCTGGAAGATATCGCAGCGGCCATGTTCAAAACCAACCTGGAAGCACAGACGCGCAAAGGGCTGGAAGACGCGCTCAGCGCCCGTGATTATGCGCGAGTGGCGATGCTGGAAGGCGTGAAGGTCATCCACATCTCCGAACGTGACACGCAGGTCAGCGACAAGCCCAAGCTCGTCAACGAGTTTGTGAATACGTGGTCGATTGAAGGCTTCTACGAAGAAGGCATCGCCCCGGCAGAGATGGGGTGGGGGACGCATGAGCGCCGTCTGCCGCCGACCGCGCACAAGCACACTTACGGCCCTGGCAACCAGATTTGCCTCGCACAGATGGGGATTCATACCTATGTGCGTTCGTGGGTGCCGATGGGCGAAATCATCGGGATGGTCGTGCGACATGGCGAAGCGTTCACCATCAGCGATCATCTGACCGTGTGGGACGGGGACATTCCGCTCTACCGCCCGACGGTGCATTACGCCTATCTGCCGACCGACGCGGCCATGAACTCGCTGCACGAACTGAAGATGCGCAATTACCAGATGCAGGAAGCGCAGCGCATCATGACCGACGAGATTATCGACGGCAAGGACGAACTCGGTGTGCTGCTGCTCGGCCACGCCATGAATGGCTGGTGGGTCGGGTCGCAGCTTGACATCCACGAAACCCGCCAGCTTGTCCCCGGTCAGAACGCGACCACGCTCCAGGTCGCGGCTTCGGTGCTGGGCGCGGTCGAATGGATGCTGCGCAACCCGAACATGGGTGTCTGTGTGCCGGATGATCTGCCACATGACGAAGTGCTCAAGGTGGCAAATCCCTACCTCGGCCCATGTCTCTCGGTACAGACGGACTGGACTCCGCTCCAGAACCGCTGGGATCCATTCGAGAACTATGGGCGTGTGCGCCCGAATGACGAGGATGTGTGGCAGTTTGAAACCTTCCTCGTGCGTTAAAGTGGAGCATCTTCACGACAAAGGCAAAGCGGGTGGTCATTCTGATCACCCGTTTTTGTTTCAGACCTGCATTGAAAATCCCTTAGTACACCCCTAAAATACCCCTTCGTTCTGCCATATCGTCCCGATTGAAGGGTTCTCATGATATTGATGCGTTTTTTTGGTAGAGGCAGCGATAAAGCGCTGATGTCTGCCAAAGACGGCGATTTGCTTGAAAGTGTCCTGCTCGATACTGCCCGTAAAACCGAAGGCCGCCTGCGGGTTCTGGAATGGGGGAGCGGGAAAAGCACCCTCTACTTTACGAAAATGCTGGCACAGAGCGGTATCGCCTTTGAGTGGGTGGCGCTGGAACATGACCGCCGCTATTTTCAGGATTATCTGTCTCCGCGTTTCCAGCAGGAAGTGAATATCCCGGTCAAGGTATTTTTCTGCGATCAGGGGAAAGTGACGCCTTACGCCGCCTGGAATACAGAGGCACAAAGCTCCTCCGGCATTCAACTGGTGGTTTTCGATTATGGCCTTCTGAATCCCTACCGCCGCCCGGAAGATCGCCGCGTCAACATGGACGATTACATCAGCTATCCGGCTTCGCTGGAGCAGCCCTTCGACATTATCATGGTCGATGGCCGCAAGCGCCGCCGCTGCCTGCTGCAAGCGCTGGAAATTGCTGGCGAAAAGACCATTGTTTTCTGCCATGATGCCCACCGCGCTTACTATCACTGTGCGTTTAATCAGTATTCCCATCATCGGCTGATTGGCGACTGGCTGTGGGTGGGGTCGCGCTCGAAACAGGTGGTTGATCTGGTGCGTTCGATGAACGATCAGTCCTTCTCTGTCTCCCGTTTCTTTACCCTCCGAGCATAAAGCATGTTAGACCGTATCGGTTACTACTGTTGGGCCGGCCCTGGCACCATCCGCATGATTAAGGTCAAGTACTTTAATCCGCGCATTGACGAAAAGAGCCTGATGACCAGCTACGATTACGAGTATCTGGCGCGGGTGCGGGAACTGTTCGGCATTACCGATTTCTGGGCGACCTATTCGTGGGGTTTTAACGACCAGACCGAACAGGAAGACCGTCAGTTCTTGCTGGATCGGCTGGAGAACTTCAAGAAGCTGGGGATAAGGGTTCATGCCTACATCCAGGGGCCAAACCTCGTTTACGACCAATTTCCCGGTAAGGACTGGTGGGCGCGGGACGAGCGAGGGCGGCTGATCCCGTATTATCGCGGGCGGCGCATGTGCTCGATTCACAGCGAAGCCTATGTGGCATATGTGCTTGCCAAAATCCAGAGCATGACCAACAAGGGCTTCGACGGCATTTATGTGGACAACATCCAGCACGGGCAGCTAGGCGTCCCGAATATGCCGGGAAAGCTGCCGTTTGTCTTTGCAGGGGACTATTCGCACCATGCTCGTGCTGAGTTCCGCGCACTGACCGGGCGCGATATTCCCCATGACTTTGAGCGTGACCCTGAACTGACGGAAGCCTATCTGAACTTTCGCGTGGAAGCCAATACCCGCTTTATTGGTCGATTAGCGGATGCTGTTCACAAAGGCGGAATGGAATTTGGGACGAATTTCTATGACCCGAAGTTTGACCCGAAATACATCTACGCCATCGACCTTGATAAAAAGACCGCGCTTCAGGACTATATTCTTTTCGAGAATCACGCTCTGCCGAGCAGCGACGGCAAAATCAGCAACCACTACATTGAGCAGTTGATCGACCAGCGGCAGATCACAAAGCCTGTGTTCGTGGTCAGCTACCGCAACGGCGTGGGGATGGCGCCGCAGTTCGAGCAGGAAGACATCGACAACGTCTTCAGTGAAGCGGCTGTGTCCAACTTTCGGCTGTGCCTGAAGGGCAGCGAATTTACCACCAAAAACGTCTGGCACAACCTTTATCTGGAAGACTACGCCCCGCCGCGCTGTGATAAAGTACTGCCGCGTGTTGCAAAGGAACCAGGCTTTACGGCGTTGTTCCTCGCCCTCAAAATTCCGCCGTTTCGCTGGACGCTCAAACGCTACTACAACCCACTCTACCGTATCGCGTTCGAGTGGCGCATCGCGTTTTTTCTGGTCAAGGTCGTCTACGACACCACACTGAAATAACGGTTAGAACTCAGTAGCGGGCGGTAGTTCATCGGGTGTGATTTTCTCAATCCGAATCGCATCCGGCATATCATATTCCAGACGACGCAGGTTGCGACTGCGTGCGGCAAAGACTGTCGCAATGAGCGCGAGTATTCCCAGCAGCACGAACATAAAGGCCATACCACGCCCCTGCCCAACGCCGATTACCGTACCGACCGTATTTGCCAGTCCTCCTGCCGGGCGCAGCGGCAGGATGGAAGGGATATTCAGCAGACCGGGCAGTACGCGCGGCGCGGCAAACAGCGGCTCGAAAATGCGATCAGCCAGCGGGCCTGCTATCAGCGTTCCCAATGACTGTGCGCCCACCGCAATCAGCAGACGGGTCGAGAAAACCCTTCCCTGAATCTCCGGCGGCACTTTCATCTGCCACAAAACGCGATTGCTGCCGATCACCATCGAATGGGCAACCCCAAGCGTAAAGCCCGCGATGGCGCCGACGAGCGGGTCAGGGCGCAGTCCTCCTGCGATGAGGCTCAGACCATACGGAATCGCAAAAATGAGGATGGTGTTGGTGCGGCTTTTGAACCCACCCCACACAGCCATTAAAATCCCGCCCACCAGCGCCCCAATGCCAATCGCCCCGATCACTAACCCGAACACGAATTCATCCGCGAAGCTCAGTACCAGCGGTGTAATCAACGCTGTAGCGAACCCGAACAGAATTTGCAGGAACAGCACCACATACAGGGTCATGGCGATGAAACCAGGATAGCGCAGGATGAAGCGCATCCCAAATGCAATTTCTTCCAGAATACTGGTGGTGGGACGGTCGTTCTCGCCGTTGAACGGAAGGGAAGGGAAACGGGCTGTAGCGAGGGTGAACAGCGAGAAAAACAGGGTGAAGAAATCGAGCAGGATAATGCCCTGCAGCTCTATCGTGACCAGCAGCAAGCCTGCCAGCGGCGGCGCGATCAGCAAACCGAGCGCCTCAGAAAGCTGGAGCAGCCCCGCTGCCCGCTTGTACTGGTCGCGCGGGACAAGCAGCGTGATGGTCGCCTGATAGGCAGGGGTCTGGAACGTCCCGGCAATAGCGGTCACGATGGAGGATAGATAAATATGATACACCTCCAACCGCCCGGTGAAGAACATCGTCGCCACAAACAGCGAACTCAGGCCAGCGGCGGAGTCGCTGATAATCATCACCTTTCGGCGGTCGAAGCGGTCGACAATCGCTCCCGCGATGGGCGCGACGAGTGACGTGGGCACCAGATTACACAGAATGGTGATGGCGTACTGGGTGACTGACCCGGTATTCTGCGACACCCAAACACCCAGCCCGAAGCTGGTCATGTTGCTGCCGATCAGGGAGATCAGTTGGCCGAACCAGATAAGAAAGAAAGTCCGGCTGCCACGCCGGACTGTCTTCATGTCAGTCGAACTCATGTGGCGTCCTGCTGATAGCAGCCAAAGCAGCGCAAAGACTTCTACAGGACACTCTTATAGCAAAGCGTGCGATGTTCGGGGAGTGGCAATATTTTGATCGTTTGATGAGTGCCGCTGTGCGTGTGTCCACGCTGTACTTAATCCAGCGGCACGGGCAGCTTGCCCGACGGCGCAAATTCGCCTCTGAGCGCATCAACAGCGGCTTCCAGAGAGGGGAGGCTGTCGCTGAAGACGCACAACGCGGTTCCGGCTTCCGGCAGCGCCGCAGCATCAAACGGATTGCGCAGGCACAGCAGCACCGCATGTCTGGCCGCTTTGAGGAGGGTGCGCGCTCGTTCAAGCGCCAGTTCATCGAGATGGGCATTCCGCGTCGCGAGGATCAGCACATCCGCCGCCTGTACCTGTCGCAGCGCCTCGTCCAGCGGTTCATCGCGGAACAGAACTTTTGTGGCCGCCTGTGGCAAATGCTGGTTGACGAGTTTCAGCAGATCGCTGGTGGGCTGTTCATCTTCTGCGAGTGTCTGGCGCACAATACGTGGTTCAATGATAACGATCTGCCGCTCATCACTGCCAATCGGCAGCACGCCCATTTCCACCCGGACCATGATCGTCCCGGCGCGGGCGGCTTCCTGCATCACCTGTAAACTTTCCTCAGTGCGAATCACATTAGGTTGAGTCGGGCCCTCAAAACGAAACTGCTGCTTCATTGCCAGAATACGCTGGACGGACTGGTCAATCTGCTCTATCGGCAAACGACCACTGTGTGCTGCTTCTAAAACGGCCTCGTAAGCTGCTTCCTGATGGCTGCGCGTATGGGACACCAGAATAATGTCCTCGCCAGCCAGCGCGGCCAGTACCGCCGATTCGCCCTGGCCGTAGTGGTTGGTAATGGCCTGCATTTCCATGCAATCGCTCACAGCCACGCCCTGGAAGCCAATCTGGTCGCGGAGGATGCCCTGAATAACCGGGCGGGAGAGGGTAGAAGGGTGGTCAGGGTCAATATCTGCAAACTTCACATGGCCGACCATGACTGCTGATGCGCCCGCCTCGACCGCCGCCCGAAACGGAATAAGGTCATGGCTGAAAAGCTCATCCACCGGCCCGGTCACAACCGCCAGTTCAACGTGCGTATCGACCGGCGTATTGCCGTGTCCGGGGAAGTGCTTCACCGCCGTTGCCACGCCGTTTTCCTGAAAACCCTGAATTTGCGCCACCGCCAGTTCCGCGACGCGCTCCACATCCCTTCCCAGCGAACGGGTTCCGATGACCGGGTTGTTTTTGTTGTGGATAATGTCGACCACTGGGGCGAGGTTCCAGTTAATGCCCAGCGCCCGCATCTCGGCTGCCAGCACCGCCGCTACTCGCTCCGCCAGCGCTGGGGAGTCCGCTGCACCGAGCGCCATTGCACCGGGGCTTTCTGTAAAGCCTTCATGCAGCCGCGCCACCAGACCCCCTTCCTGGTCAATGCAGATCAGCAGGGGACGATCTGCCGGGGCGGCCTGATGCAGCGCGGTCGTCAGCCGGGCAAGCTGTTCGGGTGTTGAAACGTTACGGGTGAACAGGACGATGCTCCCCACACGCCCCTGCCCAATCCACTCCAGAATATAGGGTGGGGCTTCCAGCGCGTCGAACCCGACCGCCATCATCTGGCCGACTTTTTCTTCTAACGTCAGCGTACTCATGGGCCTCCCTTGCGTGAGACGGAATTAAAGCTGTTGCAGCGTGACATGAAACGTATAGCGGTCGCCCCGGTAAGCGGATTGAACATATTCGATGGGTGTCTGGTGTGTGCTGTAGGTTACGCGGGTAATGCCCAGCGTCGGCGCACCAAGCGGGACTTCGAGAAAGTCAATTTCATCGGGTCGCGCCCCACGCGCTTCGATGGTCTGCCGTGCGAACGCCAGATGAATATTATACTCGACTTGCAGCACACGGTAGAGCGAGTCGCTGGCAAAGTCATGTCTGAGCAAATCGGGGCAAAGGCTGTGGGGAATGCGAGTGTGTTCCAGGGCGATCACCCGTTCATCCACCAGCCGCACTCTTTTGAGCGAAATCAGAGTCGTCCCGGCTTTGATGCACAGAGCGGCGGCAGCTTTTTCCTGCGCGGGTTCAAGTGCTGCCAGCAGCACCCGGCTGGTGATCGTCCCGCCGCGCCCGGCCATGTCCTGCGTGAAGCTGGTCAGCGTACGAAGTTCCTGGTCAATGCGGATGGACTTGACGTAGGTGCCTTTGCCTACGCGCGATTCGATCAGCCCTTCGTGCACCAGTTCGCCCAGCGCTTTTGCCACCGTCAGACGGTTCACCCCGAACTGTTCCGCCAACTGCCGTTCGGAAGGCAGGCGCGAATTGAGCGGGAAGTTGCCGGATTGGATGTTGAGCCGGATGTAGTCCTGTATCTGCACGTAAAGCGGTACAGGCGAGTTGTGATCCAGGTTCAAAACACGTTTCCTTCAAAAATTGCATTCTTCAGCGTGTCAGCCGCAGGATGACCAGCACCAGCAGGAGCATCACCGCGCCAATCAGTGTACTGCAAACGCTGACCACATATTCTGCGCTGCCCGGCGGTTGCAGAAACACCAGCACCAGACTGCACACGAAGATAAAAACCCCGAAGCGAAAGAAGGCATGTAGCTGTCTTGAATCCATCTTTACTGAACTACGCGCAATCCTTCGCCCTGGTTCAATGGGAGACAGGCGACCTGCTGCCCAAAACCGGGCGCGGCGGCCAGCGGCGGCACCTGTACATCGCACAGTCCGGGGATGAAGAACGGGCAGCGTGGGTGAAAAGCGCATCCGGGTGGCATTTCCGTCAGGCGCGGGATATCCTCACTGCGCAGCGGCATGTGCGCTTTCTGCCGCGCCACGTCGGGGTCGGGTTCAGGAATAGCGGCGATCAGAGCACGGGTGTAGGGATGCGCCGGGTTGTTGATGATGTCCGGTGTCCGCCCGATTTCGACGATTCGCCCCAGATACATCACCGCAATCCGCCCCTCCCAGGCAAAGTATTTCGCCAGCGCGAGATCGTGCGTCACGAACACAATCGCCATGTTCAACTGCTGGCGGAGTGCTTGCATCATTTTGAGCAGGCTGATGCGAATACTCACATCGACCATACTGACAGCCTCGTCCGCCACGATCAGGCGCGGCTGTACCGTGAGCGCACGGGCGATGCTCACGCGCTGCCGCTGCCCGCCGCTAAGCTGATGCGGATATTTGTTGACGATGTCGCCCGGTGGGGTGAGATCGACCATCGTCAACAGCTCCCAGATGCGGCGGCGGAGGCTGGCGTTGTCCGTCACCATGCGATGACGCTTGAGAGGGTAGCTCAAAATCTGCTCAATCGTGTGGGTGGGGTTCAGCGAGGCGAACGGATCCTGATGGACGATTTGCAGCGCACGGCGGGCTGCCGCTCGTTCCCGCCCGTTCAGCCGATCCAGCTTTTGCCCTTCATAAAGCACATCGCCCGCGCTTGGCGAAAGCAGTCCCGCGATGATCTTCCCGCTCGTGGTCTTGCCACAGCCGCTTTCACCCACCAGGCAAATGACTTCATTAGGGTAAACATCCAGATTGATTTCCTGCAAGACAGGCACAACCGTGCGTCCCTGCTTAAAGGAACGCTGTACCTGCCGCAGTTCGATGAGGGGTCGCTGACCATGTTGCTGATTCATTGGACTTCAGACTTTTCCTGAGTGGTTACTTCGCGTTGAGAAGCCGCATGGACTCGATCTGACTCAAAGCATGCGGCCAGATGCGCCCTTTCACCCATTGGCATCAGCAGCGGGATTTCCTGCTTACAGTGCTCAACAGCGAAGGCACAGCGTTCGTGGAATTTACAGCCTGTGGGCGGCGCGACCAGATCGGGCGGCTTGCCCGGAATGCTGGAAAGGTCATTTGCCTCTGACGACAGACGCGGCACAGCTTGCAGCAGCCCATAGGAATAGGCATGGCGCGGGCGGTAGAACACATCCTCGACCGGCCCAATCTCCACAATATTGCCCGCGTACATCGTCGCGACCGTATCGGCCAGTTCCGCCGCAATCGCCAGATCATGACTGATGAAGATGATGCTCAGACCGAGTTCTCGCCGTAAATCCTTGAGGATGTCGATAATCACGCGCTGGGTGAGGATGTCGAGCGCGGTGGTCGGCTCATCCAGCAGAAGCACCTGCGGGTCGAGCAGTACACTCAGCGCAATCAGCACACGCTGGCGCATCCCGCCGCTGAGTTCGTGCGGGTAGGCCTTGAAGACGCGCTCCGGGTCAAGCCGCACCATCTGGAACAGATCGAGAATCCGTGCCCGCACCCTGCGCATATCCTTCTCGCCATGTGCTCTCGCCGTGTCATAGACCATATCCTGAATGCGGATGACCGGGTTCAGCGAGTTCAGCGCCGCCTGGAACACCATCGCGCATTCCTTCCAGCGGAAGCGGCGTAGCTGACCGCTGTTCAGTTTTAGAATATCGATCGTTTTCGCATCCCTGCCGCTGTAAAGCATCTGGCCTTTTTCGATTTTGGCCGTGCGGGGCAGCAGGCGCATCAGACCGAGATTCAGGGTGGATTTGCCACAGGCGCTTTCTCCAATTAACGCCAGCGTTTCACCTCGATGAAGGTCAAACGACACATCACTCACGGCCTTGAGCCGTCCGCGCTGGACAAGGTACGTAATGGAGACATCCCGCACACTCAGGACAACGTTATTGTCTGTCATGCTAATTCCCCCTTACAGCCCTGCCCGCAGGCGCGGATTGAAGACTTCTTCCAGCGAACGGGTAAACATCACCAGCGAAAGCTGGAACAGCGCGATTGCCATCACTGGCGCGAGTACCATCATCAGCGCATCACGCGAGAACAGCGACCCCTGCTGATTGCCGAGGAAAATCATCAGTCCCCAATCGGGTTCTGACAGCGGCACAAACCCCAGCACAACCAGCGCCACGAGCGAGTACATCGCCGCCCGTACCGAAAAGATCGTGCTGATGACGATATAGCTGATCATGTTGGGCAGCACTTCGCGCGTGATGATGTGCCACAGGCCGAGGTCAAGCGAAATGGCCGCCTGTACATAGTCGCGCTCCCGAAGGCTGAGCACCTGAGCGCGCACTGCCCGCATCAGGCCCGGCCAGTCGAGCGCGGCCAGCAGCAGCGCCAGGAAGAAACGGTTGTCGATTTCGATGATGGCTGCCAGCACGACCAGCAGTGGAAACTGCGGGATTGTCAGGATGAAATTGGCGATTGCGACCAGTCCCCGGTCAATCCAGCCGCCGAGCAGCGCAGCTAAAGAGCCGAGTGCAACCGCCACAATCGAGGTCATCACCCCGGCCTGGAAAGCCGTGATGATGATCTTCTGTCCGCCGTGTACGATGTGGGAGAGGATATCGCGCCCCTGATAATCCAGCCCCAGCGGAAATTCCCAGGAGGGCGGGCGGAACAGCGTTTGTGCACCCGGTAGAAGGCGATCATAGAAGTGTGCCTGACCATCGTAAGGAATGAGCGTTGGCCCGAAGACCGTCATCAGAAAGAAGAACATCATCCCGATAAAACCGAGGAACCCGGCCTTATTGCGCAGCAGTGCCCGCATTGCGCCCCGGATGGTTCGGCCAAGCGCCGCCATCTGCCGCACAATACGCTCGGCGGTTGTCTCCGTAAAGTCAATATTTTCCAGCGCTTCCCGTGAGAGAAAGGGGTCGCTTTTTACCGTGTGGCTGTAGGAGATCACGACTGAGGTCGCCAGAACGATCATGGGCAGCCCGCCCAGCCAGCCACAGGCAAAGCCGCTCAATGCACAGGCCACCCAGCCAAGCAGGGCAGGGACGTACTGCTTCTGCCGAATACCAATGATGAGCGGAACAAAACCGCACACGATGCCGATCAGCAACCCGACTGGGGTCGCAACCGTTTGCAGGCCGATCATGACTGGTTCCCCCCAGAGATGCGAATACGGGGATCGAGAACGCTGTACATCAGGTCAGCCAGAATATTGGAAAGCACCACCGCAATCGAAATCACGAGAAAGATGCCCTGCATGGAAGTGTAATCGCGGCGGCCAATCGAGGTGCTCAGGAAGCGGCCAATGCCGGGATAGGTAAAAATCACTTCGATAATCACGCTGCCACCAATCACAAAGCCAATGCTGATGGCAAGCTGCGTCACCAGCGGCAGCATGGCGTTGCGTCCCACATAAGCAGTCAGAATACGCCACTGGCTGAGGCCGCGTGCGCGCGCGACTGTCACATATTCTTCGCCCAGCGTGGCAATCGTGCTGCTTTTCATCGTCAGCATCCACCCGCCAACCGTTGCCGTAACATAGACGATCACGGGCAAAAGGGCATGTTTGATGATGCTGCCAATATATTCAGGGGTGAAACCGGGCGTCAGATTCGGATCGACCCCGCCGCGCATCTCGCCGACGCTGAACACGCCCAACTGAACGCCAAAGACCAGAATGATGATATAAGCAACAATGTAATTGGGAATGCTGAACAGGATCGACGACAGGGCGGTCATCACATTATCAAACACCGTGCCGCGCCAGAAAGCCATTGCTGTACCCAGTAATATGCCCAGGGTGAAGCTGATAAGCAGCCCCGAACCAACACTGAACAACGTCCAGGGGAGATAGCGCAAAATCTGCTGAGCAACGGGTGTCCCGGCGGACGTAATCGACTGGCCCAGGTCGCCGCGAATAATCTTGCCCAGGTAGACAATATACTGTTCCAGCAGAGGCGCATCGGGGTCAAAGTCAAACAGCCCTGCCGCGCGCGCCATCGCTTCTTCATAACTGATGTTTTCGGTCATCAGAATTTGCGAGACGTAGACCTCAAACGGATTCCCCGGCATCTGGCGGATCATGACGAAGGTAAACGTCATGACTGCCCAGATGGTGATAATGCCCTGGAAAATCGTCCGGAAGGTATAGCTGCCGAACACACGCCGCGCCGCATTAATGAAGGGTTTGCTGCGTGCGATCTCGACCGGAACAGGGCTGTCCGCTTCTGAAGCCGGGGGAAGAAGTTGAGTAGATGCCATACATAAGCCTTCGAATAAGAGTACGTTTTTTAGAGGGCAGGGGCAAACGCCGCCTGCCCTGTGCAATGCTCTACTGCAATTATTGAGCCGGGGTGAGCTGGCCGGTCGCGAGCATGATGATGATGTAATTATCACCACCGCCATTCAGCCAGATTGGATCATCGTCAGCCGGCGCACCCGCGACCAGTTCCTCATTCAGCGGGTTGTTGGCATAGGTTTCATACAGCGGGACGAGCGGCAGCAGACCATTGAAAATCTGGGCGATCTCGCCCACCACCGCCTGCTGCGCTTCCACATCCAGCCCGGCGGCGCTGTCGGCGATCAACTGCGTCAGGTCAACCTGTTCACCGTTGAACTCGAACTGCATCGGGAACTGCATCCCAGGTCCATTCAGCCCGTTGTAGCGGCTGAAAGGCTGGTTAAACGTGCTGAACGGGTGCGGGTTGCCGATACCCCAGTTACGGGCGGCCAGTTCAAAATTACCATCGTAAACATTCTGTTCCTGTTCCTGGAACGGCTGCGCCACGACACTGATCTGGAAGCCGAACTCATTCAACTGGTCAGCGGCATTCTGGACCCCGGGCACCCAGTCGGCAAATTCCGCCGGAACCGTGATTTCCGCCTCGACCGGATTGCCTTCGTCATCAAGCCACAGACCATCGTCGCCGCGCGTAAAGCCCACGCTTTCCAGCAATGCTGCGGCTCCGTCGACATCAAAGGCGTACTGATTCAGACTGCTGATGATATCTTCGCTCAGCCAGTTGGGGACAAGATTGTCAGAGAAGCCAGCCATATACTGCACAGGACGTGCGCCGACACCCTTACCCAGGAAGGCACTTTCCGCACGATCAATGGCATGGGCAACGGCCTGGCGCACTTCGGGCACATCCCAGGGGTGAATGGTGTGGTTGAAGTAGATGGCCGGGCCAGTGAACTGCGGGCCGCGTGTGATGCGCAGACCAGCGCTGATGAGTTCCTGCTCGGTCGCGGGTGGGAAGCCGTAGGTGCCGTAGGCGATGTCGCCATTCAGGAACAGCGGCGTTACCGCTTCAGTTTCACCGTTCCAGAGCTGCATCTGGCCGAAGTTGACATCATCAGAAAGCAGGCTGTTCGGCTGCCAGTCCAGCGTCAGGAAGGCATCGCCCATATCTTCCAGTTCAAAGGTATAGGGTCCGCTTGCCAGCAGCGTTTCCGGGCGGAAGGCGCGGATTTCGTCGGCCAGCGCTGTCCATTCGGCACTGTCACTGGCGGCGCCGCTTTCATACAGTTCGGTTGCGCGAGCAGCCAGATCGCCATAGGTCGCGGCGGCACGAACACGGGTTTTCAGGATCAGGCGTTCAACGATGGTGGAAGGCTGCTTGAGCACGAAACGCACGGTATGATCGTCCACGCGCTCCAGATAATCCACGTAGTTGTAATCGCTCCAGCCCAGGATACGACCAATCGCGTAGGTGGCGATCAGGTCATCGGAAGTCACCGGAGAGCCATCGCTCCACAGCGCTTCGGAATTCATCGTCACGACATAGGCATTATCGCCTTCAAAGCCGAATTCGCTGCCGAGGAAGGGCACCCAGCGATTTTCTGCCCACAGGAACATCGCCTGCGGCATTTCGACCAGTTCGTGGAAAATACCCAGGCTGGTTTGTGGGCCGCCGGCTGCGAAGGAATTGAGATGGCTGTCAGGGGGGAGCGCATACGGCCAACCGCCGTAGAAGACGGCTTCGGGCGCTTCCTGGGCAGCGGCCTGCCCAAAGGCACCTAAGAGAGCGAGCGCGAGGAGAAGCAATGGCAACACACGGAAGAAGCGTTTCATAAGTTTTCTCCTGAATTTATTCAAAGTGTCAGCAGGATTGTCTGGAAGGGTTTGGGTCGATATGGGTACTCCTCAATCACCTTGACGAGAAAGGACTAATCCGGTATAGGGTGGCTTAGTCTGAACGCAAACTCTACTGAACTGCTCTTCAAAATGCAAATTTTCTCAGCAAAGGCGAACGGGACAGGGGGCGATCTGGCAAGTCGCCCCCGGTTGCTAGAAGGCAATTTCACGCCCTTCGGCGGATGAGGCATACATAGCTTCCAGCACACGCACCGCCACGTAACCCTGCTGACCGTCAGTCGGGGATGGGCGGTCGCTGGTAATCGCATCCAGCAAATCACCGATCAGGGCCGTATGCGGTGTATCAGTGTTCCAGCGAATACCCGGAATAATTGTGACGGGTTCGCCTTCGATTTCGGTATACAGACGCAGCGAGTCTTCTTTCTTATAATTGCCGATGCTGAGCACGGCTGTTCCCTCGCTGCCCTGGACTTCGACTCGAATCCGATCTTCGTGCGGCTGGGTGTGCTCCGCCCAGGTCGATTGCAACAGCATGTTCGCCCCGTTACCCAGCCGCAAAAAGCCGATGGCGCCATCATCCACATCAAACCCGCCTTCGATGACCTGTCCTGGCTTCCGCGCCCAGGTCTTGCGCCCTTTGTCGCCGAAAACCGTGCGTGCCTGCCCGCTTACCGTTTTAACTTCCGGGAAACCCAGCAGCCACAGACCTAAATCGAGCACATGAACCCCCAGGTCGATCAACGCGCCGCCGCCCGACATGGTCTTGCTCCCGAATAAGCCCCATCCGGGAATCCCGGTTTCACGCCGCCATGAAACATTGACATGGTAAATCTCGCCGAGCGTTCCGCTCTGCACGACCTTATAAAGCCACTGGCTGTCCGCCCGGTAGCGCCAGTTGTACGTCACCATCAGCCGCCGCTGATTTCGTGCCGCAGCTTCCAGCATTCGTTCCGCCTCTGAGATAGTCGTTGCCATCGGCTTCTCGCACAGCACATGCGCCCCTGAATCCAGCGCAATAATCGAGACATCGGCATGAAGCGCGTTCGGCAGGCAAACGCTGACCATATCCAGCCTGGCTTCATTCAGCATGGCGGTGTAATCCGTATAACACGCTTCTTCCGGAATGCCGAATTCGTCCGCGATTTCCTTCAGGCGCACAACATTGGTATCGCACAACGCCGTGATTTTGCTGTTGAGATTTGCGCGATAGCCCATGACATGACTTCTGCCCACGCCCAGGCCAATAACCCCCACCCGCAAGACCATATGCTTCTGGCTCCTCTGGTTAATGCTGCATACAAAAATACTGGAAGCGATTCTAATTCTTACTATGCGCTGCGTGGAATATGCACTATCATTTGTGAAAACAGACTCAGACTAACGTGTCGTTTCAACCTGTGGTTCCATGAGGGGGTCACAGTGTTTATTTTGTATCGGGGAGACACACCTCTATGAAGTCGTTCTTCAGTTGGCTAACCACCGTCTCACTCCGCTTTCGAGCACTCACCTTTGCCCTTGCCGTGCTGATTCTGGTTCTCGGTGTTGTCGCTTATACCGATCTAAACCAGGAACTGCTCCCGCCGCTCGAGCTGCCGCAGACCATCATTCTGGCTCAGGCAGGCGGCCTCACCAGCGAACAGGCGCTCACGCTGCTCACACAGCGGCTCGAAGCGCAGGTCAGCCAGATTGACGAAGTCATCAACCTGGAATCGACCACCAACGGCGCGATTGGCAGTGTGCTGACAGCTTATAACGATTTCGGCATTGATGCGGAAGGGCTGCGGGCAGATATTCGTGAGGCGCTCGATGCCGTGTGGCTGCCGCAGCGCCGTATTGCTCCGCCAGAAGGGGAGAGCGGAAGCGATTTTGCAGCACGGCTGCTGAATGAACTGACCGCTGAAGACGTGGTTTTCCTCGCGCAGAATGACCCCAACTTCCTGTTCCAACTGACGCCTGAAGTATGGGCGGCACTGTCTGATGAAACGGTGCGAGCCGCAGCAGCGTTCCTGGCGGATCGACTGGAAACCGCGACCGCTGAGCAAAGCGCCCTGGAGCGGCTGGTCGAAAGCGAGATTGCACCGCAGTTGAGCAATCTGACCGATGTCGCCAATGTCGTGATCACGGGTGGACAAGCGCTGCCGGGTGAACAGGTCAACACCGTCGTAAGCGAGACAGAAGCGACGGAACCGCAGAGTCAACTGCTTTCCCTGTCCCCTGAGGCATGGGCCGTTATCTCTGAAAAAATCGATGCTGGGCAGCTTAACGCCGAGACCGTCGCAGCGCTGCAAGCAGAAAATGTGCCGACGGTCGCCCTCGCCCCCGCGCTGCCGGAAAGCTGGCAGATGGACAGCTTCCGCGATGCCAGTGACCTTCTGGAAGTAATCCCCTTCACGTCCTCGCTCGCCGATGTCCTGAATGATTTCTACGGCACCGGGCGTATTACTGGCGCACTGGGCACCACCGAAGACCTCACACCGGAAATTGTCACGCAACTTCTCGAAATCGAACCCACGATGGTCGACTATCTGGAAGCCGATCAGCTTGTTGCCATGTCACCGGAAGTCTTCGCAGTGCTGCCAGCGGAGTTCATCGCCTCGCTCGACGGCTTTACCCGCGATGCCCTGGCCGCCGCTGCGCTGGCCGAGACAATCACCGGGCAGACCGCCGAGCGCCAGCCCGTTCAGCTGCCCATTCAATGGCGCATCCAGCAGCCACAGTTGATTACCTTCAGCTTTGCGGATATTCCGCTGGCGACGTTTACCATCGCCAGCACCGGAACGCAGGCAACGGAAGCACCAGCGGAGCAGCCCGAAGAAACTGCCAGTACTTTTGACCCGACCGCACTCGCGCCGATCTTCGCACCGCTGGCAAATCTGTTTGGCGGGGGCGGCAGCGACGATTCCCCTGTGCTGGGCGATGCCTGGAATGTGCTGGCCGCACAACCCCAGTTTGCCGCGACGCCGCTGCGCACTGCTGCTGATGTGATTGCAATCGGGAATGGACAGGCATCTGCTGTATTGAACAACATCAATGCCAATGTGCCCGCTGGCTTTGAGGGCTATGAGGTTCGCCTGTTCGACAGCCTGACGCCCGACATTCTGGCCTATTTTGCATCCAATGAGCCGGACTTCTATACCAACCTTGATACGAACGTGCTGCGTAAGTTCTCCGCAGACGTGCTCAATGCGCTGCCGGAAGATGTGATCGCTTCGCTGGATGAAGCCACTGCTGCTGAAGTTCAGGCCATCGCCAGTGGTGAACAGGAATCAGCCTTTGCGACGCTGGCCGCCAGCCTGTATACCAGTGATGTAACCCCTGCCGATCCGAGTGCGCCTGCCCTCAATCCGCAGTGGCAGACGATTGTCCCGTTCCTGCCGGGGGTTCAGGCGCTTGATAACGCCTTCGACCTGTTCCGCTTCCCCGATGCGATTGGCACCCCGGCAGCGTTCATCAACAGCCTGTTCGATAATCCGCAGGGCAGCGGCTTTGCCCCGGCGTTGATCGGCAACATGAGTCCAGAGGCGGTGACGTACATCGCCGAACGCGATCCCAACTTCCTGACCGACCTGCGGCCAGAGGCGCTCGTGCTGTTCTCTGACGAGGTCAAGGCCACCTTGCCCGAAGAAATCCGCGAACTGGCCGAGTCCGGCGCGATCTTCACGCCTACCGATCAGGTCACGCGCACCAACCGCGCACCAAGCCTGCTGCTGACCGTTTACAAAACGCGCCAGGCCAATACTGTCGCTGCCTTCCACGAGGTCGAAGACATCATGGCCGAAATTGATGCAGCCAATGATGACATTGCCGTCGGCATCGCCTTCGAGCAGTCCAGCTTCATCGAAGAGTCAATCAGCGGTGTGGCACGGGAAGGCGGTCTGGGCGCCGTCTTCGCCATCGTGTGTATCCTGGTGTTCCTGAGCGGCGGCCTGTGGAACCGTTCGCCGCGCCGCATCGTCGGGGTAGCGCTGATTGTCGTTTTTGCAGGGCTGATGGTGCTGCTGGTGGTATCCAACCTGGGCGCGACCAACAACGATGTTGGCGCCGCCTTCGCGCGGGCAGATGTGGTCATCCGTGTGCTGCTGCTGCTGGGAATCGCGGCGGGTCTTTTCGTGCTGCTGTGGCCGGGCAATCTGCCTTATCCATCCTGGCGCGCCACCATCATTATCGCCATCAGTCTGCCCCTTTCGGTGATGGCGGCACTTGCGCTGATGCACTGGTTCAGCCCATTTATGCACGGCCTGATTTCGCCACTGGCGGAAAATTCCGGGTTCTTCCGCTTCCTGGTGCAGTTGTTCCCCGAACAGATTACGCTCAATATCATGACGCTGTCGGGTCTGACGGTGGCAGTCGGGCGTGTGGTCGATGACTCGATTGTGGTGCTGGAAAACATCTTCCGTCAGATGCAGACCGGGATGAACAAACGCGATGCCATCATCACCGGCACGCGCGACGTTTCTACCGCCATTTTCGTCGCGACACTGGTGACGGTAGTGGTGTTCCTGCCGCTGGGGTTGACGGGCGGCATCATCGGCGCGTTCTTCCTGCCGTTCGGTCTGGCAGTGACGTTCGCGCTGCTCAGTTCGTTTGTCGTGGCCGTGACAGTTATCCCGGTGTTGGCGTATCTTTTCCTCGGAGAGCGCGACGCGATTGAAGAAGGCGAAATGTTCCTCACCAAGCCTTACGACCGTGCGCTGAGGTGGGTACTGGCCTCCCCGGTGAATGGCCTGATCGTGATTGCGATTGCGTTTGCCTCGCTTTTCTTCAGCGCATTGCTGTTTTCTGGACGCCCCTTCGCCTTCCTGCCATCCTTCGGCGAACCGCAGATCAGCGTGGCAGTCAATATGCCCGGCGGAACACGCCTTCCCGAAACCAATGCGTTGGTGGAAGAACTGGAAGTCTACCTCGAAGAAACAATCTCCGAAGAAACGCTGACGACGGTGCAATCGACTATCGGCGGTTCAGGGCTGACATTTGAGTCGCTGCTGAGCGGCGGTGGCGTGAGCGAGAACACAGCAGCCATTACTGTCGGGGTGGAAGCGCAAGGCAGCGAACTGGATGAACTCGCACAGCAGGTTCGCGCCGAAGCCGAGCGCATCTTCGGCGAGGGCAACGTTACCGTGTCGGCGGCCTCGCTCAGCGACAGCGGTTTCGGTGGCTTCTCGCTGGTCGTTTCCGGCGGGCAGGAAGACCTCGAACGTCTTGACCCGATCATCATTGAAACGTTGAACAGCATCGACGGGATCACCAACGCCAGCAGCAACCTGAGCGCGGCAGCGGCGGCGGGCGCAGATGGGCCGGTCACGTATATCCGCGTGAACCAGCAGCAGGCCGTCTCCTACACGGCGGAACTGGAAACCGAAAACACGATTGGTGTGACGCAGGAAGCCATTGCCGCTATTGAAGCGCTGCCCGACCTGCCCGATAACATCAGCATCAGTCAGGGCTTCCAGAGCGAACTGCAAACCGAAGGTTTCCGCAGCCTGGGGTTGGCGATTGTCATCGCGCTGGCAATCGTGATCGTGATTATGATCCTGACGTTTAGCTCGGTCATCTATTGGCTGGCGATTATTCTCAGCGTGGCAGTTGCCCCGGTGGGCGCGGCTATCGCGCTGACGCTGACCGACCGCGTGCTCGGCATTTCTGCATTGATTGGTCTGCTGATGCTGCTTGGTCTGGTGGTGACAAATGCGGTCGTGCTCATCGACCGCGTCCGCGCCAACCTGATCGAACGCCATATGCCCGTCCGCGAGGCGCTCATTGAAGCGGGTGAACGGCGTCTGCGTCCGATTCTGATGACTTCGATTGCCACGATCTTCGCGCTCGTGCCGCTGGCAATTGGCCTGTCCGAAGGCGCGATTATAGCCTCTGAACTCGGCACAGTTGTGATCGGCGGGATGTTCAGCAGTACGCTGCTGACACTCATCGTCGTGCCAGCGGCCTATCTGCTGCTCAGCCCGATTCACCGGGCGCTGGCTGGCCTGGTCGGGGTGCGCGGCAGCAAGAGCGGGGCACAACCGACCGTCGCAGGTGACTAAATGATGAGGGGAGAGACAGTCTTCTCCCCCAGCTTTACAACAAAAAAGAGAGGGGATGGCAGTCATTCCCTCTCTTTTTGTTTGTCTTTAGGAGTTACGCACTTGCAGGTTGTTTTTCTCGTAGATACCGTCTTGAAAGGGCGGGTTTGAAACCCACCCCTACAAACGGCAAACTGCGTAAGTTCTAATCCTGTTAGGGTTACTTGCTCAGGAAGCGACTTCGACCTGTTCCGATTTGCTGAGCAGATCAAGCTGGTCGCCTACAATTCGGAACGATTCCAGAGCGCGGTCGAGATGTTCACGCTTGTGCGTCGCCATGTAGCTGGTGCGCAGCAGGCTGTTGTTGGGCGGAACAGCGGGCGGAATCACCGGATTGGTGTAAACCCCGGCTTCGATCAGCGCCCGCCAGGCCAGCGCCGTGCGGTAGTCGTCGCGGATCAGCACCGGGATAATGGCCGAGTTGCTGGGGCCGATGTCATAGCCAAGCGCACGGAAACCTGCACGCATATATTCCGCATTTTCCCACAGGCTTTCCACCAACTGTGGTTCGCTCTCGATAATATCGAGCGCCTTCAGCACTGCCGCTGCATTGGGTGCAGGCAGGGCAGCAGAGAAGATCAGCGAGCGGGCGTGATGCTGGATGTAGTGCACAACGTCCGCATCACCTGCAATAAAACCACCAATGGAGGCGAAGCTCTTGCTAAACGTTCCCATGATGAGATCGACCTGGTCGGTCAGGTCAAAGTGCGCGGCTGTCCCGCGACCCTTGCCCGTCACGCCAATTCCGTGCGCGTCATCGACCATCATGCGAGCACCATAGCGCTTGCACAGTTCCACAACTTCAGGCAGGGGAGCAATATCGCCGCCCATGCTGTAAACGCCATCAACGATTACCAGCTTACCTGCATCTGCCGGAAGTTTTTCCAGAATTTGCTCCAGGCTGTTCAGGTCATTGTGGCGGAAGCGTTTCATTTCGCCGCGTGACATGAGGCAGCCATCCACGATGCAGGCATGGGCGTCCTTGTCGATGATGACGTAATCGCCCTTGCCCACAAGGGCGCTGATCGTACCAACGTTGGTCTGATACCCGGTGGGGAAGACGAGGGCGGCTTCTTTGTCTACGAACTTCGCCAGCCGACGATCCAGTTCCAGATGCAGTTCGAGCGTTCCATTCAGGAAGCGGGATCCGGTAACGCTGGTGCCGTAGCGTTCAAGCGCTTCCGCCGCAGCGGCGCGTACACGGGGATCGGTCGTTAGCCCCAGATAGTTGTTAGAGCCGATCATCACGACTTCTTTGCCTTCAAAAATGGCCGTTGTGCCTTCTGAATCGCTTAAAGCGCGGAAGTAGGGATAAATCCCCATCGCAATGGCTTCCTTCGCCTGCGTGAAATTGACTGCTTTTTGGAAAATGTCTGCCACAGAATGTGCTCCTACAGGCTTACCTTACCATTGAGGTCATCGCGAAGGGCGATGAGAATGCCCACATGTTCATCAATACCAATACAACACGTATCGGGCGAAAGCGATGTGGCTTCTGTTTTAAATCTGTGTTGGAAAGACCAGGACGTGTTGAAACCTGGGCGCACAATTTCACACTGAACCAGTGTTGCGGTCAACACAACCATCTCTCACTAATTATGCGGCTCATTTTAACGTTCTTTTCATAGTGCGACAACCTTTAGAACGTGTTCAGGGTGGAAAAGTTCAATCTTCGCACCCATCTCTTGCATCAATGGTCAGCCACACGTTAAAATATTCACAACTGAATACGAATGTTGTAGCGGAAGGTTTTGCGGTTATGTCTTCTTTGTTTGTGCGTCGGGCCATCGCGTGGATTGTAGGCATGGCGCTCGGCTTTGTGGTGAGCTGGCTCATCATCACCTTCTTTCTGCCCGCCGTCAGCCCTGACCCGAATGCAGAAGCGGTCAGCATTGCCAAGTATGGGCGCATGTATTTTCTGGTGACGATGGTTCCGCTGGGGCTGATGTTCATGACCATTCTGGACTACTTTCTGGACGCCAAAATCTGGCCGAACTAAAGCCTGAATGTAGAGCAGCGGGGAACGGTGTCGTTCCCCCTTTTTGTTTCTAGCGATTGGAGTTCAGCAGACCTGCCAGTCCAGCCGCGCTCATTTCCCCTGTGATTCGCAGGCGAGGCACCTGCAGCCGGTTATCGGTGGTGTGCGCTGTTCCCGGCTCGGTTGTCACCGCCCGCCATACATTGAGTGACTCCAACACGGCCAGTGTCGCATCATCGTAGCGCCCGGCAGGGTAGGCAAACATGGTGGTGGGCTGTCCGGTGTGGGCTTGCAGACTTTCAATACTTCCCAGAATTTCATAAACCAGAAAATTATAATCGCGCTGGCGCAAGTCCATGTGGCGTTTGGTATGGGCTTCCATGCTCATGCCCGCTGCTGCCATTTCGGCAATCTGTGCCCAGCTTACATAGGCCGGGTCGCCCGCATCAGCACGGCCTGTGATGATGAAGAACGTACCCGTGAAGCCAAATTCGCGCAGCAGGGGAAAGACAGTGACGTAATGATCGATATGCCCGTCATCGAACGTCAGCACAATTGGCTTCGGGGGGAGCGGCTCCCCGGTCAGCAGGGCCGTGTGCAGGTCATACAGTGAGATCGTCGTATAGCCTTCCGCTTGCAGATAGAGCAGGTGGGTGCGAAACGTCTCTGGCGAGACAGTCAACCCAATGCGCACATCGTCCGCCTGGGGGGGCAGGGGACTCACATAGTGATACATCAGCACAGGCACCCGAATCCGGCGCAGTGTACCGTCGGGTTGGGGTGTGAGGAAGGGAGAGGCCTGCTGCGCGATGATAAGGGTGTGCGGGGGAATGTGTATAAGCAGCAGAAAAAGCAGCGCTGCAAACGTAGTGATCTGCCTGCCAGAAAGCCGAAATCGTTGCATCCGTTATCCTGTATGACCTGAACCTTCCATGATAGGGAAATAAGAGTTCTTGAATTTCCCGGTGAACGCCTTAAAATTCCGTACCTGGCGTGGGGTTTAACACGCTCTTTAAAGCCTCCACATATGATAGGAGAAAAAAGATGTTAAAAAACAGAGTGTCCTTGTTCCTGGTGCTCCTGCTGGTGGCGGTTGTGATGACCTCCAGCGTGATGGCGCAGGACGGAGAAGACGTGATTGTTGAGTCGGGTGATGATGTGGTCATCGGTCTGGCGACCATTCTCTCCGGCGAAGGGCTGGTCCCGCTGGGTGATGACATTACGCGCGGTGTCGAACTGGCGCTGGAAGATCGCCCGGTGGTCACAATTGAAGAAGAAGAATTTGCTGTGACCCTGGACATCCAGGACGACCAGTGCTCTGCGGAAGGCGGCCAGGCCGTGGCGAACCGCTTCGTCTCTGAACCATCGATTGTCGCCGTCGTTGGCCCAACCTGCTCCAGCGCCTGCCGCGCGGCTGGCCCGATCTTCGATGAAGCCGGTTACAGCATGATTAGTTCAAGCTGCACCGCACCAGACCTGACCGCGGAAGACACCGGGTTCGCCAGCTTCAACCGCACCACGCCCAACGACTCGCTCCAGGGCGCGGCGGCTGCCGAGTTCATCTACAATGAACTGGGCTACACTTCGATTGCCACCGTCCATGACGGAAGCCCCTATGGCGAAAGCCTCGTGAACGTGCTGTCAGAAGCCTTCACGGAACTGGGTGGCGAAGTGGTCTTCGCAGACTCGGTCACGGTCGGCGATACCGATTTCCGCAGCCTGCTGGAAAGCGTAGCCGCGGAAGAACCGGAACTGATCTACTTCGGCGGGTTCCCGGCGGAAGCCGCTCGCCTGATCGAACAACGCGCCGAAGTGGGTCTGGAAGATGTGGACTTCATGGGTGCGGACGGCATCAATACACCTGAACTGGTGAACCTGGCGGGTGATGCAGCCGAAGGCGTGTACGCCTCGTCGCCAGTGGCTCCTCAGAGCGAAGCGGTGGAAGAATTCACCCAGCGCTACATCGACACCTATGGCCTGGAACCCACTGCCGCGTTCAACACCTACTCGTATGACGCAGCCAACATCATCCTAGACGCCATCGAAGCGGTGGGTACGCTGGACGATGACGGCAACCTGGTCATCAACCGTGCGGAACTGGCCGAGTTCATCCGTTCGTTTGGTGCGGAAGAACCCTTCGAAGGTCTGTCCGGCGTTCTGTCCTGCAACGGTTCGGGCGACTGCGCGACGGGTGGTATCGGTTTCTTCCAGGTGACCGATGGGGCTTACGAGCGTCTTGAAGTGGCCGAAGCCGAGTAACATAACGCAAGTGGTTTAGTCTTTACGCAGCCGGGGGTGGGGGGTGAACTCCACCCCCGGTTTCACAAGTCAGAAACATCAGATTGGACGCTTTATGGCCTCGGACGTTCCCTCGATCTCACCACAAAATGCTTCCCCCATTCGGCCAGCCTTTCGACGAATCCGACGAACGCTGATCAATGATCCGATACAGGTCATTCTGTATGCTGCCGGAGGGATTTTTTTACTGCTGCTGCTTTTATCCGCAATCAATACTATCACCAGTGAGGGATTTGTCCTTTCGCAGTACATCCGGCGGCTGACTTTCGGGCTGGCGCAGGGCAGCATCTATGCGCTGGTCGCGCTCGGTTATACGCTGGTGTACGGCATCCTCGGCATGATTAACTTCGCACACGGCGAAGTATTTATGGCCGGGGCGTATATTGGCTTTTTCGCCGCCTATGGGATGGTGGAAGCGGGTTGGCTGCAAACTGTACCGCTGCTGGTTCTGCTCATCACGCTGCTGGTCGGCATGGGGGCTTCTGTAGTCGTTGCTGTTCTGCTGGAACGAATTGCCTATCGTCCCCTGCGCAGCGCCCCGCGCCTGGTTCCGCTGATTACGGCGATTGGCGCATCGATTTTCATCCAGCAGCTTTTCCTGCGCCTTTTCGGCGGTTCTCCCCGTGTTTACCCCGATCTCTATCTGAATGTCCCCGGTACACGGGGCGAGTGCGAGATCGTCAATGATGTGCAAACCTGTGTCCCGGTCGATCTGATCGCGGGCATTTATGATGTACGGTTTCTGGGGCTTGAGCTGACCATCCGCCCGCTGGTGTTCATCATCTTCTTTCTGGCGCTGGCGTTGATGGGCGGCCTGTGGCTGATCGTCAAGCGCACCAAAATCGGTAAGGCGATGCGGGCGGTGGCCGAAGACAAAAATACGGCATCGCTGATGGGCGTGAATGTGGATCGTGTAATCGTCACAACCTTTGTCCTGGGTGCGGCGCTGGCCGGGGCAGCGGGCGTGCTGTTCGCGCTCTATGATGGACGTGCCACGCCGGGTATGGGCTTCACGTTTGGCATTAAAGCCTTTACCGCCGCTGTGCTCGGTGGCATTGGCAACATCCCCGGCGCGATGGCAGGGGGGGTGTTCCTGGGTGTGATCGAGTCGGTCGCGCCCGCACTGCTGGGTATTCCCCAGCAGCTTGAAGATATTGTTGCCTTTGGGATGCTGGTGCTGATCCTGATCTTCCGCCCGACTGGGATTTTCGGCGAAGTTCTGGCGAAGAAGAAGGCATAGCGCGATGACAACGGCTGTTCCCCCTTTAAGCACGACCCTGCGCCAGAGCCTCTTTATCGCGGTCGGGGTCATTCTCCTTGCGCTGACGGGCATTTTCGACTCATTCGCAGGCAGCGAAATTCTTGAAAATTCGCTCAATCTGGGGCATGTGCTGGTTGTGTTCATTTTTATAGGCACCGGCTTTTATCTCGGCCTGCAACAGCGTGAGCATGGCCTGCCGAGCGCGGTGCTTCATGGAGTAGTGGGAAGCGCAGTGCTTGGTGCTGTGCTTGCCGTGCTGGTAGTGATCGAAAATAACATCGACATGCGCTTCGTCTTCCGCAACCTTGCACCGCTGCTGGGCGGGCCGCTGACGTTCGGCCAGGACAGCCTCGCGGCTGGGCTTGCGCTGCTGATCGTGGCAAGCCTGGGTTTTGGCACACTCGGAACAATGCTGGCTTTTGTCCCGCCACGCCCACGTGAAATAGGGTTTATCGCGGTCGGCCTGACTCTGGTGATCGCCTTACTGCAAGGCCAGCTCGATGCAGTGATCGCACTCCCTGACGGGATAGCGCTGCTGCTGACGTTCGCGGCGGGTTACGGGATTAGCCTGCTGCTGCGGCAGCAGTCGGTTTATGTAGCGGTGGGCGCTGGTCTTCTGGCCGGCCTTGTGCTGGGAGGGCTGTTGACTATCCTTACCAACAGCGTTGGTCTGGAGCGCGGCAGTCTGCTGCGCGGCACGGGCAGCAGTCCGGACATTCTCGAACTTGCTTTGAATAACGCGGTCGTTTTTGTTTTGGCGATGGCGCTGGTCGGCGGAGCAGGGGCTTTAGCCCTGCGCGCCGGACGCCTCTTTCACGACGCGATGCTCTACCTGGTGCTGGCGCTGCTGCTGTTCGGCCTTCTCAATTGGCAGGACGCGATGACCTTGCTGCTGGCCGTTTTGTCCATCGTACTGTTAAGCGCAGGGCTGTGGCTCGTGCCACTGCTGGGAGCACGATCAAGCGCCGCCTTTACAGGTCTGCCACATCCCGATCAGCGGCGTACCCGTCTGATTGCCTTTGCTATAGGGTTTGCGGTGATGCTGATCGCGCCAACGTTCGCCGGAACCAGCCTGACTGCGACGATGGTGCTGGTGCTGCTTTATATCACAATGGGCATCGGCCTCAATGTGATGGTGGGCTACGCGGGACTGCTTGACCTCGGCTATGTAGCGACCTATGCCATCGGCGCTTATACTGCGGGCGTTCTGACCACGCCGAGTCTGGTGACGTGCGGCGGGCTGACCCCCGATCAGGTGCGCGATTTGCTGGGGGAAGGGCAGACCATTCAGGAGGCTTGCAGCGGCATTCTTACCTTCTGGCAGGCCTGGCCTGTCGCGGTTCTTGTGAGCGCGACGGCAGGGGTGCTGCTCGGTGTTCCCGTGCTGCGGCTGCGCGGCGATTATCTGGCGATTGTCACGCTCGGCTTCGGCCAGATTATCAACCGTCTGGTCAATTCCGATGCCTATAAGGACTTGCTGGGCGGGCCGCAGGGCATCTCCAATATCCCCAATGCGGTGCTCGATCTGCGCGGCATTGGGCTGGGAACGTATGAGTTTGTTGGTGCGAACGGCTACTATTATCTGTTCCTGTTGAGTGTGCTCATTGCTGTCTTTGTTGTAACGCGCATCATCAACGTCCGATTGGGGCGCGCATGGCGGGCAATGCGGGCGGATGAAGACGTGGCCGAAGCGATGGGCATTAACCTCGTCCAGACCAAGCTGCTGGCGTTTGGTCTCAGTTCCGCCTTTGCCGGGTTGGGCGGCGCAGTATTCGGCGCATGGCTTCGCAGTATCTTCCCCAACAGCTTTGAAATCGCCGTGTCGATTAACGTTCTGGCGCTCATTATTATCGGTGGTATGGGGTCGGTGCCGGGCGTGATTATTGGCGCACTGGTGCTGGTAGGCATCCCGGAACTGCTTCGCGAACTCCAGGATTATCGCCTGCTGGCGTTTGGTGCGCTTCTGGTGATTGCGATGCTGCTGCGCCCAGAAGGGCTGCTGCCACCCCGCCCACCACGACTGGCAGAAATGGCTTCCGAACAACGCACGGAGAGCGTTTCATCATGAACAACGATATCCTGCTTGATGTGCAGAGCATTACCAAACGCTTTGGGGGGTTAACCGCTGTTTCCAGTGTTGATCTGAAAATCCCGCGTTCAGCCATTGTCAGCCTCATCGGCCCCAACGGTGCAGGCAAGACCACGTTCTTCAACTGTGTGACCGGATTCTATACGCCCGAAGAAGGCGACATTCTGTTTGAAGGCCGCTCCATTCACGGTCTGCGCCCTGACCAGATCGCGCGGCGGGGCATTGCCAGAACCTACCAGAATATTCGCCTGTTTTACAACCTGACCGTGTTGGAAAATATCCTGGTGGGGATGCACATCCGGTTGAAATCGGGCTTATTTGCGCCCATTCTAGGCCTGCGTTACGTGCGCCGCGAGGAACACCGTGCCCTGGATGAAGCCATTACCCTGCTGCATTTCGTTGGGCTGGACGGGATGGGCGATCTCCTGGCTGAGAATCTCCCTTATGGCTTTCAGCGGCGTCTGGAAATCGCCCGCGCTCTGGCGCTCAGTCCACGTCTGCTTTTGCTGGATGAACCGACGGCGGGCATGAACCCAATGGAAACCGAGGAAATGATGCACTTCATCCGCCGCCTGCGTGATGAACGCGACCTGACAATCTTCCTGATCGAGCATGATGTGAAACTGGTCATGACTATTTCTGACCGGGTGCATGTGATGGACTACGGCAAGAAGATCGCGGAAGGCACACCAGCCGAAGTGCAGCGCAACCCGCGTGTAATCGAGGCCTATCTTGGCGCGGGGCCAACAGAAGACGACTCGGTAGCGGTGACAGCGGGCACCATCAAGGTAGAAGCATGACACTGCTGAGAATTCAGGATATTCATACGTATTACGGCAAAATCCACGCGCTGAAAGGCATTTCGCTCACCGTCGAAGAAGGCGAAATTGTCACACTGATTGGGGGCAACGGCGCTGGCAAAACCACCACACTGAACTCTATCAGTGGGATTGTGCCCGCCTCGCAGGGCAGCATCGTGCTGGATGGTCGTGACATCACGCGCGTACCCGCTCATGAAATCGTCCAACTTCGGTTGATTCAATCACCGGAAGGGCGCAAGATTTTTACCCGCCTCACCGTGCGCGAAAATCTTGAAATGGGTGCGTTCAGCCGTGAGGACAAGGACAATATCAGCCGCGATCTCGAATACGTCTTCGACCGTTTCCCACGCCTGCGCGAACGCACAAGTCAGCTTGGGGGTACGCTTTCTGGCGGGGAGCAGCAAATGCTGGCAATTGGCCGTGCGCTGATGGCTCGTCCGCGCGTCCTGCTGCTGGATGAACCGTCGATGGGTCTGGCGCCGCTCCTTGTTCAGCAGATTTTCGGCGTGATTACCTACCTGAACCGCGAAAATCATACGACAATTCTGCTGGTTGAGCAGAATGCGTCGATGGCGCTGGCAATTGCGCATCGCGGCTATGTGCTGCAATCGGGCTACATTACCCACAGCGGCCCTGCGGCAGAACTCCAGAATGACCCGGCAGTGGTCGAATCCTACCTCGGCAGCAGTTGACATCAAAAAGGGGCTAAAAACAGCCCCTTTTGATTTATCCTTCCAGCAGCATCGTTTCCGGGTCTTCGATCAGTTCCTTGATCTTGACGAGAAACTGCACAGCTTCCCGTCCGTCCACAATGCGATGATCGTAAGTGAGCGCGGTGTACATCATCGGGCGCACCACAATTTCGCCGTTGACCACCACCGGACGATCCTTGATTCCGTGCAGACCGAGGATGCCGACCTGCGGTGGGTTGAGAATGGGGGTGCTGAGCAGCGAACCAAAGACGCCGCCGTTGGTAATCGTAAATGTGCCGCCGCGCAGCGCTTCAATGGAAAGCGTCCCTTCTTCCGACTGCTTGGCATACTCACGGATGGCCTTTTCAATCTCTGCGAACGACATGCGATCAGCGTCGCGCAGAACCGGGACGACCAGCCCTTCCTTCGCGCCGATAGCCATGCCGATGTCGTAATAGTGCTTGAGGACGATTTCGTTTCCCTGAATTTCGGCGTTCAACTGTGGGAAGGCTTTCAGCGCACCGATGACGGCTTTCACAAAGAACGAACTCAACCCCAGGCCGATGCCGTACTTTTCCTTGAAGGCGTCCTTGCGGCGCTGGCGTACAGCCTGCACCGCACTCATATCCACCTCGTTAAAGGTCGTGAGCATGGCGGCGGTCTGCTGCGCTTCCACCAAACGCTGCGCGATGGTCTGGCGGCGGCGTGTCATCCGCACCCGTTCTTCGCGGCGGTAGCCATTGCTGCTGGCTGCCGCAGCAGGAACAGGCGTCGGTGCTGGGGCGGGCGCTGCCGGACGTGGCGTTGGCGCAGCGGGCGGCGGTGCGGCGGGGGCAGGCGCGGCCTGCGTATTGATAAAGCTGCGAACGTCGTCTTTCGTCACTCGTCCGCTGCTGGCGGGAACCTGGGTCAGATCAACGCCATGCTCGGCGGCCACACGACGCGCAACCGGGGTCGCGGTCGGTGCGGAGGCAGCATTCGCTACAGGTGCCGCAGGCGCTGCTGCCTGGGCAGGGGCAGGAACGGGCTGTGGGGCGACGGCTTCGCCTGATTCGGCAATAACACCCAGCACATCGCCCGGTTTTACGTCTGCGCCGACCTCATACGCAATGCTGCTCAGAACCCCGGCCTGCGTCGCGGTGACTTCGAGTGAAACCTTATCGGTTTCCAGCACCACAACGGCTTCGCCCGCCTGTACGGGGTCGCCCACTTTTTTCAGCCAATCGGCGATGGTCGCTTCCACCACCGACTCGCTCAGATCTGGCACTACAATATTGACACTCATGCTCGGCTCCCGTGCGTTATTCGCTCACTGGCTGTTTCTGAAAAGCCCAGGTAAAGGCGTATTCGACAATCATCGACTGATTAATCTTATGCGCGGTGGGCGACCCTTCCGCCGGGCTGGAACTGCGGCGGCGTCCCACATAGTTCAGCGGCCACCGTCCCCCCGCGATACGTTCGATGCGTCGGCTGACGAAATCCCACGCGCCCATGTTCTTCGGTTCTTCCTGTGCCCAGACGATTTCTTCCAGGTTCGGGTACAGTTCCAGAAGGCTGCGAACATCATCCGCAGGGAAGGGGTAAAGCTGTTCCAGCCGCACAATCGCGACCTGAGGATTGGCTTTGCGATGGTCGCTGCTGATGAGGTCATAGTAGAACTTGCCGCTGACCATCACCAGTCGGCGCACCGCTTCCCGCTCCACGTCCAGATCATCAATCACTGGATACCAGCGTCCTTCGGTCAGATGACTTACCTGAGAGAAAACCGCCGGGTTGCGGAGCAGACTCTTTGGCGTCATCACTACCAGCGGCAGCGGGTCAACATTCAGCAGGAGCGCCTGCCGCCGCAGCAGATGAAAATACTGGGCAGCCGTTGTGGGATACACCACGCGCAGGTTCTTCTTGGCGCTCATCTGCAAAAAGCGTTCGAGCCGGGCACTGGTATGATCGGGGCCTGCGCCTTCGTGACCATGCGGCAGCAGCAGCACCAGCGATGGGGTCTGACCCCATTTTTCGCGCGCGGAGACGATGAACTCGTCAATAATAACCTGCGCGTTGTTGTTGAAGTCTCCGTACTGCGCTTCCCAGAGCACCAGTCGTTCCGGTGCCTGGACGTTATAGCCATATTCGAAGCCCAGCGCGGCGCTTTCAGAAAGCGGGCTGTTGCGGATGTCGAAGGCCGCTTTTGCCATCGGCAGCGCTTGCAGGGGAACGTAATTCTCTCCCGTGTTCGCGTCGTGCAGCACCGCATGACGATGGCTGAACGTGCCGCGTTCGCTGTCCTGCCCGGTCAGGCGTATGGAAATGCCTTCCTCCAGAATCGTAGCGAAGGCCAGTTCTTCCGCTGTCGCCCAGTCAATCGTGGCTTCGTCTGGCTTGTTGAGTGCTTCGCGGCGGGTGCGGATGGTGCCTTCCAGACGCTTGGAGTAGAAATTGAAGTCCGACGGCAGCGCGGCCAACGCTTCGTTGATCGTCAGCAGCCGTTCCTCGCTGACGGCGGTCTTTACGGTCTTCGCAGCGCCGGGAGGCGGCGGGGCAGGCAGCGGCTCTACCAACTGATCGACCGAGGGCAGCGCTTCCAGAATGTGCTGTAGACGCTCGTTGCAGCGTGTGACCAGCGCGTCTGCTTCGGGGGCATCAATCATGCCACGCGCAGTGAGGGCATCCGCCCACAACTTGCGCACAGTGGGGTGTGAGCGCACTTTCTGATAAAGCAGCGGTTGTGTAAAGTTTGGCTCGTCCAGTTCGTTATGACCATAGCGACGGTAGCCGATCAGGTCAATCAGGAAATCCTTCTCGAACTTCTCCTGATAGGCGAACGCCAGCCGTGCCACTTCGAGGCAGGCGATGGGGTCATCGGCATTCACATGGACGACCGGTACTTTATAGCCCTTCGCCATATCGCTGGAATAAAGCGTGCTGCGCGATTCATCTGGCAGGGTGGTGAAGCCGATCTGGTTGTTGGAGATGATGTGAATCGTGCCGCCCGTCCAGTACCCCGGTAAGCGCGCCAGATTAAAGGTTTCCGCCACAATACCCTGACCGGGGAAAGCCGCATCGCCGTGAATCAGGATTTGCATCGTGAGGGCGGGATTGAAGGTCGGCTCTCCGCGCTGATCGACGCTGCTGCCTGCCGCCCGCGCCATCCCGACAGCGACCGGGTTAATCACCTCAAGATGGCTGGGGTTCGGCGGCATGGTCAGCACTGGCGCATCGTCACGAGTGCTTTTGCCCGCTTTGGCACGTACCCCGGCATGATACTTCACATCGCCCGTCGTCCAGCCAATTGCGTCCTGCAATTCGAGCGCCTGTGCCGGGTCTTTGAACTCAGAAAGGATCTGCTCATAGGGCCTGTTCATGATGTGCGCCAGCACGTTCAACCGCCCACGATGAGCCATCCCAATCGCTATCGTGTGAACGCCGGTTTCTGCGCCGCCAGCGATGACTTCATCGATCAGCGGCACCATCATGTCCAGCCCTTCAATCGAAAAGCGGTACTTGGTCGGGAAGGCCTTCTGCAGAAACAGTTCGAAGACTTCGACCTCGGTCAGCCGTTCCAGCAGCGCGACCAGCAGTTGCCGGTCTTCCACTGGACGGAAACGGCGGGACTCCGCAGCTTCGCGCAGCCAGTAGCGTTCTTCTGGGTTGCGGATGTGATCATAGTCGTAGCCGATGGTCGAGGAATAGACTTCCTTGAGCATCGTCGTGGCTTCCAGGGCATTGCTGGCCTTTTCCGCAATTGGCCCCCCGACCAGAAACGCGGGCAGTTGGGCCAGTTCTGCTTCCGTCAGCCCGTGTGCTTCCGGCGCGAGTTCAGGGTCGCCCGGAGAGGTGCTGCCAAGCGGGTCTAGCTGCGCTTCCAGATGCCCGAACTGCCGGATGGCCTGGGCATAATTGACGACCGCCACGACCTTCTGCATGTCGATCTGCTGGAGTGCTTCGACTTCATGCCTGCCGTTGGGCGGTGTCCAGTTGGAAAAGAAGGCGCGGGTCGAGGCATCCACCGCATCCGGGGACTGACGGTAACGCTCGTATAGCTCAAGGATGTAGCCCGCGTTGGGGCCATGAAACTCCAGTTCAAATGTCATGATGCTTTCTCGAAAGCTTGTCTTCCTCTGGCGGGAATGGCTGGTGGATTGGTTTGTCAAGGGAAAATTATAACAGACGCCCCGCACCCACAGTAGTTGAATTTAGCCGATCTTCATGTATCACCAGTACGTGGGGTTATGAGAGAAATTGATGTTAGTGTGCGATGAGACCTGTAAAATTTTTCACGAACTGATAGCTTTTGGAAGCCGTCGTGGATTACAGTTGGCAGCATGACTTCGGAAAAATCATCCCAACTGAACCAGTTCTATAAACGCACGATAGCCGAGCGCCATCAGATGATCGCGGAATGGATCGGTCATGACACTGACCTTGAGGCTCTGCGGGATGGTGGTATTTCGCTCGACCTTGCTGACAGCATGATCGAGAACGTTCTGGGCAGGTACAACCTTCCGTTCGCGCTTGGGACGAACTTTCAGATTAATGGTAAAGACTATCTCATTCCGATGGTGATTGAGGAACCGTCGGTTGTGGCGGCGGTTAGCTTCGCGGCAAAGTTGTTCCGCTCTGGTGGTGGGTTTTCCACACACAGCGACGAGCCGATCATGATCGGGCAGATCCAGGTTTTGGATGTCCCCGATTTACAGGCTGCAAGCGAAACGCTGCTTCAACACAAGCAAGCACTGCTGGCCTTCGTGAACGCGCAGGAAAGCAGCATCGTCAAACGCGGTGGAGGGGCGCGTGATCTGGAAGTGCGTTTGATCGACACCAGCGCCGTGGGGCCAATGCTGATTGTGCATCTGCTGTACGATGCACGTGACGCGATGGGCGCGAACGCGATCAACACCGCTGTCGAGCAGCTTGCGCCCCAGATCGAAACACTGACCGGTGGACGTGTCCATTTACGAATTCTGAGCAATCTCACCGACCGCCGCAAAGCGTATGCTGAGGGAATGATCCCCAAAGACGAACTGGCACGAGGGGAGTTCACAGGCGAGCAGGTGGTGCAGGCGGTGCTGGAAGCAGCGGCCTTCGCGGAGGCCGACCCCTACCGAGCAACCACCCACAACAAAGGGGTGATGAACGGGATTGACGCGGTGGTGCTGGCGACGGGGAATGACTGGCGGGCGGTGGAAGCGGGTGCCCATGCCTATGCGGCGCGAGATGGCCGTTATACCAGCCTTACTCGCTGGTGGAAGGATGACGACGGCAACCTGCACGGTGCGATTGAACTCCCGCTGGCAGTGGGTATCGTCGGTGGTGCGACGCGAGTCCATCCAACCGCGCAGCTTGCCCTGAAGATTCTCGGTGTCGAAACCGCACGGGAACTGGCTGAGGTGATGGCGGCTGTTGGCCTGGCGCAGAACTTCGCGGCGATGCGTGCCCTCGCCACCGAAGGCATCCAGCGCGGCCATATGCGGATGCATGCCCGTCAGCTTGCGCTGGCGGCGGGTGCGCCACCGGAAGCGGTGCCCCATATTACCCAGATCATGATTGCAGAAGACAACATCCGACTGGAACGTGCGAAAGCACTTGTCCAGGAATGGCAGGAGAACACCAAATGACACTCAATGGAGCACATCCCAACCCAACGCAGAATGATCTAATGCGTTCAGATCGTCGGGTCGGGCTGGTCGGCTATGGCGCCTATGTGCCGCGCTATCGTCTGCCGGGGGCGGAAGTCGCCCGCATCTGGACGAACAACCTCAGCGGCAGCCCAATCAAGGAAAAGGCAGTCGCGGGGGTGGATGAAGACGTAACCACCATGTCCATTGAAGCGGCGCGCAACGCCCTTGCCCGCGCCAATATCGACCCTAAACGAATCCGCGCCGTATGGGTGGGCAGCGAAAGCCATCCTTATGCCGTGAAGCCGACCAGCACGATGGTCGCGGAAAGCATTGGCACCTCCGCCAGTATCCAGGCCGCCGATTGGGAATTTGCCTGTAAAGCGGGGACGGAAGCAGTGCAGGCCTCGATAGGCATTGTCGGCAGCGGGATGGGTGCCTACACCCTAAGCATTGGCATGGATACGGCACAGGGTCGCCCCGGTGACGCGCTGGAATACACCGCAGCGTCAGGTGGCGCGGCCTTCATCATCGGCCCGGCGGAGGAGTCGTGCGCGGTGTATCAGGGCAGCTACAGCTTCGTGACCGATACACCCGACTTCTGGCGACGTTCGGGCGAACACTATCCCAGTCATGGCGACCGCTTCACCGGAGAACCAGCCTATTTCAACCATACACTATCCAGTGCACAAACGCTGATGGACATGATGGGCACGACAGCCAAAGACTACACTTACGCCGTGTTCCACCAGCCCAACGTCAAGTTTCCCTCGCGGGCGGCGCAGATGCTCGGCTTTAGCGAGGAGCAGATCAAACATGGCCTGCTGGCGAACGAGATCGGCAACGTCTATTCCGGGTCGTGCATGCTCGGACTGACGGCGACGCTGGATGTCGCACAGCCCGGCGACCGCATTCTGATGGTCAGCTATGGCAGCGGCGCAGGCTCGGATTCGTTCGATCTGGTTGTAACCGACAAAATCCACGACGTTCGCCACCGCGCCCCCAGCACACGCGATTACATTAACCGCCGTACCGTGATCGACTATGCCACTTACGCCCGCTACCGGGGCAAGCTGAAGGACTAATTCCATGAGAGATGTTGCAATCATTGGAGTCGGCATGATCCCTGTTGGGGAACACTGGGAGAGCAGCCTGCGGATGCTGGCAGCGGATGCGCTTCAGACCGCGCTGCGCGATGCTGATCTGCAAACTGTTGATGCGCTGTACGTAGGCAACGCCTATGGCAGTACCTTCAGCAGTCAATCACATCTTGGTGCGCTGATCGCGGATTATGCTGGCCTGAGCGGGATTGAGGCTTACGGGGTCGAGGCGGCAGAGGCCTCTGGTGGCGCTGCACTGCGCACGGGTTATCTGGCGGTTGCGTCGGGCACGGTGGAAAGTGCGCTGGTCGTCGGCGTGGAAAAATCGACAGACGCAATCGGCGCGGCACGGGTCGAAGGACGCAACGTGAGTTTGGACGCTGACTATGAATCCATTCACGGTGCGACGCTGCCCGCACTGGCCGGGCTGCTGATGCGGCGCTATATGCACGAATACGGTGTTGATCTTAGCGCATTTGAGGGATTCAGCATCAACGCGCACAACAACGGCAAGCGCAACGAACTGGCGATGTTCCGCAACACGCTTAAGCCGGGAGCATTTGCGAAAGCGTCGATGGTGGCTGACCCGGTGAACCTGTTCGATGGTGCCCCGGATGCCGATGGTGCGGCGGCGCTTGTCCTCGTCCCGGCGGAGAAGGCGGCTGATCTGGTCAGTAAGCCTGTGCACATCATCGCCAGTGCAGCGGCGACCGACAGTCTCGCCCTGCATGAACGTGCCGCTTTGCTGTATCTGAAAGCGGTCGCGCAGTCTACGCGACGGGCGCTGGAACAGGCCGGATTGTCTCTCGACGCACTTGACCTGTTTGAACTGCATGATGGGTTCACCATTCTCACCGCGCTCACGCTTGAGGCAGTGGGTCTCGCCGAACGCGGTGAAGGCTGGAGGTGGGCGACAGAGGGCGACAGCGCAATCAGCCTGACAGGACGGCTGCCGATCAGCACCTTTGGAGGACTCAAAGCACGCGGTAACCCGGTGGGTGCAACCGGAGTCTATCAGGCCGTCGAGGCGGTGCTCCAACTGCGCGGTGAAGCGGGCGCTAACCAGGTACAGGATGCAAAAGCTGCGATGATTCAAAGCCTGGGAGGACTCGCCAGTACCGCAATTACGCATGTGTTAAGTGTGGACTGACACAACATAAAGGGGAATTAACGAGAGGCGTTGAGAGCGAAAAACGCCTCTCAGGAGAGGTTTTGAGAGCAAAATACCCCTATAATTGTTCTAAATTGCACAAACATGAAGTGCAGATGAGAATGCAAATGGATGGAGTCGGACGATGCAAATCTCAAGACACTGGCGGATGAATGCACAGCGCTACCAGTTAACGGGTGTCCGTTATGAGAACGGCGAGGTGCGCTTGCAAGACCGTCCTGTAATGATCGAAACTGAACAGGCTGAGGAAGTTCCTCAGTCTGAAAAAGAAACCGTCGAAGCTCTGGTTCCTGCAAGAGCAGCTTCGCTCAAGGCAGCGGTGGCCTAAATCCCTATGGAGACAACCAGCAGAACGCTCGAACCACGCCGCGAACAGGTCGCGCTGTCGGGGAAGGGCGAGATTTACAGCTATACCGTCATTCTTGACCCCCCCGAATCGCTCCAGGAACAGGCACCTTATGTTCTGGCACTGGTGAGGCTGGATGAAGGCCCACTCGTGACGGCACAGATCACCGACCTGGACGAGCAACCGCTGGCGATTGGCGACCGGGTGGAAATGGTCACGCGCAAGCTTACGACCGAAGGACAACGCGGGATAATCGTCTACGGGTATAAATTCCGCAAGGTCCTCCCACGCCAATCGTGACCTGAAAATCCTCGAACTGATGAAACGACGGCTGCCTTCAAGTCGTCGTTTTATTGTACCCTGTCCTCGACCATCAACCTGTAACCAACTCCCGCTTCGGTCAGCAGCAGGCGGGGAACTGCCGGGTCGTGCTCGATCTTCTGCCGTAGCTGCGCAAAATAGACCCGAAGATAATGCGTTTCATTGACGTACTCCGGCCCCCATACCTCACGCAAGATCTGCTTATGGGTGAGCACTTTTCCAGCATGTTGAATCAACAGTCGCAGCAGGGCATATTCTGTCGGTGTCAGCTTCACCGGTTCATCACGCACCGTGACGATACGCCGCACCAGATCAACCTGCAAATCGCCGCTTCTAAAGATTGGTTCTTCAGGATCAGGCTGTGCATGACGCTGTGCCACCCGCAGTCGTGCCATCAGCTCCTCCATGCTGAACGGCTTCGTCAGGTAATCGTCCGCGCCAGCATCCAGCGCACTGACCTTGTCGCGGTCGGAGTCGCGTACTGACAGGATAATGACGGGCGTTTTCGTCCATTCCCGCAAGCGTCGCAGCACTTCCAGACCGTCGATATCTGGTAGTCCCATATCAAGAATAACGAGTTCAGGGCGCAGCTGGGCGGTTTTCAACAGGGCGTCCTGTCCCAGCGCTGCTTCATGCACCCGATAGCCATTGGCTTCCAGCGAAATGCGAAGAAAGCGCCGAATCTGCACCTCATCATCAACGACCAGAATTGGGGCACCATCGCTCATAGTTCGGCTTCTCTTACAGGCGGCGGCATCCCTTCCAGCGGCAGCCGTAATACGAAACGAAGCCCACTGGGGTAGACGTTTTCAGCCGTGAGTGTCCCCCCATGCGCTTCCACCAGGCCACGACAGATCGACAGCCCCAGGCCAGTGCCACCCGAGGTTCGTCCGGGAACACGATAGAACTTATCAAAAATCTTTTCGAGGTCTTCTGCCGGGACGCCTGGCCCATTATCGTGGATCACAAGTTCCAGTACAGGCGGTGTATGGCGAAGTTCAATCTGTACCTGGGTTGCAATCGGCGTGTAGGTGCAGGCGTTATCGAGGAGATTGACGATCACCTGCTCAATCAGGACAAAATCCACCAGCAGCAGCGGCAGATTTGGTTCGACATCGATATGTAGAGGGCGCTCCTCAAAACACCGCTCAAAGCGCTGTACTGCCACGCCGACAATTTCACCGAGGTCGCACCATTCGCGTTTGAGTTGTAATCGTCCACTTTCCAAACGAGACATATCCAGCAGGTTCTCGACAAGCCGATTGAGGCGATCTGCTGATTCGCGAATATCCTTCGCCAGCTCATCCCGCGCATCCTGGCTGGAGGCAGTCTGTGGGTCGAGCAGACTGGTCGCTGAACCCATAATTGCTGCAATAGGGGTACGGAGTTCGTGTGAAATCGAGTTCAGCAGTGTTGTGGAAAGTCGCTCGGACTCCTGAAGCATAGCCGTCTGCTCCGCCGCTTCATCCAGCAGTTCCCGCTCAATCACCAGCGCGATCTGATTGATAAACGTTTCCAGCAGTACTTCCTGATCGAGCGACAACCGTTCTTCCTGCTGCAACCCGATACCGATCACACCAACCGTTCGGCTGGGGGTGTTCAACGGAAGATATTGTGCGGAGGCTAAGGGAAGGGTATCTGTAAAGCGTCCGGCTGGCTTTCCATTATCAAACGCCCAACGAGCGACACTGAAATCCTTTTCATCAATCGGCAGCGTGCTGACCGGGTGAGGACGCGGGTTCAGGGTTTCACCATCAGGTAGCAAAAAGGCAATACGGGCATCAAAAACACTGCTGAGCTGTGTCACAGCGGTTTGCAGCACATCATCCATATTCACCGCCGTCGCGATCTCATGCGCGAGGGTGTAAAGCGCCAGTGTTCGATCTGCGTTATAGCGCGCCTGCCGCTCCTGCCGCCGGATGCGTGCGGTGAGGTTGCCCGTAAAAATAGCAATCGCAAAGTACAACAGAAACAGAATCACATCCTGCAACTGCGAAATATGAAAGGTGTAGCGCGGAGAAATAAACAGAAAGTTCCACGATAGTGCACTGAGAAAGGCGGCTAACAGCGCTGGCCCGCGACCAAGATAAGCCGCGATCAGCAGGACAGCGAACAGTTCGGTTAACCCCACGGCCTGGTAGCCGATAAATGGTACTGCTATAAGGTCAATCACCGTTACAGTCGCAACAATGATGGCAGCCAGAACATATTGCTTAACCGACGAATGAGGCGTTGCAGCACGAGGCTGTGCATTGACCTGCGGCTTTGATATTGGATCACCAGTGACGACGAACACGTCAATGTCACCGCTGGCACGAACCAGCTTATCGACCAGCGAACCGCCGCGCAGCGCTGCCTGCAGCCGGGTATGAATCGGTTTCCCCACAACAATCTGAGAGATGTTCCGCTGCCGTGCGAGCCGCAGCATCACTTCCTGAATATTATCTCCCACCACCGTCAGCACTTCACCACCCAGGTTACGGGCGAGCGCCAGATTGTGAGCCAGGCGATCCTTTTCCTCAGGGTGAAGCGGCTTTGCAGTTTGAACATAGACCGCCAACCAGGGCGCCTCCAGGTTGTAAGCCATGCGGCGCGTCCAGCGGATGAGTTGTTCCGAAAACGGGCTGGGGCTGATTCCGACCATCAGTCGCTCGCTCGATTTCCACGGGCCAGCGATCCGCTTAAGCTGCATATAATCCTGAAGCTTATGATCGACATGCTCTGCGGTGAGCCGCAGCGCCATCTCCCGCAGCGCAGTCAGGTTGCCCGTGCGGAAAAAATTACTGGCGGCAACCTCAATACGTTCCGGGGTATACACTTTGCCTTCGGCCAGGCGTTTGCGCAGGTCTTCGGGCGAAAGGTCGATCAGTTCGATTTCATCTGCCAGATCAAGCATCGTGTCTGGCACAGTTTCATAAACCGTCACACCTGTGATCTGACGAACCGTATCGGCGCGGCTTTCAAAGTGCTGCACGTTGACGGTTGTATAGACATCAATACCAACTTCCAGAATTTCCTCAACATCCTGCCAGCGCTTGGTGTGGCGGGTGCCGGGGACATTGGTATGGGCAAGTTCATCAACCAGGACGAGCTGCGGCTTTCGCTCCAGAATCGCGTCCAGGTCCATTTCTTCCAGAACCGCACCCCGGTACTCGATCTTTTGCCGGGGCATGACTTCCAGGCCACTGATGAGCGCTTCGGTTTCCGCTCGTTTATGGGTTTCGACATAGCCCACAACCACGTCCACGCCATCCTGTTTTAGCTGGTGCGCGGCGTCCAGCATGGCATAGGTCTTGCCAACGCCCGCCGCCATCCCAAAAAAGATTTTGAGTTTACCGCGCTGCTGACGTTCTTCGTCTTTCTGGATGGCTGCCAGAAGTGCATCGGGATCAGGCCGTAATTCGTCCATTGGGTCTGTGTTCCTATCACAATCGACTACGGAAATTTTACCCCTGATGCGAAGCGAAACAAAAAGACCGCTCGTCTGAGCGGCCTTTCTGGGAGGAATGATCGAAATGGTTAGACCCGTTCCTTTGCTATTTCATTCTGCTTGAACTCAAACGCCAGCGACTGTTCGGTGGTGGCATCAAACAGGTGCATGTTTTCCATATTGAAGACGATCCCCATACGGCCACCGATGCGGGCGCGGGTACGCGGGTCGGTACGGGCAATAAACGTCTTGCCGCCTTCTTCCAGATAGATAATCATTTCATTACCCATCTGTTCGATCACGTCCACATTCGCTTCGACTTGGGCAGGAGCAATACCCGGCGGCTGGAACTCGATGTCATGGATGTCTTCCGGACGAATACCGAACGTGATCTTCTTGCCGATATGAGAGCGGAACGGCTCAGACTTGACCGCCGGGATCGGAATCTGGAACACACCGGTATCGACCATCATCGTGCCACCCTGATCGCGGAGTGTGGCGTCGAAGAAGTTCATCGACGGGCTGCCGATAAACCCGGCCACGAAGACATTGCGTGGGTTGTGGTACAGGTTGAAGGGTGTATCAATCTGCTGGAGTTCACCCGCGCTCAGCACACAGATGCGGGTGCCCATCGTCATCGCTTCGACCTGGTCGTGCGTCACGTAGATGAACGTGGTTTCGAGACGCTGATGCAGTTTACTGATGAAGGAGCGGGCTTCCACGCGCAGCTTGGCATCCAGGTTGGAGAGCGGCTCGTCCATGAGGAAGACGGCGGGTTCACGCACGATGGCGCGGCCTACCGCCACACGCTGGCGCTGACCACCGGAAAGCTGGCGCGGACGGCGGTCGAGAAGCTGAGAAATGCCCAGGCTGGCGGCGGCTTCCTTCACGCGCTGGTCAATGATCTGCTTGGGCGTCTTGCGCAGTTTCAGCCCGAACGCCATGTTGTCATACACCGTCATGTGCGGGTAGAGCGCATAGCTCTGGAACACCATCGCCACATCACGATCTTTCGGCGCGACATTATTCACCACACGGTCGCCGATCAGAATTTCACCGTCGCTGATTTCTTCCAGCCCGGCCAGCATACGCAGACTGGTGGACTTACCGCAGCCCGACGGCCCGACGAAGACCAAAAACTCTTTGTCCTTAACGGCAATATTTAAGTCTTTTACCACATGGACGTTGCCATATCGCTTATGGACATGGTTAAAGGTTACACTTGCCACTCCGGTCCTCCTCGCATAAGTGGTGCCGATCCATCAATAAGGGATCAATTTATCAACATTGTTGGTGAAAATGCACAAACTTTTTGCGCTGCGGCATTAAACACCAATGAGGAGAAATTATAATGGCTTTCAAGACTTTTGCCAAAAAGTGTTTAAAGTTTTAATCAAATCGGCAAAAATTGAAATGACACAAGCACAAACGAAACGAGACGAAATGAGCGACTCCTTAAATGCAGAAGTTATCGCCATCGGTACGGAGATTTTGCTGGGAGAACTGACAGACACCAACTCCGTGTACATCGCCCGTGTCCTGCGCGACCTGGGCATCAACCTCTACTTCATGACCTCCGTTGGTGACAACGAACATCGTATCGCACAGGCCATTCAGATTGCCTTACAACGGGCACAGGTAGTCATCACGTGCGGTGGACTCGGCCCAACAGTAGATGACAAAACGCGCGAGGCGGTTGCGATGGCGACCGGACGTGGCCTGTCCTTCCATCCGGATTTGCTGGAACAGATCGCCGCCCGTTTCGCAGGCTTTCAGGTCAAAATGACCGAGAACAACCGACGGCAGGCTTTTCTTCCCGACGGGGCGAAGGTGATCGAAAACCCGGTGGGCACCGCACCTTCGTTTATCGTCGAACAGCAGGATTCAGTCGTCATCAGCCTGCCGGGTGTACCACGCGAGATGAAATTTCTGATGACCGAACGGGTCGTGCCTTATCTTCACGAACGTTTTCAACTCGGCATCATTAAGGCCAGAACGCTCAGAACAGCCGGCGTAGGCGAAAGTGCGCTGGATGAGATGATCGGGAACGAACTACTGGAGATGAGTAATCCGACCATCGGCCTTGCAGCGCACAGCGGCCAGGTGGATGTGCGTATCACCGCTAAAGCGGAAACCGAAGCCGAAGCCGACCGGATGATTGCCGAAACCGAAGCAAAGCTGCGTGAACGCATTGGGACCTATATCTACGGGGTCGATGGTGAACGGCTGGAAAGTGTGCTGCTGAATTTCCTGAAACAGACCAACGGTAAGCTGGCTGTCGCAGTTGCCGGGATGGAAAGTCATCCCGCGCAGGCGCTCCAGGGACAGGCAGATGGAACCGTGCTGTATAGCGCCTATCCAACGCCAGAACGTGTTCGCGAAGCGTTCGGATTGTCCATCGAAATGCCCCTGCGTGATGTCGCGGCTGCAGTTGCGGAGCATCTGTGCAGGCAGCAGCAGGCAAACGCCGGAATCGCCATTATCAGCAACCCTGATGTGGAAGAAGCCTCCGATGCAAATGAAGGCACTGCCGTTGCAGTGTATACCCCTCACAATGCCCGCAGCCGCGTGTATGGCTTCGGCGGTAAATCTGAGATGGGACGCATCTGGTCGGCGATGTGGACGCTGTCTGTCGTGTGGCAGATGCTTCGGGAGCAAGCACAGCCAAATGACTGATTTTGTCACCCGCCTTACCGAAATTCATGGCGCACGACCCAAATCACTGGCGCTGCTGCTGGCGCCGCGTCTGGCTCGCCTACCGCTGCCGATCCAGGTTTACGACGATCCCTTTCTGCCTTATGGCAAGGCCATCATTAAGGCCACACGTGATGTTGTCAGTCTGTATCTGTTCGATCTGGCGGCCTATCTGGCAGTTGGGGCAGCGGGGGCGGTCGCGCTGGAACGCACCATCCACTATGTGCGTGGCGACTCAATGACAGTTCTCCATGGCCCCTTTGCACTGCGAGGCTATGCTGCACTGCTGGATGAACAGGCGTTTGGCGCAGACGCCGCAACCGTCACAGATAGCCAGTTTATCGACGCTTATCTCACACGCGAGGACAAAGGCGTGTTCGTGATGCGCAGCGGCTCGCCAAAAGTGGCCGATGCGCCGCGACGGGTGGGGGTCTACTGGCAGGAGATGAACATACTGAGTATCGTGAATCCGGTTGGTGTACCCCTGAATTTTGAAGTCCTGGGCGAAACGTTTCTGGGTCAGTTCATGAGCGAGGAATTCACCGTACAAATCCGCGCCGCGCTGGAGGCCTATGGTGATGTCTGAACTGGCCGACCTGCTGCTGGATGCTGGCCTCGTTCAATTTGGATGGTTTGAAGATGGAGTACCGCTTCGATTGGCGCTGCATCTGCTGCCGTCCTATCCCGATATTCTGCAAAACGCCGCCGCCCAGGCCGCACAGCAGCTTGATCTGACCCGTTTTGATCGGCTGTTGTGCCCGGTGGACTCGCTGCCGTTCGCCCTCGCTCTGTCGCTTCACTCCGGTATTCCCCTGGTTTACAGCCAGAACAGCGAGGAAGCGCCTGTGTATGATCTCGTGGGCGCGTATGATGTCGGGCATCCCGTCCTGATTGTTGCCACCTCATTTTCAGGTAGCAGCGCAGTAGAAGCACTAATTCAGAAAGGTCGCCGGGTGGGGTTAGAGGTTGAAGCGGTGGTGCTGATGCTGGATGACAGCGCCGGAGTGGTGCAAGGAGTTGAACGTTTCTCGCTCCTTGATCTGCTATCCCTTGTGAAGAAGGCGGTTGAAAGGGGGAGGATTCCAGCAGGGCAGGGAAACATCGTACTGGAATGGCTTACAGTGAAGTAATAAAAAGGGGCGCAGTCCAACGACCGCGCCCTATGGTTATTTATTCTTCGTCCAGGCTGAGAAGCGCCATAAAGGCTTCCTGCGGCACTTCTACCTGACCGATCATCTTCATGCGCTTCTTGCCTTTTTTCTGCTTTTCCAGCAGCTTTTTCTTGCGCGTGATGTCACCACCATAGCACTTTGCAAGCACGTCCTTGCGCATTGCGCTCACATTAGCACGGGAGATAATGCGCTTGCCCACCGCTGCCTGAATGGGGACAACGAACATCTGCCGGGGAATTAAGTCTTTCAGCTTCGTGACCAACCTCTGACCTTTATGATAAGCGTGATCCCTATGGACGATCATCGTCAGCGCATCAACCGGATCGTTGTTCACCAGCACGTCCATCTTCACCAGATCACCAGGACGGTATTCGTCGAACTGATAATCGAGGCTGGCATAGCCCTTCGAGACACTTTTCAGCTTGTCATAGAAGTCAATGATGAGTTCCGAGAGCGGCAGCTTATAGTGCAGAATCACACGGGTGGGGTCAAGATATTCAGTCGTCACATACTCGCCGCGCTTTTTGATCACGATATCCATGATCGGCCCGATGTATTCCTGCGGTGTGTAAATCTGGATTTTCATCCAGGGTTCGCGGATTTCCTCAATGGTGCTTTCGTCAGGAAGCTCTGCCGGACTGTCGATGCTGATAATCTCTCCGTCACGTTTGACAACCCGATATTCCACGCTCGGAGCGGTCGCCAGGATGTCGAGGTCGTATTCGCGTTCGAGGCGTTCCTGAATAATCTCCATGTGGAACAGGCCGAGGAAGCCGACACGAAAGCCGAAGTTGAGCGCCTGTGAGTTTTCTGGCTCAAAGACGAGGGAAGCGTCATTCAGTTGCAGCTTTTCCAGTGCATCGCGCAGGGTACTGTACTCATCGTTGTCAGTCGGGTAAATCCCGGCGAACACCATCGGTTTGGCCTGCTTATAGCCGGGAAGCGGTTCGGACGCGCCGTTGATCGCAACCGTCAGTGTATCCCCCACGCGGCATTCGCGCACCGTCTTCAACCCGGTTGCCACATAGCCCACCTCGCCAGCACCAAGCGCATCCACCGGGCGCATACTCGGATTAAAAATACCCAGTTCGACTGGCTCGAATTTTGCATCGGTCGCCATGAGTTTGAGCACGTCGCGGCGGCTGATCTGCCCATCGACGATACGAATGTAGGCGACCACGCCTTTATAAGCATCGTAGTGGGAGTCGAACACCAGCGCCCGGAGTGGGGCGGTGGAGTCACCTTTAGGCGGCGGCACTTTCTGAATAACCGCCTTCAGGACATCCTCGACGCCAATACCGTTCTTGGCCGAAATGCGCGTCATCTCGGTCGCGTCCAGCCCCAGCAGGTCTTCGATCTCCTGCGCGATTTCGTCCGGGCGGGCTGCGGGCAGATCAATCTTGTTGATGACCGGCACCAGCTCCAAATCCTGCTCCAGCGCGAGATATACGTTGCTGAGTGTCTGCGCTTCGATGCCCTGGCTCGAATCGACCACCAGCACCGCACCCTCACACGCCTGCAAAGCGCGGCTGACTTCATAGGTAAAGTCCACATGCCCAGGGGTGTCAATCAGGTTAATGACATATTCTTCCCCGTTATCATCCTTATAGGACATGCGCACGGCAGACGCTTTAATCGTCACGCCTCGCTCGCGTTCCAGATCCATGCTGTCCAGCAGTTGTTCCTGCATTTCCCGATCAGAAACGGTCTGCGTCAGTTGCAGCAGACGATCTGCCAGGGTGCTTTTGCCATGATCGACATGGGCGATAATGCAAAAATTCCGTATGTTTTTACGATCCATCTTCAAGTCCGTTTCGCACCAATTGAGCGGATTATAACAGAAGCGTGGGGAAAAGCGGCGCGTCAATTCGTGGAGCGCTGCACGGTTTGCTGAATTGCTGCGGCGGCATCGGCAATCGCAGGGGTATCGGTCTTCCAGCCGAACCAGCCAAAAAACTCGGTATTTCCGGCGGGGCCTTTCAGCGGTGAGACAGTCATGCCAAGCAGGGAATACCCCTGCTGCAACGCATTTTCGACCACTTCGGTCAGCACACGCTCATGCACAGCACTGTCCTTGACCACGCCGCCTTTGCCCACGTCCTTCTGTCCAGCTTCAAACTGTGGCTTAATGAGCGCAATCACATCCGCCGGGGTTTGCATCCAGGCCTGAAACACCGGAAGCAGCAGTTTAAGCGAGATGAACGAGGCATCCACCACGACCAGACTGACGGCTTCGGGCAGGGTTTGTACATAGCGGGCGTTGGTTCGCTCCATCACCACTACCCGTTCATCCTGCCGCAGTCGATAATCCAGAATGCCGTAGCCAACATCAATGGCGTACACGCGCTTCGCCCCGTTGGTAAGCAGGCAGTCGGTAAAGCCCCCCGTACTCGCACCCACATCGGCACAAACACGTTCAACCACGTCGAACCCAAAATCGACCAGCGCACCCGCCAGCTTATCCCCACCACGACTGACAAAGCGCTGCCGGGGTTTGATCTGCACATCGTCGCTGACTGCAATACGTGTTCCCGGCTTATCGACCATCTGCCCATTCACAGTGACTTCACCAGCCATAATCATGCCGCGTGCCTTTTCACGGGTCGGGGCGAGTTCCCGCTCGACCAGGGCAATATCCAACCGTTGTTTTTCCACCATTTTGTACTCAGTCTCGCGTCAGCGGAATGACAATTTCCAGTGGATTGGGGGTTTCGGCATCGACCAGAACGCCATCGGCGCTGATGGGCAGATAGCCGTCTGCCGCGATCATCACGCTGTAGGGGGCTTCAAATTGCAGCAGACGGTCAATCTGGAAGCGTCCGGCGCGGTCGGTGATGGCCGTCGCAAAAATCTGGCTGCGGTTCCAGGTAAAGTCTGCCACGGAGTAGTCTTCGCTGATAAGGATAAAGGTCACTTCCGGGATGCCTAGCCCGGTTTCTGCATCAATGATGCGCCCGCGAAGCTGAACACCGCTGGCCTGCGCGAAGACATCAATCGGGAGCTGTCCGATTCCGACTTCAGCTTCAACAAAGGCTAACCGAACAGTACTGATGTAAATCTCCATCCGATAGCTGCCGTCAGGGATACCATTGCGTCCGCTTAACCGCATCAGAAAATTCTGTCCAGTTTCGGTATTTTCCCAGGGCAGGATTTCCTCATAAAATACATCATCGTCCACCATCCACCGCAGCGTCCACAGCGTTCCAGGGGCGAACTGTTCCCAATCAAACAGGGCATAAACCGCTTCCTCACCGCTGGTGAAAGTGCTTAGTCGAGGTGCGCGCGGCGCTTCCTGGGGTGTATCCGCCGAGACAAAGCGCGTGTTGGAGAAGACACGGGCGAAGGCGGCATCACGTGCGCCTGCAATGGTGAAGTCGGCCAACGCCGCCAGACGGCCATCAATGTAGAGCGCCAGGCGGTAACGCCCGGACAGCAGGGTAGCGCTGACAATACTTGTGTCGCCTACGCCGTTGTCATCGCGCGTCCACAGCCCTTCTGAACGAGTGCTTTCCACGCCGTTGTAATACCAGATTGCTGTCCAGGGTAAATCCGGTGTCATGTTGTCGTAGATGAAACTGGCGCTGATGGTGCTTCCCGTTCCCAGCACATATCCCGTCCCATAAAGGTTGCCGGTTTCATCCAGCAGGCCGAACAGAATATTGCTGAACGAGGGCACTTCCTGTGGAGCACCGCCGATTAAAATTGTCGCTCGTCCGCTGGCAAGGCCGTTAATGAACAGCGAAAACTCATAAGTGCCGTTCGGCCAGACCTGTTCACTGTGGCCGATGTACCACAGCCCACCGCTCCCGCCGCTCCAGCGCACCTGAGCGAGTGAGAAGGTCGGGTTCGGGATGCCGTTTGTCGTGACGCGCAGTTCATACACGGTTTCTGGCCGCATGTTGGCGTAATCAAAAAACAGATAGACGCTGCTTGTCCCGGTGGGCAGGCTGTTCACCACGCTCACGGGCATTCCCTCAGTGACGGCGGTCGCGAAGAACAGGTTGCTGAAGGTCGGGTCCCCTTCAACAACGGTCTGAAACGCAGGGGGCGTGAGCCTTTCGACCTGCAAGCCCAGCGATGCAGCACGCAGCAGCGGGCGCACAAAATTTGACGGGCGAATGGCGTTGATGAAGCCCCCAACGGGAACACAGCCATCTGCCTGATTGACCAGTCCGTCATCGTTAGTATCCTGAAGATAAAGGCAGGTGGTGTCCGCGATCAGATTTGTCACAGGGGCGGTCGTCGGAATGCCGATCAGCAGTCCCTCCGCATTGTACACACCCCCGCCCGTCATCGTCCCCGGAATGGCCGCGTCTGTCTTGAACCAGGCACGTTCACCGCCGCTGGGTTCCGCCACGAAGCCGCTGACTGTCCCACGCATGGCTTCAAACGGTTCGTTACCAACGCCGGGATAGCCAGCAATGGTAATCGTTTCATCCAGAACAACCAGCGATGAATCCGCCAGTTCAACAAAGGGCAGTGCCAGTGATGCAGGATCAATCGCGCGTCCATCAAGATCGCTGGTGATTTGCAGCAGCGCCAGATCAAGACCGGGATTAGCCTGAATGATCGCCGCGCGGAATTGCAAAATCGGCGGCTCTCCAGCGTTGCGCGACAGGGCAATCAGCAAGCCATCACCCGCACAATCTGCATTGGGGACCGTGTTATGGGCATTTGTGACGATTAATCCATTGCGGTTGACGATTGTCCCCGTTCCAACGCAGACAATATCTGAATCGCTGAAACTGCGGGTTTGCATGATAAACACCGTTGCCTGTCGAATACGATCCAGGTCAAGCCCGTCTGCTGGCACACCGTCTGTTTGTGCCCACAGATCAGGGACAGGGACAAGCACGACCAGCAACAGCATAAAGAATAAGATAAGGCGCTGCATAGCTGCCCTCAATAGTCTAACCTTCGCAGAAAGCGTGTGAAAATGGGCAGGTCGGAATCAAACGTGCGGGAGTCCGAACGGAAGGTCATCACCAGCGCCTGTCCGCGTGTAATGATGAGCACATCCAGCCCACGCACGACGACGGGAATACTTTCCAGAAAAGGGTCGAGCGTGGTTTCCACGTAGGTGTATTCCATCGCAAAGCCCCGATTGCCATCCGGCAGGACGTAACTTTCATCAATCGAAAATACATCGTAGGCGGCCAGGGTGTTGAAGCGCGACATGGACAGCGAATCCAGCACATTGCGCTCAGTGGTATCGCGTCCCACAGGCTGGATCGCGATTTCAATCGTAGTCTTAAAGCCAGGGCGGGTGATATTCTGGACGCGAAAAACGAACGGATCGCGACCAGCCACCCCCGTTTCCAGCAGCCAGTCACGGGGATAATCCAATCGAATTCCGGCCTGGTTATCGGCATAGCTGGTGGTGGCGTTTAATGCACTGGCGCGGGTATTTAGGCCAAACAAAAACAACACCGCTGCCAGTATGAGCGTCAGAATATGGCTGAGACGCTGTTGATTGGCCGACTCGTCAACAGGAGACTCAATCTGAATAAAGCTCATGGTTATGTCTCCCGGCTGGCCGCTGCTTCACGTTCGCGCTGCGACTGTGCGCTGAACAGGAACGAGGCAATAATGATCGGTGCTCCATAGATGCCGATGGACAATCCCAGTCCCAGCAGGGTATTCGGTGCACCCACACCCTGTGTAAAACCGGCATTGACCAACCCGGTGCGCAGAGGAATAGCGATACCCGTAAGCAGACAGGCCAGAATCAGGCTCAGAGGCAGCACAATAACTGGCCCAGTGCGAAAACGAGATGCTGCCAGCCCATAAGCAACCAGTGTTGAGGCGCTCAGATGCAGGGCCGCCAGGCTAAAAACCCGTGTGGCGACCACCTCCGGCGACGGGAGTGTTGTCCCGCCAGACAGGCTAAAATGCAGGCCAGCAACGGTCAAATAGCCAACCGCGCTGGCAGCGCCATAGGCCACAGCATCAAGGGGTGTGCGTATGATATAGGGCCATGTGAATGTGCGCACAACCACATATTTGAGCGTTTCCTGAAGAACGCCGACGGTAAAGGCATAACCGATAATCCGGTCAAGCGGTGAGGACAGGGACAGCCAGTTATCGATCTGGAGTGTGCGGTCGAGTAGGGGAATACCGACCGCGTTTGCGACCAGCGCCGTCACGACCAGCACCATCAGCAGCCGTTCACGCGGCTGATCAACACGCCTTTCCGGCAGATAAGAAAACACAAGCCAAAACAGCAGGGGCAGGAGGGCCAGACCAGCGTTGATGAACGGACGGATGATGGAAGGGAAGGTGAACCCCAGAAGGTTTACTGCGACATAGAAAGCGACCGTCACCAGGAGCAGCAGAATACCTTCGATGGTGATGCTGCGCCACACACGCCGATAGGGGTAGACAATGTCTTGTTCGCGAGGTGGAGTGAGCAGCCGGGGCGTGGGTTGCATGAAACAATCACCTGCAACGATCTGAACAGATATGATAAACTCGCGCCTGCAATTTTAAGCATCTGGCTGAATGCTAACCGATTGACTCCTGACTGGAAAGTCCTAAATGTCCCTGAGAATATTCTCGTCTGTTCTCGTGCTGCTGGTATTTCTGTTGGCCTCCTGCCGGGCAGAGGCGGAGCCACCCGCGCAGAACAGCATCACCTATGGTCTGACACTGATTCCTTCTGGCTTTGACCCTCATATCCACCAGTCAACTGAACTGGGGATCGTGCTGCGGCAGGTGTACGATACGCTGGTCTACCGTAATCCCGACACAGGCGAGTTCGAGGGAGGGCTGGCCGCAGAGTGGACAGTTTCCGAAGATGGGCTGGTCTATGAATTCAGGCTGCGGCAGGGCGTGACCTTTCATGACGGGACGGCCTTCAATGCTGACGCGGTCGCCGTCAATCTGGATCGCATTCTGAACCCGGCCACGGCCTCTCAAAAAGCCGTGTTTATGCTCGGCCCGTATCTCAGCTACCAGATCGTTGACAGCTATACGATTCGCATGATTCTGGCTGAACCGTATGTGCCGCTGCTGGATGCGTTGAGCCAGGTATATCTCGGTATGGCGAGTCCCACAGCGCTGGCAGAATACACACCGAACACGTATCAGTTCCATCAGGTCGGCACCGGGCCATTCCGTCTGGTGGAATACCTGCCAAGCGACCGTCTCGTGCTGCGGCGCAATGAGGATTACACCTGGGGACCATCGTTCTACCAACCGCCAACCCAGGATGGAGCACTGGTGGACGAAATCGTCTACCGCTTCTTCACTGACGAGGCGACTCGTGCGCTGGCACTGCAAAGCGGGGAAGCACAGATCATGGGCGAACTGCTGCCATCCGATGCCCGTGCGCTGGCTACCAACAGCCAGATTCAACTCGTGACGACCGAAATCCCCGGTATGCCGCTGCAATTCCTGATGAATACGCAGCGCCCGCCGACCGATGTACTGGCGGTACGGCAGGCACTCATTTATGCCACCAATCGGAATGCGATTGTGGATGCGGTCTATCAGGGGTTCTCGCCCGCTGCATGGGGGCCGCTTTCGGCCAGCAATCCCTTCTTCAGCCGCAACGTTGTGGGTGTGTATGACTACAATCCCGAAACCGCCCGCACCCTCCTCACGCAGTTGGGCTACAGCGACAGCAATGAGGATGGCATTCTGGAAGCGAATGGGAGCGATCTCGAAATCGATCTGATCGTGCCGAACTGGGGGTTGCTCCCGGAAGTCTCGCTGCTGATTCAGGATCAGTGGGAAGAAGTCGGTGTGCGGGCGGTGATTCAGCCTGTACCTGGTTTCAGTGCACTGCGCGACGCTGTCAACACGGGTGAGTATAATATGGTGTCGTTTGATACGCCCGGCATCGACCCGGCTTTTCTCAACGATTATTTTGTGACCGGGGCGGTTCGGAACTGGATGAACTACAGCAACAGTGAACTCGATAACCTGCTGACGCTGGCCGTGCGAGAAGGCTCAACCGCTGCCCGCCGGGGTTACTACGCGGAAATTCAACGCATTATCATGAATGAAGCACTGATTCTGCCGCTTCGGGATTACGTGAATCTGAATGGTACGGATGCAGGCATTCAAGGGCTGCGCTTCGACCCTTACGGCTGGTTCCCTTTACTGAACAATGTTACCTATATTCGGCCAGGATAATCGCCTGTGAGGCTGCTACTCTCCGGAATTGGCACCATCTGGCTGGCGGCGACGCTTGCCTTTTTTGCGCTTCGTCTGCTGCCGGGAGATGCGATTGCCGATCAGCTTAGCCGGGGAGGCGCGACCGAGGCGCAGATTCAGGAGCGGCGCGACGCGCTTGGCTTCGATGCGCCGCTGCCTGTCCAGTACAGCCGCTTCCTGTTCGGCCTCGTTCGGGGTGATTTAGGCTATTCGCTGACCAGCAGCCAGCGCGTGAGCGATCTGATCGCCAGCCAGTTCTGGCCGACGTTTACGTTAGCCGTCAGCGCTCTGACTGTCGCGATTTTGCTGGGGATGCTGCTTGGCCTTATCGCGGTGCTTCCGCGTAATGCCGGAATTCCAGCGCGTTTGCTGATTCATCTGTCCGTCAGCATTCCCATCTACTGGAGCGGAACAGTTGCCATCTACATCTTTTCAGTGCTGCTCAATCTGCTGCCCGCGACGGGTTCGGGCAGCGCTTTGCATCTCATTCTGCCTGTTGGTGTCTTAGGCTTTCACAGCGGCGGCGCGATTGCCCGTGTTGTGCAAACCAATGTGCAATCCGTCTATCAAGAGCCTTTTATTCAGACCGCACGGGGCAAGGGGCTGCCAGAGCATGTCGTGCTGTGGCGGCACACACTGCGGGTGGCGCTCCTGCCAGTCATTACTGTCATCGCACTGCAAGCCGGAATTCTGCTGGGTGGCGTGGTGATCACTGAAAGTCTGTTCGTGCGTCCGGGAATTGGACAACTACTGCTCCGCGCTACAATTGACCGCGATTATCCGGTGGTGCAGGGTATTGTCGTGTTGTCGGCAGTCGTCTATATGCTGCTCAATCTGACGGCAGAAGGGCTGTATCGTCTGCTTGATCCCCGCCTTGCTGTTCAATAGCTCATGAAACGCCTCTATGCCTGTCTCCTGGGCTTTGGGCTGTGTATGATTGTCGCGCCCTTTTTCGCCCCCTACGATCCCATGCAGACCAATACCGATGAGATTACCCAACCGCCGTCGCACGTACATTTGTTGGGCACGGATCAACTGGGGCGCGATGTTCTCAGCCGACTCCTGCACGGCGGGCAGCGGACGCTTGCTGTTGCGTTTCTGGCAAGCCTGTTTGCAGTTCTGCCCGGCTTGCTGTTTGGTCTTATAGCGGTCGCCGGGGGCAAAACAGTTGATCGTCTACTGATGGTGCTGGTTAACGCGGTGCTGGCGTTTCCGTCGCTGCTGCTGGCGCTGGTTGTATTGACTGTGCCTGGGCAGGGAAGCTGGCAACTGGCGCTGGCAACGGGACTTGCCCAGGCAGGTTATTATGCGCGGGTCGCCCGCAGTGCCTTTCTGGCGGTAGAGACACAGGCTTATATCGAAAGTGCCCGTGCCATTGGCCTGCGATGGCCGCGCCTTGTGCTGCGCTACTACCTGCCGAATGCGCGTTCAAACCTGATTGGCTACGCAGGGCTGGTTTTCAGCTACAGCATCATCAACAGCGCCGCGCTCAGCTTTTTGGGGCTGGGGGGCGAACCTGGGGTGCCGGACTGGGGCGTGATGCTGGCAGATGGCAGAGAGGCATTTCGCACCGCGCCCTGGGTGGGGCTTGCGCCCGGTGTCGCCATTTCGCTGCTGATATGGATGTGCACTTCGGTCGCCGACCGTCTCATCAAAACCGACTGAATTTGTGCTACACTGGCGCGGTTTTCGTTGCTGGATGATACCGAACAGAAAGGAATTGCGCATGAAAAATCAGCAGAATACCGCCTTTTACGCGGGAGTAGTGGTGCTGGTCATCGCGGTGGTGGCGGCACTGGCACTGGTGTTTCTCAGCTCCAATACTTCTAACGACACTGAAGATACAGGCTCAGCCGCCGCTTCAGCGCCGACGCAGCCCAGCGCAGCAAGTCAGACAGTCGCCGAGGTGCGCGTCGAACAGGGCGATTTAGCAGGTACACCGCGTGAAATTTGCGAGGCGCTGCAACCTGTTCAAACACCAGCCAACCGCCGCTACAGCCAACCGGAACAGGTGCTTGAAACGTCGATTGATTATCGCGCAATCTTCTGCACCGAAGTCGGGCCAGTTTACGTCGACCTGTTTGAGGACGAAACCCCGATCACCGTCAACAGCTTTGTGTTTCTTTCTCAGAATGGGTATTACAACAATACGACCTTCCACCGGGTGATCGCCGAATTCATGGCGCAGGGGGGGGATCCGACCGCAACTGGCACGGGCGGACCAGGCTATCAGTTCCAGAATGAAATTGTCCCCTCACTGGTATTCGACCGCCCCGGTATTCTGGCGATGGCGAATGCAGGCCCGAATACCAACGGCAGTCAGTTTTTCATTACAACTGTACCGACGCCGCATCTGAACGGGAGTTACAACATTTTTGGGGAAGTGCTGGAAGGGCAGAATGTGGTCGACAGCATCCGTCTGCGCGATCCGCAAACCGACCCGGCACCGGGCACCCGACTGGACACCGTGCTTATCATTACTGATCCATCAGCGGTCAATGCGGATAGTTAGATTGTCTTGCGTTTAAGGCCAAAGCCCCGCTTATCGTTGGGGCTTTTTATTCTGCGGAAATCAGCGTCCCTGCCTCAATCCGACCCGTCAGCGTATTCAGCAGCAGGTCGGGCTGCGTCCCATCCAGAATGCGCACCTGCAACCCAGGCACGGCCTGTACCAGCGTCAGCATATCGCGCACTTTGGTAAACATTCCACCGGTCACGTCCACTCCTGCCGAACCTGCGAGCGCAGATTGAAGCGACTCCCAACTGCTGGGGGTAATTCTGGGGATAATCGTGCCACCATCGTCATAAACACCCGCGACATCCCCAAACAGCACAATCCGCTGAACGGGTAAATGCCGCGCCAGATAATCGAACACTGTTTCAGTGGAGATGATAGTGCCACCGCGTACCTCGTCCAGCGCCACATCCCCATAGACCAGCGGCGTGATACCATGCTCAAGTGCGGTACGAACAGGTGTCAATTCCAGATGGAGCAGCACACCATCTCTGCACCGTGCTGATGCCGATGGCTGCAAACGCCATACCGGAACGCCTGCCAGATGCAGTTCCCGCGCGACCAGATAATTGAGTTCCGCCGCGACCGTCGCGACTTCCGCAAAGCCTCGCCATTGAGCAGGGGTGTGAACGCCATTTATCGTTCCATGCTGCCTGGCGGCGAAATGCCCGAATGAACCGCTTCCATGCCCGATCAGCAGTTGTAAATCCGCCTGCTGATCGAGTGCTGCTTTGATTTCCTTTGCCAGTCGGGCCATCACCTCAGCGCGAAATTCCGATTCGACCTTCTTGTCCGTAATCAGGGATCCGCCGAGTTTCAGAAATGTCAGCATGTCCTTATCCTATGGTTGTCATCAGGGCGCGGGTTGCCCCTGCTTCCCGCAATGCCTGCTGAACAATTTCGGCTGTTTCGGGCGTGACCAGCGCGATCATGTTGCCGCCGCGTCCACCGCCAGAAAGCTTTGCGCCCAGTGCCCCGGCGTTCATTGCTGCGTCGACCAGGGCTTCCAGTTCTGGTGAGGAAACCGTCAGTGTTCTGAGCATGGCATGATTCTGCACCATCAAAGGGCCGAGCGCCTCGATATCGCCGTTCTCAATGGCAGTACGTGCCTGCTGCACGACCGCGCCAATGGATGAGAGGATGACCTGAATCCGTTCCGGTTCGCGCTCATACAGGTAGCGCACATCGCCAACCGCAATTTTGGTCGAGGCTGAAACGCCCGTATCAGCCACAATCAGGATGATGGGCTGTGGAATGGTCAGGAGTTCAAGCGGATGATTCCTGACGTAGTACACCGGCTTTTCGTACACAATGACCGTGTTGTCAATGCCGCTTGGGGTGCCGTGATAAATCTTTTCCACCTCAAACACAATCTGGTTTAAATCGACCGCGTCCAGTTTTTGCCCCACCGCGGTTGCAACCGCTTGCGCCAGCACCGTCGTAATCGCCGCACCGCTCCCCAAACCACTGGCGACAGGAATATCGGATTCAAGGGTGATGTTGACGGAAGGGGGAACAGATACCTTCAGATGTCTGAGGACTAAACGAACGGCAGCCGAAAAAGCGCTGTTTACGTCTTCTGGATCAATTTCTACAGCGAGCTGCTGGCCGTTGCTGGTAACAATCAGGCGCAGGCCTTCGCCCTCTGTCCTGGACTGGATGGCAGATCGTGCTCGTAAGCTGGAAACAGGGGCAGCAATGGCTGGCTGTCCATAGACGACCGCGTGTTCACCGAACAGAATGACCTTCGCAGGTGCGCTAATCATGGCATCGCCGGAAGTACATACAGAATCACGATGAACGTCAGCCCAAACAGCAGCATGGCGATTTGCAGCGGGCGATCCTGCAACAGCACTTCATCCGGTGCGCTGCCTTCGCCTTTGACGTGGATGAGATAAAGATAGCGAAACAGACCGTACATCACAAACGGAACGGTCAGGAGGGCGCTGTTGGTATCTGCCAGCAGGGGGGAAGGCGCTTCCACTGTGTAGATGGTGTACGTCAGCAGGGTGCTGGTGGTGACGACGCGCAGCATCTCGTCGATGAGCGGCAGGTTGTAATCCTTGAAGATCGGGCGGGCATCAGCGGCCTTTTCCCCCAGCGTGACTAACTCCTGCCGTCGTTTGCCGATTATGAGAAACAGTGCCAGCAGACCGGTGCAGGCGTATAACCAGGGAGAAAAGCGCTCTGCAGGGACGACGACGACACCCGCTGCCACACGGAGAATAAACCCGGCGGTCACGACCAAGACATCCAGAATCACCACATGCTTGAGCCACAGGGAATAGGCCACGTTCTGAACCAGATACACAATCAGAATCACCGCCAGCGCGGGAGTCAGGGTAAAGGCGACTGTAACGGCAAAAAGGGGGATGATGACGGCTGCGAGGCGCGCCACCGACACCGGAAGCTGCCCCGACGGAATTGGACGGAATTTCTTGCGGGGATGGCGTCGGTCGTTTTCGATATCGGCCAGATCATTGATGATATATACGCTGCCCGATACGAGCGACAGCAGCACAAATGCCAGCAGCACCCGCAAAAGGGGGTCGAGTTGAAACAATTTGCCGTCGAAAACAATGCCTGGGAAGACGAAAAGCAGATTTTTCGTCCACTGTTTAGGCCGCATGGTACGCAGCAGGCCGAGTAAAATTTGCAACGCGAACTCCGTAGGGTGCGCCGTGTCCAGAACAGGGCGATTATAGTAGCCGGGTTAAAGCCCACACAATCCCCAGCGACTTGCCCTTGCACACTTCAGAACCAGACAGTAATGTTCTGCCTTCTTCAAGGAGCTATCATCATGACAACGGTCACTGCCCGCGCCTGTTCCAATATCGCCTTTATCAAGTACTGGGGAAACGCCGATGATCGCCTGCGTTTGCCCGTCAATCCATCCCTGAGTATGAATCTGGAAGGGTTGTATACCGAAACTTCCGTAAGATGGGACCCTTCTCTGTCGTCTGATGTGTTGATCTTCAATAATCAGCCCACCACTGGAACAGCCCTTTCTCGTGTAAGCCAGCATCTCGACATCATCCGCCAGCGGGCGGGACAAAGTGCTTTTGCCCATGTCTCCTCGTTCAATAACTTCCCAACCGGAGCAGGCATTGCGTCGTCGGCCTCCTCCTTTGCTGCGCTGACAGTCGCAGCCTGCGCGGCTGCCGGGCTGGATGTCACTGAACGCGAACTGACAACTCTCGCCCGCCTCGGTTCTGGCTCAGCATCACGCTCAGTTCCGACGGGATTTGTACAGTGGCACACTGGAGAGCGGCACGAAGACTCGTATGCGGAGAGTTTCGCCGCACCCGACCACTGGAACCTGGTTGACGTGATTGCCATTGTCAGCAGCGGTCACAAGGATGTTGGTTCGCGTGAAGGGCATCAATCCGCCAGCACCAGTGATCTTCAGAATGCGCGGGTCGCGGGGGCACAGGAGCGGTTTGATCGCTGCAAAAGGGCGATTCTGGAACGCGATTTTGCAACATTTGCAGATGTGGTGGAGCATGACAGCAATCTGATGCACGCCGTTATGATGACCAGCCGCCCACCGTTGTTTTACTGGATGCCGTCTTCGCTGACGGTGATGAGTGCAGTGCGACAGTGGCGGGCCGAAGGGCTAAAGGTGTGTTATACGCTGGATGCCGGGCCGAACGTACATTGTCTGTGCCTTGCGGAAGACGCGCCTATTGTCGAACAGCGTTTGATGGACATCACAGGTGTGCAGGAAGTGCGGCGGGCAGCAGTTGGCGGTGCGGCAGCCGCGATTCAGATGAGCGACGTGTAAAATCTCTATAAACTCGCTTGCAACCATCTTTAAACGAGCATTATAATGCCATTATTGTGAGTGCGCTTCGCAGCACTTACACGCCATTCGACAGATCAGGGTGACGTTTAATGTTAGATTTCCTCATCGGTAACAGCTTCCTTTCGTCCGTAATCGCCTTCATCATCGTCCTCATCCCGGCAGTCATCATCCATGAACTTGGTCACCTGTTTGCGGCCAAAGCGGTCGGCATCACAGTGCTGGAATTTGGGATTGGCTTCCCGCCCCGAATTGCCCGACTGTTCAGATGGGGGGAAACGGAATTTACCCTGAACTGGATTCAGCTTGGGGGGTTTGTGCGGCCACTTGGCGAGGATATGATTCGTCCCCTGAGTGAAGAAGAAACCGAGCGTGACCGTCAGCAGGCGGTTGCGGCGGCAGGAAGTCGGCAGGATCGTCGTGAGGAGAACTATCTTTCCGAACGCGATGAACTTGCGGCGCGGGGCGTCATCAATACCAAATCGGTCAACGAAGCGAATCCTTACCAGCGTATTCTGTTTATGGCCGCTGGTGCGCTGGCGAACTTCGTGTCCGCCTTTCTGATTTTCGTGCTGATCGGGTTGATTGGCCTGCCAACCGAAGTCGGCGGGCGTGTTCAGTTGGCGGACATTCCTCAAGGCTCGGCCTTTGCCGAAGCTGGATTGCAGGATGGCGACTATATTGAACGCATCGACGGTGCCTATTTTGTCGACAGCCGCGATTTTTTCAGGCAGTTACAAGCCCGCGCGAACCAGCAAGTCACGCTGAGCGTCTTGCGCCCTGTCGAAAATGCGCCCAACGAACTTTTTGAAGTGGTGGTGACACCCACTGCGGAAGAAATCGCTGCGTTTGTAGATGCCAGTGGTTATGTACTGGTGGAAAGTGTCGTGGCCGGGTCACCTGCTGAAGACGCAGGACTGGTGGCAGGCGACTATATCACAGGTGTGAATGGAGCGCCTTTCGCAATCACGACCGACCCGGTAAGCCAGCTTCAACAGTTGAGCCAGGAATATGCCGGGCAGGAAATCACACTGTCGATTTTGCGCGGTGATGAGACGCTGGAAACCAGCCTTATTCCCCGCGTCGAGCCGCCGCCAGACAGTGGCCGGATTGGGATTGGTATCAGCGCCGCCTTTACCAATGCTGAGCAAACCTTTTTCTACGGCGAAGGCGGAACCCAGTTCATGATGGTGCCACAATCACTGGCGGGTGCGATCAGTTTCGCTGTGACTAGCACCACCGATGTTCTGCGGATGATCGCTGAGTTTCCGGCGCGTGTGATCCAGGGGGTTGCCCGCCCTGAAGAAACGCGCATCGTCAGCGTAGTGGGCGTAAGTCAGATCGGCGGGCGAATTCTGCAGGACAGCATCGAGCAGGATCAGCCAATTATCATTCTGGAATATATCGCCCTTATCAGCATCGCCCTGGGCATTACCAATCTGCTGCCCATTCCGGCGCTTGATGGTGGGCGAATTCTGTTCGTTCTGATCGAAATCGTGCGTGGGAGGCCAATCGCCCCGGAACGCGAAGGCATTGTCCATCTCGCTGGACTGATTTTCTTACTATCGATTGGTGTGATTTTCATCATCAACGACCTGGTTAACCCATTAACCAATCTCCTTCCATAGGCAAAAGCAGCAAACGCTAGAGGAAAGAATGGAACAAACCAACACCCAGAATCAACCCGACCTGGCGACGACGGTCGAGGCTTTAAAGTCGTCTGCGGCTAACAAGATCAACAGTGCGATTTTCTACGGCCTTTCCAACCTATCTAAAGCGGATGTGGAAAGCATCCGTCCGGTTTGGCAGGACCTTGCGCCCGCGCTGCGCCGTAAAGTCGTGCGCGAAATGGTGGAACTGAGCGAGACTAACTATGAGCTGGAATATCGCTCATTCGGGCTGTTTGCGCTGTCTGATGATGATCCCGGTGTACGGGAAGCTGCCATCGAAGTTCTGTGGGAAGATGCCTCGCTCGAAGTGATGAGTACGCTCATCGCGATGGCGCAGCACGACCCCAACCGTGAAGTTCGCGCGGTAGCCACCAGCGCGTTAGGCCGTTACATCCTCATGGGTGAACTGGGTGATTTACCGGAAAGTGAAACGCGCCTGGCACTGGATGCTGCGGTAAGCCTGTATGGGAATGTGCAGGAAGACGTTGCTGTCCGGCGGCGGGCGCTGGAAGCGATGGCAAACTCCAGCCATTCGATGGTTCCCGGCGCCATTCAGTCCTCCTATCGCAGTGCTGAGCGCGAAATGCGCATCAGTTCTGTGTTTGCGATGGGGCGCACCTGCGATGACCGCTGGGAGGATGTGCTGATTAACGAACTGGAAAGCGACGATGCCGAAATGCGTTATGAGGCCGTTCGCGCCGCTGGTGAATTGGAACTGGCGTCGGCGCTTCCGCTTCTTTCCGAGCTGATTGGCGATGACGACCGCGAAATCCAGATGGCGGCGATCTGGGCGCTTGGTGAAATTGGTGGCCGCGAAGCGATGCGCGTACTCACCAGCGTGGCCGAATACGCCGAGGAAGAAGACGACGAGGATTTGCTGGAAGCGGTCGAGGATGCGCTCGGCAGTGCCTCGTTTGTCGATGGCGATATGCCTTCGATGCTGTCGTTCGATGAGAATGATTATAGCTACGTTGACGATGCAGAAGACGATGCGCCATCAAAGCTGCTTCAATAGCAATAAAAAAGGGGCGACAGCATCGCCCCTTTTTTATTGTCATCATTAGATGACATCATCAGATTCGATCAGGCGCTGAACATGCCTTGCATCTTCATTGCCAGCCCCATATCGCCCTGGATTTTGATCTTCCCACCCATGAAGGCCTGCATCGCGTTCAGCTTGCCAGTTGCAACATTGTAATAATCTTCGGCGCTGGCTTTTAAGGTCATTTTTGGATTTTCGGCCACACCCTCGTGGGCGGTGATGCCCTGGTTCGCAATGTGCACATAGAACTGGCCGCCACCGTCGCCGCTCAGATCGAACTGGATGACGGCGTCGACGCCTTCGGCCTTCTCAGGTTTGAACCCGGCCACCATCATCTGGGAAATTTCGGTACTCGTCGGCATTTTTTAGCTCCTGACTTTATAATAGTTACAGATTAAGCGTTAGTATAGCGATAATCGTAAATGTTCCCAAGTGCAGGAGTATGGATTGGATGAGTAAATGGCGTCTTTTGAACCTATTCCTTTTGTTGCTTCCAATCGTTACTTTTTCTTCAAGAACCGAGGCCTTACAGACGATACCGGGGCAGGTTGCCTATCTCGGTTCTGACTACAACATTTACACCATCCCTGCCGCTGGAGGGGCACCCGCCGCTTTGACCGCTGATGCTACCGAAACACGCCGCTATCAGTGGCCGATGTGGTCAAACGATGGCAGACTGGCGTTTTTCTGCTGCGTCGCGCTGGACAATACCCCCATTGTTCTGGAAACGTTCGTCTCGCAGGATGGCTCGCAGGCAGCGGAACTGGTGTATACGGGAGAAGATCAGGTCTTTTATCATGCGTTCTGGTCGCCTGCCACCTGTTCGGACGGGGCTTCCTGCCGTGATCTGGCGATTCTGCTCAACGATCTGGACGAGGAAACCCTCGCCGTTCAGGTTGTCCGAAGCGGTGAAACGGGAGTATCGGATTTTGTAATCGGGACAGGGGATCCTTTCTATTATAACTGGAGTCCAGACGGCACCCGCATGGTCTGGCAGCGTTTTAACCGTGAGTTCTCCATTTACGATTTCGCTACTGAAAGCAACACGCTGCTCGACTTTACGCCTGGTTTTGTGCAAGCGCCTGCCTGGTCGCCTGTGGATGATCGGCTGCTGCTTGGTGTCTACAATGAAGCAGAGCGCCTGACCGATCTGGTGATTGTGGAGGGTGAAACCGTAACGACACTGGCCGAAGGCATTGAGGGACTGGTGTCCTACAGTTGGTCACCGGATGGAACGGCAGTTGCGTACCGGGTGCTGGCAGAGGGTAACTCAGGACCATTATATGTGCTGAACGCCACGACTGGGGCTGTGCTGGCGTCTTCGCCGGAAGTTGGGGTGTTTGCGTTCTTCTGGTCGCCCGATAGCAGCCGCGTGGCCTATGTCACCTCTGCCCAGGCCCAGTCAGACGGCTCCAGCGCCAAAAGAGCGCAGGGGCAGCAGAGGGTTGGTCTGGCATGGGCAGTGCTGGATGTGAGCGCCAATACCAGCAGGGTGCAGCACATCTTCATCCCCACCAATGAAACGATCTACCTGTTGAACTTCTTCGACCAGTTCGCGCCCAGCCATCGTATCTGGTCGCCGGACAGCACGGCAATTATCTTTGGAGAAATTTCGCCAGAAGGCAAAGCTGTTGTCAGCATCCTTGACATGATCGACGGAGATGCTGTACCGTCGTATGTCGCAGATGGCTTTGTCGGTGTATGGAGCTACAACTGATTTTGTCTCGCTATTGTTTGCGCCCGGTCTTTCTGCTGGCGCTGCTGACCTGTCTCTTCACGGTTGGATGTTCGCTGGGCACTTCACGGGTCATTGTGATTACGGCCACACCCCCCGCTCAGGGTGCCGCGCCCGATACCGGAAGTGTGCCCCCTGATCCGAATGTGGTGCAAGCTCCACAGAACAGTACCACCCTACCGCAGTTCATCCCCGGTAATCCGACGCCGGACTCGCCACGCCGCCAGACGGTTTCAGGGGATGTGCAGCAGCATGTTGTTCAGCCGGGGGATACGCTCTTTGGGATCGCTTCAGCTTACGGTTTGTCCCTCGATACCATTCTCGCGTCCAACGAACTGGCAAATCCTGATGTGCTGGAAGTCGGTCAGGTTATTCAACTGCCGGGACTTCCATCCGAGGAAACGCCGGATTTCAAAATCATTCCTGACAGCCGCCTCGTCCGTGCTCCCGGCAGCAGCGCCTTTGACGTTGCGGGTTTCATCGTGCAGCTTCCCGGCTATATTCGTACCGCTACTGATGAGGTAGGAACGAATCAGGCTGATGGAACGGAACGCAAAGAAACCCTGACTGCCGCCCAGATTGTTGAGCGCGTTTCACTGGAATACAGTGTCGATCCACGTGTTTTGCTCGCGCTGCTGGAATTCCGCGCTGGCTGGCTCAGCACGGCGCAGGTGCGGCCCGATCTGCAAACGCATCCGATGATTTCCGAAGAAGACAGCGGTAATATCGACCGGGAAGGCTTATATCGCCAGCTTGCCTGGACGGCCAATCAACTTAACTTCGGCTACTATGGCTGGAAGACGCGCGGATGGGTGGCGCTTGAATTCGAGCGTGATGAACGCCTGCTATACAACAATGGCCTCAACGCAGGAACGGTCGCGTTACAGTATTTTCTGAGCCTGAATAACGACTTCACAGGCTGGGTGCGGCAGGTCAGCAGCGCCGGATTTTTTCAGGTGTATTACGCCTATTTCGGTGATCCCTTTGCAAATCCGGTTGAGCCGCTCGTCCCGTCTGGTCTGGTGCAGCCACCGATGACCTTCCCCTTTTCATCCGGCGAAACGTGGTTTTTTACGGGTGGAGCGCATGGTGGCTGGGGCAGCGGAAGCGCCTGGGCGGCCATCGACTTCGCGCCGCCCGATGTACCACAGACCGGGGTGGCGTGCTATACGTCGCAATTCTGGGTGACGGCTTCCGCCTCTGGTCTTATCGCCCGCAGCGGTGGTGGCGCTGTTGTGCTTGATCTGGACGGTGATGGCGATGAAACCACTGGCTGGACGATCCTTTACCTGCATATTGCAAGTGAGGGGCGTGTTACTGAAGGCACCACCGTACAGGTGGGGGATCGCATTGGGCGGGCGTCGTGTGAAGGTGGCTTTTCTACCGCCACCCACATGCACATCGCACGGCGCTACAACGGCGAATGGATTCCCGCTTCCTGTGATGAATGTGCACCCGGCGACGAGCGCCCCCAGATGAACCTGAGCGGGTGGGAAGTCGTCGGCTATCGCGATCAGGAATATCAGGGGTACATGGAAAAGGATGGTGAGCGCCGCCTCGCCGAACAGGGACGTAATTCAACGGAAAATCGAGTTTCATGGTGACGATGAAGCGACTTATTCTTTTTGTGCTGGCCGCCGCGGTCGTTCTGGTCGGGCTGAGCAGCCCACAGAATTCAATACAGGGGCAGGTGTTCCCCACATCCACGCCAGTCCCGGTGGTGCTGCCTTCCATGACTGCACCGCCCACCTTTGGCGTTCCTCAACCCACATCGCCGCCGACCTTTACACCGGAAGCCGTGAACAGCGGGAATCCTAATCTTGTGCAGTTACAGGCGCGGCAGGAAGCAGGTTCAGTCAACGTGCGGCGCGAGGCGCTGCCTGATGCCGAAATCGTGGGCAGCATCAACCCCGGCGATACTTATACCATTCTGGGGCGCTATTTCCGCTGGCTGCAAATCGACTTTCCCCCGTCGCCCACCCGTGCAGGCTGGGTTTATGATGAACTGGTGGAGATTATCGGGGATGAGGCGCTGATCGCTGATCTCACCGTGCAGACCCCCGTACCGACGACTGACCCCATCATCGCCGCGCCGACCCAGACTTTTGAAGCCCTGGCGCAAATTCCCGGTGGCTTCGAGACTTCGACCGCCAATGCCCGCGTTCTGGAAGCGCCTTCCGCCAACAGCGGTGACTTACCACCGGGTGCGTCTGACAGTATCCCCGGCGCGAACGCGGCAGTCCTGCCCACCTTTACCTACCCGGCTAATCTGGTTGCCCAGATTCCCACCGATAACCCACTGGTCAACGCACAACCGCAGCTAAACCGAACGTCCCCGCTTACCCCAACCGAAGTCGCCCCGATTGTGCCGATTGCGGTATTAACCATCGCTGGCTGCATCGGCCTGCTGCTGAGTTCAATGCGTCGGTAAAGAGGACGACACACAACGTCGCTCCTGCGCGAATCAAAACAGGCCGATGAAATGCTCATCGGCCTGTCGTGTTAAAATGTGAAAATACAGCCGCTTAGTGGCTGCAGGAGCTGCACCCCGCCTCAGAAGATGCGCCCGCGCTATCCTTCGTGCGGAACGAGCTGCCGCAGCCGCAGGACGACACTGCGTTCGGGTTCTCGATGCGGAAACCGCCGCCCATCAGGCTGTCGACAAAATCAATCGTCGCGCCTTCCAGATAGAACAGGCTGGTAGGATCGACCAGCAGGCGAACGCCGCTGACTTCCACCACGCGGTCATGCTCCTGCGGGCCAGCTTCAAACGCCATCCCGTACTGCATCCCGGAACAGCCACCCCCCGAAACGAACACGCGCAGGGCATGGTTGGGGATATTGCGCTGTTGCAGCAGCGAATGAATAATGTTGACCGCTGCATCCGTCACGGTGAGGACGGGTGTAATCTCGGTCACATCGGTCGTTAAAAGTGAATTCTGTTCCAGAACAGACATGGAGTCCTACTCCTAAGAATAGATCAAGTGATAGCTATTCTAACATTATCGTGGGAAACGGTCAATAAAACAGATGAATATCATCAAAATAGGATGACACTCATCCTGACTTCAGTCCGATCTGTGCCGGATGAGGGACAAGATAGGTGCAGGTCGGCTCACCTTCGGAAATACGAGAGAGCAGGCGGGGCACTACCCCGATCAGGGTTGAAACCAGCCGCATGTCCATGTCGCACAGCGCTTCGTTTTCATGCGCCAGATGATGATAGGGGCAGTTGCGGGTATGCAGAATGTAACCGTCTGTATGTTCTTCCCAAGCAGCAGCATAGCCATGTTCGTTGAGATACTCCACTGCCAATTGCAACCGTTCTGCAAATGGCGCATCCCCCATATTGGCTTCCTGGGCCATGCTTGTAGCGACACCTTCCAGAATCACATTCACGCCTTCCGGCGGAAGCTGCGCTTTCAGTTGTTCAAGCAGCGTAGCCGCAAGATGCTGGTAGTTGTTGGGAAAGTGGGCGCGGGCTTTTTCCGTCAAAGCATAAACGTGCTGCGGACGGCCCGGGGTGCTGCGATGGCGCAGCTGTGGCGGTGTAATGAGCGCTTCCTGCTGGAGCAGATTAAGATGATGACGAACGGTTACTGCGGTAATATCATCCCCGCGCTTTTTGCGCAGTTCTTCTACAATATCGTCAACGGTTGCCTGACCGCTTGAGCGCAGAATTTCCAGTATGTGCTGGCGTGTTTCCTGCATAAAGCACCGCCAAACCTGTACAATTTTTACAATGGACGTTAGAAAAAGTCTATCATTTTTCTTGTCACGATGCAATTCACACTAGCATGTGACGAAAGTCACGAGTAGATTTATACCTCTATACAACCTGACTTCGGTTTGCAATACCCTTCTTTTGCAGGAGACTCTGTGGCACCCACCATCGCCTTCCAGGGCATTCACGGCGCGTACTCCGAGCAGGCACTTCGCCAGCACTTCGGCAGCGACGCGGACGTTTACCCCTGTCCCACGCTCAGCGATCTGTTCAATGCAATCCAGACCAGTTCCGTCGCTTACGCCATTCTGCCTGTTGAGAATGCACTGGCCGGGGCCGTCAGCCAGGCCTATGAACTACTGATGGATTCCGACCTGCGGATTCAGGCCGAAGTGATTCTGCATGTGCATCACTGCCTGCTTGCGCCGACGGGCACAAAACTCACCGATCTGAAGTATGTGCGGTCGCACCCGCAGGCATTGGCACAGTGTGACCGCTTCCTCAAGCGCAATAACCTGATTGGTATCCCCTGGTATGATACGGCTGGCTCTGCCAATGACCTCTCCAGGGAGCCTGCTCCGGAAACAGGCGCAATTGCCAGTCGCCTCGCCGCGCAGCTTTATGGTCTGGAAATTGTCGAAAGTGACATCGAAGACGTTCCCTTTAATTTCACGCGCTTCTTCGTGCTCGGCCATGATGATCCGCCGCCGGGGGCATACAACAAAACGTCGCTTGTATTTGCCACGCGCAACCGTCCCGCCGCACTTTACGAGTGCCTGGGAGAGTTCGCCCAGCGCGGCCTGAACCTGACCAAAATCGAATCGCGCCCACGCCGCAATCGCCCTTGGGAGCCAGTCTTCTATCTGGACTTCGAAGGCCACTGGCAGGAAACCGCCTGCCAGGAAGCGCTGGCACGTCTTCTCCAGCGGGCGTCATTCGTGAAAATGCTGGGGTCATACCCGGCTGTGCAAGCCAATTCCGTAGGAATTTAGGAGAACGTCCATGCAAAAACTCAACGTCGCTGTTCTGGGTGCAACGGGAGCGGTCGGTCAGCGCTTCATTCAACTGCTGGAAGATCACCCCTGGTTTCAGGTTGGCGAAGTCATCGCCTCTGAGCGCAGCGCCGGGAAGCTCTACAGCGAAGCGGTGAACTGGGTACTGGATGGTGAACCACCGTCCCGTGTTGCCAATCTGACAGTCAAGCCGCTCGATGGCGAATTCGACTCCTTGCTGATTTTCTCCGCGCTCCCCAAAGAAGCGGCGCAAACGCGCGAACTGGAACTGGCCGCAGCCGGGCATATCGTATGCACCAATGCTTCTTCGCACCGCATGGCCGATGATGTGCCGCTGCTGCTGCCGGAGATCAACGCGGAACATCTCGCGTTGATTGATGTACAGCGTCATCGTCGCGGGTGGGAAGGGGCGATTATCGCCAATTCCAACTGCACGGTCATGCCTGTTGTGATGGCCTTAGCACCGCTGCGGAAATACGGCATTACCCAGGTGCAGAGCGTGAGTATGCAGGCCATCAGCGGCGCGGGTTATCCTGGTGTGGCCTCGCTCGATATTCTCGATAATGTCATTCCGTATATCGCGGGTGAAGAACCAAAGCTGGAAGCCGAAGCCCGTAAGATGCTGGGACGATTTGACGGAGAGCGCATTCTCGATCTTGACCTGAACATCAGCGCGACCTGCACCCGTGTCCCGGTGCTGGATGGGCATCTGGTCAATATCAGCATGGGTTTGGCCGATAAGCCTTTGATTGAAACCATTATCGAAGACTGGCGCAGTTTCGCCGGCCCTGACCTCGTGCCATCGCTGCCGACCGCACCCCTGCGCCCACTCGAATATCTGACGCAGCCCGACCGTCCCCAGCCGCGGCGCGACCGGAACGCGGGCAACGGCATGGCAACATCAATTGGCCGACTGCGCCCGTGCAGTATCATGGGGTACAAATTCGCGGCGCTTTCGCACAACACGATTCGCGGCGCTGCTGGGTGCAGCATCCTGAACGCGGAACTGCTGGCTGCGAAGGGCTATCTTGGCGATTTCCAGCCGCTTGTGGATGCACTGGTGGTTCAGCAGTAGCAGGTTCTTCATTTAACGTAGCTTTTCCGTTCAAACTGGGTTTTTACTGGTGATTTTGTAGGATGACACCCCTCCGGGAGACAGACCATGAAGGTATTTATCGCAGGGATTGACGGCTATCTTGGATGGCCGTTCGCACAGGTGTTGGCTGCGCGTGGGCATGAGGTAGCAGGGACGGACACGCTGCTGCGCCGTCAGTGGGTGGAGGAAATGGGCAGCCAGAGCGCACTGCCCGTCTACAGCGTGGAAGAACGTAAGCAGGCCTTTCGCGAGAAGTATGGCAAGGACATTCTGTTTCTTGAAAGGGATTTGCTCGATTATGAGTTTGTAAAATCCTTCTTTGCCGATTTCAAGCCCGATGCCATCGTCCACCTGGGGCAGATGCCATCCGCGCCTTATTCGATGATGGATCAGGCGCATTCGGTCTTTACACAGACGAATAACATCGTCAGCAACCTCAACCTGCTGTGGGCCATGCGCGAGGTTTGTCCGGATGCCCATCTGCTGAAGCTGGGGACGATGGGCGAGTACGGAACGCCGAACATCGACATTCCTGAAGGCTTCTTCGAGGTCGAGTATCGCGGGCGCAAGGATGTGCTGCCGTTCCCGCGCCAGGCCGGGAGCTTCTACCACTGGAGCAAGGTACACGACAGCAATCTGACGATGTTCACCTGTCGCATCTGGGGTTTACGCGCCACCGATGTGATGCAGGGTGTGGTATTTGGTACACGCATTGATGAAATGGGGGACGATTCCCGTCTGCGCAGCCGCCTCGATTTCGATCAGTGCTTCGGGACGGCGATCAACCGTTTCTGCTGCCAGGCGGTGATCGGGCATCCGCTGACGCTGTTCGGCGGTGGCAATCAGAAGCGCGGCTTCCTGCCACTGCGTGACTCGATGCAGTGCCTTGCTATCGCGCTGGAGAATCCGCCCCAGCAGGGTGAGTACCGTGTCTTCAACCAGTTCGAGGAAACCTATAACCTGGTCGAACTGGCCGAGATGGTGCGCGAAGTCGGGAACGAGTTCGGACTTGATGTGCAAATCAACAACTACGAAAACCCGCGTAAGGAAATGGACGAGCACTACTACAACCCTGATCGCAACCACCTGATCAGCCTGGGTTATCAGCCGACGCACGATGTGAAGGCCGAAATGCGCATCATGATTCAGGATTTGATGCAGCACAAGGATCGCATTATGGAAAAGCGCGAAATCCTGGTGCCGGATATTCGCTGGGACGGAACGCGCCGCCGCTCCGAGGTGATTAAGACGCAGGCCGAACCGGTTCAGTCATAACGATTGAATTTCAGACAAAGGCGCAGGGTGGTTCGCATTCTGCGCCTTTTTGTTTGTTTGGTGGACGCAGGTATAATTTGAGCGCGATTTCACAAAGTGATACAAGGTTTAATCAGGATCAGTTGGTATGACGATTCAATTCTGGGAATTAAAAACACTGACGGACGACCAACGCGCCAGGATCATGCGGCGCGCTGAGCAGGACATCCGCGATCTGCTGCCAAAAGCGCAGGACGTGATCGACCGGGTGCGGCAGGAAGGCGACCCGGCGGTCGTCCGTTTTGCCCGGCAGTTCGATGCAAAGGACTTTTCCGCCGAGATGCTTCGTGCCACGCCAGAAGACTTTGCGGCGGCGCGTTCGGAAATCAGCGCAGAAGTCATCGACGCCATAGAGCAGGCGCACACCAATATCAAGCGCTTCCATGAAGAACAGATGCCGGAGTCGATGTGGTTTACGGAAGTCGCCCCCGGCATTATGGCAGGGGAGAAAGTGACCCCGGTCGCGAGCGCCGGCCTGTATGTGCCTCGTGGGAAGGGAGCATTTCCATCAGTCATGCTGATGCTGGCGACCCCGGCGAAAGTAGCGGGTGTGCCGAAGATCGTGGTGGTATCGCCCCCGCGCCCGGACGGAAAAGCTGATGCGGCCTCACTTGTCGCTGCGGAAATCTGCGGTGTGGAAGAAGTGTATGTCGTCGGCGGGATGCAGGCGATTGCAGCACTGGCCTATGGCACAGCAACCATTCCCAGAGTGGATAAGCTGATCGGCCCCGGCAGCAGCTATGTCTCCGCCGCCAAGCGGTTGCTCTATGGAACTGTGGATGTCGGCCTGCCAGCCGGACCGAGTGAATCGATTATTCTGGCGGACGAATATGCTGATCCCCGGCTTGCCGCGCTCGATCTGCTGGTGGAAGCGGAACATGGGCCAGAGTCGGCGGCGATTCTGGTCACGCACAGCCGAGACGTCGCCGAAAAAGCGCGAGAAGTGCTCCCTGGTTACATTGCTGAACTCCCGGAATGGCGGCGCAATTTCGTGAATAACGTCCTCGGCAATTATGGTGGTATTCTCCTGACCGAAAGCCTGGACGAATCGATTGCCTTTATCAACGACTATGCACCGGAGCATCTCGAAGTCCTGACGGCTGATCCATTTGTGACCCTCAATAAACTTAAGAACGCGGGCGAAATTCTGCTCGGTCATCTGACGCCGATTCCAACCGCCAACTACTGCCTCGGCCTGAACGCGATTCTGCCGACAGGTGGCTTTGCCAGAAGTTTTTCGTCCGTCAGTGTGCAGGATTTCCTCAAACGCACCGGTGTGGGGTATCTCTCGCGCGAGGGCTATGAGCGTTTGCAGGGCATCACAGCGACACTCGCCGATTATGAGGATTTCCCGGCACATGCGATGGCAATTCGCAAACGCAACGAGATTATCGGCCTGTGATGGATACGCTGCAACAGATTCAACAACTACAGTTCGAAGACAGGAGCGCAGCGGAAGGCCTGCTCCTGTCTTTTCTGCGAGAGACACTGGCATTGGATGTGGTGCACGTCGAACTGCGACCGCTGGCCGTATCTCTGAATTCGTTCAACGGCTTTCTGACGCTCGGAGACGGTCGGCGCTATTTCTTCAAGACTCATACCGAGCAGGACAACGTCATCACCGAATACTACAACGCGGCGATGCTGGCCGAAGCCGGGTATCCTGTGATTCAGCCTGTGATGCAATCGAGCGAAGCGGGAAAGCAACTGCTGGTGTATGAGGTGATCGATTCCCCCTCCGTCTTCGATCTCGCCTGGGAAATCGAAAACGAGCGCAGCGATGCCTTCATACCCCTGCAATTGGCGCAGGAAATGGAAGATCAGCAGCTTTTTCAGCGCTATCGCACGACCTTCGCGTGGCAGGAGGCGGAAGACGCAGGAAAGGCGCCTATCCATCAACTGTTCTATCATCGCCTGACCGGGGGTCGCCTCGACCGCTTTTACGGAGATGGTACGCGCATCCGCCTGCCACAGGGTGATTTTCTCATGTCGGAAGTGCGGCAGGTGCGCTGGACAATCAACGGCCATGTCTATCACCAGACCATTGATGATCTGATCGCCGTTGCAATTCATCTGCTGGAGCCGCACCAATCCGTCCCGTCCATCATCGGGCATGGAGACGCCCACAATGGCAATGTGTTTTACCAGAGCCAGCACAGGCCGCCTTCGCTGCTGTATTTTGACCCGGCTTTTGCAGGGCGGCATCATCCGCTGCTTGACCTGACCAAGCCGCTGTTCCACAACGTTTTTGCCATGTGGATGTACTTTCCACAGGAGAAAGACGCACAAACCCAAATCCAGGTTCGTACAGATGGCGATCACTGGCAGGTTGACTACGACTACCTGCTGCATCCTGTTCGACACATGTTTCTGAACAGCAAAACGGTGTATGTTCTAAAACCGCTGCTGGAGGCGCTGCGGCAGCGGGGGTGGCTGCGTGAGGACTGGCGCACTTACCTGAAAGCAGCGCTGTTCTGCTGCCCATTCCTCACCATGAACCTCGCCGATTCACAAAAATTCCCACCAGAAATCAGCCTGCTGGGATTATGTATGGCGGTCGAGATGGGAGCTGAAAGCGAAGGCAAGCGCAGCCTAATTGATCAGACGCTCGACACATTGAGATAGATTTGGGCAGGTTTATCCCTGCCCCGGAAGATTGAGCGCTTTGAGCAGTGCTTCAAATGTGGGTGACTGTTCGAGAAAGATGTAACGCACCGGGGTGGTGATAATCTGTGTGCCGCCGATACTGCGCAGATGCTCCACCGCCTGCATCAGATGCTTGTTTTCAACAGTAATCGTGACCGTATGCCAGCGGCGGTCATCCTCACTACCGCGTGGACTGTAAATGGGCGCAATCGTTGGGCCAAGTAAGCCGGCTGTTGCCGGTGCTGCAACCACCTTGCGACCGATTTCGTCGGCACCGCTTCCGCAGATATTCACCGTAACCTGAGCATAGCGGCGTCCGTAAAGCGCTGCGTCAATGTATTCCAGCATTGCCCGCAGGGTATCCAGCAGCAAAGGGTTCTGTTCTAATGCACGTCGATTGCCGACAAGAACCGCCTGCGAGTCGATAATCGTGCCATCGGCAAGCTGCTTGAGGTGGTTTTCTCGCAGCGTTGTCCCGGTCTGGGTCAGATCGACAATCACATCGGCATAGCCAATGGTCGGCGCGACTTCAATCGCACCTTCGGCTTTCACAATGTTGAAGTGATGAATGCCGCGTGTGTGCAGGAATTGGCGCGTCAGGTGTGGATACGTGGTGGCAACCCGCAGATTGCGCTGCTGATGCTCACGCATATCCTGCGCGACATCCATCAGATCGTCCACCTGGTCAACATCCACCCACGCTTCTGGCACGGCGATGACGAGGCTGCAATGTCCATAGCCCAGGCCAGGGTGAATGACCACCAGATCATCGTGCGGGAATTCGCGCACCACATCATACCCGGTGATGCCAAGCTGCGCGGTGCCATCGGCTACTTTGTAGAGCACATCCTTGACGCGCTGGAACAGAACGTTCACTGACGGAAGTCCCGCAATCAGGCCGGTGTACTGGCGGTCGTTCGGTTTTTCCACCCGCAGTCCACAATCGCGCAGAAAGCTCAGGGTCGGTTCAGAGATGGCGCCTTTGCTTGGAAGGGCGAAGGTGATTTTTTCAGACATTCGGGTTCTCTTGGTTGAATTGGGCAATCAGCGTGTCGATCTGTTCCAGTGAATAGGACTGGTGCTTGTAGCGAATGGTGCTCTCTTCCTCGATGTCGATAAAGTGTACATCCTGTGGAGAACCATTATCCAGCGCCAGCACGACGGTAACACCGCGCTCCCGGAAGCGTTCTGCCCAATGGATTGCCTGGGCGCGGTTGCCGTTCAGCGCACGGATATATATGCGGCGCGTTTCGGGTATTGTCACTGAGGGTAGATGCTGGATAAGCGTGTCGGCATCATAGGCAAAGCCGACGGCTGGAACGTCTTTCTTGCCCCCAATCAGGCGCGTGAGTTCGTCATAGCGTCCGCCGCCTGCCAGCAGTGAACCATCGTCGGTACGCAGTTCAAACACGATCCCGGTGTAGTAGTCCCAGGTACGCGCCAGATCAGGCTGAAGCGTGATTTGCTCAGATGGAATTCCATACTCGTGCAGCAGGACAAGCGTCTCTCGCCATTCGGCCAGCATTTGCCCGGCAAGCGCATCATCACCGACAAACTCCTGTGCCTGTGAAAATGCTGCTTCCGGATGTTCGCTGATAGATACCCAGGCAGCGAGAAAATCCAGCGCGGCCTGAACCCTGTTGCTGTCGCTGGCCTGCTGCCGCTTTTGCAGCAGACGTTCAGCGATATCGCGGCGAGAACGACTGCCCAGTGTCTCACCTCGCCGGGTTGCATCCAGCAGCGCATCCAGCATCACCTTTGTATTGTCTCGTGCCACCGCATCCGGCTCGACGATACTGCCGCTTCCGTTCGTCGCAAGTTGAAGCGCAGAAAGAAGCTGTGCGTTACCACCCTCGCGATTTTTCAACAGGTCACGATGTTGCAGGATCGTCCGGCGTGTCCGTGCATCCAGCGTAAATCGTTCCAGCAAGCGGCGTGTCAACCCAACGTGACCAATCACCAGATGCCACTTTGGCAGGCCGAGCTTCATCAGACCACGAGCGGCGACTGCCAGAATTTCCGCGTCCGCTGTGGCTCCTGAAGCGCCGAGCAGTTCCGCTCCGATGCTCGTCCACTGAATATTGCTGCGCTGGCTGTCGTCCTCAAAAACTGGTCCTGAGAACTGCCAGCGGACCGCGCTTTGTTGTTCCTCCATCAGATAGCGTCGTGCGGCAGCGGCGGTGAATTCCGGACGCAGGGCAAACTGCCGACCATGTCGTTCAAACGTGAACAGCTTATCGACGATCTGATCGCCTGCTTTGGTCAGGAACAGAGCTGCATTTTCAATAATGGGTGTTTCTAGCGTTTCATATCCGTAGAGCGCCATGTGGGCTTGTAACCGGGCGCACACAGCGGATAGGGTGGAATAGTCAGATAGCACGCGAATTGGTCTCCCCAGTGGCATTGGGGGACATGATAGCGCGGTTTGAGGGAAAGACAATAGTGGGGATGAGGCGATTCGCAACCATGAATCGCCTCATTGAAGAGAGAAGGGGGACTACTGATATTCACCGCTGCTGTAGACGTAGACGTTCGGGCCTTCCTCGACATCCGCCGACACACGCGACCCCATTTCCTCCGCCACCCACATATAGAGCCAATGGGCATCGGTGATCGACATATTCACGCAGCCGTGACTGCGGCGGTAACCCAGACCATCATGCCAGTACGCACCATGCAGTGCCCGGCCTTCATCGAAGAACATCGTCCAGGGGACTTCTTCCAGGAAATAGTAGTCGTCGCCCGGTGTTCCCCAGGTCATGTGTTCGCGGGTCTTGCGGAAGTAGATGTTGAAAGTACCTTCGTAGGTCGGCCAGCGCGGAAGCCCGGTCGATACCAATGTGGCAAAGATCGCCCGGTCGCCTTCATAGACCACGAGATTCTGCTCGTACAGGTCAATAGCAACCCACTTCTCGGTCGTGACCGTTTCGGGACGTTCGATGGGCTGCACTTTGGAGACATGGGTCTGATACACCCACTCATCCGCCCCGATCTGATACCACTCCCAGCCATCAATTTCCACAACCGAATAGATATGCACCAGTGAGTAGCGATACAGCAGACCGTTCGATTCGCGTGGGCTGCCTCCCGGTTCACTGCTGGGGTACAGGTTAATCAGCGTCCATGCGACAGGGTACTCCAGCGGTTCTTCCGGCAGGAAAATCCCGGTAAAGCGGGAGATGACGTGGTTGCTGTCGGTCAGATGCTCAGAGCGAATCCAGCCGCCGAACGAGGTCAGTGTCCACCCATCGCGGTCTTCCAGCACGGTAACGAAGTTAAAACCTGCTGGAACATTCATGACCACTTCACCGCCAGGGCGAGCATAGACATCCACCGCACCGTTGACCTGACGATAGGTGCGGTCGTGCAGCAGATCATCATCCACGAAGTTGCCTTCCAGTGCAGGGGCACTCGCCTCATATTCTGCGATCTCCTCAGCACTGAGACCGATGGTTTCGGTTTCTGTCCCTGCCTGGGCGACACGCGGGCATGTTTGCCCCTGAGGGCAGCTATTGTCTTGACCCAGGGTGACCGATGCTGAGGCCACCAGCATCAGAATCAACAGGATGAGGGCTAACGGATAACGTCGCATGATCTTTCTCCTTTGCCTGAATTAACGGTAGGTGTCGCTGCTGTAGACCAGCACTGCCGCGCCGGTATCATTGGAAACCGTGAAATCAAATTCCTCTGACGACCAGTTGTACAACCAGTGGGCGTCGGTAATCGTCATGTTGACGCAGCCATGACTGCGGCGGTAGCCAAAGCCATCGTGCCAGTACGCGCCATGCAGGGCGATGTCATCATCAAAGTACATCGTCCAGGGGACTTCTTCGAGATAATAGAAATCGGGCAGGCCTTCTGAACCACTCATAATCGTGCGTGGATAGCGCACATAGATGTGGAACAGCCCTTCATTGGTTGACCACTGCGGCAGCCCTGAGGCGACCAGAGTCGCAAACACAGGCGTTTCGCCTTCATAGGCAATAGCGACCTGCTCATACAAATCGACACTGATCCACCGCTCGGTATCGATCTCTGCCGGGCGCTCGACCGGGATTACTTTTGCAAGCTGAGTTTGCTGAATCCACTGATCGACACCGACCTGATACCAGCGCCAGCCGCCGACCTCGACGCTGTCGTAAATATTGACTTTGCTATAGCGCAGCAGCAGTTCGTTGGTTTCTGAGGGATCCCCGCCCGGTACAAGGCTGGGATAGACATTCACCAGCGTCCACGCCATCGGATATGGCAGGGGTTCTTCGGGCAGCAGCACCCCGGCAAAGCGGGAGATGGGAACATCACTTGTGAGCGCTTCGGACCGTACCCAATGACCAGGGCTGATTTCCGACCACCCATTGGATTCTTGCAGCACCGTTACAAAGTTAAAGCCAGTGCCCAGCGTACTCAGCAGGGTGCCATTTGGCGCATCATGAATATCGACCGCGCCATTGACCCGACGGTACACACGATCCAGCAGGAGTTCATCGCTGGCATAAATCTGCTCTACATTCGGTTCCGGATATTCAGCGATTTCCTCTGCCGAAATGCCAACAGGGTCGCTCTGGTTCTGCTGTGCAAAGACACCAGGTGCCGGAAGAACGAATATGAAAACCATCAGCACGAACAGCCATCGCAGCTTCATTGCAGTTCAACCTCAATCGGTATAAGCCAGTGCATTTGTTGATTGCGCATAACGTACCATTGTCTTTTAACCTCGGTCAACGCATTTCACCCTACGCTTCCCCCACGCTTCAACGCTGCACTGCGTCGGTACGCCTGCTTGTCAGGGTCGTAACAATGGTACATAATTCCCGTTCAGGTCTTGGGATGTTCGCAAGTTGCAGCACAAATTTTATTTTCCGCCTATACAGGTGCTATTATTATCTTGGGCAGGTAGAGCGCATCGCCTATACAGCGGCCAGACCGCAGGTTGAGTACGGCGCGTCGCCTGTCCGAAGTCCGGCTGGAACTGCACACATTTACAGCGACGGGGCAGGGTGCGCCGAGCAGACAGGCTCGCAGGGTGCGCTTTGCCGAGATCGCAAACCCGTAGTGCAGAAAGGCCAATGCCATGCCCAAGAACCCCGCCCGCGCCGCCTCACCCGCTGCGCCCGCCCCCGT
>JANRLJ010000216.1:0-3975 GCA_033762735.1 bacterium | reverse complement strand
ACAACCTGTTTGCGGCGGGCCGGCCCGGGGGCCGTAACACGGGTCGCGGGGCTCGGCGTACGCGCCGGGGGGTGGGGGGGGGGGGGGGGGGGCGGCCCAGCTTCGCTCGGCAGCCCGCTGACATCACCCTGCACCTGCACCAGCGACGCAAGAATCCATGCCTGGCTGGCGTTGTTAAAGCGGATTTTGTACCAGGGCTGGTTGGGGTCGGTATTACGCCCCACAATTTCAGCGGTCGCGTTCACGGCCAGTGTGCCGACAACCGGATAGACCGTGCCTGGACCACCCCGCACGTTGATGCCGCCGGAAGTGCCCGTCTGCGTCACCACCGCAATCGGCACAGACGGTGTTTCGGTCGCGGGGGGTTCGGTCGGTTCGGGTGCGGTGGTCGGTTCAGGCGTATTCGTTGGCTGACGCTGGCTGCTGCCACCGTTGTTCGAGCCACCGCTGTTGGAGCCACCGCTGTTGGAGCCACCCTCGTCCGAGGGTTCTTCGGCTTCTTCCTCCGGCGTCGCAGTCGGTGTCGCGGTGGCGCGGCTGGCCTGATCGATCACGTTAATCGTGACGTTCTGAGTGCCGCTTTCGTTACTGCTGCTGCGGAAGGCGGTCACCGCAATGGTGTGTGACCCTGCTTCGGCGGCTTCCCAGGTATGGGTGATGCTGAACACCGCCGCACCGTCGGGGTTCGGATTTTCCAGCGTTTCGACGATGGTGTTATCGATGGAGACCTCGACCCGGCTGATGTCGCTGCCCGCGTTGGACACTGCCGCCTGCACGAACACCTGCACGCCTTCCAGGAAGGTGGCGTTGGCCTGGGGCGAGGCGATGCTCACTACAGGCGCACCGCTGACCTGAATGCTCTCTTCACCACCGCTGGTGGGCAGGGTGCAGCCCGCCGCCAGCAGAACCAGCGCCAGCAAAAAGCCGCGCCAGATGTTTGCCTGTCTGATGCTCGCCTTCGTGGGCGATGCGCGATGATTCATAAAATACTCCTGAACTGCCCATAGTTATGGCGCACAAATCTAGCGCAAGAGTGCGTAAGATGCGAGATACGATTGCCCTACGCTGTGATCGGCAGCCCTCATCGCCGGATTCTTATGCTTCCATCAGCCAATTTTCAGGCAGGCGTTAGCGTTGTGCGCTACGGTGAGTGCTACTGCCGGACAGCTTCATCTCACCTTCGCTTCCGCCTGCTACACGCTTTCCCTGCTTCCGCTCGTTCGGCTTTTGATAAATCGATTTCGTTCAATGAAGGAGCAGCAGGACAATGGCACAGCATGACACCAACGGCACCAACGGCACCCACGACGAACCTAACAAGAAGCTGAGCGAGATGATTAAGGATGTCAACATCGCGATGCTGACGACCATCGCACCGGACGGGACGCTCAACAGCCGCCCGATGGGGACGCAGGACGCGGAGTTCGACGGCGATCTGTGGTTCTTCACCGAAGTGGAAACGGGCAAGGTGCATGACGTGGAGCAGAACCCCAACGTCAACGTCAGCTACGCCTCCGACACGAAGTGGATTTCGGTGGCGGGGCAGGCGCAGATCGTGCGTGACCGGGCCAAAATCGACCAATACTGGCAGGAGTCGCTCAAGGTGTTCTTCCCTGAAGGCAAGGATACGCCCAATCTGGTGCTGATTAAGGTCGAGGCGACCCAGGCGCAGTACTGGACATCGCCTGGGCGGGTCGCCAGTGCGCTCGAATTCGCCCGCGCCTTCGTGACCGGGGACGAGTATCAGGCGGGCAAGAACGAGAAGATCGACTTTAAATAACCGACGCGATGGGCGGTGAGCACTCCCCTGTGTAAGAGACTTCCGATTGCACAGGTTCTTCTCGTAGGGGCGGGTTTCAAACCCGCCCCTGCCAATCGCGCGGCAGGTTCGTTCCATCGAAGAAATTATTTGTACACCTTCTTTTAGACCACCAGACCACCGCGCATTGCTTGCCTCAGGAGCGCCATGAAAGCCTTTGCCAACCTGTATACCGCGCTGGACACCACCACCAGGACCAATGAAAAGACCGCCGCCATGACGGACTACTTCGCCTCGGTCAGCCCCGAAGAAGCGGCCTGGGCGATTTACTTCCTCAGTGGGCGCAAGCCGCGCCAGATCATCCCCAGCCGCAAACTGGTGGAATGGGCGATTCAGGAAACCGGAATCCCCGACTGGCTGTTCAGCGAGAGCTATGACGCGGTGGGCGATATGGCGGAGACGATCACGCTGCTGCTGCCGGAAAGCGAGTCTTCCAGTGATCTCGCGCTGAACGTGTGGGTGGAGGCGCGGCTGCTGCCCCTGCGAAGCGCCGATGAAGCCACGCAGCGGGAAGCGGTCGTCAAGGCGTGGCATGAACTGAACGTGCGCGAACGCTTTGTGTGGAACAAGCTGATTACGGGCGCGTTCCGCGTGGGTGTCTCGCAGCGGCTCGTGACGCGGGCGCTGGCGCAGGTCAGCGGGATTGAGCAGGCCGTGATCGAGCATCGGCTGATGGGCATCTGGGAGCCGACCGCCCCCTTCTACAACGACCTCGTGGCGCAGGAAACGACTGACGCTGACATCAGCCGCCCCTATCCCTTCTTTCTGGCCTATCCGATTGAAACCGATCTGGAAAAGGAACTGGGCGATCTGAGTCAGTGGCAGGTCGAATGGAAATGGGACGGCATCCGTGCGCAGGCCATCCAGCGGCAGGGCGAGGTCTTTCTGTGGTCGCGGGGGGAAGAACTGGTCACGGATCGCTATCCCGAAGTGGCCGAAGCCGTCGCCCGTTTGCCGGAGGGAACCGTGATCGACGGCGAACTGCTGCCCTGGAGTGAGGAAGGCGTGATGCCCTTCGCGCAGTTGCAGCGGCGTATCGGGCGCAAGACACTGACTAAAAAGATGATGAGCGAAGTCCCGGTGATTCTGCTGGCCTATGATCTGCTGGAAGACGGCGGGCGCGATGTGCGGGCAGAGCCGTTAAGCTGGCGACGGGCGCGGCTGACTGAATTGGTGGGACAGGCTGCACATCCCAATCTGCTGCTGTCGCAGGTGGTCGAGGCCGAGTCCTGGGAAGCGCTTCAGCGCATTCGTGAGGAAAGCCGCGACCGCAAAGTCGAGGGCATGATGCTCAAGCGGCGCGACTCGGCCTATGGTGTAGGGCGCACGCGCGGCGACTGGTGGAAATGGAAGATCGAGCCGTACACGGTAGACGCGGTGCTGATCTATGCCCAGCGCGGCAGCGGCAAACGTGCCAGCCTGTATACCGATTACACCTTCGCTGTGTGGGATAACGCCGATGCCAATGGTGAGTCAGACGGCGACCGCCATCTGATTCCCTTCGCGAAGGCCTATTCCGGGCTGACGGATGCCGAAATCCGCGAGGTTGATTCCTTCATCCGCCGCAACACGCAGGAGAAGTTCGGCCCGGTGCGCACGGTCAAGCCGGAGCTGGTCTTTGAATTGGCCTTTGAAGGCATCCAGCGTTCGTCGCGGCATAAATCCGGCATTGCGGTGCGCTTCCCGCGTATCCTGCGCTGGCGTAAGGACAAGCCAATTGAGGAGGCCGATTCGCTGGCGACGATTGAGGCGATGCTGCCAGAAGAGTGAGCAATGAGCGATGAGTAATGAGCGATGAGATGAAGGCGGAGAATACGACGCAACGTTCGTAAAGCAAAGGTAAAGATTTGACGCAAAGACGCAGAGTTCGCGAAGGTTCGCAAAGAAAGGCCTCGATGCGCTTTGTGGTTCATCTTTTTGGCCGTATTGGGTGTTCCGTCGCTGGAGTGATGGCGGTATGTCGAACGTTAACCATCCCTATGGTTTTCTGTGGCGTTTGAGGGTAACATGTAGGTGTGTCTAATGTAACTTCAGGCTCCCCCCGTTTTGCGGATTTGGAGCCAACGGCATACGACACAAGGCAGCTTAACAACGGAATATAGCGCGTTGCCTGCCGAAAATCGTGGCGGGTGTAAAATATTCAACGTGTCCATGAA
>JANRLJ010000215.1:0-29269 GCA_033762735.1 bacterium | reverse complement strand
AGATCATCCAGCACCTTCTGCACGAACCACACCATCTCGTTGGCTTCCAGCGCGGCGTGATAGCGATGCCCCATGAGGGAGAGTGTATAGAGGATGACAATCAGCCCGACCACAATCGCCGGGTGCCAGGGGACAAAGTAGATAATGCTGGCGACGAAGGTTGGGACGATCAGCCCCGTGAGCACATACGTCAGGCTGATGCGCGAGTCCAACTGCACACGGGTCGCGTCTTCCCCAAAGGCGGAAAACGAGCCGGTCAGGATGGCGCTGGAATTGGTGCGCTGGCGGTAGCGCCAGATGACGCGGGCGGTGGTGGTCATGCGGAAGCCGCCCCCGCGCCGCGCATAGACGAAGTAGCGGCGGCCACCTGCGAACAGGTTGCGATGCTGGAGCCGCTGTGTACTCGGTTTGGTAGCCGTCGCCAGCGTGCGCACGATGATGTTGGGCTGGGCGCGAATCATCAGCACGGCAGGCGAGTGCAGCGACCAGACGCGCCGGATGAGCGGTCGCACCAGCGGTTCGAGGCGCTTCCGAAGCCAGGCCAGCGCCAGCCGCCAGCGTGCCGGACGGTGAACCCGCGTTCGGGCGGTGGAGTCGCTGCTGCGCGCGTCGGCCATTTGTCACTCCGTATCCGCGAAAAAAGCCTATGAATTCAACCGTTCGGCCACAACTACCTGCCGTACTTCGTACTGGTCCGAGAAGAAGTTGTACTCGCCGCACGTAATCAGCGTCAGGATTTCCTCGTCGGTGGGATACAACGGCGTGAGATCGTCCGGCTCGACTTCGCTTACGGTTGTGACGACATAGCGCCGTTCTTCATCGCCGCGTGTGATGATGATAATCTCGCCCTGCGTCACCTCGTCGAGCGTGGCGAAAACCCCCTGCCGCCCGTCGGCAAGTTCCACATGCCCTGAGAGTACAATATTTCCCGGCGCATCGTCCAGCCAGGCCGTCCCCTGCAAATGGCCGACGGTCTGCCCCAGATAGCTCACATCCCAACTGCCGCTGCTGTCGAGGAACACCTGCGTGATCGGCGCTTCGATGCCCGCTGAGGGGATGAACAGGCGGGTATTGGCCGAGTCAATATCGCTGACAGGGACGTTGCTGCCTGCTCCGGCAGGCTGCGCCGGGGCGGTGCCTTCGGGCGATGGCGCGGCGGCCACTGGCTGCCCATCAGCGGGAAGTTCAGGCAGTGAGGGGAGTAAACTGCTTCCGGATTGAATCTGGCTGGCACGGAAGAAATCGTAACCGACGTAGCCGATGCCCAGCAGGACACCGACGATAATCAACAATCGGATGCTGCAACCGGCAGACTGTCGCCGTCTGTACATAACGTCTCAAACCACCCTGCATCGTCCAACACAAGTTTGAGGGGCAGGGTCAGGCTGACCGAACCCGCTCAGTCTCCATTATAAGGACAACCTGCGTGGATTTGTAGCCGTTGGATGCCGCCTTCCCTTAAGGGTTGCGGCGGCGGAAGACCTGTGTCATCACGCCGAAGTAGGCCGCGCCAGCCAGGATGAAGGCGAAGACCAGCGGCGCAGAGGCCGAAAAGCCGATGATGGTGATCATCAGATAGAACACAGCGGCAATCAGGATAGGGAGAATGGCGTAGGTCATCACAACACTCCGGGAAAAGTTATGAGTCATGAGTACCGAGTCGAAAGTCGGTTTTATGTAACCGAAGAATCGTCTATGTAGTGGTCGTCGGTAGGTCACAATCCTGCGTATTTGTTTCAGGTGTTTATATATGGACACAGCATGCCGTGTCCCTACGAAAAACATCCCGTATTTTCTTTATGACTGTATGTGGAAACACAACGCATTCAGCCTGCCAACTGGATTTCATCAGCGGTGGATGAATCCGCACTCGGTACTCACAACTCGGTACTCGATACTATCTTCACGCCCGCCAGATTTCTTCCAGCACACGCACCACCACATTCCCAACTGAGTTGAGATCGGTGGCGATGCACGGCATGACCGGGATGCTGTCGGGGATGCCGAGCGCGACGCGGATGTCTTCCGCGCTCCAGGCCTGCGTCTGATCCTGCTTGTTGGCCGCCAGCACACACGGCATATCGGGATGGAAGGCGCGGATCGTTTCCAGAATGGCGATCATCTCACCAAAATTGTCGGGGCGCGTACTGTCACACACGACGATCATGCCGTGCACGTCCGCATCAGCGATCAGATCACGCTGCCAGTGGAAGTCAAAATAGGGGGTGGCGGGTGGCTCGATGAAGTGCGCGTCCAGCCCTTCGTCGATCTGCACCTGCCCGGTGAACCAGCCATCACTGTGGGCGTTGTCGGTATACTGGCTGATCGTCCTGATGAACGTCGTCTTGCCGACCTTGCCAACACCGCCAATGAGGATGTCGATTGCTTGCGTGAGTGTTCCAGTGGACATGGCTTCACCTTCTTCAACGCCGGGAATGGCATAGGACAAGAGTACCATATCTTTGAACTTTTGAAACAACCCCTCTCAAACCATAACAATTTTTTTATAGAGTTGTTGGAAAATTGTTAGTTTGCTTCTGCATAAAATTCTGACCACGCTATAATCGAGCCATCTATTCAATATTCATTTTTCTGGGAGAGGCCTGTGCGACGCAGCGTTCGTGATGCTCTGTTCCTGGTTTGTTTGCTGGTGGGTGTGCTGATGTTGCCACAGGACGCCGCCCACGCCGCCACCCTTCCCGCTTCCGACGCTGTCACCCTCATCAACGCCATCAACACCGCTAACGCCGCACCCGACCTCGATATCATCGTCCTCACAGCGGATATTGCCCTTGCTGCCGCGGTCGATTTCACGAACGGCACAAACGGCCTGCCGAGCATTACCACGCCGATTCAGATCGAAGGCGGCGGCTACACCATCAGCGGCAACGGGACGTTCCGCATCTTTCACGTTGCTGCTGCGGGAACGCTCACGCTGAACACGATCACCGTGCGCAATGGCAGCGCGAATGCTGGCGGCGCACTTGGAAATAACGGCGGGGCGATCTTGAACAACGGCACCCTCAACATTGCCGGGAGCACCATCACAGGCAGCACCGCCACGACCAGCGGCGGAGCCATCTACAGCGGCGACACGCTGAACATTACCAACACCACCGTCAGTAACAACACCGCAGGCGCGAATGGCACGGCGGGCGGCGGCATCTTTATCAACCTGGGGACGAATGCGGCTGTCTCAGGTGTAACGTTCACAGGCAATACGGCGCCCAATGGGCAGGGCGGCGGTGTCCTGACGGGTGGGATTGGCGTGACCGTCAGCGACAGCACCTTCGCCAACAATCAGGCCGAAGAAGGGGGAGGCCTGTGGGCGGCGGGTGGTCCGGCGGCTGAAATCGAGCGCAGCACGTTTAGCGCCAATACGGCGACGGGGGCGGGCGGCGGTGCAGCGGGCAACGTGAACGTCACCAACAGCACTTTTTCCGGCAATATCGCGGGCACGAATGGCGGCGGCATCAACGGCGGCAACGCTGTCCTCAACAGCACGTTTGTGGGAAATACGGCGGCAGCGGGCGGCGGCATCTTCACCGCCGGGACAGTAGACAGCAGCATCGTGGTCAATAACGCGGGTGGCGATTGTGCGGGCGGTGCAGCGGGCGCGAACAACCGTGACCTCGATGGCTCCTGCCCCGGTTCGGTCGTCCTGACCGGGCTGCTGGGGACGCTGTTCGATAACGGAGGCACGACGCAGACGCACTACCCCGGCCCCAGCGCTGACCCCGGCACGGCTATTGATGCCATCCCGCAGGCCGATTGTCCCCCGCCCGCCACCGACCAGATCGGCACCGTGCGCGACTGGGACGGTAACAGCGATGGCGTGATCCAGTGTGATATCGGCGCGGTCGAACTCACGACACCGCTGCCGTTCATCGACTTTAACTTTGACATTACTGATCTGGTAGAAGACCCACCCGGCACAGCGACGGTCAACATCACGCTGCAATTTCCCGCACCGGGGCCGATTCAGGTCTTCTTTCGCATCACGGGCACGGCCTGCCCGTATCTCGATTACACCATCGCCGGACTCGATCAGGTCTATTCGCTCATCATCCCCGAAGGCGCGACGACTGCCTCGTTCAGCATCACGTCGATCAACGATGGGCTGGAAGAACCGGTCGAGAATATCGCGCTGGAAATGAGTTTCATCGGGCCGGCCCGCCGCGTGACGTCCGGTGCAGGCGGGACGCGCACGTTGGCCGTCATCCGCGAAAATCCACGCCAGCCCACCCCACAGCCGCAACCGCCTGCCCCGACCACGCCCCCTGTCAGCGGCGGATTCATGCCTTCGCTGCTCAAGACCGGCTTTGCACGTGGCGGACAGGTGGAATGGGTGGTGAGCGTGGGCAACACCGGAACAGGCGCGGGGACAAGTCTGGTGCTCACCGATGTTGTGCCGGGGGATTATCGCATCGACCGTGTGGAAACACCGCTTGGGACGGCGACCGTGAATGGGCAGACCGTGACCGTCAATCTGCCTGCGCTGGCACCGGGGCAGACGGTGCAGATCAGCATCTTCACCACCCCCCTGCGCGTCAGTGATGTTCAGAATACGGTCTGTCTGCGCGCGGCCAATCTGAGCGGGGAGCGCTGCGTTTCCGGCGCGGTCGTGCGTCAGCTGCCGCAAACCGGGGAGTCCCCGGCGTGGCGGTCTTTCGCGCTCACTGCTATTGCGGGAACAGCGCTGGGGCTGTTGTGGATACTCACGCAAAGGTAAATGTAAAGATTTGACGCAAAGAAGTTATGCACGAGTTTGCATCGTGCGATAGTTCTCCAAAAACCATTTGCGTCAATTCTTTTTCTTCTGCACGGTTGACCTACACCCCGCTCACATCGACCTGGATGGTCTTCTCGGAAAGGGCATCGCGCAGCGCTTCCCACTGATCGGCGCGGACGACGACGGCCATATCGCCCAATCGCGCCCCCAGATAGCGGCGCAGGGCAGGCGTTTCCCAGATGAAATCGAGCGTCTCACGCGCTGTCGTGCGCAGCACCAGCAGACGTTCCAGGCTGACCTGCGTGGCCGGGCCGCCCTGCGGCTGTTCCAGCAGTTTGGTAAAGGCCCCAGGCACAGGCACATCTTCCGGCAGCATCCGCTTGATAAAGGCGGCGATATGCGCGGGGGTGATGCCCTGCTCCCCGGCGGCACGGATGCTCTGGGGTGTGAGACGGTAGGCAAAGGGCGCGGTCGCGGACGCCACCGGGTTCCAGGTGGTGAAGCGTGCCAGTTGGAAGCGGTCGATGCGCGACACCTTGCGCGAGGCCGTCAGCGTACCCTCTGGCGTGAGCGCGATTTTTTCCTCCGGTTCGGCGGGCGCGGGCCAGGCTTCCCCGCCCACGAATCCGCGTCCGTAGGCGGTGAGCCGCGCTGCAAAGCCGTCATTGGCTAAATCCGACATTCCCAGCCAGTGCAGCGGGCCGAGCAGATAAAATTCCAGCAGTGCCCCTTCCACCGCGTCCCAGCTTTCAAAGCCATTCAGGTAATCGCCGTCATCGTTGCGGATGTACCAGCTCTCATAGTCCCCGCCGGGACGCTGAAAATCCGGGTCGATCTCCTTGACGTTGGTGATGAAGTCGTCCAGCGACCACCACACACCGCGCGGCACATCCGTCTTGAGGAAGCGCAGGACGGCCTGCCGTGCAACGACCGGGTCATAAGGCCAGCCAGTCGGTTCGGGATTCAGCCCCGGCACATGCCACAGGTCGCGGTAGAGGGTGCTGTCGCGCCACGCATTCGCCAGCACTTTGAGCTGCCCGGCGCGTTTGTCTTCCAGCCAGCGGCGGGCTTCGGCGCGTTTGGGGAAGGCACGGGCGGATTGAATCTCGATGAGGTCGGCGCTGATGCCCAGGCCGAGCAAAAAATCCAGCCGTGACTCGTCCTTGACGAGCAGATGTGCCAGCACGGCTTTGCGGTCAGCCTGTGCCATCGTCAGCGCTCCGACCACCGCCTCGCCCACGAGATCGCCTTCGACCGCCGCGCCCTGCGTTTGCAGATAGGCCAGCAGCGTCGCCATGTCGTCCACGATGGTTGTATCTGCCGGGCGCACTTCGGTCACTTCGCTGCCGTCGAGCGCTTCAATCGTGGCTTCTTCGTCGTAGTCATCGTCTTCCTGCACGGCGACCGTGGCGGTTTCGGCAGGGGTCGCTGGCAGATCGGCCAGGTTGGCATAGCCTGTCTTGCGCGTGGGCAGCACTTCCAGCAGATCGGGCGGCACGTAGACAATCGGGCGCGCGCCAGTGGGGGACTGTTCGTAGCCCTCGAAGATCAGCCCGCGATAGAACAGCGCTTCCGCCAGCGAGGACGGACGCTCGTGGGGCTTTTCGCGTTCGATAGCGCCCGCGCCCATCTTGCGGATTTTGCCCAGGATGCGCTCGGCATGGAAGGTCAGCATCTTGCCGCCGCCGCCGACCACCGTTTGCAGTGCGCCGCGCTGTTCGTCGCTGAGCGTGTCCCAGACGCGGGCGGCATTTTCGGCATTGAGCATCGCCGCGTTCAGGGTTTTGGTCGCCTCCGTCGCGTTCAGGTTGGTGATGCTGGCGTTCCAGCGTTTGGCGATCAAGGGTAAAAGCGCGGCATCAGCGTCGCGCAGGGCGGCGAGTAAATTTTTCATAGGCCGTTGAATCTCGGTTTTCAGCGTACAAAGTTATACATTTGTTCGCTTATTATAGCACAGAATAACGATTCGCACGGCCTGTTGTTGTGGGCTATGAATCCGCCATAATGTCAGAAACATCCCAGATGCCAAGTGTGCCATTCGGGTAGAACAGCGCCATTTTTGTCCCATCCGGCGACCACAGCAGCCCGCGTGGAGCCTGTGAGGTAAAGTCAACGCGCTCGACTATCCGCCCCTCAACCGAATCCCAGAAGAGCAGCGCCCGGTCATTGAGCAGGGCGAGGTATCGGCTGTCGGGACTCCAATCCACCTTGCCCGAAATCGAACGCGGAAACTCGTGGATCAGTTCGCCTGTAATGACATTGTAGAGGCGGGTGACATTGAATGTAATCGCCATGATTGCACTGTTTGGACTCCAATTCATCTCCCATCCAGTGTCTTCGATGATCGAAAAGAGTTCGCCCGTATCGGCATTCCAGACATACCATTTCCCGGACAGTTCAGAAGTGGTAGAAGCGAGAGTCGCTACGAGATTACCCGCATCATTCCACGACGCAATGCTCAACTCAGCAAAATCAACGCGAAATAAGGGCTGTCCATTTAGAAGGTTAACGATTTCAAAAAAGTTCTGGTTAGAAGACCAGCGAAATCGTACAAGTTTTGAGAAGTCGCTGTTGGGCAAAAAGGCGGGCAGCACGTCATCAGGGGTTGTGCGTGCATGATATAGCTGTCCGGCTGAGTCGCCTGTTTCCACGTTCCAGCGTTCTAACACGTAGTCGTTCCGCCAGGGTGGATAAATACCAGTGGAGGTGATCACCTCGCTTCCGTCTGCACTCCAGTAAACGTAGCTTTCCGTCCACTCCTCGTTACTTCGGGCATATCCCTGAAAATAGAAATTCTCGTTGATTACTACAGAAGGTTCTTCAACGACCGCTGGCTGACCCCTTTGAGGAATATTCCAGATTTGCACAGGATAAAGCGAGTGTCCCAGATAGGAAGTGGCAAGGCGCATACCGTCAGGACTCCAGGCGGCAGTTGGCAAAAGAGGTGTTGTCACACTGAATGCATTAAAGTGATGATAGGCTTCCAAAACTTGCCCAGTCCGTCCTTGAAGCGTTAACAAATACCCCATTCTGGTCAAAAGAGTAAGCTGTGTATCGCTCCCGGCATACCAATCCAAATCGATAACGTCGTCATAGAAATAAGCCGAAGTCCATATGTCTTCCCTGGGAGCGGAAAAGCTGACGGTGTTATAGAAACTTCCCAGGTAATCATTGAGAAATGCGGCGTTCTGGTCTCGACCTTTCCACAGATAATTATTGTTATAGCCGCTGTAATCAACTCCAGACAGGAGAAAACCTGTTTCGACATCCCACACAGCGCCGCCGTTCGTTACGGTATGCCCATCGGGACTCCACCTAAAACGCGAATTGCTATCGTGTATACCTTCTAAAAGGAGATAGCGTCCTCCTGTTTCTGCATCAAAAATCGCAAATTGAGCGCCGTCACTGGGCCACACTAAACTATAGCCGATAAAATAATCTCCTGTTGGACTCCACCACAGAGGCCCACCAGGATTTGTCGTGAGTGGATCTGTCCAGGGATGAGATGAGACGTGCGTCTCGTAGACAGAAGTCATCTCGCCTGTTTGCAGATCAAGCACGCCGCTGGAGGTGGCAATTCGATTTCCATCCGGGTGCAGGTCGAAAAATTCCCCCACGCCCTGCGTCTCTAAAATCAGTTCCATATGTAGCGCATCATCGACGCGCCAGACGGTCGTCCGGTTTCCGCCTGTTACGGCCATCCTCGTGCCGTCGTGATTCCAGATAAAGTCATAAATCGGCCCAATATCCACATGCCCGATTTCCTGATAATTCCGGTCGAAAAACCATAGACCGGTGCTGCTGCTGACGGCCAGCACGTTCGCGTTCGGTCGCCACGCCAAACGCCCTGCACCGCCGCGACCCAGGCGAGCGATCTCTCGGTCGTATTGGGGTGTAAACGATTCCGGTTGTGGCGATTGCGCCTGCGCATGAACGGTCAACAAAGCAAGAAAAATCAGCATACATGCAAACAACGCTTGGGGCAGCTTCATCAGGGCATCTCCGCTGTCTGAACAGGAGGGATTGTAGCGAGTCTGAATTGCCTGACCCTTTAAGCGTCGGACAAGCGGTGGTGAAACGTAGGGGAATTTACCGATCTGGAAAGACAATGCCGGAGCTAAACCAGCGCTCCGGCGGGAGAATGACTTAATGAAAGGGGTAGGTCTGCTGGGGTGCTTTCTTCACACAGTGGAAGATGATCTCCTCGCGCCGTTGGCCGTATTCCACGCGCCACAGACCGAACCGCGCAGCAGCGTCCGGCTCAATGTCGCGGGTGGAATGGACTTCGACGCAGAAGCCCGCTTCCTGCAAGCGCTGCACAATATCGCAGCCGTAGACGCGCACATGGTCTTCCTGCTCGAAGTGGCGTTTGCGCGCCGAGGGTGAGGTGATGGACGGGTCTTCGTAGGTCATCTGATCCATCTTCACGGGCACCGAGATCAGCGCGATGCCACCGGGCTTGAGGATGCGATGGAACTCGCGCAGGGCGGCAAGGTCGTCTTCGACATGCTCCAGCACATGATTGCAGATCAGCGCGTCAAAGGTGTTTTCCGAGAAGCCCAGGCAGGTCACGTCCATGCGGGCGTTGACATAATCCCCGACGAACTCGGTCAGTTCCAGATCGACCCCGGTATAGCGCACATGAGGCTGTTTGCTAAAGCTGCGCGCAAGGCTGATTTCCGGCGCGAAGTGGATCAGGTGCATCCGTTCGTTTTTGTCCAGGGCAGCGTTGGCGTAGGGGAGCAGGGTGTTGAGCAGCGATGTATGATTCTGGATATACAGCCACATCCAGCGGTGACGCTCCAGCGAGGCGCAGCGGGTGCACAATGCAGCGCGTGGGGGAGAAGCCCCGCCGGACGAAAACGAGCGGAAGCTCCAGCCGCAGCAGGGGCAGGTGACGCTGCCACCGCGCCGGGCGGTCGAACGCACAAAGCGGTAAATTTCCCGTACCTGCCGCCGTGTTTTAAGTGGCAGCGCGGCTTTGATTTTCTGGCGATCAACGCCAAACCTCATATCCAGCCCTATCCCTGACTCTAGGGGCGATTCTGCTTCAACCTGCGTCAAAGGCCTGACTTGCGGCCTCGCTGGCGACCATAATGACGACTCCATCTTTACACCTTTCGCTTACCGGAAACCGATACCGTCCACACAGCAGCGTTGGGGCTGTAAAGCAATCGCGTTGAAAGCGGAACATCAAGGTCAGGTGGTGTTTTCTGCAACCGTCGAAATCTTCTCGTGTGTTACGATAGAACCCATTCTAACAGCGTTTACGTCTTTCAAATCCGAAATCCTTCCGAAGAAACAGTTTGGTTTCGGTTTTTCGTACAGACGGCCCGCCTGCCGATAGGTCTACTGGTCGGGTTGCCCTGAACCTGGTGTACGGCGCGGCATCCATGTGTGCGCTGCCCATCCCCCTTCACCTTACGCGACCTTTCGGTTGAAAACAACTAGGGCATCCGTCCCGTAAGACCTATAGGCTATTCCACCAGCACGGCCCAGGTATCCATCAACGCTTGCAGATCGGCCTCGGCCTGGGTGTACTCCGCGCCAAGATCGCTCACCTTTTTGGCCTCCCCGCCAGTGCTGGCGGCTTCGATGGCGGCGATCAGTTCTTCAAGCCGCGTTTCCAGCGCCATGATCTGTTCCTCAACCTCGGCGACGCGCTTTTTGAGTTGAAACGGATTCAGGCCGTGTTTCTTCGCGCCGTTGTTTGCGGCGCTGTCCTTCGCAGCGGTGCCGTTGGTCGTGCCGCGCCCGCCATTCTGTGCCGTGCCATTCGTTTTGGCCGCTGCTCCGTTGGCGGCGGGCTGTGCGGCGGCCTGCCGTGCGGCCAGAAATTCGCGGTACGTCCCTTTGAAGATGTCCAGCCTGCCGGGACTGGCCGCCCAGATCTGCGTCGCCAGCGCGTCGATCAGGTAGCGGTCGTGGCTGACCAGCAGCACCGTCCCGCTGAACGATGCCAGCGCTTCTTCCAGTACTTCCTGGCTGTCGATGTCGAGATGGTTGGTCGGCTCATCCAGCAGCAGCAGGTTCGCGCCGTCCAGTTGCAGCTTCGCCAGCGCCAGCCGCCCGCGCTCCCCACCGGAAAGCGTCCCGACCGTGCGGAAGACATCGTCGCCGGTGAATAAAAACTGTGCGAGCAGGTTCCGCGCCTCGCTGATGGGCATGGGCTTGACCGCTGTTACCTCGTCGATCAGGGTGTTGTTGGGACTCAGCAGTTCATGTGCCTGGGCGAAATAGCCCACCCTCACCCCTGCACCAAGACGTGTTTCCCCGCTGAGTGGTGCAAGCTGACCGATGACGGTCTTGAGAAAGGTGCTTTTGCCCACGCCGTTGGGGCCGATCAGCGCGGCGGTTTCGCCCCGGTAGAGCGTGATGTCGTGGATTCGGAACAGCGGCTTTTCGGCGTCGGGATAGCCCACTGCCAGTTCTTTCGCCATCAGCACCTTGTCGCCGCTGCGCACGGCGGCCTGAATCCGCAGATTCATCTCCTGCCGCTGAGCGCGTGGTTTGGCGATGATCTTGCCGCGCCGTTTGAGCGTCTCCAGCTTTTTCAGGCGGCCTTTGGCCTGGGCTGTCCAGCGGCTGCCCATGTGCTTGCGGATGTAGTCCATCTCCTTGGCGATGAACTCCTGCTGTGCCTCGTACTCTTTTTCCAGGCGTTCATGGCGTTCGGCACGTTGATGGACATAATGGCTGTAGTTGCCGCGATAGGTTTCCAGATTGCCCCATTCCAGTTCCCAGATCGTGCTGGCGAAGGCGTCCATAAAGTAGCGGTCATGGCTCACGGCCAGCACCGCGCCGGGGAAATCGTGCAAAAAGTTTTCCAGCCATTCGACCGCTTCGATGTCGAGGTGGTTGGTCGGCTCGTCCAGCACCAGCAGATCAGGCGCTTCCAGCAGCAGCCGCGCCAGCATCGCCCGCGTCTTCTGCCCGCCGGAAAGGCGCGGCAGCGGCATCTCGAAATCGCTCTCCTTAAACCCCACCCCTTGCAGCACCATGCGGATGCGCGTTTCATAGGTGTAGCCGCCTGCGTGCTCGAACTGTTCCTGCACCTGCCCATAGGCGGCAAGCGCCTGATCGTGCTTCGCAGGGTCAGCCAGATCGTCGGTCAGTTGATGCAGTTGGGCTTCCAGCGCACGGAGGCCTTCAAACGCCCTGATCTGTTCTTCCCACAGCGTGTGCTGACCCGCCAGTTCGGGGCGCTGGGGCAGGAAGCCGATGCGCGTACTTTTGGAGATAAAGATTTCGCCCTCGGTCGGCTGGTCGTGGCTGATGAGCAGATTGAGCAGCGTGGTCTTACCCGCACCGTTGGGACCGACCAGCGCGATGCGGGCTTTCTGTGGCACTTCGACGGTGATGCCGCTGAATACTTCATCACCGCCGTAAAATTTAGACAGGTTTTTCGTCGTCAGAAGGGTCATGATTCTCGTCAGGGTTTCAAGCGGACACCATGCAGTCCATTATATCAGCAGCAATGAGCGACGAGCGATGAGCAATGAGCCAGCAATAGGCGCATTTGTGTTTGTGCGTACATGTCTAACCAGAGGCGGGTTTTGGAGTGAGATAGCCAAACTGAAAATGCAGGTTGTAGGGACACGGCATGCCGTGTCCGGCGGGGGATTAGTTCCAGTTAAAAGCTTTGATGTGGCACTACAAGCAGACTGTATCGTTTATTTCCTTCCGATCATCCGTCCCACCCGTGCGATCACCGCTTCGACGGGACTGGTTTTGATAAAGCCGTGTTCCAGATACCACTGATAGGTATCACGTAGGCTGGTGTGCATGTCCACCTGCGGCTGGCCGAGTTCGGCCCAGGCCTTGCGGGCGTCGAAATAGACGAACTGCCGCCCCATTCGCGCCTGCGTGGCATCAATCGGGGTGGGGATACGGAAGCGTCGCAGCGCACCAATTGCGGCGGCCACAATCGGCGGGACGAAATCGGGTGTGCGCAGGAAAGGCCGTGCCACGCCGACCGTCTCCGCGATCATCCCGAACCAGTCCTGATAGGAATAGTTGGCGGTGCTGAGGATGTAGCGTTCGCCTGTTCGACCACGTTCCGCCGCCGCCACATGCCACCGCGCCACATCGCGCACATCCGTGACCGCGATCCCGCCGGATGTAACCGGGGCAAGCCACTGCAAGCGCTTGATCTGGGTGATGAAGCTGCCGGAGATCATGTTCAGGTCGCCCGGCCCCATCACCACCGAAGGATTGACGATCACCACATCCTGCCCCGCTTGCACCACCGCTTTGACCACGCCTTCGGCCAGATGCTTGCTGTAGCCATAGGGGAAGGCCTCCGGCGGGTGATTGAACAGGTCAAACTCGTGCGAGGGGTCGCCGTCCGTGCGCAGCCCAACCGCCGCCGCGCTGCTGGTAAAGATCACGCGCTTTATGCCCGACTCCCTGGCCGCGTGCAACACACGGCGCGTCCCTTCGACATTGGCCTCGAACATCTTCTGCTTATCCGACCGCCAGTAATCGGCCACCGCCGCGACATGAAACACCCAGTCGCAGCCCTCGCAGGCGGTGCGTAAGGCATCGGAGTCCAGAATATCGCCGAGCGCCGACTCAAACGGAATACCTTCCAGCGCCGTGAGCTTGGAGGAGGCACGATGCAGGACGCGGACGCTGTGCCCCTGCTGGTGCAGTTCACGGGCGATATGTGAGCCAAGAAATCCGGTGCCGCCAGTGACGAGTGCTTTCATGCAGTCAGTTCCGAGTCGTGAGTATCGAGTACCGAGTCAAAAACGAGGGGTCATTGTCGCCAGAGACGAACGCGGTCGCAAGGCACAATCTATGTGTAAATGCCGCGTCTCACGCAAAATCCGACTATACTCTTATCATGAAGACATTGATTTTCGAGGAAGGCGATCTGGTACATCGACAAGATGAGAATGATGGCCTGCGTTAGTACGAGCGCAGCGCGCTGCGCCCCTACAGGTAGGCAACTATAGATGGTCAATGTACTACTTGCTTCCCACTTGAATGCTTGAACAGTAAAAAGCTAACTGCTATCAGCTAACCGCTAAAGGCTGCTTATATGGCCAATGACAACGACCGGCTTCTGCGTCCACTGTCTCAGCAGAACATGACCCCGCCCGCCGTGCCCAAACTTCCCGACGGCACGAGTCCCGAAAGCTACGCCCAGATGCTCGGCATCCTGCGCGACATCCGCGCCGAGGTGCAGAACCTCCAGCGCACCCTGCGGACGCTGGCAGAAAAGGGCGCGATGGTGGATGGTGAGGTGCGCGAACAGGAAGTGCGCAAACTGTTGCAAACCGACCAGCCGATTTACGCCTACAACGAACGCCAGATCGAAGCACGGCTGAACGAACTGCGCACCCTGCTGCGGAACGCGCCCGGCCTGTATGATCGCTACGGCGACGAGATCACTCATATCGAGAACTTCTGGGAAAGGGCACAGCGCGACTGGCCCGCCATCAGCACGGAGGTTGTGCCGGATGCGCCCGTCGCAGCCGAGGCGATTGTGCGGGCGGCGAAGGTGCTGGATTACACCGACTCAATTATCTACCACGTCGGCCTGCTGACCATTCCCGGTCGGCTGAACCAGCATCTTGAACAGCTTCGGATCGGGCAAAAGCTGGACTTTAACGCGACTTTTTCCGATGAAGTGCCGGACACGGAAGACCGCCGCAAAATTCTGGAATATCTGGACGCGCGCCCGATGGTTGTGCGCAACGGCATCATCGACCTGGCCGCGGAAGGGGTCTATCATGCCTCGCCCTATCGCTGGCGGCGCAACCTGAGCTATCTGTTCGTACTGCTGACGGTGGCGACGGGCGCGGTGCTGGTCTATCTGATCGGTGAGACAGCGCAGTTCGTGCCGGATTGGTTCGTGGAGCCAGGGCGCACAACCGAACTGCTGGTGGAATATCTGTTTATCATCATTGGCGGCGTGGTGCATCTGGGCGTGGACGCGGTCAAGCAGGCGCGGTCAACCCCCGGCGGCAAGGCGCTGGTGGTGGAGGACTGGCTGCTGTGGGTGCACATCCACGAGGTCGGGGTCATCATCGGGATTCTGTCGCTGTGGGTGGGGTTCGCCGGGCTGCTCCTGCTGAGTTCGGCCACCGCCGTTGACTGGGAAACCGCCTTCCTGATCGGCTACAGCATCGACAGCTTCGTTGATCTGTTCCTCCAGCGCTTCGATGCGGGCGTGCTCAACAGATCGACAGCCCTGCGCGGTCGCGTGTAGGGTTGATTTTGAGCACTCAGCGTTGCCAAACATGAGCACTTGTGGAGTTATACAATGCGGCTTGGCTGATGCTGCTGTGCGATGATACGGCGGGCATCTTCCAGCGTATCCGCGAAGTAGACTTCCTTCGCCAGATGCGGCGCGATGCTTTTGGCGATGTTGACCAGGATTTTCGTCAGCGCCCGCGAGCCGATAATCACGCTCCCGGCGTGGTTGGCGGGCAGCTTGCGATTGGCGTAGCGCATGACCGTCGCCATCGTGGAGGGCTGGCTGCGGACGTTCTGACGGTGGAGGATATGATAGACCGAGTGCGTGACCTGCTGCATGAGCGCGGCGGTCTGGTCGATGGCGGTGTAGTAGTCCTCCAGCGTTACATCGCCTTCATACACGGCACGAATCACGGTCTTGTCTTCGTTGTCCCAGAAAACCTGTACGCTCATCGTTGGGTCGGCGGCCTCTTGTTTACAGTCAGCGAAAGACATTTGAAGGATTTGTTGCTTACAAATTATTTCAATAAATGGTCATGTATCGGCGACGCGCTCGTCACTCCTAACATTGTTCGCATTCGTTTTGATCCTACATTCCTCTGTTGCAGATATTGCCGTTTGTACGGGCGCAGCATGCTGCGCCCCTACGGGAACTCGGCGTGTTTGCAACAGTGCAACTACACATTTAGGAGTTACGCACTTCAACCTTCGCCCTCACCCTAAATCCCTCTCCCAAGGGAGAGGGACTTATACTCTCGAACGTGTCCTTCTCCCCCTCTCCCAGCGCCAGCATTCGGGAGAGGGGGTCGGGGGGGTGAGGGCAACTGCATAAGTTCTAACGATAATAAAGAGGCGAACCAGTGGCTCGCCTCTCGTGGGTCGATTTCGTTCAGGATGCTTCCGGTGCGGGGATGTTCAGCTTAACAGGTGCTTCCGCGCTGTCGTCCAGCGGTTGCAGCGTGTCCTCGTGCGCTTCCAGCCATTGGATGGCGCTGATGCCCGCCGCCGCGCCCTGGCCGACCGAGGTCGCTACCTGCCGCCACATCGGGTCCTGGATTTCGCCCGCCGCGAAGATGCCGTCCACGTTAGTCCGGAAGCGCTGGTCGGTGATGACGTAGCCCTGGTCGTCCGTCGCCAGTTGATCGCCAAAGACCGGGCTGTTGGGGTCGTGGCCGATGAAGATGAATACGCCTTCGGTCGAGCGGGTCGTGATTTCATCGGTCTTCAGGTTGCGCAGTCGTACGCCCGTGACCTGCCCGTCTTCCTCGCCCAGCACTTCTTCCACGACTGAGTCCCACGTGAAGCTGATCTTCTCGTTATGGAAGGCGCGGTTCTGCAACTGCACCCCGGCGCGGAGCGAGTCGCGGCGGTGGATGATGTTCACATGTGTGGCGAAGCGCGTCAGGAACAGGGCTTCTTCAACCGCGCTGTCGCCGCCGCCCACGACCACAATATCCTTGCCACGGAAGAAGAAGCCATCACAGGTGCCGCAGTAGCTCACGCCGCGTGAGAGGTATTCATCCTCGCCGGGGACGTTCAGCTTGCGCGGGTTCGCACCGATGGTCACGATGACCGTATCCGCCAGATAGGTTTCGCCCGTCGTCTTGACCGTAAAGGGCGAGCCGCTGCGGAAATCGACCTCGGTCACGAGTTCAAACACGGTTTCCGCGCCGAATTTTTCCGCATGTTCCTTCATCTTCTCGACCAGATCAGCCCCGCCCAAGCCTTCGGGAAAGCCGAGGTAATTGTCGATTTCGTGGGTGAGCGCCACCTGCCCGCCGAGTTTATCGCCCGCAATCACTACCGGGTTAAGGTTGGCGCGGCCTGTATAGAGCGCTGCGGAAAACCCTGCCGGGCCAGAACCGATAATAACAACACGTCGCTTTTCCATGATCTGGGATACTCCTATGATTGCGTGGGTTCAGATGAATCGGCGGTGTCTTTCAACGCGCCGGAGGATTCCGCCTTTAAAACAGCCACCAGTGCCTCGAATTCTTCGCGGCAGTCCTTCCAGTAGCGCATATGATCCTGCAACGCGGGGAGCAGGTCTTCCAGCTTTTCGCCCCTTGCCACGCGCTCTGCCAGGTCGGAGAGCTGTTCGCAGAAATCGTTGCAGTCCATCGCCACGATTTCGTCTTCGCAGGGGGCATCCTGGAGAAACGTCAGCAGTTGATTGGCGTCATTTTCATTACAGCGCGACATGGTTTTTTTGCTCCCTTTTTTCACCGTACACCGTGCGCCACTGCTGCTCACACGGCGCGGCGTTTTATTGTGGGTGTGGCTGTGTTTGTCCTTCTGGTTGTGCGTTGTCCGCTACATCCTACGGATGATTCTGCACATGGGTATCTTACCAGAATTTTATAAGCAGGCGCACTTGCTAAGAAATGTTTACGGATGGTGGAAAAGGATGGGACGCGAGGGGGCAGCGCATATTTGCGAGGTGCAGCGGTTTGCGGAGAACACTTCAAGAAAACCTGATCTTCCGTAGGGGCGACGCAGCGCATCGCCCGTACCGCAAAGCGTAAGCGGGATTTCCTTCTGAAGTGCAAGCAAATTGAAAGCCTGAGGTGATAAGCGCATGGTTCAGGTCAAAAACTCATTGCTCATCACTCATCGCTTCTTTTACTCTCTTTACAGGATGAACAGCCCCGCGCCGCCACCGACCGCGCCCACCACCACCAGCGCGATCAGTGTGGCGATGAAGCCCTTCGCGAAGCCGTAATCGTAGGTCTGCCCGGTGATCGACACCAGTTTGAAGAACACCAGCAGGCTCATCAGCCCGATGAGGCCGCCGCCAATCGTCAGCACCAGCGCCGTCCCGCTGCTGAGGAATACCGCGCCAATCGCGCCGATCAGAATCAGAATCAGGATGGTACGGTTGGTGATGAACGAGGTCAGGCTGTGCGCCAGATGCGGCAGTGTCCCGCGCCCACCGAAGGCCAGCGAAGACAGCCCGTGAATGATGACACTCAGCAGCGCCATCAGCACCACGCCCAGCACACTGGCGAGGCCTCCCTGCACCAGAATCCGGCTGAGCGGAATCTGCCGCACTGACTCGATGGTCGTCAGGAAGGTGGGATCGGGTTCCATCAGGGTGACTTCGCGCGGCTCGGTTTGTCCTGCCTCAGATTCTTCAAAAGTCGGCTGAACCAGGCAGACCCGTTCACCGTTGTTATCGGTTTCGCAGACCGCGCGGCTCCAATCGAGCAAATTCTGCTCATAGCGGTTGGCGAAGGCCTGCGCTGTCTGGACAATCACAAAGCTGACCACGATCACGCCAAACAGCATCACCACCCCGTAAACCGCCAGGTCGAAGACGACATCGCGCCAGCTTGTGCGGGAGACGGTCGCCAGATGCTCGTCGATTTTCTTCTGCTTGCGGGCGTCCACCACCTGCTTGGCCTGTGCTTTCTGCACGTCTTCATCATCCAGAATGGTCACGGCTTCGGCCAGCGGTTTGCCCGTCGCGTCTTCAGCGAGGCTGGCGAAGAAGGAATCATAGCGCAGGTTGGGGTTGGTGCTGAGCGCCCTGGAGAGCGCCTTCATCATCTTGGCCTTCTCGCCGCGCATCTGGTAGGTCATGGCCTCATCCAGCAGCTTGGCCGCTTTTTGCGAGTCGGCGTCTGAGACATGGAAGACCAGCGGCTTCTTTTTGGAGTCTTTTGGTTCTTCCGCCGGGGGGGGAGTGGTGGCGTTTACTTTGGCCGTCTTGCGCTCCATCTCCTGCAGGCCGCCGGTCTGTTCGAGGATATACCGCCCGGCCTTGAGCGCCAGTTCGCGCACTTCGGCGTCCTTGTCGTCCCCGCCCATTTTTGCCAGCGGGACAATGGCGTCCTTTTCCTTGGCGCGTGCCAGCCCTTTGATGGCGGCCTTGCGCTTTTCCGGGTCAGAATGCCTGAGTTGTTTGAGGAGTTCCCTGGTGGTGGTCATCGTTGCTTTCCCAAAAGCGTCTATGATGTGAGCGATGCCCTGGTAGTGGTCGCGTGGAAACCGGGGTGCCGCCTGTATCGTGTGATTGCGTCGCAGCAAGCGTATCACGGATATTCCAGCGCTGACCCTTAACGCTCGTACATCGACCCCTTAAACGTGCCTGTTGGGAGGGGCGAAGCGCGCTTCGCCCGTACCGATACAGGGAAGCATGGCGTACTACCTGCGATTTGTGATACTGATGGAGGATGGGTGGGATTCAGGACACGGCGCACCGTGTCCCTACACAGATGTATTGATGTGCGGCTTCGTTAGCCGCCCTGGAACAGATCGAGCATGTAATCGATGGGTAAGCCCTGCGATTCCAGATAAGTGCGCAGCTTGCGGCGGGCGTCGTGCAGCAGCTTATAAAGGGCGTTGCGGTTGGTGCCCATCTGCTCCGCTACGATGTCCATCGGCACCCCGCGCAGCGCCACCGCTTCCAGCGCCTTGTACTGGCGTTCGGTGAGCGCATCTTCCAGCGCGGCATTGATCTTCGCCAGCACGTCGGCGCGTTCGACCGCTGTTTCAGGATTGGGCGGATTCGAGGAAAGCCCGTTCGCGGTGTTAATGGTGGTCGTGGGCGAAAGATCGCCGTCGGCGGTGAGGTCGTCCAGGCTGAAGTCCTTATAGCGGGCGCGGCGCAGATCGCTGATTGCCATGCGGATGGCAATGCGATTGGCCCAGGTGGTGAACTGGCTTTCACCCCGGAAATTATCCAGATTCTCCATCACGCGCAGCGTCGCGTCCTGCGCCAGATCGTCGGCCATGCGGCTGAGTTCCTGGCCGGAAAGGTCGCGCAAATCGCTGCGTTCCTGCGTCAGATAATAGAGGATGCTGCGCTGGAGGCGCTGGCGCAAATCCTGGAGCGCGGCAGCCTGCGTCTCGGCGTCGCTGCCCAGCGCTTCCAGCCATTCTTCATTCGTGCGGTTCCCAACGGTCATTGAGGCGGACATGCGTGCTCAGGCCTGAAAGGCTCAGGCTTTTTGGAAGGAGATGCGGATGACAAGATACCCCAGGCGGATGTCATCACCGTCGCGCAAAACACGCGGCTGATTAGACACCAGTTTTTGCCCGTTGAGGAACGTACCGTTGGGGCTGCCCCGATCCACCACCTGCAGCGAACCATCCTTGCGAATGATGGCAGCGTGGCGGCGGGAAACACCCTTATCCAGCGCACCGAAATCGGTCAGGTCAATTTCCGGGCGTTCGCCAGTATCGGGGTCGATGCGCCCAATGACCAGTTCTTCAATTTCGTCCGCGTCAAAGGTCAGGTTTTCCGGGCTTTTTTCCACGTTGACAATCAGATTCATCTTTGAGCCGAAACGCGCCGACCCCCACTTGGGGACGCCTTCTTCGAAATCGGTATCGTTGAAGGAGCGTGTTGCGGCAGTTTCCTTGACAAGATCAACCAACGCCGTGCCGCAGTACACGCAGATCTTGGCATCATCGGCATTCATACGTCCGCATTCTGGACACGTAATCACGGGAATCCCCTCCACCCTAAAGTTGGCTGCCTGGGCACAATGTCCCCTTGCGCCCACTGCCTTAAGCTTTTATTTTACCACGTCTTGAACCACGATGCTTTCTTATCGCATCAAGGGAGTGGTGAAAATCAGGGAGATGTACGGGCGTAGCGCGCTATGCCCCTACCGATGATGTCCTTAAAGTTCACCACGCCCCGCAGCAATTTTGATTGGGTATTCCTGAAAACGTAAACACATTTTCTTACACAAATTGCCATATTAAAACAATCGAAGTTGGGCTAAGATACGAATGCCTCAATCAGTCAGCAGGTTAAGGATTATTGACCATCCCCTGTTTGCTGGTTATGATCGTCATAATGTGCACCTAAAGTATTGTTAGCATTCTATGGTTTGTCAGCAAGTTCCATCATCAGTAAGCCTAACCCTCTCGGAGTACTTCTGTGAACAACAGACCGCCTGACTCGCCCAACAATCGCAATGATCGGGATGGGAACAACCAACCAAACCGGAATACCCAGCGCGTTTGGTTGGCAATCGGCATCCTCGTCATTCTCGCTGTGGTGTTCCTGTTAAGCGGGCAGAACACCTTCGCGCCGGGCAGCAATTTCCGCATCGATCAGTTGATCCAAGAAATCGAAAACGACAACGTCGCGTCGATCACGCAGCGTGGCTCTGACGAAGTGTTCGTGCAGCTTCGCACGGGCGCGACCGTTCGCATGTATATTCCCCCCGCCACCAATATCCGCGAACTCCTGCTTGACTCCGGCCTGAACCCCGAACTGGTCAACAGCATCAACACCGAGTTCCAGCGCGGCGACAACACCGGCAACATCCTGCTGCAACTGGCGATCACCATCCTGCCCATGCTGCTGATCGTGTGGCTGCTGTGGCGTATGATGCGCTCGGTGCGCGTGGGGCAGGATCAGGCCATGAGTTTTGGCCGCAGCCGTGCCCGTGTCGCGCGGGATATGGAACGCCCGCAGGTGACATTCTCGGACGTGGCCGGGGCGGACGAAGCGAAGGAAGAACTCAAGGAAGTGGTGGAGTTCCTCAAAGAGCCGGAAAAATTCATCCGCCTGGGCGCACGTGTGCCGAAGGGCGTTCTTATGGTTGGGCCGCCAGGGACGGGCAAGACGCTGATGGCGCGTGCCGTCGCCGGGGAAGCCGGGGTGCCGTTCTTCAGCATTTCGGGTTCTGAATTCGTGGAAATGTTCGTCGGTGTCGGCGCGTCGCGTGTGCGTGATCTGTTCGACCGGGCGAAGGCCGAAGCCCCCGCCATCATCTTCGTGGACGAAATCGACGCGGTCGGTCGCCATCGCGGTGCTGGCCTCGGCGGTGGTCACGATGAGCGCGAACAGACGCTCAACCAGATTCTGGTGGAGATGGACGGCTTTGAGACGGGCACGAACGTGATCGTGATCGCGGCCACCAACCGCCCCGACATCCTCGACCCTGCGCTGCTGCGTCCGGGGCGTTTCGACCGCAAGGTCATCATGGACAACCCCGACGTGAAAGGCCGCATCGACATTCTGAAAGTCCACGCGAAGGGCAAGCCGCTGGCCCCCAGCGCTGATCTGGAAGCGATTGCCAAGATCACGGCAGGCTTTTCCGGCGCTGATCTGGAAAACCTGATTAACGAGGCCGCGATTCTGGCCGCCCGCCGCAACCTGAAGACCATCGGCATGAACGAGCTTCAGGAGAGTATGGAGCGCGTGGTGATGGGGCCGGAGCGCAAGACGCGCGTGATTTCGCCGGAAGAGAAGCGCACGGTCGCCTTCCATGAAGCCGGTCATGCGATCCTGCATTTCGTGATGCCCAACGCCAACCCGGTACACAAGATCACCATCATCCCGCGTGGTCGCGCTGGCGGTTACGTGATGTCCCTGCCAGAAGCAGACGCGGGCGTACATTCGCGCGAGGAGTTCGAGGACAACATCGCCTGTGCGATGGGCGGTCGCGCGGCGGAAGAACTGGTCTTCAACCGTCTGACGACGGGCGCCAGCAGCGATCTCCAGCAGGCGACCCGGCTTGCCCGCGCGATGGTGACGCAGTTCGGCATGAGCGATAAGCTCGGCCCCCGCGCCTATGGCAGCCAGAACGGGTCGATCTTCCTGGGTCGTGAACTGGGCGAACAGCGCGACTACAGCGAACACTACGCGGAAGAAATCGACAACGAGGTCAAGCGCATTCTGATGCACAACTATGACCGTGCGCTGACCGTGCTGCGTGACCATCGCGACAAGCTCGACCAACTGGCGAGTGTACTGGTGGAGCAGGAAACGCTCGACCGTCAGGCCTTTGAAGACCTGATGAACGCGCCCGCCGCAGCTATCGGCTCGATGCCTACCGCGCCTGCGTATTTCGATACCACGTCTGCGGACGAATAAGTTCACTTTCCTAAACAAAAACAGGGCGGCCAGGCGGTCGCCCTGTTTTGATTCTCTCCCTAAATCAACGTCAGTGTTGGATAAACGGTTTCGCCTCAAATTCCTCACCCCCCAACCCCCTCTCCAATCTTTTGGAGAGGGGGAGTCGAGCGAAGCGAGGCGGGGGTGAGGACAAAAAGCGACGTTAAACAAAAATCATGCTAAATCAACTCCGGCGGCTGGATGCAGCCCTCGCTGACCAGTTCCGCCGGGTTGGGATAATCCGTCGGAATCCCCGGCGCAGTCACCGCCTCGCCCGCCGCAATCCGCGCCGCAACTGCGAGGTTCAGCGCCAGCAGTTGTTCCAGCACATCCTGCTCCGGGTCGAACCCATACGCCGCCATCACGGCCCTGTCGAGCGTGGCGTGTAGGTCTTTCAAAGGATTTTGGCCGGGAAGTTCCAACGACCGATACATCTCGCGCAAGGTCATCCGCACACTTTTTGACATTCGGTCACGCCGGAATTCATGCAGAGTACGGGCTGCATCTCCAATCGCTTTGATCTGGGTTGGAGTCGCATACTGCGGCCAGGGAAAAGTATCGAAAACGCTGTGCGGCGTATACCGAAAATCATTTCTCAGGGTTGATGCTTTTTCCTGAAACCATAACCAATGCAGATTCGATTGTAGCACACCAAAGTCGTAGTCGTCCTCGTAGCCAAAAACAATGAGCGTGTGATCGGGCCGAATTTTGGGCGAAACAAAATCAAAGATTGGTCTTTTGGTCACCTCAGAGCAAACGATGTAGCGCCCAAGTCCGGAAAGCAGGCCTATCATCTCAGTTCGTCTGCGATGGTGCAACCACCAGCGTCCGGTTGACGAGGCAGGACTGTTTGAAAAAGCTGTCTTTAAGCGTTCATAAGGTTGCTGATAAGATGCAGCATCAAGAATGTCACGTTCACCAAAATCGATGACAAAACGACTCGGCTTACCCTGTGGTCGAGACACCAAATCTCTGCCAATCAGGAATGGGTAAACAACTTCACTATTGGAACGATAATGCTTCAACATTGCCCGCGCTTCATTGGGCTGTAGAATAAATACAGCGTTTCCTGGAATTTGCCCCTGATAAACGCGCTTTGGTTCAACATTGCATTCTAAAGCAACGGCGCTGCTTACATCTGTCTTAAGCGATAAACTGCTATTAATAAAGGGTAGCTCGACCGCAGTCTCACCGTTATCCACCCATAAGCGTGGCTTTTGTGGTGGTGTGCCTTTGCTCCAGATGGCAATTGATACATTAACCGCTGCATCACCAGACCAGGGCATGGAAGACACCGCTTCGTAAATATAACCGTCATTGGCGATGACGAAATCCAACCCACCAATCCGTGAAAAGTTCTGACGAATGGTGTTTGTTCCAACCAGCCCAGCCCGTGCTCCTGTCTGCATGACTTCGTGCGCCTTGCGAAACCAATACACACAGTAATCGGCATTCCCAGGAATTTGGGGATAAGCTGTACGCAGCTTGTTGACGTATTCATTTCCAAGTTGTGTTCGGATAACCCGTGAACCTAGATAGGGCGGGTTGCCGATGCAGGCCTCGAAGTCCGGCCACTCACTGAACAGCGCATCTTTTTCCAGAATGTTGTCATTGAGGTTGTCCAGCGGGAGGGCGCTTTCGGGCGTTTCCACCTCGTCAATCGACAGCTTTTTGGCGATCATCAGCGTGACTTTCGCCAGTTCAACCGCGAAGGGCTGAATGTCATAGCCGTAAAACTGGGCGGTGTTGACGTAGCGCGGGGGTGTATAGGGTTCGGTGAGGTCTTCCAGGCGGTCAAAAATCTCACGTTCCAGCCGCTTCATCTCGCGGTAGGCCACGTAAAGAAAGTTGCCGCTGCCACAGGCCGGGTCGAACACGCGATAGGCGCACAGTTCATCGTGCAGCGCACGCAGCGCTGCCGCGTCAGAGGCGGCCTCGATGCGCTCGTGCCAGGGGCGGGTGATGACCGGGCGCACGATTCGCAGAATATCCACTTCATGGGTGAAGTGCGAACCGGTCTGGTGGCGCTCGGCTTTTTCCAGGCTTTCCTCGAACACCGCGCCGAAGATGCCGGGGTGAATCAGTGACCAGTTATGCTGGGTGGCGGCCAGCAGCAGTTCCAGCTCGGTGGTCGTCAGTTCCACCGGGTCGATTTCCGCGAACAGCCCGCCGTCGAAATAGGGCACTTCATAAAAGCGCCCGACCGGGGTTCTGCGCCGTGCGTTCATGGTCGTGAACAGAATCCACACCAGATCGTAAAAATGCAGGTCGAGCGCTTCCAGCCTGTCCTGATGGTCGAGGCTGTCTCGGATGATGCGTGTAAAGGTGCGGTTGGGCAGCAGGCCGATGTTTTCTGCGAACAGCGCCACCAGACATTGCAGCACGAAGCGCTGCGCCTGCTTCTGGTCGATGCCGCGTTTGATGATCGAGCGCAGCACCCGCGACAGGCTGAAAGCGGCCTCGTCGGTGACGGCGATACGATTGTTGGAGAATTCGGGCTTTTGGGGGATGGGAAGCAGAAAGGCCAGCGCGGTATGGCGCTGCGGCAGGTCTTCAACGCGGATTTTATCCATCGGGTCGCGGGGTTGCAGATTCAGGTCGTAAATCCACAACTCGTCAAAGTTGCACAGGATGACGTACTGGGGGCGGTTCTCGGCCAGATCAATCCAGTAATTGAGCGCCTGGTCGTAGTGGCGGCGCAGGTCTTCCCCGCGCGATTTCATCTCGATCAGCACCCGCCTGGGAATGACGTAATCGGCAAATTTGGTTGCGCTGCGGCCATCCTGCCTGCGGGCGACGCGCTCCTCGAAATGCCCCCCGGCTTGCAGCGCCCCTTCGTACCCTAACGCCTTAAACAGATATTCGATAAAGCTGGTGGCATCGCCGCGTTCCTGGCCGCGAATGTGCTGCCGCCAGTAGGCGACGAAGGCTTCAAACTGCTGCTGTAAAGTCATGAACCAGACTCGTGTGATGAAAAGGGCGGTTTTTAAGCCGCCCAAACAGAACAGGTGTATCGAGATTGTACCACAAAAGCGGGGTCAGCGATTGTTAAATTCCATCTCGTGGCGGACGGTTTCCAGCAGGGTTTCCGCCCGCAGTTGATGCAGGGTGTAGCATGGCCCGCCCAGCTTTTCGGCCAGTTTGGTGGCTAAGCCCTGGTCGAAAGCAATATGCTCCATGTTGATCGTCACCGTCTTGATGTTTTCCTCTTTGATGAGGTTGGCGATGCGGTGGGCTTCTTCCTGCGGTGACATCTCGCTCATGCTCACGTTGCCCGCGCCGTCCGTCAGCAGGATAATCATCGGCACGATGTCAGGGTGCAGCATTTTCTCCCGCCGCACGACCTCATAAGAGAGCAGCAGCCCGGCGGAAAGCGGCGTCTTCCCGCCCACCTGCACATCCACCAGCGCGTGTTTCGCCAGCGTGACCGAGTTGGTCGGCGGCAGCACGAGGTTAGCACGGTCTTTGTTGAACACGATCAGCCCCACCCGGTCGCGCCGCTGATAGGCATCCGTCAGCAGTGACATGATCGCGCCTTTGGTGGCCTGCATCCGCTCGCTGACGGCCATGCTCCACGAAGCATCCACCACAAACAGGATCAGATTGCTCGTGCGACGAACACGCACCTTGCGCTGGAGGTCGCTGCGCTGGAGGGCATAGGCCATGCCGCGTTCGGCTTTCTGGTCTTCGCGGGCTTTCTGGAAAGGCGCTGCCGCCCGCAGCGTCGCGTCGAACGCGATGTCGTCGGTGCGGTCGCCTGCTGGCCTCGCCTGCACATAGCGGCCACGTTTGCGGTCAGTGCGCGTGTAGGAACGGCGTCCGCTCTGGCGGCGCGTGAGCTTATCCAACTGGGTATTTAGTTTGCGCGGGGCGAATTCCGCGCCGGACTGCACCTTCTGCCCACCTTCCCACCAGTTCCCGTTCTGATTCTGGAACACATCCTGGGGGGCTGGCTGAGCCTGGCTGATATCCGGCGCTTGCTGTTCAGAGGGGTTACTTACCGACTGGCTTTTTTTTTCCCATCCATCGATTTTTCAGTCGAGGCCTGGGTCGCGTCGGCGGTTTCTTCACCTTCGGCCAGTTCCGCCTGGAGCTGATCCATCTCGCCCTGGAGCGAGGCCATGTTGATCTGCGCATCCGCGAACGGCCCGCGCTTGAGGCGGTGCGGGATCGCCAGTTCGACGGCCAGCAGAATGTCGTTGCGGCTGACCTGTCGGCGGCCTTCGTAGGCGGCGTGGGCGCGCGCGGCCTTGAGGATGACCAGATCGGCGCGGTGGCCGTCGATGTGCATGTTGCTCGTCATCAGCGCGATCAGGCGCAGATCGCCGCGTGTATAGCCCACCTCGTCCACGATCTCACGAGCGGCAGCGATGCGTCCACTCAGGTCGCGCTCCTGCGGCTCCCAGGTCTTGCGGAAGGCTTCCGCGTCGGTTTCATAGGCGATGTGGCGCTCGACGATTTCGACACGCTCGGTTGCGTCCGCGATGCCATGCACTTCCACCGACAGCGCGAAACGATCAAGCAGCTGCGGGCGCAGATCGCCTTCTTCGGGGTTCATTGTGCCGACCAGGATGAAGCGCGCCGGGTGCGAAAAGCTGATGCCTTCGCGCTCGACCACGTTCACGCCCATCGCGGCGCTGTCGAGCAGCAGATCGACCACATGGTCATCGAGCAGATTGACCTCATCGACATACAGAATCCCGCGATTGGCGTTCGCCAGTACGCCGGGGTCGAAGTGGCGTTCGCCGCGCTGGATGGCCTTTTCGATGTCGAGTGTGCCGACCACGCGGTCTTCGGTGGCGCTCACGGGGAGATCGACAAACGGGACGCGGCGCTTTTCTGCGGGAATCGATGCGTTGTTCCCGTAGCGCTCGCGGGAAATATCCGACCAGGTATCGGGTCGGTTGGGGTCATCATTAAAAGGGGAATCCGCAATCACGTCAATTTCGGGCAGCAGGGCGGCCAAAGCGCGGGCGGCGGTGCTTTTGCCTGTGCCGCGTTCGCCCCGGATCAACACACCACCGATACGCATATCAATGGCGTTGAGGATGAGGGCGCGCTTCATGCGTTCCTGCCCCACGATGGCCGTGAAGGGGTAGACCTGTGTGCGTCTGCTCATAGCGCCTCTGAGTTTCAAAAAAGTTTAAACGGCAGTCAACATTATAGCGTAAGGGAAAGAGGGCGTATAGACCCGCACTGAACCTCTTTTGGGGGACAATTGTTCGCTATCGGCGTTTTCTGAACAATAGCGTGGTTTACGCTACAGAGGCAGGCACCACCCGCACGGGTGTCCCAAGCTGCTTCATAAAATCGAGGCATACTTCCCAGGTCAGCGGGAACATGGGGCGATCTGCTCCGGCGAGATAGGCTACAATATCGCGTACCACGTCAATATCTTCATCAGGGCCAAAGCCGCCGATGACAAAGCAATTCTCTGCCCAATCCACAAGCGTTTCTAAGGAGATTTGTTCATTGAGATAGGCGAGCAGCTTTTCACTCACGACGCTTTTGGTAATCATAGGTCTTGCTCCGGCTCATTGGCTTTCACGATCTGATGACCCGTATCAACGGGATATTTTTGATGTATTTCGATCAATCGGCCTTCATCATCATAAATTTCCTGAAAGAAGAACAGGGTATTTTCATTGCCATCCACAATTTTGATTAAGCGTTGAAAACCTCGTACTCGACCTTTGCGATCATACCAATAGCGCCTTCCACCCTCTGCAAGGTCTTCCCAATGTGGAAAGTCCTTCTCGTTTTGTTGTCGCGTTGCCATCGCTACAACTCCCCCGCCCGCCAGCGCCGCAGGGCTTCGAGTGCTTCCGGTGTGCCGATTTTTTCGAGCGCGCTGGCGGTGGTGTCGCAGATACTTGGGTGAAAAACATTGATTTGTTCGGTGTCTATGTCTAAAAGAAGTGGGAACAACGGTTTGACAGCGCGGATATCGCCAATCTTCCCCAACGCCCTGACAACATTGGCGCGGACATCCACATTTTCGTCTCGCAAGGCGGCTATGAGTGGCTCGACCGCCCGCGCATCTCCTATCTCCCCAAGTGCCTCGGCGACAAAGCGGCGGACATCTGCTTCTGTGTCACCTAGCGCGGCGATCAGCGGTTCGACAGCTCGTTTATCACCAATGTTTCCCAGAGCAGATGCAGCGGTATAGCGCATTACTGGATGCTCATCGCTCAGTACAGAAATAAGTGGTTCGACGGCACGTTCATCCTTGATATTTCCTAATACTTGGGCGGCGCGGTAGCGCACAAACCTATTTTGGTTTCCTAGAGCAGCAATAAGCGGTTCGACCGCAGGTGAGCCAATCTGCTCTAGTACGTCAACAAGATGAGAATGCTTGGTAATGGTGACGGAAAACACGACGCGCATCGTCCACGGAGAAACGCCAATGGATTTTGGCAGATTGTTGGTTGCGTGTGTTTTCCCAGGCAAGGATTTCCAGGGTCAGTGTC
>JANRLJ010000214.1:0-9615 GCA_033762735.1 bacterium | reverse complement strand
CCCGCCCCTACGAGAAAAACAACCTGTAACTGTGTAACTTGTATCTCAAATACTTGACATATCATGTAAATTCATCTAGGATAGATGACATATCACATATTTGAGGAGGACTGAATGAAGACGCATCTGATCTCGACCGGGCGAGTGAAAATCACGAAGAACTGGCAGGTGGGCAAAGGCAAGGGAGTGCTGCGGCTGGTCAATAGTCTGCTGGATAACCAGTTCACCGACTGGCTGCCGATCTACTGCGCGGTGATCGAACACCCCGAAGGGCTGATCGTGATCGACACAGGCATTCCCGCCAATGCCAACGCGCCGATCTATTTCCCGCCGCACATGCGCCTGGTGCAGCGTGCCGCGCCCTTTGAAGTCACCCCACAGGATGAGATCGGCCACCAGATGCAGCAGCGCGGGTTGAACCCGGCAGATGTGCGCTGGGTGGTGCTGACTCATCTGCATCAGGATCACGAAGGCGGGCTGCATCACTTTCCGAACGCTGAATTTCTTGTATCGCGCCAGGAATGGAAAGCATCGCAGGGCTTGAGCGGGCGCTTGCTCGGCTATCTGAATCAGCGCTGGCCGAAAGACTTTGCACCAACGCTGGTTGATTTTAAGGATGGCGCCTATCACAATTTTGAGACGAGTCATGTGCTGACTCATGCGGGCGACATCCGCCTGCTGCCCACACCCGGCCACAGCGCGGGGCATCTCTCGGTTGTGCTGGAACAGGACGAGCATGTGCTGTTTTTCGCAGGCGACGCAGCCTATTCACAGGACTTGCTGATACGCGATGTCGTGGATGGCGTCGGGCCGAATCCAGCCTTGCAGCATGATACGCATCGCCGCATTCTGGACTTCGCGCGACACATCCCGACCGTCTTCCTGCCTTCGCATGACCCTGAATCGGAAAAGCGACTGGCTGAACGTCGTATCCTGCACCTTGACTCCGCCGCTTTTTTTGCTTAAATACATGACATATCATGAATTAAAAGCAGAGGCACCCCAATGGATAAAGCGGAAGAACTGCGCTATCTGATTCTGGCGGTGCAGCGCGAGGGCAACCGCCTGCTGACCGAAGCGCTTCGCCCGCTTGATCTCACCCCCTCGCAGGCGGAAGTGCTGCAAGTGCTGGAACAGTTCGAGCCGCTCAGCCTGCTGGAACTTGGCGAGCGGCTGGTGTGCGAGACAGGCAGCCCCAGCCGCCTGGTCAACAGCATGGTGGAAAAAGGGCTGATTCAAAAGGCGACTTCGGAAGCCGACCGCCGCGCCGTCCAGTTGGTGCTTAGTGACCGCGCCCGCCAGATCATGCCGGAACTGAACGCGATTCAGGCCGAGTTCAATAAGCTGCCGCTGGGGGTGCTGGATGAAGCGACCTTAGACCTGACCGTTGAAGTCCTGTGGCGCTTTGCAGAAACGACCAGCGGTGGGCAAGCGCTGCGCCACCGCCAACAGCAGAAAGAGACAGGGTGAGCGTACAGGCAGGCTCTAACGAGCCTCCTATGTGGCTGTGCTAGGATGAGCGCGTTCTTCGCCAGACTTTTTAAAACTGGAGAGTTTTTCTGATGCAGCCCCCGAATAAACCGCCCACGCCACCGCAGTCACAGCGCCAGCTCCGGCTGGAACTGCCCGCCAACCTGAACGCGACCTATGCTAACGGTGCGATCATCAACCAGACGCACAGCGAAATCGTGATCGATTTCTTTCAGGTGATGCCCAATGACCCGCGCGTGCGGGTGCAGTCACGCATCGTGCTTACGCCCTCCAACGCCAAATCCTTCCTGAATGCGCTGGCTGAAAATCTGGAGCGCTTCGAGCAGGTGCATGGCGAGATCAAGCTGCCACCTAAGCCCGTCTCGCTGGCGGAGCAGTTGTTCAGCGTCGCCCGCAGTGACGACGCGGATAATCCGTCCGATAATCCGACACCTTCGACCACCCCCTCTGAGGAATAATGGACGAACTTAACCTGATTTCCGACGCCATCCGCGCCAGCCTGACCGCCAAAAACACCGCCCGCGATCAGGCCATTTCCCGCTCGCGCGAGTTAATCCGCCACTGTTCGGAGTGCATCCGCGCCATTCACCGCCGCGAATGGAATACGGCAGATACCAAGCTCGGCATCATCCGCGCGGCAACGGCGGAAATGCGGGCGGGCATCGCAGGCTATCCCGACCTGTACTACAGCGGCTATGCTCAGGATGCGCTCAAGGAAGTGGTGGAAGCCTTCGCCACCTATGCCATTATCCGCCAGACTCCGCTGCCCTCGCCGCAGTCGCTGGAAGTGGATGACGCGACGTATCTGAACGGGCTGGCGGAAGCCGCCACCGAACTGCGCCGCTTTATCCTCGACATTCTGCGCCGCGAGGACGGCCATCCTGACGAGGCCGAACGGCTGCTGGGCTGGATGGATGCGGTCTATGACCAACTCGTGACGTTTGATTTTCCTGACGCGCTCACGGGTGGGCTGCGGCGGCAGACGGATGTGGTACGCGGGGTGCTGGAACGCACGCGAGGCGACATGACCACCAGCCTGCGCCAGCAGCGCTTGCAGGAAGCGTTGCAGCGCTTGGAAGATCGGCTGAATACGAACACTGCTTGACGCTGTAGGGGCGTACTCATGAGTGCGCCCTGACTGCATCCTCTTTTTCCCGTTTAAAGCCACCTCAAACAGCCTCATCTCCAAACCGCAAACGGCCTATAATAGTCCCTTACTTGAACATCACGTGTCACAGGAAGGGGCGGAGCGATGCAGCGACGATTGATCGGGTTGGTGATCCTGATTCTGCTGCTGTGCTTGTCATGGATGAGCCACGCACAGGAAGACGGCCTGAATTTGCCGACCGAGTTTTATGTGCTGCTCAACGCCGGGCAGGTGCAGCGCATCGGCCTGGGCAGCACCGGCGTAACGACGATCACGCCAGAAGATGCCTTTGTGCTGGATTTCGCCGTCGCGCCGGATGGGGACTGGCTGGCCTATCGCACGGAGGAAGGTCTTTCGCTGATGCGCATCTCGGCGGAAGCGGCTCCGGTGCAGATCGAAGGGGCAACCGCCGACGTGCCCGCCATTCGCGGCCAGGGCGATACGATGGCCTGGACACCCGATGGCGGCGCTCTCGCCTATACCACCCTCTACGGGGCGCGGGTGTATTTCTCCCTGACGCGCACTTTCACCGACGTGCCGATCAGCCCGCTCAGGCATCTGGTATGGTCGCCGGGCGGGACGTATCTGGCCGCCGAAGCCGAGGGCGACATCTGGTGGGTTTACCGCCGCGATGCCAGCGCGATGAACCTCGCAGCAGCCGTGCCATCCTCACGCGGGTTCGCCTGGCTGGATGACGCCCGTTTTGTCTTCGCCCCACCGGAAGGCGGGCTGATTCAGCTTGACATGGCGAATGCCAACACCCAGACTCCCCTGACCGCCACCGATACCGTTTATGCCCTGCCCGTTTTGCAAGCCGATGGGGTGATGGCGGCCTTCGCGCAGGACGAGATCGACGGCGAGACGTTCAGCTTTTTGCAGACCTTTACCCTGGACGGCACAACGGCTGCCCCCGGCGAACGCAGCAGTGCCCCGGTCGATCTGGCAGGTGCACGCTGGGCACCCGGTGGGCGCCTCATGATGGCCTTCCGCGAAGGGACAATCAGCCTGCTTCTGCCCACCACAGGCGACAGCTTCCCGCTGCCCATTGCCGAAGCGGTGGCCTATGGCTGGGGTGCGCCGCGTCCGCCTTCCGTCACGGCCTTTGCCCTGTCGGCTGAGGCCTATTTCCGCGCCCTCGACCTGAACGGCATTCTGCAAGTGTGGCGCTTGCCGCGCAATGGCCTCCCGCCTGAAACGCTGACCGAAGCGACCGAAGACATCACCGAGTATGCCATCAGCGGAAACACCGTGATCTACCTCAGCGCGGGCGGCGTGTGGATACAACCGCTTAACGGTGAGACGCTGCGGCTGCTGTCTGCGGCGGATGCGACCGCGCGTGAAGTGGCGATCAGTCCCAGCGGGGCAACTGCCGCGTTTACGACTGACGAAGGCGTTTTCATCCTGCCGACTTCTGCCGCTGTCGATGCACCCGCAGCGGAAGCAACCGACTCACCGGATGCGCCGGAACGAGTCCCCACGCTCACCAACAGCGCCACAACGCGCTACAGCCGCCCGGTCTTCGCGCCCAATCAGGATGCGCTGATCGTCACGGTGCAGATCGACGCCGACACCGAATTGCAGCTTTACGACCTGAACACAGGGCAAATGCTCGGCATCGGGCGCTATCCAATCGCGGAGTGGCTGCCCGACGGTCGGCTGCTGGCCTATAACGCCGACCGTACCGAGGCCTATATCGTCGATCCGTTCAACCCACAGGCGACGACCAGCCCGACGCTGCGTGTCCCCTTCCCGCTCCAGGATGCGACGCTGACCAGCGGTGGCACGGTACGGGCGCTGCTCACAGGCGATGCCGCCAGCGGCCCGTCTCCTTTGCGGCTGGTCGAAGTCCCGGCGGCGGGTGGTGATCCGACACAGGTCGCGGTCGCAGGGTTTCTGGGCCGGGCGCACCTCTCGCCGGATGGCACGTTTGTGGGCGGCATCACCCCGACGGGCAGTGCAACCGGGACGCTGGTGCTGTACAGCGTGGAGGCGAATCAAACGCTGTCGCTGGCGCTCCCGGCCATTGTGACCGATTTCAGGTGGGCAGCAGGCTAAGTACCGAGTATCGAGTCGTGCGTCGAAAGTAGCTAATGGATAAATCAAAACACATGCGAACAAGGACAGGGGCGAGGCGCACCCATACACCGAATCGTTTGTGCTTATGTTGGTTTTTGCATAAAAGAAAACGCGCGATGCTTTTCGTAGGGACACGGCATGCCGTGTCCTATCATCTCACTGTGCTAATTTGGTTGTGCTGAGCAAAGAACCAGCGTAAATCAGAGATGTGAACACGGACGGGCCGCATCTGCAAAAATCAGTTGTGTTTCTCCAGCTCATTGCTTTTCACTGGGCACTTTCGACTCATTACTCGGTACTCATCGTCCTTTACGTTTCCGTTAATCAATTTAAGCAGTTCTAATCCAAAGCATGTAAGATATTCATCATGAAGGTCTATGCTTTCGCACGCATAAGGAAACAACGACATGACTGGTGAACGTATTCTCGTCATCGAAGACGAAGCTCGCATCGCACAATTCATTGAGCGAGGCTTAATCTACGAAGGCTATCGGGTCAACGTAGCACGGGATGGACAAACTGGCCTGGCGATTGCGCGGGATAACCCCCCTGATCTGGTCATTCTGGACTGGATGCTGCCGGGGCTGGATGGGCTGGAAGTGTGTAAGCGCCTGCGGGCTGCCAGCGAAGTGCCCATCCTGATGCTCACGGCAAAAGACGACATCAACGACCGCGTGACCGGGCTGGATGCGGGCGCGGACGACTATCTGGTAAAGCCCTTTTCGGTCGATGAACTGATGGCACGGGTGCGGGCGCTGTTCCGCCGCTCCACACCGACCAGCCGCCCTGAAGTGCTGCGCTTTGCCGATCTGACGCTGGACACAGGCACCCACCGGGCTTACCGGGGCGAACGCGCTATCGACCTGACCGCGAAGGAATATGAACTGCTGGAACTGTTTATGCGCAACCCGCGCCAGGTGCTGACGCGCGATGTGATCTTTGATCGCGTGTGGGGCTACGATTTCGGCGGCGAGAGCAACATCATCGAAGTATATGTACGCTACCTGCGCCAGAAAACCGAAGCCGAAAACGAAGGCAGAGTTATCCATACCGTCCGCGGCGTGGGTTATGTCCTGCGGGAAGAATAAGCAGCAATGACCATCCGTAGACGGCTTACCCTGTGGTATGCCGCGCTGTTGACCATCATCATCATCTTTTTCGGTGCCATCACCTATGGCGTGATGCGCGTTCTGATGATTGGCGAAATTGACAGCACCCTGAATGAAACCGCCAACATTATTGTGAGCGAAAGTACGCTCGTGCAGATTTTCGAGTTCGGAAGTCCCACGCGCGTCGATATTCAGCTTACCCCGCTGGATGTGTTCCGCGCATCCGGTGTATATATTCAGGCCTGGGAACTGGTCGAGGGCGTGCCGGAGTGGGACGCCTCCTCCGGCAACATCACCGGCTACAGCCAGCCGCTTGACCCACGCGCCCTGGGCAGTGCGGAGCCGGTGCTCTCCAACGTGCGCATTGATGGCAATAACCTGCGTGTGCTCACCCGACCGATCATCTTTTCCAACGGACGATTGGTGGGCAATATTCAGGTGGCCGGGTCGCTGGAGATGGTCGAGAAAGCTGCTGACATCCTGCTGATCGTGATGGTCGTCACCGTCGCCTTTGCCACCGTTGGCGCGGCACTGCTCAGCCTGTGGTTCTCGCATCAGGCCTTGCAGCCGATTGAACAGATCACACGGGCGGCGGCCAGCATCGCCGTGACGGACGACCTGCGAACACGCCTTTCCTGGATGGGGCCGAAGGACGAACTGGCGCGGCTAGTGGATGTGTTCAACCACATGATGACGCGCATCGAAAATCTCTTTAAAGTCCAGCAGCGTTTTGTGGCGGATGTCTCGCATGAACTGCGCACACCGCTCACAGCCATTCGGGGCAATCTTGATCTGGGTAAACGCTACGGGATGGACGAGATATCCATTGAAGCCATCGAAGCCGAAACCGAACGCATGTCGCGGCTGGTGAATGATCTGCTGATGCTGGCGCGGGCAGATTACGGCGGCGTGACGATTGAACTTACCCCGATTGATCTGGACACGCTTGTGATGGATGCCTATCACAAGGCCAAAGCACTGGCGCAGAATCGGGCGTTAACGCTGCGTCTGGTACATTTCGAGCCAGTGCGGGTGAACGGTAATGCCGACAGGCTGATTCAGCTCTTGCTCAACCTGATCGGCAACGCGCTTAAATTCACGCCCGACGGTGGCGAGATCAGCATGGGGCTGCGGCAGGAAGGCAGCAGCGCCATCCTGTGGGTGACGGATACAGGCATCGGCATTGCGCCGCATGAACTGGAACGCATCTTCGACCGCTTCTACCAGATTGACCCCTCCCGCGCCCACACCGGTGGTTTTGGGCTGGGGCTTTCCATCGCTAAATGGATTGTGGAAGCCCATCACGGCACCATCAAAGCCACGAGCGACGTTGGCAAAGGCACCACCTTCACCATTCATATCCCGGTGTATAGCGCGGCCAGCGCCACACCGTTCTATGAACAGCCAACCCGCCCCCGCCTGCCCATCATCCGGCGCGGCGAAACCCCGCTCCCCCGCCGCACCCTGCACGAAGTCACCATCGCACGGCACGATGATGGTGATGAGCAGCACACCCACCACGACGACAGCACACCCAAACGGTAGTAAAACAGTCCTATCGTTTGGGGATATAACAGCATTTGAATCAAAAATTTACGTTTTTCAGTCCGTCTGCCGCCGCGCATCTGTTACAATCAATTCTGTTACACATTCCGGTCATCATCCTTATCTTTTGTTAAGCATCATTTAATTGAATGGACTAGCGAGGAACACTCTGCATGGCGCGACTGTTTAAACGTTTATCCGCCCTAAGCCTGATCCTCATCGCCTTCATCATTCTCGTGAAATTTCCGTCTCTATCCAGTGCTCGCAACACGCAGCCCGATGGCCTCAACCAGATCACCGCGCAGAACGCAGCGATTGCGGCCACGCCCTCGGAGTTGATCTTCAGCACGCTCAAGGGCACCAACAGCGCTAATCAGGTTGTGACCATCCGTAATAACGGTACGTCAACGCTGACCATCAGCGCCATCAGCATCACGGGCACCCATGCCAGCGCCTTTCGTACCATTAACCGTCCAGCCGTCCCCTGGAATATCCCGGCGGGGCAAAGCGGCAATCTGACGCTGCGCTTTAATCCCTCGACCAATCAGGTCGGTGCGCTGAATGCTGCCGTGCGGCTCACAACCAACGCGCCGGGGGCTTCCACTTTTCAGATCGGGCTGTATGGGCTAAGCGCCAATGGCTACGGCGGGAACAACGAACCCACGCTCCACAACGTGGTCAGGACGCTGGGCTATCCGATCAACGTGGGCGGCACCAATCTGATTTTAGGGACGACGCCTAATCTGATTGGTGAGGAAGTTCGCGCACCGCTGTTCCAGCGTGCCAGCGCCGCCCCGGTTGGAATCGTCCCGGTGGCGCGCTATTCGCCCTCGCTGCGGCTGCCCTTCGGCTACTATCTGCCTAACGGCACCATTGACCCGACGCGCGTCGAGGTCGCGGCGATGCAGGTCGGCACAGCACAGGGGCAGATGCTCAATCCGCCCATCGAGCCGGGTGGCGGGAACAATTTTGACCCCGGCACTGTTCCCTTCGGGATTTATGTCTTCGGGCTGGAAGACCGCCTGACCTACACTGAGGATGCGCTCAACGCAGGCGGCCCTACAATCCATGCCGTGCGTGTCTATCCGCTGCGCAACCGCAGCAATCAGCCGATCCCCAATACGTACCTCGTCTGCTTTGAAGACGCTTCCAACGGTGATTATCAGGATTACGTCTTCCTCGTCTCGAATGTCGTGCCCTATATTCCCCCGACCCTTACCGCTACACCCACGTTTACCCCCACCTTTACGCCAACTTCCACCCCGCTGCCGCCAGTTGGTGGGAATGCGATTTATCGCATCGATGCGGGCGGCGACGGCTTCACGGCCAGCGATGGGACGATCTGGGCTGCTGACCAGTTATTCGTGGATGGCCGCGCCAGTCTGCTGGAAGGCGAGATCGGCACCACCGACGATGATGTGCTCTACCACACGACTCGCTCCTCGACCGAAGACCTGGGCGGATTCCAGTATGCGTTCCCGGTTCAGCCAGGCATCTACAGCCTGCGCCTGTACTTCGCGGAGAATTATTTCGTGGGCGGTGCGGGGCGCGGACCAGTGGGAGTCGGTGAGCGCATCTTTGATGTGATGGCAGAAAACACGCTGCTGCTGGACGAGTACGACATTACGGCGGCGGTCGGCATCCTCACGCCCGACATCCGCACGTTTAACAACCTTGAAATCACCGACGGAACGATCAACCTGAACTTCACGGCCAGCACCAACCGTCCACTTATCGCCGGGATTGAAATTTTCCAGATCAGCATCTACACGCCGACAGCGACTCCTGTCACACCAACAGCAGTCCCGACCACGCCTGTCGCGACTACCCCTGTGCCAACAACGGCAGTCCCGGCCACGGTGGTGCCGACGCTGGGTTCGCCGCCGCGCACGTCGCTGACCTATGTCATGCCAATCGCCCAGGCTGGCGCCGATCAACTGCATTACGCGCCAGCAGGTTCGTTCATCTATTTTGTGCTTGACGGTACGCAGAGCTTTGACCCCGATGGAGCGATCAACACCTTTATCTGGAGCGAGAACGGGGTTGATCTGGCTGCCGGACCGACGCTCACCCTCGTGCGCGGGGCAGGCGTTTATGTGTTCACGCTGACGGTGATCGACAATGACGGGCATCACATCGAGGATACGGTCACGATCACCATTCTGAATCGATAGGCTGTGGATTACGTGTATGACGAACGTTAACCATCCCTATGGCTTTCTGTGGTGTTTGAGGGTAAAATGTAGG
>JANRLJ010000213.1:0-3279 GCA_033762735.1 bacterium | reverse complement strand
ACTGACATTGCCCAAGCGCTCGGCGAGTTTCAGCAAGCCCAGTTTCGTTGCGATAATCTTCTGTTCGTTGTTCATCGTGACACTCCTCTATCCTCTTGACTTTACTCCGAGTGTCAGATTAAGTCTCGTCTAGTTCAGATATCCGCCTGGCAGTCTGCGCTTCGACTGGGCGGCAACGGGACTGGCAGCCCTTTTCCTGGCGGGGCTGTGGGTGGACGGCTGGGCACACTTTCATGGCGAAGTGGACGGCAGCTTTTTCACCCCCTGGCATTTCCTGTTCTACAGCGCCTTCGGGTTTGTCGCGCTGTTCCTGGGCTATCACCAGATGCGCAACGTCCGGCAGGGCTATGCCTTTACGCGGGCGCTGCCGAAGGGCTACTGGCTGTCGCTGGTGGGTGTGGTGGTGTTCGGGCTGGGCGGCTTCGGCGATATGATCTGGCATACGCTGTTCGGCATCGAAGAAGGCACCGAAGCGCTGATGAGTCCCACGCATATCATGCTGGCGACGGGCATGGCGCTGGTGTTCAGCGGACCACTCCGCGCGGCCTGGAACCGGACGAACAGCGAGTCGAAAGGCTGGCGGATGCTCGGCCCGGCGCTGGTGGGGATGACACTTTTAGTGACACTGTTGATGTTTTTTACCAGCTACGCCAATCCAATTGTCGCGCCTTTGGCCGCAATCGGCGCGGAGTTCGGTGAGGAACGCGCCGAGCAGGTCGAGCAAGTTTATGTCATGAACGCCGACGGCACGGGGCAGATGCGCCTGACCTACGATGGCAGCAACGGCGCGTCCTGGCCGGCGTGGTCGCCAGATGGCAGCCAGCTTGCCTACACCCGCCAGATTTTCAGCAGCCCTGCCGAAGAGGATGAGGCTGCTGCGACCGATGACCCGGATACCGTGCCCCAGAGCGATATTTACATCATGAACGCGGATGGCAGCAATCCGGTGCAGGTCACGAACGCCGACGGTGAGGAATACGGTGCAGCCTGGTCGCCCGACGGCCAAAAGCTGGCTTACATCGGCGTCCAGGATGGCAACGCCGATGTGTATGTGGTGGACGTGAACGGCGGGGAGCCGCAGCGCCTTACCACCACCGAGGAGGATGAGTGGGGGCCGTCGTGGTCGCCCGATGGCAGCCAGATCGGGTACAGCATTGCCGACATCTGGGTGATGGACGCGGACGGCGCTAACCCACGTCAGCTTACCGACAACGGCAACAGTTGGCTGCCGCGCTGGTCGGCGGATGGCAGCCAGATTCTGTTCAGCGGGGAGTTCGATGACAGTACGGGCGTTTTCCTGATGAACGCTGACGGCAGCAATGTGCGAACGCTGATGAACACCGACGCTTTCGAGGGTTATGCCAGCTTCGTCAACAACGACCGTGACGTGATTTTTTCCTCATGGGAGACAGGTGTCGGCCAGATTTACCGGATGCCTGTGAGCGGTATCGAGGACTTGAGCGAGGCGGTCAACCTGAGCAACAACCCCGCGCTGCACAGCCGCTTTACCGATGTCTCGGCAGATGGTCAGATTGTCTATGCCGGGATTGGAAATGAACTGGAAAGCGGAATAGAGATGCAGGACTTCGGTGTCTCGATGATCCTGTTCACAGCCGCCATTCAGGCCGGGGCACTGGCGCTGCTGACGTGGCGCTGGTCGCTGCCCTTCGGCACGTTCACGCTGCTGTTCACGCTCAGCACAGCGCTGCTCACGCTTCTCAACGACCTGTTCTTTTTCATCCCCGGTGCGCTGCTGGCCGGGCTGATCGTCGATTTTCTGGTACAGCGCTGGCAGCCAGGGCAGGGGCGCATCCGCCACTATCTGGTGCTGGCCTTCCTCGCGCCCATTCTCTATTACGGCTTCTACTTCCTGACGATTCAACTGCTGGTCGGGATTAACTGGAGCATCCATGTGTGGACGGGCGCGATCTTTATCAGCGGCGTGATTGGGCTGGTGGTGGCGCTATTGATGTCTGTCGCCACACGGGAGGCACAACCTGCTGCGGGGTGATGCAGGCTTCTGAAAGAACGTACATAACGTCAGTTTTGGAAAACTATTCCGTCTCAAATCCTCACCCCCCAACCCAACCCCCTCTCCAAAAGATTGGAGAGGGGGAGTCGAGCGAAGCGAGGCGGGGGGTGAGGACAAAAAGCGGCGTTAAACAAAACCAACGTTACATAAAAATACTACATTCGTAGGGGAGGGTTTCAAACCCTCCCCTCCAAAAACATTCTCGACTCTACGAGGGGACACGGCAGTCCGTGTCCTTCATGGCTGCTGGGCGCGGCTTTTCAGCACATCCAGCAGCAGCCGCACGTTGTCGATTTCTTCGAGCGGCAGCACACCCCAGGCTGGCTCAGACGACGAAGCCAGCACCAGCCGTCCCCCCTCGACCGTGCAGCCTGCGAATTCACTCCAGGGAAGATGTTTATCCGGGCTTGAGTTCGTAGGAATGGCATAGGGGTTCTGGGAGTCGGTCGGCGTGGGGAGGCTGATTCCGCTGTCATTCAGCGTAAGACGTTCACCGAACGCGACCATTTCCCCTTTGCGCAGCCGTACTTCGATGATTGGCTTTAACAGGCGCGTGACTTCCTGTTCCAGTTTCAGGCTGAGATCGTCCACGCGGCGGTAAACGCTGCCCAGCACAATCGTCTCATCGTTAACCGTTTTCATCGTCGTGCGGTAGATGGTGCGGCGTACCAGCCCGCCGAAGTAGGAGACTCGTTCGGCCTTCTGCCGCAGCGCGACCACATCGGCGTAACGGATAAAAGCGATGGCGGAGCCTTCCCGGTAGCTGAAGCCGCGCTTATACAGCACCACCTCACGATTCCAGAAATGTGCCACGTACCAGCCCACCGCCAGCGTCGCCACCGAAATCACCCCGACGGTGATAATCGACGCTAAGCCCGCTTCCACCTGCCACAGCACAACCGTCAGCACAAACCACACCGCCGCCAGAATCACGCCCGCCGTCAGCAGCAGCCGGGAACGGTTGGCAGGAAAGTTGGCGACGTATGCGCCGAATTCGGGATCGTCTTCAAAGGTTGTCGTCATGAAGCGCATTATAGCACGAAGGGGGCTGTTCGCTGTCAGCTTTTAGCGGTTAGCGATTGGCTTTGAGCGAGGTGCTTTGCGTGTTGGTAGTTCAATGAGATTATCTCCGCAAGGGGATGGGGTACAAGGGAGTGAGCAGCAGGTCACGGATGGAATAAACACACGGAGTCAGTCCGAGTGCCATCGCGGGGGTGCGCTGGGTGTACTTTTTTTACCCTCAGCAA
>JANRLJ010000212.1:0-3181 GCA_033762735.1 bacterium | reverse complement strand
CTCTTCTACGAAGCGACGATGGAACAGACAGCGGTGCAATTGATGAGCCGTAAACAGCGTGCGGCAAAACTCTTGACAGGAGATATTGGTTTAACAGGATTGGATGCGCTGACCGAGGGCGAGGGCGGTTTGGAGGAGGCGTTGCTGGCCGCCATTGGTCGGGATGAAGCACTGCTTGACCCTTCGGAACTGTTCAAGGCAGACAGCAGTCAGAGCGTGATCGATGCTGAGGATGCCGCCTTCTGGAATGTGGAAGTGGACGAAACGCCTGCCGCTATCGAGGTGGAACGCATTTTAAGCGAATCTATTGCGGATGACCCCCTGATTGCAGCGGCAGTTGCGTTAGGTGGTGTAGTGGATCCGTTTCAAGAGCGCCACGCAGCCCGGCAATCTGTGCCTGAAGACCACATCCCGCCTTTGGTGCAATCCGTCGGCAGTTACCTCGACACCGTTCACATTCTGGCGGATACCAATCAGTTTGCGCGGCTGCAAAGGGAACTGCTGATGACCTTGACGGACGGTGTAGCGGATGAGACGGGCCGCGTATTGGGAATGGTTGATCCCACCTTTACCCAGGACCCGCAGCACGAAATGGCGCTGCAAGGTTGGCTGCAAAGCTGGTTGAAGGAATATCGCCTCGTCTTTACAGGTTGTGAAGCGGAGGTCGCTGCCCAGATCATCCGCCGCGCTAAACAGACGCTTGACCTTTACCAGTCGGAGCGCCAGCCGCTGGTGGGCGAATCAACACAAATCGGCAAAATCACAGCATCCCAAAAGCTGGGGTGGAAAGCTGCACCAAAACCAGTCAAGCGCAAGGTCAACCTACTGGCAATGCCAGATGAGCTTGACCTTTCACCCTCCTCGCGGCTGTGCCCTGTACCGGAAGAACCAGCGGTGCAGCAGCTGGCGTTGTTTTGAGCCATGCGCGATGAAAGCTTGGACTTTCTCGATCATCTGTACAGCCGATGTCAAACGTCCGGCTTCCTCACGCTCACCGCCATTCACCCTGACGGTGGGCGACCTTCACCTTCTCGTCACATTTCACTCCGAGATCGTGTTCGCCTGATCGACAGCCTGCAACGTCTTCACGCTGCCAACGCTGCTGGGTGGGGCGCGTACTTCGCGGTTGGACTACGAAAGGACAATCTGGGTCGGTATCGTCGGGGAGGCGCTGCGGAGGTCGCTATGCTTCCCGCGCTTTACGTCGATGTGGATGACGCTTCAGCGACCAGCCGGGCAAAGCTCGATGGCTTTACCCCCGCACCTTCCATGCTTGTGAGGAGTGGCGGCGGCTTCCACGCTTATTGGCTGCTGCGTGAAGCGACCACGGATCTCGAACGGGCACGACGTATTCTGCGAGGATTGGCGCGTGAATTGGGAGGCGACACCCTCAGCGTCGCTCAATCTTTACGGCTGCCAGGGACAGTGAACAACAAGCGCGGGCGTGAACCGACACCTTGCCGATGGCTTGAAGTCAGAGAGCATACCTATGCGTTGACGGATTTTCGTTCTCTGGCTGACCTTTACAGACCGACTCGCGCTTTTCGTCCAGGGGTTGAAGCCCGATCTGCATTCCCAATCCACGAGAATACCTTCAATCCTCGGATTGTCGAAGCAGTGTCCCACTCTCTCCTCAGCCGTTTTGACGGCTACCCCAAGTCCAATGGCTATATCGCCGCACTCTGCCCCTGCAGTCACGCCCATGACCACCCCGGCAGCCATTTCAACTTCGATCCCGAACATGCTGTTGGAACGTGCTTTGGTCGGCATGGTCGGCTCCTGCTGAAAGACCTGTGCGCGTTGCTCGGCATTGACCCGCAGCACTACGGCGGTCTTTACCGCAGAAAGGAGACTACTTGAAAACGCTCATTTTGAACTATCCAGCCAGACGCGATGAAATCATCCGCTTCGTCAAGAAGCACCACTACTCACGCCGCTGCCCCGGTGTGTGGAGCGTGGCTTACGCGCTTGAAAACGAGCGGGGTCGGCTGCAAGCGGTGACGCTTTACGGTCCGCCACCCTACCCATCGGTTGCCCGCGCGTTTGTGCGCGATCCGACCCACATACAACAACTTGCCTGGCAAGCACGGATGGTGGGTGCAGGCATTTCGGCGACGCAGTTGGACAGCCTCATCCAGTCAGGCAACGCGGACTTAATGGTACGAGGCTTCTGGTGGGTGTACACGCTCACCGATCCAATAGCAAAGGTGGTCGATGGGGCGCTGATTCGCCTGCGCTGCGACGGCTACAGTGGCGAAGTCTACGCCCGTAACCACTTCCTTTACCTTGGACATACCGAAAGAGCGTCGTTAGAAGGCTGGTTGATTGACGGCAAACCCTACCACATCCGGCAGGGTGCGATCACGCTGACCCACAGCAATATCCATCACCATTTTCCTGATGCGAAGGAGGTTCGCGCTATTCGGGGCAACCCCAAGCAGCGCTGGGCCGCTATCCTCGCTCAAACGGAGCGCGAGCGGAGTGAGCGCCTCCTGCTCATGCGCTATCGTCCGCAGTCTTGGCAGGCATTGACCCAGCCGAGGTTGCTTTTTCAACCGTTCGATTTTGCCTGTTTTTTCATGAAGGAGAGTCTGAATGTCTAAGAAAGATAAGATCAAGTCTCAACCACCGACGGTGATTACGCTGACCTTGACGGAAGGTGATGGGATTGAACACAACGGGACGCTGCTTATCCAGCGCGGTGATTTGGCAAATGTTCGCCAGTTCACCTATCTCGGCGTGAGCGACATCACCGCCATCATCAAGACAGCCTATATCGCGCTGGCCGCCATTGAAGCCGAACCACCCGTCATCCCCGAAGCGCCCAAAGACGCGCCGAAATCTGAACCGAAGACGAAGGCAAAAGCCGAATCAAAGCCTGTCGTAGAAGAAGAGCCGACCATCGACGTTCCACTTAAGAAAGGGACAAAGACGGTCAGGATCAGCCACCTCAAGTTTGTCGGTGGGGAAACCGATGCGGCAGCCTATCGCCAAGCCGTGCTGATTGCCGGGAAACTCATCGACGGCAAATTGTGGGATGGCGCGTCGCCCATCCGCATCAACGACGTGTACGCGACGATGAAGAAGATGCAGCACCTGTCCGAGCATGAGATGAGCCTGTTCGCGCTGGAGGATTTCGTACAGGTTGGCGGCAACGTTGATGTGCCGGAAGCCGCTGAGG
>JANRLJ010000211.1:0-37591 GCA_033762735.1 bacterium | reverse complement strand
GCATTCAATCTCGGAGAGTGGTGAGAATCAGGGAGATGTAGGGGCGTAGCGCGCTACGCCCCTACCGATCATATCCTTAAACTTCACCACTCCCCAATCTCGGAGCAAAGCGATGTTTAACCGTCAGGACACCAGGAGCGCAGGTGTTTGAATCTTAATCCCTGTGCCTTTTGGTGTTCAAATGCCCCCTGTGGTCTTCCATCACTCGGTACTCACCACTCGTTACTCATGACTCGCCGACAACTTCCGCTTCATGAACACGGCGACTTCCCCATCACTCACATCATGATTAGTGTAAAACGAGAGATCAACCGCATCGACTTCAAAGCCCATGCGGCGGTAGAAGCGTATCGCCGGGACATTCGTGTTCTGGGTTTCGAACACCATCACTCTTGCGCCGACGTTCTGTGCCGAATCGACAGCCTTCTCCATCAGGCCACGTCCGATCTGCTGACCGCGATAGTCTGGCGCGACGTGGAATTCCCACACGTTCACGGTGTTGTTCCAATGCTGATGCTCAACAATCGCCAGCGCGACCATCGTTTTACCAGCATACGCTCCCCAGGAATGACCACTTTTGACCACCTGGCTGTAATGCTGAACGAGGTCTTCATCATGGGCATACTGCTTGATGTAAGGCACTTCCAGGGGGGTCAGCGCGAGTGTCAGCACCACGTGATCGTCGCGTTCGGTTTTGCTGACGACATATTTCTCAGTAGAGGTGTAGCCGGGCGCAACCCGGTTCAGATCATCCAGTGTGACACCGTGAAGCGGTTTAAAGTCGATCATGATGCACCACCCTCGTTTGCGCTTCTACAGCGTCCGCTTCATAAAAATCGCCACGTCTCCGCGTTCGACATCCTCGTTGCTGTAGTAGGACAAATCCAGCGACTCGATTGTGAAGCCCTGCTTGCGGTAGAAGCGCACCGCCGGGATATTGCTCACGGACGTTTCCAGTTCGATCACCCGCAGCCGCGCCGCCTGTGCCTTTTCGATCAGCCGCGCCATCATCTGTGTTCCCACGCCCTGCCCCCGCAGCCTGGGCAGCACATGAAACTCCCATACGTTCAGCGTCCGGTTCCAGGCCTGCGACTGGGCAATGGCAATGCCGATCATCTGTCCACGCTCATCGTATGCGCCGAGCGAAAATCCGTCGTCCAGCATCTCGCGGTAATAGCCGTACAGCCCCGCGCCGCGCATGAAGCCTTTGGTATACGGGGTGTCCAGTTCGACCAGTTCCAGTGTCAGGTTGAAGCGCTCGTGCGTCTCGGTTTTGGTCACGACATAGCGCTGCGTCGAAGTGTAGTTGGGGCCAATGCGCTCTAAATCCGCCGGGTTAAATTTGTCCAAAGTTCTGATTTCGACCATACACGCTCACATGCTGTGATACAGAAAAAGGAAGATTTAACCACAGAGAACACAAAGCGCACAGAGATGGGTTTATACCAATGCCTGGCACACTCTGCGTTTTGGCGGTTCAATCATTGTTTTACCCAATGTTCAGGGATTCTTCCGCCGGGTTCTGCTGTTCGGGCAGGGGCATGACCTGAAAAAAGGTCACGCCGGGTTTGAGATACAGCAGTTGGCCGTCGGTTGTGCGCAGGCCGATCCCGTCATACTGCGCATTCCGCACCCAGCGACCGTCATAGCGCTGTCCATCGCGCAGCAGCACCGCGTCGCCCTCCCCCGTGAGCGTAATCTGGATGCTCCAGGCGATGTTGTTCTCGAACTGGCTTTCGATGATGTCGGTTTCCTGATGATGGGCGTAGAGGATGACAACGTTGGCTGCGCTGATCTGCTGGCTGGTGTTGGCATCAAAATGCCGCTGCCCGTCCTGCGTCCGATAATACAGGCCGTCGTCGGGGTTATAGTGCCACTCGACCCGCGTGGTGCGGTAGCGCAGATCGACATACGCCCCCCCACCTGCTGCGCCTTCTGGCACGTCGGGATGAAACGCCATCCCTTCCAGCACCGGGCGCTGCCCATAACCGTCCGCCGCTGCCAGTTCCCACAGGGCCGCCGCGTTGAAGAACATATTGTGCGGTACGGGGATCGTCTCATCGCGGAAGTAATAGGGAAGGCCGTACAACACCCCCATATAGGCCCGGTCGGCAAATTCTGAGGGCGGCAGCGGCACCAGCGGCCCGGTCTGGTCGCTGCCGGGGATGCGCGTCGCCACGTCCGCCCAGCCGTAAATCACCTTCTCCACGCCGATACTCGCGCCGGAAAAGGCCAGCAAGCCCTGTACCATCGGCACCAGTTCATACTCAATCAACCGAGCACTGCGAATCGAACCGACGCGGGTAGGTGCCTGCGAATAGAAAATGGCCGAAAAGCGCGTCAACCCGGCTTCGGTGTAATGTTCAAAGACCAGATCAGCCTGTCCGATACCTGACTGTGGACGTACCAGCGCGGGCGCATTGCTGATCTTGGCGACAATCGGGCGACGGTCAAGGACAGTTGAATCAGCGACGACGAGCCCGGTCAGCGGATTAACGTTGGCGGGAAACGCGACTGGCCCGAATGCGCCGGGAATGGCTGCGGGGAAACGCGCAGGCAAATCGGTGGCTTCGGGCGTGAGTACAGAGGTTGGTTCGGGGGTGGCTTCGGCGGTCGTTTGCCCAGCCGCAAAGGCGGCCATATTCATCGCCGCAATCTCAATGTTCGATGGGCGATTTCCTGCTGTATTCTGATTTTGAGTGCTAAGCTGTGACGTTGCGCCTGCCATCAGCAGGATGAGCGCCATCAGCATCAACCGGATGCGCATCAATTCATGTCCCGCTCTACTCATTGGCCTTTGGTGCGCCTTATAGTACATGGAGCCGGATGGGTCGTAAATTGTCTACCCGGCAGAGTTGCACTAAAATAAATTGAAGCGTTGTGGCTACTGGCACATCGGACGCACCGCGTACTCCTGCCTGAACCCAACGATGTAGATGTAGAGGAAGGCCTGCTCACCGAGGGCGACAGTGCGCCTACGTTGACTTGCTTCCCTCATAAAGTTATAATCATTTACACTGAAAACGTTATACAGACGTTCACACTTCTCGTTGGTGGCGTATCAGGGGGCTTCAATGCCGCTTCAAGGTAATCTTAGAAATTTTAGCACCACCCAGTTACTTAACCTGATTAACCTCTCCGGTAGAACCGGCACCCTGACAATCTACGAGGGGATTCCAACCGGCGAACTCGACGCGATGAAAGAAGAAAAGATGGCGCCGGGGGCAGAACGCGCCAGCGTTTCCTTCCGCACGGGCAAACTGGTTTTTGCCGCACTCTCCGGGCAGAATAACGATCTGGTGGCAGTGCTGAACAAGTCGGGCAAGCTGACCGATCAGCAGGCGACCATCATCCGCGACCGCGCCAAAGGTACAGCGGATAAAGCCCTCGCCATGCGCCTCATCAGCGCCAACTATGTGACCCAGAACGACATCGTGAACAGCATCCAGCAGTACACGCTGGACATCGTCTATAACCTGATGTCGTGGAAGGAAGGGCCGTTCGTCTTCGAGGACAATAAGCTGCCGGAAGGCGACCGCATCCTCGTGCCGACCGAACTGGAAAAGGTCATCATTGAATGGTCGCGCGTGACCAAAGAGGTGGAAGAACTCAACAAGCACCTGCCCAATCTGGACATGGCGCTGCGCTTCCCCGATAACCCCAAAGAAAAGTATGCGGGCGTACACCTGAGCGTGGAAGAATGGCGTGTGGTGTCGTTCGTCAACCCCAAGAACACGATCCGCCAGATTGCCAAAGCCAACAATATGTCCGACATTGAAATCCGGCGTATTGTCTACGGTCTGGAACAGGCCGGGCTGGTGCTGCTGGTGAAGCCCGAAGGCGAGCAGAAGAAAGCCGCGCCCACCGCACCCGTCGCCAGCCGCCGCAAGAAGGCGCAGCAGCCGGTGCAGCGCGATGTCGTGAGCAAGCTGATCGACAAACTCAAATCCATCTAATATCCGACAAGCATACTGAAAGAACGGGTAGAGTACACTATGCAAACAGTCAAAATGGTGGTCACGGGGCCTTTTAGCTCTGGCAAGACTGAATTCATTCGTTCGATCAGCGAAATTGAAGTCGTCTCGACCGAACGCAATATCAGCAGCGAAGGGGAAAAAGAGCAGAAAGACGTGACGACGGTGGCGATGGACTTTGGCCGCATCACCGTCGATGACGACCTCGTGCTCTACCTGTTCGGCACACCCGGTCAGCGCCGCTTCGACTTCATGTGGGAAATTCTGGCGGAAGGTATGCTCGGCTTCATTGTGATGGTGGACAGCGCCAAGCCCGAAACGTTCCGCGAAGCCAAGAGCATTCTGGAAACATTCCGCGCCTATGCCCCCACGCCGTATGTGGTGGCGGCCAACAAGCAGGATCACCCGGATGCCTGGTCGCCGGAAGACCTGCGGATCGCACTGCGCATCGAGCCGGAAGTCAAGCTGCTGCCGTGCGTGGCTAAAGAGAAGGACAGTGTGCGCGACGTGCTGCTGGAACTGCTCTACACGATTCTGGAAGAAATGGAATAACCCAACCCACATCCTCTTAAATTCTGGGCCTGGGGGGCGAACTCATCATTCGCCCCTGACAGGCATCCACACAACAAAGGGCGAACACAACGTGCCTACGCTGGTCACTGAACAGGGTATTGTTCACTATGAGGCTTATGGACGTGGCCGCCCGGTTCTCCTGCTGCATGGGTGGTTAGGCAGTTGGGCGCTGTGGCGCTCCACCATCGAAAGCCTCAGCAAGGAATTCCGCACCTATGCCATCGACTTCTTCGGCTTTGGCGAGTCCTTCGACCGCAACGCGAACTTTTCCGTCAGCAATTACGTCGAATCGGTTAATCAGTTCATGGAGCGGCAGGGCATCGTCAAGGCGGCGCTGGTCGGTCACTCGATGGGTGGCACGGTGTCGCTGGCTGCGGCGGTGCGCTATCCCGACCGTGTGGTCAAAACGACCGTCATCGGCTCACCGATTCAAGGCACATCGCTGAATCTGCTGCTGAAGCTGTCGGGGTATAAGGGCTTTGCCAGCATCGTCTGGACAGCGCCGGGGTTGTTCAAACTATTCCTGCGCGGCTATTCACACTTTATGGCCCGCGACGGTAAACAGTTGGGCAACATGATCGTCAACGATGTGTCAAAGATCAACGTGGACTCCTTTTTCCAGAGCATCGGCACCCTGCGCGATACCGACCTGCGCGGGCAGATCAACATTTTACAAATGCCAGTGATGGGGATTTATGGCAAGAACGACATCATCGTCAACCCGAATCAGTCGAAAGTCCTGAAGGATGCCATCCCACACAGCAAAATCGCCTGGTTTGAAGACTCCGGTCACTTTCCGATGATGGACGAACCTGAACGCTTCCATGCAACGCTGCGGGACTTTTTGAACAATGGATAATCGGGGGGCGTGAGCAGCCAGCTATGTATCGCTACATCGTCGAAGATCGACGGCATGTCCTTCCGTTTAACCAGCCTGCCAGCCTGCTGACTATCGGGCTGGAACCGCTCAAAATCCACCACGAGGAATTGTTTTCTGCCGCGTTCGGCCAGCAGTTGGAACTGGGGGGCATTCTGGAACTGAGCGAAAAGAACTACCGCAACAGCGATGAACTGTACACCTGCACCGACGAACTGCCCCGCGTACATGGGGAAGCCGTTGTCTATCGCGACAGCCTGTGGTTCGACCGGGCCTTTCTCGATTATTTCGTGCGGGAAGCGCGCAAGACCGGGCGCGCCTGCCAGGCCGCTTTCTCTGCCGGGGACAAGGCCTTTAACACCTATACGCTCAAACTGACACGAAGTTTTCGCCCCGCCCTGAGTCCGGATGGCAAGAGCTACGTGTTCCTGTGCGACCTGTGGTATTTCCCCGATGGCTACACACCTGATATTCTGCCGGTCGTTGTACCGTCCGATGCCCATGAGATCGGCTTTTACAGCGTACCGGACTTCATGACCGCCCGCCAGGACAAGCTGACGCACTACGCGCCCGAACGCGGTATCGTCTCCATCGAAAGCTGGGTGCATATTTATTTCGCGGCGATCATCTTTGGGAATTTTGGTCGCGCCGGGCAGCTTGATCGTTCCATCGAGCACAGTGTATTCCGTCAGGTCGGGATGCTGTGGAAGGCGATCCTCGAACAGAAGCAAATCCTGCAATCGTCGGCAGCCGTCCACATTGGCAAAAACTGCACGATTGACCCATCCGCCGTGATTACTGGTCCCGCCTATATTGGCAATAACGTCTCGATTGGCGCTGGTGTCGTGATTGATAACTCAACCATTGGCGACAACGTCACGATTGACGCGGGCTGTGTGCTGATGATGAGCACGGTCGCCAACAACTGCTTCCTGCCCTTCCGCGCCGCGCTCTATCTGACCGCCGTGATGGAGAACACCATCATCGCGCAGAACACCTGCTTACAGATGTGCGTCGTGGGGCGGGACAGCTTTATCGGCGCGGGGAGCACCTTTACCGACTTCAATCTGATCGCACAGAAACCGATTCGAGCCGCCAATATCAAAGGGGAACTGGCGACAGTCGATCAGATCGTGCTGGGCAGCGCGGTCGGTCACAACTGCCGCATCGGGTCGGGGATGATTGTCTTCCCCGGTCGTATGATCGAATCTGATGTGGTGCTGGTCGCCTCACCCAGCCGCCGTGTGATCGAACACAGCGTGACGTTTGAGGAAAGCGATCATCATTTCGTCAAGTTCGGCGACATTCACAAGCGTAAGTACCCGCGTCCCGACGAAGTGCTCACGCAGGTCGAGGATAGCTGGGACACGTGGTGATGGCTTGCCTGTACACATGGGTAGGGGCGCACCCATGTGTACGCCCGTATACCAAAAGGATGAATCACGGCAGCGTCACCGTCGGCACAATCGTCGTCCCGGCGCTGCCTCCACCGCTCAGGCTGATCGCCATCACCGCCGCGATCACGACCAGAACCACCACCCCAACGACCACCCACCCACGCCAGTCACGCGGTCTTTCTTGCAGATCGGTCAACGCAGCAGCAGGCGGTGTGAGCTGCGCATTTTCCAGCAGCCAGCGCTGCATCAATCCTGATGGGATTTTAAGGGTGCTGATTGCCCCGGTCACGATCTCGCGATACATCAGCCCACGCACCGCAGCGATGATGGTAGTGGCATCCAGTGGATAATCGGTTTCGACCAGCCATGTTTCGATCAGCGCGATGTCGATTGCCCGCAGCGGGTTGTCATACAGCAGGCTGCTGATGGCCGTCAGCACCAGACGTTCATCGCGGGGGAGCGTAGCCCAGGTTTCGCGGAACTCGCCTTCGCTGTCGGTATACACATAGGGCAGAACACCTTTCACGTCATTGGCCGTCAGAGGTTCGGTCTTCGTCCGCCCCAGCTCGAACAGATGATAGCCGAAACGCTGGAGCAAAATCGGTTCACCGCCTGCCGCCCCCAGCGCTGCCGCCAGTGCGCCTTCGCTCAGATTGCATTGTGCCAGCACGTCCACACTAGCCGCCGGGGACAGGCTGCCGATGCGCAGCGTCGAGGCCACTTCCACCAGCGGCGATAACGTGCTCAGATGATCTTCGTAAAGGGTGTCCATCGTGAGCGCCATCCCCAACTGCCGTCCCAGCAGACCTGCCAGAAAGCCAGGATGATCGGCGGGGAGTGCGCCGCTTTCGAGCGCCTGCGCCAGCCGATCCGCATCATCCAGCAGCAGCACCAGCCGCCGCTGGGAGCGAATGGCATAAAAAACGGCTGGCAGCAGATCATTGTGAATCCAGTTCCGCAGACCGCCTTCGGGCATTTCGCCTTCACCGGGCAGGGGTGGCAGCAGATAGGCGTGGTAGGCGCGTTCCTCAATAGTGTGCCTAATGGCCTGCGCCAGCGTTTCCAGCCAGCGAGTTTCATCAGAAAGCGGAACGCGCCGCAGCGGGATATAAACCGCAACCGTTTCTTCGGGGTCGAACATGCGCTCCACCTGCTGCAAAAGCGCCGTCTTGCCAATTCTACGCCGTCCCAGATACAACGGCGGGAGCGTCGCTGCCTGCGAATCGATCAAATGCTGATGCAGGCGCGTGAAGGCCTCGGCACGTCCGGCAAATGGCATTTGCGGACTGCCGGGTTCATAAGGGTTGGAGATGCGGACTGGCTGCTGCGGTGGTGGTTGGGTTTCAGAAGCGGGTAAATCGGACATGGACGCCCCCTGTTTGCACTCAATCATGCCCGATTCTGCCGGAAGGGACAAGTCAGCCGACAAAGCGAATGACCGCAACAAAAAACCCCGTCGCCTGCTCTGGCCGGGGTTTATTCTTAGGGACAAGGTCTGAAATGCTGCGGGATAAACGTCAATGCAAGTTATTCGATGTCCGCATCTTCTTTGTGCCAGGCCGCATAAATCGGTACGACACCCACCAGCAGCACAGTCGCTGCGATCAGCACCAGCGCAATTCCATGAATGAGCGCAGTCAGCATCACATCGCTCCTTTTCGACACGCCCTGAACGGGCGACATCTTTCTACCTCTATATATCGTCTAAGACGCGAATTGGTTGCGGTTAGTTCCACGTTTGCGAGGAAAAGCTTGAGATTTGTTATAATCAAAACGTTTAACTGACGATCTCAACGAGGTTTCATGACAGAACAATTACGACCGCGTGCGCTGGCCCTGGTAGGGATGGCGGGCGCGGGTAAAACGCTTTGTGCCAAGCACCTGGAACAGCGCGGCTTTTTTCAGTTCCGCTTCGGCAGCATCGTCACCGATGAAGTCACCCGGCGCGGCTGGCAAATCAACCCGGAAAACGAGCGCATCGTGCGCGAACAGTTCCGCCGAGAGGAAGGCATGGCCGCCATCGCCCGACGTGCCCTGCCCCATCTGCAGGCCGCGCTGCAAACCCGCGAGTGCATCGTGATCGACGGGCTGTACAGTTTCAGCGAATACAAATTCCTGCGGCCAGAACTGGGCGATTCAATGGTGGTGGTGACGATTGCCGCGCCCCGCTGGCTGCGCTATGAACGCCTCGCCAGCCGGGTTGATCGTCCGTTGACGCGGGAACAGGCCGAGGAACGTGACGTGGCCGAGATTGAATATCTTGAAAAGGGCGGCCCTATCGCCATCGCGGACTATACCCTTATCAATGACGGCGAGGCGGATCTGCTGCTGCGGCAGCTTGATGCACTGCTGGAGAAGCTCGGCCTGAAACCGTAATCCGGTCGAACTTCTGTAATAGCGAGATACTATATCACTGTTTTTCCACGAGGTTGTCGTTTTCTCCTAGAATTCAACACAACCGTTCTAGCCGTATCCATCACAGGAGCAAACGATTATGCCTTTCCTTAACCACTACACCTGCTTCGGGGGCGTTCACTGGGAAACCGCCAGCCTGCACCACGCGCTGGCCTACCAGGGCATCGTCGTCCCGCACACCGGGCAGCCCATTTCCGAAGCGCTGCTGTTTGGCATCAGCGGCGGCGCAGCCATCGGCTATTTCAGCTTCGCCTATCAAGGCTATATGCCGCACGTCGCGCTGCTGACCCGCAACACATTTGATCCGGTACAGCATTTGTGTGAACGTCTGGGCATCATCCAGACTGTCAAGCAGACGACCAATCCCGATAAGGGTCTGCGCAACCTGATTGAGACGCTTGAAGACGGGCACGTCCCTATCCTCTCTGCCGACCTCTACAGCCTGCCCTATAATTCCCTACCGAAAAGTGACGGCATGTGGGTGTTTATGCCGCTGGTGGTGTTTGGGGTTGATGACCACACCGCCCACATCGCTGATCTGGCTGATGTACCACTGGAAATTCCCCTGGAGACGCTCCAGCGGGCGCGTACCCGCACCAAAGACAACAAGAGCAGGCTGACGACGGTCGAACTGCCCGATCTCGACAGGCTGCCCCGCGCGGTCGAGAAAGGCATCCACGCCTGTCTGAGCCTGTATCTGGAAACGCCGCCCAAAGGCTCGAAGAACAACTTCGGCTTTGAAGCGCTCGACCGCTGGATTGATCTGCTCACGCGCGACAAGGACAAACAAAGCTGGGGCAAACTGTTCACGCCGGGACGCGCCATGTATAACGGGCTGGTGACGGCCTTCAACGGTATCCAGATTTTCGGCACGAACGGCGGTGCCTCACGCACGCACTATGCCGATTTTCTCGATGAAGCCAGCGTCATTCTCGGAAAGGATGGCCTGAAAGATACTGCCGAAGGGTTCCGCCGCAGCGCATCGGAATGGGAAGTGCTTGCCAATACGCTGCTGCCGGATGCGGTCGCACCCTTTAAAGGGACACGCGACCTGCTGCTGCGCAAACAGACGCTTTTCAAAAGTCAGGGAATAACCGCGCTTGCCGAAATCGAGGCAATCTCTGCCCGGTTGGAAGCGCTGCACCATGAAATGGAAAACAACTTCCCGCTGGACGAAGCGGCTGCACAAACGCTGAAAGAACAGATCGCCGCGCAGGTTATGCGTGTGCGCGATACGGAGCGGGAAGCCGTGCGTGCGCTGGAACAGACTTTTAACTAAGGGGGTTATTTTATTCATCCAGATCCGCCGCGATTAAGGCGCGAAGCCGCCCTGCGGTCATGTCGCTCACGTCGGAGATCAGGCTGTCGGGCATCAGGCTGGCAATGGCACGGCGGGCATTCTGCCATTGCAGCACCGCCTTTGCCCGGTCGCCTCGCTGCTGATAGAGCGTGCCGAGCAGATAAGCCGCGAGGGGATGATTACGCTGGCAGTAGAGCGCTGCTCGCAGCGCCTTGAGCGACTCCGGCACCCGGCTTTCTTCCAGCAGCAGCAGCGCTTGCAGGTAATGGACATCGGCCAGGAGAGGATCAAGCCGCTGCGCTGTGTCCAGGTATTTATGAGCCTGAGCACGGTCGCGGCGGTTGGCAAACAGATAGGCCATCAGCGTATGCGTGGGAGCGCTGTCTGGCTCCAGCCGCAGAAGTTCAACCAGCAGTTGTTCCGCCTGTCCATAATCCTCGGCGCGGATGGCACGCACCGCCATTTCGTAGGTGGCGCCGGCAACCGAGGGAAGTTCTCCCGTCACACGCTTCTGGGGCACACTGCCATTCTTCTCGCTCAAGGAGGCAGCACTGGTGCGCGGTGGTTCGGACGTTGTGCTAATGGGCTTGTGGTAGACGCCGATGCCCATCCCCTGCGGCAGTGTCCAGCGGTCGCGCTGGGTTCGCAGCACTTCTGACTGGCCGAGCATCAGCCAGCCGCCGGGCGTCAGGGCATCGAACAGAATGCTTTCAGCCTTGCCGACCTGAGCCGGACTGAAATAGAGCAGCACATGGCGGCACAGAATCAGATCAAATGGCGTATGCGGTGCGCCCGTTAGCAGATTGGCATGGCGAAACGTGACCATCTCGCGGATGAAAGGCTTGATCTGCAACCCGTCGGTGGCGGGATCGAAATAGCGGTTGTGAAAGTCGATGTCCGTATGGCGGAACGACCACTTGCGATAAATGCCGCGCCGCGCCACATTCAGCGCCTGCGCGTTTAAATCCGTCCCCAGCAGTGTGATTTTCCAGTCCGCCAGGTCGGGAAGGGTTTCAACCAGTGTCAGCGCCAGAGAATACGGTTCTTCCCCGCTGGCACAGCCCACACTCCAGATCGCCAGTTCGCGCTGCGCCCTGCGCCGCTCGATCAGTTCGGGCAGGATGCGCGTCTTCAGCAGATGAAAATGTCCCCGATCTCGCAGGAAGTATGTCTCGCCAATCGTGAGCGCTTTAATGACCGCCTGCCACACCGGGTCTGTCTCGCGGGCAGTGCGCATCTGCCGGACGTAGCCTTCACGGTTGCCCTGGCTGAGTGTATCCAGCAGGGTTTCCAGCACATCCCCAAACTGGGGACGGGCGGCTAACCCGGTGCGTTGTTCGATCAGATCAATAAACTGGTCAAGGGCAGAGGGTGTGGTCACAGATCAGGCCGTTGATGGTTAGAACGCACTTCCATTATAGGCCAATTTCTGAACATGCAGAAAAAAGTTTGACCCCTTGTTAACCGTTGTGAACTTTTATAGAATAGCGACAGGGTTAATCAGGGAAAACATCATGAAAGAGTATGTATGCCTTGTCGGGCTGGACGAACCCGAAGCGGAAGCACTGCGAGCGCGAATCGACGCGCCGGTGGTGGCGCATGTCGCCTTACCAGGGATCATGGTCAAGGATGGACAGCTCTGGGTAGAAAACCCTGGCAGACCGAAAATCGTCCCCGTTTCCAGAATGATTTATCATGGCATCTACGAAGACGACCTTGACTTTCTCACCGCCCTCGCGCTGTGGGGCGGGCCATGTTTGCCGAATGCCAACGGGATGATGGACTGCCGCCTCAAGTTTCCATGCCTCGTTCGCGCCCTGCGGCACACAAGCTTCGGTGAACCGCTGCGTGGCTACGCGGCCCCACACATGCGCTTTGATACGGACTTCGAGCGCGTCGCCAAGTGGGGCAACTGGCACTGCGGCGAAAACAAGGAGCGTTTCACGGGCGTCTGGTCGGGCGATCAGCCGAGCATTATCGAGCCATTTCTGGCCGGACAGTCGGTACGGGTGGTGCTGATTGGCAACCACGCCTGGCAGATTCAGCTTGAGGGGAATGACTGGCTTAAATCCATCCACCACAGCGATGCGGCTTTTATGGAGATCGACCCGGAACTGCTGGAGGACACACGCAATCTGCGGCAGGGACTCGGCCTCGACCTGATCGCCAACGACTACATCGTCACCCCACAGGGAACCAGGCATCTGCTGGAAGTCAACCACATTCCCAACGTGACGCGCTTCCCTGAAATCTGGGCGGCGTATGAAGAATGGGTGGTGGAATGGGCGAAACAGCCTGTTCCCATGCACGGCTGATTCGGTTTTTTGGGAAATTTTTCGCATTCACACTCGCAGGCACGGCGCAAATAAGCTATTCTCTAACCATTGTGTTGGCGAACATCGGGGAGCAGCCCTGTGCGACGTGCCTTTTTTTTGCTTGCGGCCTGTCTGTTGTGGTTCTCCGTCAGCCTGGGCGCGGCGCAATCGACCACGCCACAGCCCGGTGATCCGCCGATTGCGGCCTTAATCTCCATTTCGCCGCCCGATGAAGCCGGACTCGTGACCATCAGCGGGGCAGCGGGCGCGGTCTTCCCGGCGGCGCAGGTCATCATCCGCAACCTCTACACCGAACAAACGGTGATCGTCAACGCGGGCATCACGGGGACTTTCACCGCAGAGATTTACGGCCCCGGCAATACGCCGTTCTGGATCAGCCCCGCGCAGCAAATCCCAGCAGAACTGCGCGAACGTCCCGGATCGCTGCCCGGCGGTCCCGGAACAATCCTTTACAGCACGACACAACCAACCACCGCACAGGCTGAAACCGCCCCGATCACGCAACTGCTGATTGACGGTGCACTTGATGACTGGCGCGAGTATGACCCTACCGCCTCCCTCACGGATACCGTCTACGCCCTGCTCAATCAGGAATCGCTCTTTCTCGCCAGCATGGGCAACATTCCGATTGGGGCACAGGTGGTCGTCGCGCTGACCGTCGATACGGTGACGTATGAAATCGTCTTCGATCCACGCCTGCCGGAAACGGCCATTGTCCGACGCGCCAATCCCGACGCGCGCGACCTGGGCACGATTGCCACCGCCGCCGCGGTGAATGAAGCGGGCGACACGCTGGAAGCACGGATTCCGCTCGAACCCTTCTTCCCCGCCTTTTCTGCATTCGCGCTCGATCAGGTCGTGCTGCAAACGGACGGCGGTGAGGAGATTTCCAGCAGTATAGTCGGTCAGCCAGTGCCGCAGGTGGCCGAGCAGAACGGCGTCATCTATCCTGACGGGCGCTTGCAGGGCGATTTCCAGGCCTTCACCTTAGCGGGACCGCTTGCCCAGGGGGCTTCCTTCTGGACGGCGGATGGACGCATCAACCGCCTGGCCTTCACGCCGGGGGATGAAGTCGTGCTTGAACTGGACGTGACCCTCAACGTCCCTGAACTGGCGGAATCGCTGGCCGGGCTGCGTTTAATCGGGCAGCTTAGCCTGCAGCCCGTCGCCATCAGCAGCGACAGCACGACCACTGCAAACAGCACGACCACTGCGAACAGCACGACCACAGCCGACCAGCCCATTCCCGCCCTGCACACCAACAACGGCTGGTCGAATCTGCGCACCCCCAGCGGCCTCGCACTGGACAACCTGCGCGGTGACATTCCATTAGGCACGGTCACGGTCGAGCCGGGACAGGTTATCCGCCGCGAGGGGCAGTTATTGGCCGGGATGCGCTTTGCCGTCAGTCTGCCGGACGATCTGCCGAATGGCCTTTACGTGCCAACCTTCACCGGGCGCGGGCAGATCGGCGACGGTGAGATTTTCGACTGGACAAGCAACGGCGTACTGGGAACAGGCGAAACCACCATCAGCCGCCTGCCGCTGACGCGCCTGCCGCTGGTGCTGAATGTGGGTGGGGTGCAGGAAACGCGCCTGCCCTGGACGCTGCTGTATGACAACCCCGGTGATGGCTCTCGCGGCTTAATTTCCGAAGAAGACGCGGAACGCTGGACGCTCTCCAACCGGGTGCGCCTGAACAGCCCGACGCTGATTCTGCCGCCCGGTGCCTATCCGCTTGAACCCTATGTGCTGAACCAGATGCCCAACGCCTATGAGACGACCGCCGCGCCACTGCTGCCGCTGCTGTTCCCTGGTGGAAGGCTTTCAGGCAGCGTAGCGGGGCCAAATGGCTTTACGGTGGAACTGCCGAGCGCGGCAGTGGTACAAAATCGCCTTTCGACCGCCGAAGTGGATGAGCGCCTGCGCTTCGGTGCACAATCCCCGGTGGATGTTTACCGCCTGACCACGCTCAATCCCGCGTATACCGCTTACCCCTTCGACGACTATGGCGAGTATACCGTCACGCTGAACGGCGAGGCTGAAGACATTTACGGCAACACCTATGTCGGCGGCGGCACGTATCGCCTGCTGATTGCTGAACCGCTCGACCTCACACCGGGAGTCCTGCCGGGAACACCATTTGAAATCGGCGACACACTCTATATGGGGGCGCGGGTCGCGCCCGGACTCCCCGCAGAAATCACCATCACCGCCCGCGTTTATCCGCTGGATGGCAGCCCGACGCTGGAACAGGTCGTCACCGGGCAGGCCAACCGCTATGGCTACTTCACCCCTGCGGGCGAAACGCTTGGGTTCGATGCAGCGGGCGAATACGTGATCGACTACGAGGCACGCTATGAAACGCCCGATGGACGTCTGTGGGCGGCCAGCCTGCGCAGCGCCGGGGTGATCGCCTCATCAGATGAAGACTCACAAAACAACCTGATCGCGCACGGGCGGCGTGGGCTGCCGGGTTACAGCGGCACCGCGCAGGCCTGGTTTAACACCGCTGTCTATCCGCCTGACGCTGACCTGCCCGCTCTGCTCTATTACCCCTATTTCAGCGGGGATGTGGCTTACGTCAATGACGGTGTATCCAGCGGCCTCTACCCGGCGCTCCAGCTTCAGGAAGACACGGACATCAACGGCCTCGGCAGTTATGGGACGTGGCTGGCGGGCAGCCTGCCGGACAGCGAGAACACCATAGAACGCGCCGCCAATCGGGGTGAACTTCCCCTACAGCCCGTACTCGGCGGCCCACCGGATGTGTATGGCGCGGTGATGCGCCCCGATTTCATCGCCAACGATGCCTATGCCTATCTCAGTGCATCTCGTCCCGGCGTGACCGCACGGCAGTTCATCCTCGGTCAGCCGGACGATACGCTCCCGTTGTTCTGGGACAATGACGACCCGTTCAACGGACAGATCGGCGCAGGCACAAGCGGCAGCCGCCCCGGTGATTATGTCTTCCTGTTCGGCGGTTCGGTCATCCGTAACGCCGAAGCGGGCGTGAACAACATCTCCATCTATGCGTCAGCAGCGGTGATCGTCGGTGAGGAAGAAGCGGCGCGGGTTGGCCCGCCCTATCGCGGGCTGACCGGTGGCCCGGATAACGGCGCACTGCTGAACCTGAACGACCAGCAGACCGACATCCTGTTTCATCCCACTGCGGTGCGTCCCGGCCAGGTATTGGTCGAAGGCGACACACTGGCGATTGCCGGGCAGGTCGCGCCTACCCTGCCGAGCGACATCACCATCACCGTCACATCGCCCACCGGGCAGGTCGGCACCTTTACCGGGCAGACCAACCGCATCGGCTACTACTACAACCCGGTCAACGACTTCGCGGTCGATGAAAGCGGTGTGTGGACGGTGGAAATCGCAGTCACGCCGATTGGAGTAAGTTCCGCCGGGACTCGCCAGCAGGTGCCGCTGGTCGGCGGTGTACCAGGGACAATCAACCGCCGCTTTGAGGTCTTTGTCATGCCTCCCGATAACCCATCATTGAACTGGCAGGAAGGCGAAGACGTTGACCGTTCGATCAGCCCGACCAATGCCTTTAACATCAACATCAGCGTCCCCAACGGCTGGACAGGGGCGCAGGCTTATCTGACAGTCACGACTGAAGGCTATGTGCTGGCGTCGGGGCCATTGGCGCTGACGGGTTCGACCGGAACCTATACCCTGAACCGCGCCACCCTCAACGGCATCTTCCCCTTCATCGAAATCGATGGCAGCGGCGCATCAGCCTCCGATGTGCTGACGCTCACCGTTGCCATCACCGGGACGAATGAAAACGGCACAGCCGACATCCGCACCCGTACCTTTACCGTGTTCCATGACCGCCTAATCAGCCTGGAAGCGACGAGCAGCCCATGAGAGACACGTGCCTGCGTTTACACATCCGCCAGCGGCGTGGCTGGCTTTTCTGGTGCGTCATCGCGCTGCTGGCCGGAATGACAACGGTTCACGCCCAGCAGACTACGCCCGCGCTCTATGCGCTGCCCGTCGGAGAAACGCCTGTTTCCAGCAGCAGCCTTGCCTTGAGCGAGGATGGCCGCGTCCTGCTGATCGCCAATGCCTTTAACGACAGCCTCTCGATTGCCGGCCCGCTGCAATCCGAAGTGCTGGCCGAAATCGCAGTCGGTGCTGATCCTCGCTCCGTCGCGTTTTCTGCCGATGAAACCCAGGCATTTGTCACGAATCGCGGCGATGGTACGATCAGCGTGGTCGATCTTGCCACGCAAATCGTCACCACATCCTATCCGGTGGGTGTGCTGCCTTACGGGCTGGTGGTGGATGAAGCAGGCAGTATTTTCGTCTCCGTGCAGGGGGAGAATGAAGTGATTCAGCTTGACCCGCTCAGTGGCGCGATTTTGACCCGCATCCCCACTCCACCGCTCCCAACCGGGTTAGCGCTGTGGGGCGATTTTCTCTATGTAACGCATCTGTGGAGTGGTGAAGTCAGCCTGATTTATCTGCCACAGATGCAGGTGGTGCGCACGGTACGCACCGGGGTGGATACTGCCCTGCTGCAAAGCATCACCATCGACGAGGCCAACGGTCTGGCTTATCTGCCGCAGAGCCGCAGCAACGCCGCCAATCCCGCGCTGACGTTCGACTCGACCGTATTTCCGGTCGTGAATATCATCAACCTCCGCGATCTCAGCCTTATCCGTGAACGCCGCATTACGCTGGCAACGGCAGACCGTCCGGTGAATATGCCGTTTGCGGCGGTGCTGGATCGGCGCGGTGGGCTGCTGGTGGTCAACGCGGGCAGCGGTGATGTTTCCAGCATTGACCTGGAAACCGGGCTGGCGCGTGGGCATGTGCAGGTGGGGGCAAATCCGCGCAGCATCGCCATCGGACGGGATGGGGTGACGGCCTACGTTCATAACGTGATTGATGGGACGATCACACTCCTGGATATGCGTAACCTTACGGTGATTGACGTACTGCCCGTCAGCACCACCAATATCCCGGTCGATGAACTGCTCGGCGCACAGTTATTTCACAGCGCCAGTGATCCACGTTTGAGCGCGGATGGCTGGCTGAGCTGCGCAAGCTGCCATTTCGACGGCCTTTCGGATGGGCGCGTGTGGGCGGGTATCAACGGTGGGCGGAATACACCTGTCCTGTACGATTTAGACAGCACTGCCCCCTATACCTGGGAAGGCGAATGGGACGAACTGGCCGACGTGGAACTGAAAATCCGGGCGTTGCAAGCCGGAACCGGGTTGGTTGAAGGCGAAATCAATCCAGCGGCAGGCGACGCGCACAGCGGTCTCTCGCTCGACCTCGACACCCTGACGACCTATCTGCTGACGCTGCAAGGGCCATCCGTCCCACCGTCCCCGGATACCGATCTGATCGAACGCGGTCAGGCGGTGTTTGAGGCCAATGACTGCGCCGCGTGTCATACTGCCCCTGTATTCACCGACAACCTGCGTCACGATGTCGGCACCGGGGGTGAATTCGACACACCGACCCTGCGCTGGCTGTGGCAGAGCGCGCCCTATTTTCATGATGGTCGGGCGGCAGCACTCGAAGACGTATTCCTGCTCCCCGGCGCACATCAACTGACGGGCAGCATTTCGCCCGACGACCTCAACGCGCTGGTCGCCTACCTGCTTAGCCTGCCCCACGCAGAAGAAGTGCAAAATTAGACCTCTTTTCAGGAAGCGCTGTTGTAGGGGCGCAGCCCACTGCGCCCTACCCAAAACGGCTTCTCGATTCTCCGTGTCTCTGCGGTTCACTTTCTTTTTGCGCCTGGTCGGCTTGCCTCTCAGCAAAGCCTAATCCGTTATTGTTGAGAAGGGCGTAAAATTCGGTTGCTTTTCTTCGCGCATTTACGCTATATTCTACTCAACATTAGATTAATTTATCGGACGTGCGTCCGATCTTTGATTTATTAAATGAAGGTTTTGGAATGGTAAAGTTACACGTCAGGAATATTTCGCTTGGCTTTGGCGGCATTAAAGCGCTGACCAATGTCGATTTTGCGGTCAACGAGGGCGAAATCCTCGCGGTGATCGGCCCCAACGGCGCGGGCAAGACCAGCCTGATTAACAGCATCAACGGCTTCTACCGCCCACAGGAAGGCGCCATCATCTTTGAAGGGCAGGACATCACCACCCTTCCCCCTTTTAAACGCGCCCAACTCGGCATCTCCCGCACGTTCCAGAATATCGCCCTCTACACCAATATGACCGCGCTCGACAACCTGATGGCCGCGCGTCATATCCACATGAAATCGAACATGATAACCAGCGCGATCTTCTGGGGACCGGCCCGGCAGGAGGAGATCGAACACCGCCGCCGCGTGGAAGAAATCATCGACTTTCTCGAAATGGAACGCATCCGCAAGGAGATTGTCGGCAACCTGAGCTATGGTCTGCGCAAGCGCGTGGAACTGGGGCGGGCACTGGCGCTGGAGCCGACGCTGCTGCTGTTGGATGAGCCGATGGCCGGCATGAACGTGGAAGAAAAAGAGGATATGGCACGGTTCATCCTCGACATTCACGAACGTCAGGGGATGACCATTCTGCTGATCGAACACGACATGGGGCTGGTGATGGACATCTCCCACCGCATCGTCGCGCTCGATTTTGGCCGCAAGATTGCTGAGGGCACACCCGATCAAATCCGCCAGGACGAAAAAGTGATTAAGGCCTATCTGGGCCAGGAAAATTAAAAAAATGGCTGTTGAAGCGACACCCAAAGAGAAAAATAGTCAGCAGATCTTCATGTCGAGGCGCCGCACCTCCGTTTCTGATCTGCCGTCGGATGCCGATACGCTGCCAAAGGTCTTTGTGCAAACGGTCAGGAAATTTGGCCCTCGCGTTGCGCAGCGCAAGAAACGCTTCGGCATCTGGCAGGAATACACGTGGAACGAGGTCTATCAGCATGTGCGCGATTTCTCGCTGGGGCTGGTGAGCTTAGGGCTGGAGCGCGGTGATAAGGTCGCCATCATCGGCGAAAATGACCCTGAATTCTACTGGGCAGAGATCGCCGTATTCAGCGCGGGCGGCACGACCAGCGCCATCTTCACGGACGCGAACTTACAGGAACTTGGCTACGTCGTTTCCAATTCCGACGCGGTGTTCCTGCTGGCGCACGACCAGGAACAGTGTGATAAGGCGCTGATGCTGCGCCCGCAAATCCCCAACGTCAAAAAGGTCATCTACTGGGAAGATCGCGGGCTGTGGAACTATGACGACCCCTGGCTCATCAGCTTCAACGAGGTCGAACAGCTTGGCCGTGACTATGCCGCCAAACATCCCAATCAATTCGAGCAGATGATCGCGCAGGGCAGCGGGGAAGACATCGCCGTCTTCAGCTACACCTCCGGCACGACCAGCCTGCCCAAAGCGGCCATGATCCGCCATCGCAACCTGATCTATGCCAACATGAACACCGAGGATGTCACCCCGCGCACGCACCTCGACAATTATGTCTCGTTCAGCCCGCTGGCGTGGATTACCGAGCAAAGCCTCGGCCTTACCGCGCACCTGCTTTACGGCTTTCAGGTCAACTTTCCCGAAAGTCCCGAAACGGTGCAGACCGATATCCGCGAGGTTGCACCCAGTACGCTGCTGTTCCCCAGCCGTATCTGGGAAGGTATGGCACGCACCATGCAGATGCGCCTGATGGACAGCACCTGGATTAACCGGGCGTTGTTCGGCGCGTTCCTGCCGATTGCGTACAAGGTGATCGACCTCGAAGACGAGGGCAAACCGATTCCGCCCCATCTGCGCTTTCTGCGCGGCCTGGGTGAAATTGCCGTGTTCCAACCCCTGCGCGACAAGATTGGGATGACGCGGATGCGCGATGCGATCACCTCCGGCGCGGCGCTCAGCCCTGATGTGCTGCGCTTCTTCCGCGCGGTCGGCGTGGAGTTGAAGTCGCTCTACGGCTCCACCGAGATGCAGGGCGTGACCATGCACTATCCCGGCGAGGTCAAGCTCGCCAGCGTGGGCGAACCTGTTCCCGGCGTCGAGGTCAAAATCGCCGAGAACCGTGAGATTCGCGTCCGCAGCCGTGCCGTCTTCGCAGGCTATTACAAGGACGAGGAGAAGACGCAAACCTCGTTTGATGAGGACGGTTACTTCAAGACAGGCGATGCCGGGTTTATCGGCCCCGACGGACAGTTGATCTACCTCGACCGCGTGAGCGATATGATCGAACTGGCGAATGGCGAAAGCTTCAGCCCGCAGTATATCGAAGGCCGCCTCAAGTTCAGCCAGTACATTCAGGATGTGATGGCCGTCGGCGGGTTCGACATGGACTTCGTGACCGCCATCGTCATCATCGACTTCGATAATGTGGCACGCTGGGCAGAGAAAAATCGCATCAACTTCACGACCTACGTCGATCTCTCGCAGAAGCAGGAAACCTATAACCTGATCCGCAAGGAGATCGAGCGCGTGAACGAGACGCTGCCCGAATCCGCCCGAATCAAGAAGTTTGTTATCCTGCATAAGGCCTTTGATGCGGACGAAGCCGAACTGACGCGCACCCGCAAGCTGCGCCGCCGCGCCCTCGAACAGCGCTATGGCGACATGCTGGACGCGATGTACAACAACAAGGATCAGGTCAAGGTCAGCGCCGAGGTGAAATACCGCGATGGCCGCACTGGCGTGGTGGAAACATCCGTGCGCGTGGCGACGGTGTAACTTTGACGATCTGAGGCATAACCTTGCCCTGCGCGATCCAATTTAGAATTTGCGTAGTCTATCCTTTGTGCGGGCGGGGTTAAAACCCGCCCCTACAAAACACAACGAAAGAATACGTAATTGTTGAATATCAAGGATACCTAACACCATATCCCTGTAAAGAACCATTAATTGCCCTTCACTAAAAACGAACGGCTAATCGCTAACAACTAAAAACTAACAACTAATCACCAACAACTATTTAAAGGAATTTTTTCAATGGCACAGGCAGTTCAATCACGTCCCCAGGCGAATGCGCCCTCCATCAATATGAAACAGCTTGGGACGTTTATCGGTGTCGCCCTCACTCTGTTCATCGCGTTCCTGCTGCTGTGGCCGGAGCGTGTGGACGCTATCCCGAATGGTGGCCGTCTCCTCACCACGACCGTGACGGGTATCCTGATCGGCGGGATTTATTCACTGGTCGCGCTGGGCATCGTGGTCATCAACAAGGCGTCGGGCGTGTTCAACTTCGCGCATGGCTACATGATGCTGCTCGGCGGCCTGATCTTCCATGCGTTCTTCACCAGTGTGACCGTGACGTTCACGGCAGCGTTTGGCTTAGCCCTCGCGACGGTGCTGGTGGTGCTCACGATGAACAGCCTGCGCGATCTGCTCAACCCTCGTTCGCTTGCAATTGGCGCGGTGGCGGTGGCCGTTCTGACCGGGCTGATGCTGGTTGAAATCCCTATGCTTCGGGCAGTCGTGGGCGCGGCTACCGGGGCGGTGCTGAGCGGGCTGCTGGCGGAGCGCATCGCTATTCGTCCCCTGATTGGTCAGCCCTTATTCGCTGCCGTTTTGATGACGCTGGCGCTCAACGAAGTGCTGCACGGCATCACCCAGTTGATCTGGGGCAGCGTGGAAATCCCCTTACAGGTGTTCAACGGCATCTCTGAACTGGGCTTCCCCTACCCCACCTGGCGCTATGACGCCCGCGAAACATTCCTGCAGGGCAACGTCATCGTCAACACACAGTTATTGATCGCCTTCGGGCTGGCGCTGGTGTCGTTCGCGGCGTTTGTGGCCTTCTTCCAGTACACAAGCGTCGGGCTGGCGATGCGGGCGACGGCCGAAAATCAGAAGCTTGCGCAGTCGGTCGGCCTGCGTGTACGCTTCATCCTGGCGGTCGCATGGGCGATTGCCTCGCTGCTGGCGACGGTGGGCGGTGTGCTGCAAGGAGGCGCAACCAGCCTCTCGCAAAATCTGCCGCTGGTCGCACTGAGCGCGTTCCCGGCGGTGCTGCTGGGTGGGCTGGAGTCGGTTGGCGGCGCACTCGTCGGCGGAATCGTGATCGGGCTGGCGCAGGAATGGGCGAATCTGCTGTTCCCCGGTACGCAGGCGGGCACGGAACTGGCGCCCTATCTGGTGCTGATGCTGGTGCTGGTGGTGCGGCCTGACGGGTTATTCGGGCAGAAGCGCATCGAAAGAATTTAGTTGGCAGTTTTCAGTCAAGACTTACTGGTGCATTTGGTAAGTCCTGACTACATTCTGGGAGAACTTTGGTACGGGCGAGGCGCGCCTCGCCCCTACGGAAACACTCGAAATAAAGACGCGGTTTTTTGTCGGATGCACCACTTACGCGAACGCTCAACGTCCTAACCCCTACTCCCATCGCTTCGCACTTAAGCGACGGAAAAGCGACACGAAGTTCAGCCCCTCTCCATGAGGGAGAGGGGTTTGGGGTGAGGGCGCAATAATTATCATTAGAAGGAATTTCTGATGGCTTCAAATATTCGCCCCTCAGGGGTGTTTGATACCAACTACGCGCAGGATATTTCGTTGAACCGGACGCGGTGGGATCGCATCCTCTCCAACGGCCTGTTCATCTTCCTGCTGATTATCCCGCTGCTGACGAGCGTCGGCCCACTTGGGCTGGACATCATCCCGCAGTCGTGGATTGGCACCATCGTCCGTATCGCCATTTTCGCCATCGCCGTGCAGGGCTTGAACATCCTGGTCGGCTACACCGGGCAGATTTCGCTGGGTCACGCGGCCTTCATGACGGTTGGGGCCTATTCAGGTGCAATCCTCGCCCGTGAACTCAACTTCTCGTTTTTGCTGGCGCTGCCCGCTGCTGCACTGATTACGGGCGCGGTGGGGCTGCTGTTCGGGCTGCCGTCGCTGCGGGTGAAGGGCTTCTATCTGGCGATGGCGACGCTGGCCGCGCAGTTCATCATCCCCTGGGTGCTGCGCTACCCGCTGGAAAGCCTGACCAACGGCGCACGTCCGCTGGAAGTACCCACACCTTATGTTCTGGGCTTTAACCTTTCGCACGAAGCCGCCTTCTATTATGTGGCGGTGCCCCTGGCGGTGTTCCTGTTCCTGGCCGCCCGCAACATCATCCGCACCCGCACTGGACGCGCCTTCATCTCGGTGCGCGACAACGACCTCGCGGCGGAACTGCTGGGCATCAACGTTTTCAGCTACAAACTGCAAGCGTTTTTCCTGAGTGCGCTGTATGCCGGGATTGCTGGCTGCCTGCGCGCCTTTGAAGCGCAGACCATCCCGCCGGAAACGTCGCTGGTGCAGTTGGGACAGTCCATCGAACTTCTGGCGATGCTGGTGATTGGCGGCGCAGGCTTCCCCCTGGGGCCGATCTTCGGTGTGTCGTTCCTGATTCTGCTGCAAGAGCGCCTTATTCCGGGGCTGAACACCGGCATGGTCGATCTGCTGCGCGATAACCCCAACCTGCTGCCCTTCGTGGATGTTGCCAATGTGCAGGCCTCGCTTACGCGCATCCTGTTCGGTGTAGCGCTGATGATCTTCCTGATTATCGAGCCGCGCGGGCTGGCATACCGATGGGAAATTCTGAAAATCTCCTGGAAGATCAGGCCGTTCTCACATTAGGCCTGTGCAGCGGGGTGACAGGGGCGAACATGCGGCGCCCCCACACAAAGTTTCCCCCGCTCCCTGAATGCGGTAAAATCGAAAGCAGTAACCGGATGAACGAAGGAGGCATTTCGCAAGGCTCACCCACGACAACGCGGAAGACATCTTTGAACTTAGTTGGCACCACCCGATATCTCTCGTTTACGAAAGGAAACTTTGAAAATGCGTAAGATTGCACTTTTGTTCGTTCTGGCCGTCGTCGTTGGCCTGTTTGCCTTCCCGCTGACCGCGCAGGAAGAACTGCCGGAATTCATTCAGCACACCGAATGCGAAGTTGACCTGACCGGGGAAACCGTCACGATTTACCACTTCGGCGACATCAGCGGTTCGTATGCCTTCATCACGCAGCCGCTGCTGGCAGGCCTGGGTGATGCAGCCACTTACTTCAACGAACGCGGCGGCATCTGCGGCGCGACTATCGCCCAGGACAACCGTGACACGGGCGGCGACCTGGGGCAAACGCAGGCGCACTATGACTACTACTCCACGCTCGATCCCAAGCCCGATCTGCTGGTGCTGTATGCGTCGGGCGATGCCGAACTGCTGCGCACGCAGGTGGCCGAAGATGAAATTCCGGTGATTATCTCTGCGGGTTCGCTGGAAGGGCTGTACGGCGAAAGCGGTGACGAACCGGGCTGGATTTACGCCACCAACCCGCTCTATGCCGACCAGTTCGCCGATTTCTGCGAATTCGTAGGCGCTGACCCGATGGATATGTACCCCGACGAACCGACCATTGGCTACATTAGCTGGCCGGGTGCGTTCGGTGAAGCCGCCTACACCCCCGAAACCATCGCCTACTGCGCGGAACAGGGCGTGACCGTGCTGGATACGCCGGAATACTTCCTGCCCACCGCCGCCGACATCAGCGGGAACGTGCTGAATCTGGTCGATGCGGGCGCGAACATTCTCTACACCAACTCACTGGCAAGCGGCCCGGCGGCGGTTGCACGCACGGTGGTCGAACTCGGCCTGGAAAATGAAGTCATGGTCGCGGGCGTGAACTGGGCGCTGGATACGTCGGTTGGCCTGCTCAGCAGCGGTCAGACGCTCAACGAAGATGGTCTGCCTGCCGTTAACGGTCTGGTGGGTTCGCTGCCGTTCCGCTGGTGGACGGAAGTCGATCAGCCCGGTATTCAGCTCATCCGGGAACAGGCGACAGCCAACGAGCGTTCGCTGCCCACGCAGAACATCGCCTACCTGCTCGGCTGGTCACTGGTGGATTACTACATCGAACTGTACATCCAGGCCGTGAATGAAGCGGGCAGCCTGGACGCGGTTGACGGCGCTGTGATGAAGAATCTGATCGAAAACGTGGTCTACTCGCCACTCGGCCTGTACGACATTGACTTCCAGGGCGGGGAAATCCGCGCACTGCCCAGCAACCGTATGGCAATGCTGGCCTTTGCCAATCAGGACATGAGCGGTCCGGCCACTTCCGGCGACGATGCCCTGCGCGTCGATACGCCCAACGGTCAGATTTTCGTCCCGATTGTCGTCCCGCTGGCGGACTTTGAACCTGCTCCCGACATGCGTCCGGGCGCGGGTGAGTAAACTGCCGCGTAAACCGATGTAACACCGTTGTTGCAGGGCAATCATCAGTCGTGGGCTGGTGGTTGCCTTTTTCATTCCCGTGAGTGTTTTTGAGGCTGAGATCAATAAAATATGTTAAGCGTCAACAATATCGAAGTCATTTACAGCAGCGTGATTCTGGTACTGCGCGGCGTGTCGTTCAAGGTCGAGCCGGGGCAGGTCGTCAGCCTGTTGGGGCCGAACGGCGCGGGCAAATCGACCACGCTGAAAGCCATCAGCGGACTTCTCCGGCCAGAGACAGGCGAAGTCACACGCGGCAGCGTGACCTGGCACGACGAGCGCATTGATACCCTGCCCGGCGAAGCCATCGTGCGCAAGGGCATCATTCAGGTCATCGAAGGCCGCCCCAAATTCGAGCATCTGACCGTCGAGGAAAATCTCTCGATTGGCGCGATGGTGTACGAGGGCGGGCGACATCTCAAGCGCGATCTCGACCGCGTGTATCATTACTTCCCGCGCCTGGGCGATTTGCGCAAGCGTGTGAGCGGGTATCTCTCCGGCGGTGAGGCGCAGATGATGGTCATCGGGCGGGCACTGATGGGGCATCCTAAGCTGATTATGCTGGATGAACCGTCGCTGGGGTTAGCGCCGCTGCTGGTGCAGGAAATTTTCCACATCATCCGCGACATCCGCCAGCAGGAAGCGATGTCGGTGCTGCTGGTGGAACAGAACGCCCGCGCCGCACTGGAATTGGCGGATTACGGCTATGTGATGGAAAATGGACGTATTGTGCTGGACGGCCCGGCCTCGCAGCTTCGTGAAAACGAAGACATCAAGGAATTCTACCTGGGGCTGAACACATCCGGTGAGCGCAAGAGCTATAAGGACGTGAAGCACTATAAGCGCCGCAAACGCTGGCTGGGTTGATCGTCGAGGCTCACACAAGGGGACGGATGACGGGGAAACAGGATCAGTGGGCACGCTGGCTGCTGGAACGGCGGCATGGTGGAGACTCCAAACGGCTACAAGCGCTGATGGACTTTCTCCTTCCCGTCCGTGACCGCGTTCTGGACAATGCAGCGCTGACGGGCAGCGAAACTGTGCTGGACGTGGGCTGTGGCGATGGGCTGATCGCCTTCGGCGCACTGAGACGGCTGACAAGCGGACAGGTCATCTTCAGCGATATTTCCCAGGACTTGCTGGCACACGCGCAAGCTCTGGCCGATCAGCTTGGCATCCTCGACCAAACGCAGTTTGTTCAGGCATCCGCCACTGACCTTGCGCCGATCAGCGATGGTTCTGTGGATGTCGTGGTGCTGCGCTCCGTGCTGATCTATATTGCAGAGAAACAAAATGCCTTCCACAGCTTCTACCGGGTACTTAAGCCCGGCGGGCGTCTGTCGCTGTTTGAGCCGATCAATCGTTTTGGTCATCCCGAACCCGATCATCTACTGTGGGGATATGACATTGTACCCGTGCAGGCGATGGCACAGCGGATCAAGGCGATTTACCAATACGTGCAACCGTCCGACGACCCTATGTTCGACTTTGACGAGCGCGACCTGATCGACATGGCACAAAATGCCGGCTTCCAGACGATTCATGCGGAAGTACGGTTAGATGTCGTTCAGGAACGCGGCCAGACGGACTGGGAAAGCTTTATCAGCGTCGCCCCCAACCCGCGCGTTCCAACGTTAGCGGAAGCCATGCGCGAAGCACTTTCGGCGGAGGAAATCAACCAGTTCACACAACATCTCCGTCCACTGGTAGAAGTTGCCTCCGCACAATCACGCAGAGCAGTGGTTTATCTATGGGCGATCAAAGACAGAGAGAAGGCCTCATGAAGACTTTTTATGAAGTCCGGAGCGATACGGGGATGTTTGAATTGCTCTACAACGCCACCCGCTACTGGGCAGAAAAAGCGCTGTCAGCAGTCGCCCTGGAGCAGCTGTAGGGACAAAATGGCACAGGCAGTGCGATCCATCAAAAATCAGTACAGAGGCGTGAACGCCCATCTGCACAGTTATTGGCAGACGATGGGCGGATGGAGTCGCTTTCACACGCACCATATCGCCGATATTATGCGAACGCTCCGCCCTTTGCTGCTGCCGCTTGGATACGACGCAGATGTCGAGACATCGCTGCAAATCCGCCGCATGGACGAGCCTTTTGATATTCAGCACGTTGAATCAGACGTCACCATTTACGACATCCACCCGGTGCGAAAGCCCACTCCAGTGTCGTCGCCAACGGTCAACGAAGTGCTGATGCCCATCCCGCAGGCGTTGTTTGGTGAACCTCTGTCCGAAAAGCAGCTCAGTGCAATCAAGATTTACCAACTGCGTCCAGGCAAAAACGATCCTGGCATACCTGTAGCATGGATTGAACTTCTATCGCCTTCAAATAAACCCGGCGGGCAGGATGCAGACGAGTATTTCGAGAAAAGGTATGCCCTGCTCGACAGCGGCCTTGTCTTTATCGAAATTGATTATCTGCACGAATACGCGCCCACTCTCAAAGGTATTCCCAGCTACCGTGTCCGGCGTGGTATGGTGCCTGACCCACGCGCACACGCCTATCGTATTGCCATCCTCGACCCACGCCCTGATCTTCGTCAGGGGATGACCGCAAGCATCGAGTTTGATGTCGATTCTCCCATTCCGACCGTGCGGCTGCCGCTGAGCGGTGAAGATCATCTCGCGTTTGATTTTGGCATTCCTTACCGCAAATCCTATGAGGAAACCCTCTACGGTTTTCGGCTGGTCGATTATGCTCAGTTTCCGCTTCATTTTGACCGTTACAACGACGCTGACCAAGCTCGGATTGCCTCTCGCATGATTGCGGTTATCCGATCTTGGAAGTCCGGGCAAAATCTGGAAAGCGATCCCCTGCCAACAGAGGCGCTTCCGGTTGATCTCGCTCTGGAACAACTTACCCCGTTACTTCACCAACTCAATCAGGAGGAATAAACTTGTCGTCAACGCACCCTTATGATGCCCGTGTCCGCGATCAGATCGCCCATGCCTACGCAAAAGCGCCCGCCATCAAAGGCATTCTGGACGCGGCAGGCGTAACCCCGGCGGATATTCAATCTGCTGCCGATCTGAACAAAATCCCCGTCACCAGCAAGGATCGTCTGGTGGAAATTCATCAGCAGAATCCCCCGTTTGGCGGCTTTCTGGCGGTTGACCCGTCGGAACTGCCGCGCATCTACATCTCGCCGGGGCCGATCTACGATCCACAGCCGATCAATCCCGAAGGAGCCGAAGCACAGTTGGCCGCCTTCAAATATGTGGGATTCGGCAAGGGCGACCGGGTGCTGAACACCTTCATGTATCACCTGACGCCTGCGGGGCTGCTGCTGGACGAAGCGCTGCGGGCATGTGGCGCGACCGTGATTCCGTCCGGCCCCGGCAACACCGAGTTGCAGATCATGATGATGTCAGCGCTGGGCGTGACCGGGTTCGTCGGTCAGCCGAGCTATCTGATGACTCTGCTCGATAAATGCGCCGAAATGGGCATTCCCAAAGAAGCCGTGACGATCAAGAAGGCGCTGTTCTCCGCCGAACCGTATATCCCCAGCCAGCGGGCGCGTTTCGAGGGCGAATATGGCATGAAGACCACCAGCGCCTATGGCACGGCAGACCTGGGCTTCATCGGCTACACCCGCGACAATGTACAGGGCTTCTGCATCATTGACTCGGTGTATCTGCAAATCTGTGACCCGCAGACCGGGGAAGAACTCCCAGCGGGTGAGATCGGCGAAATCGTGGCGACGACCTTCAACAAGGCTTATCCACTGGTGCGCTTCGGCACGGGTGATCTGGGTGCAGTCGCGCCCGAAACCTCGCCGGAGTGCGGCGGACAGCAGCTTCTCGGCCTGTACGGGCGCAGCGGCGAGGCCATCAAAGTACGCGGCATGTTCCTGCATCCTAATCAGCTTCTCGGTGCGAAGATGCAGTTCCCGCAGATCAAAAACCTGCAAGCCATCATCACCCGCCCCGAAAACCGTGACTATGTCACCTTGCGCGTGGAACTGGCAGACGGTGCAGATGGCACCGGATTGGGCGAGAAACTCCAGCAGTTGGCACAGGCAGCGGTGCGACTGAAGATTGATGAGGTCGTGTTCGTGGAAACCGGTGAAATCAAACCTGGCGAACGCACAGTCAAAGACGAGCGCAAGTGGGACTAGGGTTTTTCCGTTGATGCTGTTGCAGGGATGCGGATGTTTGACCAACCACATCCCTGCTCTGCTGCCTCAGGCGGCCTGTTCACGTGCCCACGTCATCGCCGCATCCAGTGACTCGAACACTTGCAGCTTCAGCATTCCGAAAGCGGCACTATTCAACCCCTTAATCATCAACTGATAGAAGCGGCTGGTCGTCACCACGACCACGCCTTTGTTATTGGGGTGCTTCATGATCGACTTATCGCTTCGTACTGTGAGCCGAATCACATCCATCGCCTGCTCAAAATCCAGCTTCATTCGACTGACATCGGCAATTTGGTAAACGGGCGCGGACAATGCGTTGTAAAGGCGATTCAACTCGCTGGCGAAAGCCGTGATTTCTTCGACAGAGCCGAAATCCTCTCCGAAATCGATGACCACGACTGATAATTCTGGAAAGTGTTCGATTGAGTAGCTCATGCTGCTCTCCCCTTGTTTTGCCACTTGTTTCATTATCGCGTCATTTACGAAATTCATGCGTTGTGATTCACCGCCAAACGCCACCACTTTTTGCAACGAATGTCATAGAACGATTGGCCTGCATTGTCTATATCCTGTGTTGAAGAGAAATAGTATGATGAGAGTTTAGAGCGTTTTCACCGCAGCAGCCCACGTCTTCTCTTCCCTCTCTGCTATTCGTTAAAGGCGACACACGATGAACAAACTGGCCTGGGGTTTATTTTTTGTTGTTGGCCTGATCTGGGGGTCATCATTTCTTCTTATCCGCGTCGGTGTGGAAGCAGTGCCGGCTTCGCAGGTTGTGTTTACGCGCACGCTGATTGCCGCTGTTGGCCTGAACATTGCGCTGCTGGTACGCGGGAAGCGGCTCCCGACCGATTGGCCGACGATGCGCGCCCTGGGCATCATCGGCATCGGCAACTCGGCCATTCCCTACATGCTGATTGCGGTCGGGGAGCAGACTGTCCCCAGCGGACTCACCGCCGTGCTGCAAGCCACTGCCGCGCTGTTTACGCTGATGATCGCCCATTTCACCCTGGCCGACGAACGCATCACCGCGAGAAAAGTCCTCGGCCTTGCGCTTGGTTTTGGCGGAATTGTCGTGCTTTCCAGCCGTCAGCTTGGCAGTGGACAGTCGCTCAATGAGGGCTTTCTGGGGATGCTGTCAATCATGGGCGGGTCACTGTTCTACGCCATTTTCACGGTGTACAGCAAGAAGCTGATTCGCAAGGACGTGGAACCGCTGCAAGTGGCGGCAGGGTCGTTCATCTCAGCTGCGATTGGTGGCGCGGTACTGTGTCTGGTCGAACCACTGTTCCCCGGCGGGCGCTCGTTCGTCCCCTACACCGACCTGAGCGGTGATGTACTGCGGCCGATTGTCGTCCTGGGGGTGCTGAATACGTTTGTGGCCTATCTGTTCTTCTACTATCTGATTCAACAGTTAGGGGCGTTCCGTGCCTCGATGGTGACGTATGTCGTCCCGCCCGTCGGCCTGTTCCTCGGCTGGCTGTTCCTGAATGAACGGCTCGATCTGCTGCTGCTTGCGGGCGCAGCGCTGATTTTTACCGGGATCGCGGTCGTCAATATCCGGTTGCAAAACCTGCGCCGCAAGTCGGTTGCCGCTGCACCCATCGAAAAACCTGTCGCCGCCGAGGTGTAAGGGTTCACTGGACGTCAATCTTCTGCGGGAAACCTCCACAGGAGGCCTCCACACGAGGCCTCCACAGGGGCAGGTGATACGTCTGCCCCTGCAGCAGTTCATAGCACGGCAATTAATCCCTTACTCGCGCACCCTGACATCCGCTTCTGTATAGACGGCCTCCGCCCCTACCTCCCCGCTGACATCAAACACCTGTTTCAGATTGTCGCCGTTGAGCGTAATCCGCGCCTGCTGCACTGCCTCTACCGCGAACACCGTCAGCAGGATTTGCGCCTCGATCTGCGCATCCACGCACTCACCTGCCAGCGCCAAATCGCCCTCCAGCGCAATATCAGCCGCGCCATCACTGCTGACGCTCACGTCGTTCAGAGTCAGATTTTGTGCGACAAGGTAGTTGAGGTTCGTCTCGTCGGAAGGTGCACTCAAAAGCGCTTCCAGGTTGGCGCGAAGCTGCTCTGTCGGGTCAGGTCTGGCGCTTTCAGTAGTGAAGGGTGTCACAAAGCCTTCACAGCCGACTGGAAGGCTGCCCTCATCCGCTTGCGTCGTCACCAGAAAATAGGTCGTCTCACCCTCCCCTACCGTGCCATCCGGATTCTCCACTGTGACAGGAGGCGTTGCTTCAGCTGTGATCGTTGGGTCAGCGGGCGATTGTCCCGGCGCATTCAGGTTACACGCGCTCAACCCCATCAGCAGCACTAAAAAGGCGATTTTCAGCTTCATTTCACTATCCCCCTCCGTGATCGGTCTTCCCTCTGTTAGACAGCGGCGGCGATGAATGGTTGCATGCTTCAGATTAACGTTCGACAACAAGATCGGCGTTACAGGTGGGTAAAGAGGGCATGAGCGGGCGAGTCCAATCGGTTGGGCAGCACATTTGAATTTGTTAAAATCGCCGCAGACTTCATCTTACCCGCACCTTTAACCCGAAGGACTCGCTCCATGCCCGACATCCAATTCGACCGCTATTACCGCTACGACGAACTCACCGCGCTGCTGAACGCCTTTGCACAGGAATACCCGCAGCTTGTGAGCGTCGCCAGCATCGGCAAAAGCTATGAAGGCCGCGATATCTGGCTGGTGACGCTGACCAACACCGCGACGGGGCCAGCAGACGAAAAGCCCGCGCTGTGGGTGGATGGCAACATTCACGCCTCGGAAGTCTCGCCTTCCACCGCCTGCCTGTATGCGCTCAATAAGTTCGCGACTCACTTCGGCCAGGACGAAGCGATCACCCGCTGCCTGGATACCCGCGCTTTCTACATCTGCCCCCGCGTCAACCCGGACGGCGCAGAATGGGCACTGGCGGATAAGCCCAAGATCGTCCGTTCCAGCACCCGCCCCTACCCCTACAACGAAGACCCACTTGGTGGACTGGTGAACGAGGACATCGACGGCGACGGGCGAATGCTGCAAATGCGCGTGGTTGATCCCAACGGCCCCTGGAAGGCGCATCCCGACGAACCGCGCCTGCTCATCCGCCGTGACCCGACGGAAACCGGGGGCACGTATTATCGCGTCTTCCCGGAAGGCCGCATCGAGAATTATGACGGTGTAAGCATCTATCCCCAGCCACGCAAGGAAGGGCTTGATCTCAACCGTAACTTCCCCAACGAATGGCGGCAGGATTACCAGCAGTTCGGCGCAGGCCCCTATCCCACGTCCGAACCCGAAGTCCATGCCCTGGTGGAATTCATCAGCCGCCACCGCAACATCACTGGCGGCATCACCTTCCACACGTACAGCGGCGTGCTGCTGCGGCCTTACGGCACAAAACCGGATGATTCCCTGCCTGCCGAAGATTTGTGGACGTTCAAGAAAATCGGCGAAAAAGGCACGGAACTGACGGGCTACCCGGCCATTTCGGTCTTCCACGACTTCAAGTATCACCCTAAAGAAGTGATTACGGGCGTGTTCGACGACTGGCTCTATGAGCATTTCGGCTTGTTCGCCTGGACGGTCGAAATCTGGAGTCCGATTCAGCAGGCAGGCATCAAGGATTACAAGTTCATCGAGTGGTTCCGAGAACATCCCATTGAGGACGACCTCAAGCTGCTGAAGTGGAGCGATGAACAGCTTGACGGACAGGGCTATGTGAACTGGTATGCGTTCGACCATCCCCAGTTGGGCAAGGTTGAACTCGGGGGGTGGGACACACTCTATGCCTGGCGCAATCCGCCGCCGAAGTTCCTGGAAAATGAGATCGCCCGCTTCGCCGATTGGGTACTGTGGTGCCTCCAGATTTCGCCTCGTCTGGAACTGTTCGAGACGAAGGTAACACCGTTGGGCGGCGGTGCGTATCATGTGCGCATAGCGGTGCAGAACACCGGCTGGCTGCCGACCTATATCAGCAAAAAAGGGCTGGAAAAGCAGGCCACACGGGGCGTGATCTTCGAGGTCACGCTGCCGGAGGGCGCAACTTTGAAAACGGGTGAAAAGCGCGTGGTCATGGCGCAGCTTGAAGGCCGGGCGTATACGCCAACGTCGATTTCGGGCTGGGGTGTCGGCGCGGGGACAAATGACCGTATCAAAGCCGAATGGGTGATTCAGGCTCCCAGCGGCGCAGAAGTACAGCTTGTCTCACGACATGATCGTGCAGGTGTGGTGCGGGCGACAGTGAAACTGGAATAACCGGGTTAACCACAGACCTGTTTTGGACACAGCATGCCGTGTCCCTACAATCCCGCGTTCTTGATCTGCTTGTAATCGCGGTTTCGCGTAGGAATCAAAATCGGGCGAGAGGTTTTCTCGCCCGACTTTCTTTTGCTAAAAGCTAACAGCTAATTGCTAACGGCTTCCCTTCTAATTGCTCTGTTCAACCGTGAGCGTGAACGCACCTTCGCTGCGATCCTCAAAAGTGCCGACCTCGATCAGGTAAACACCCTTGCCCAGTTCCAGCCCTTCGAGCAGCGAGTTGATCTCTTCTCCGGTCACGATGTCATCGTTCTCGGCCAGGAGATCACCGCTTTCGTCGTAGACGCGCAGATACGTATCCACCTCACCGGCTGCATCAGTCAGCGAGATATTGACCGTTGCTTCTTCTTCCACGATCAGGCGATAGCGCAACCGCTGACCACGCGCCAGTTCGCCTTCGACCGTATCACCGATGTTGATATCGCCCACCAGTTCGGTGGAGACTTCGATTTCCTCGGTCGAACGCAGCGTAAAGGTGAAATCGCCTTCCTGAACATCCCCTGCGCCGCCAATTTCGATCACAAGATTCAGTCCTGCCGGGATTTGTACCCCTTCGAGCAGTTGTTCCTCGACTTCGATACGCGGCTCATCCTCACCCGCGATATAGATGCGGATGACGGTCGGCAAGTCAGTTTCCAGCACGAAATCGTACTGTCCCTCCTCAGGCACGGTAATGGTATAACGCACACGCTCGTTGGGCACCAGCGTTCCCTGAACGGGTTCGCCCAGCGTCAGTTCACCGCCATCACTGGTCGTAAACTCGGTGGCTTCGTCCAGATATTCGACCGCTGCGTTCAGCACCACGTCTTCCGTGCTGAAAACAGTTTCCTCATCCACCGGAACATCGACGGTTGGGACGACGCCGAAGCCCTCAAGACGGATATCGCCCTCCGCGTTGAGAGCACGACCAACGGTAAACTGGAAGTTCACGCCATCGGGCAGATTGACGAAGGCAATGTTGCCGCCGAGGCCTGCGGTCGGGTACTGCCCCACAATGGCCGAGCGTCCTTGCAGGGACATGCTGTAGCTGAAGAATTCACACGCGCTGGCGCAGGCTGGCCCGACCAGAATGGCGACCCGACCGCGATAAATCGGCCCATCCACCGGGGGTTCGAGCGTTTCCAGGTCAAGTACGGGGTCGGCATAGAAATCGTCGATGCCTTCGGTGAAGACCTCGCGCACACCGACGGGCACTTCCTCATCGAAGAAGTAGGACGCCATCAGGTTGCCCAGGCTGTAGCCGCCGCTGTTCTGGCGCATGTCGATAATCACACCCGGCACCCCCTGCGAAACCAGAATACCGAGGATGCGCTCCCACAGATCAAGCATGAGCAGTGGTTCGCCAAAGCGGTTGATACGAATGTAACCGTAGCCGTCTTCGCGAATTTCAAACTCAATGGGCAGGTCTTCGCCGCTGGCCGCGCCGCGCACAAACGAGGTGATATTAAAGCTCTCGCGTTCCTCAACCGTATCGAGCGTGACGGTTTCGGGTTCGCTTGCGCCGGGGTTCTGGTAAGTCACTTCCACGCGTGTTCCAAGCGGGAAGCGAATCACATAGCGAAGCTGCTGCAAGCGCAGGTTGGTCGGATTGCTGAAGGGGGATGAAAAGGGCACGGTGGCGCTGATGGCGTCCCCAATCGGCTGGCCGTTGATTTCAAGAATTTCCGCGCCGAGTTCGATGTCAGCATCTTCCGCCGGCCCGTTGTTCACCAGATAGCTCACGATAACCCGCCCGTCGTCCAGTTCGGCAATCGATATACCGAGGCCACCTGCGGTATTGGTCGCGAATTCTTCCTGTGTCAGCGGGGTGCCTGCGCCGATGTGTCCGTCGGGGATCGCCCAGGTGAAATCGCGCACAGCAAGCTGGTAAGCCGCCTGATCCTCGTTGCGTTCGGCTTCTTCAAAACGCGGCAGGAATTCTTCCAGCAGCGCGTCCCAATCCACATTCTTGTATTCGGTGAAAGCGTATTCGTTGCGCATCAGATCGATCAGCGCTTCAAACGCATCAGAGTACGTCAGGTCAGAGAAATCCGAGGGGACGTTGGGCTGATAGACGCTTTCGTATAGATCAACCGTCGCGGTCTGCGCACGATCAAACGTGAACGGGTCAGTGTCCATGTTGACGACCGTATATCCGGCAGGGACGCGCACCGTTGGGTCATCTTCGGTAAAAATGCGCCCATCTTCACCAAAACTGGCAGGAAAACCCTGCTGGTCATCCGGCGACCAGATGACGAATTTGCCGCCAACGGGTTCATACAGCAGTTCGAATTCCGGCGAATCACGCAGTGAGGAAAGCCCCGAACCGCCATCGCGATCTTCCAGGTAGGCATCGCCATAAAGGTTATAAGCGGTGGAAACATCCATCACCACCACGCCCTGATCTTCCTGACCATCATTATCCACATCCCGGGACTCGCCGGGCGGGATAATCGGCAGGAAGATGCGATAGCTAAAGGGCGAAATGTTGCGATCAGACGTGAATTGCCCCAAGACCTGTGCTTCAAGGGGTAAGGTGTAATCCGGATCGCGATTGCGATCTACGTAGAAGTTCGAGGAGTCCGAGAGAAGGATAACGGCTTCCTCAGAGAAATCGCTGAAGGAAACAGACTCATAAGCAGCCTCCCCAACGATAATCTGAACGCCGCCCTCATCATTCACAATCTCGGCATCTGGCAGATCACCCTGCGCGAACAACGGCACGGATGCCAGCACCAGCAGCGCCAGCAGAATTAATGTACTAACAGTAAATTTGGAAGAAGCCTTCATAAGCAATTCCTGAACAGACAAACCAGTAGGTTGAAGCATTTTACAACATTAGGATGTTTCTGCAATAAGTTTATGGAGAGCGGAGCGGGGAATCAAAAAGAGACGGGGATGCTGGTGAAGGGTTATCGCCGTGGGGGTTTGTGGAGAGATCAAAGAGGGTGGGTCAGAAAAGCAGGTTTCGGTTATCCAGACTGTGCGCTTGCCTCGACCTGCCCTTTTGGAGCAAGTTTATTTTTGCGTTGGCAGCGGCTTACTCTCCCACACCGTGTCCAGT
>JANRLJ010000210.1:0-9204 GCA_033762735.1 bacterium | reverse complement strand
CATTCAGCAACGGGATAGGGGGTGCAGTAGTTCATCCCATGCGGGTTTATCCTGCATAAAACAGTCCCACCTATGTCCATAAATGGGTATAGGAAAGGGAACTATTCTTCGTGATTCGTCACCACTTCTACACAATGCTGTCGGCAATTGACTCGCGCACCTGCTTCGTCAGCGCGGTGAAAGCCGGGTCGTAAATAACATCGAAGGCGCGTGGGCGCTGAAACGGTATGGCAATATCCGCCACCAGCCTCCCCGGTCGTCGGCTCATCACGAACACCCGATCAGCCAGCAGCACTGCTTCCTGAATATCGTGCGTGACCATCAGCACGGTTTGCGTCTGCCCCGCCCACACCCGCATCAGATCAAAGCTGACCTTCTCGCGCGTCAGGGCATCCAGCGCTCCAAACGGCTCATCCAGCAGCAGCACCGTCGGTTCCTGCGCCAGCAGCCGCCCCAGCGCCGCCCGCTGCGCCATCCCGCCGGAAAGTTCTGCCGGGTAAGCATTCGCGAACTCACTCAGCCCCAACCGTTCCAGCAGGCTTTCCACGACTTCATGGCGCTGGCTTTTGCCTGCGCCTGCCAGTTCCAGCGGCAGGCCAATGTTGTCCTGTACAGTACGCCAGGGCATCAGGTTGGCGTTCTGGAACATCAAGCCCACGCTTGGCGAGGGCTGCTCGACAGGCCGCTCGTTGATAAAGGCACGGCCACTGGTCAGCGGTTGCAATCCAGCCAGGACGCGAATCAGGGTGCTTTTGCCGCATCCGCTTGGGCCGACGAGGCACACGAACTGGCCGGGTTCAATCTGAAACGAGACTGGCCCCAACGCCGGGAGAACGTCGCCCCCCGGCGTAGTGAAATTCACGCTGACCTGTTCAACCCTGATCCCGGCCACCTTATTTCCTATTCCGATTCCGCAACCGGGATGAACTCGTTGGTGAACGCACCTTCCAGATCGGTGGTTTCGCGCAGCGCTCCAACCGTCAGCAGCGCATCCTGAGTCGTCGTCCAGGCGTATGCATCCGTCACACCCAGATCGTCTGCATCCCAAAGCGCAATCGTCGCCAGCAGGACGCGGAACTGAATCAGCAGTTGGGGGTCAACCGCTTCGCTCAAGGCCGCTTCCAGCGCAGCACGGCTTTCCGTGATTGCGGCGCGGTCGGGTTCGGTTGCCAGAAATTCGGTCTGCGCGGCGGCCTGTTCTTCCAGCAGCGCGACAAAGGCCTCATCGATTGGCAGGTCTTCCACAAAGTCGCGGCTCAAGAGATATGCCTGTGCCGGGTTGTTGATTGTGTCTCGCAGCCCTTTATCAAAGGCACGCACGACCGCCGCCACCAGTTCTGGGTCTTCGGCGATGGTTTGCTCGTTGGTCGTGATTCCATTGGATACCAGATCAACATAATCGCCGATATAAATCACATCGACGGCGGTAATGTCGCCGCATTCACCTGCATCTGCCCGCTGCTGAATCTGGAGCGGTTCGTTGTTCACATACACAACGGAAACTTCTACCCCGCCCGCGCACACCACATCCGGCGCGACAAAGCCAATCGGCTCTAACTGCACATCGCTTTCCGCCAGCCCAGCCGAACCCAGCAGAGCGACAATGCCAGTGTAGCTGGCGCCGAACAATCCCGGAATCCCGATTCTGCGCCCTGCCAGGTCTTCGGGCGCTGCAACGCCGCTGGTATCCGGCACAACCACCCCAACCGGGAACTGCTGAAACCATTGATAGACATACACCACCGGGCGGCCACCCGCGCGGGCAAGAATGACCTGTTCACCGCTGATCATGCCAAACTGAAGCTCATTGGCAGCCAGCAGATCGACCGCGACGTTTTCATCACCGTATTCGACGACGACATCCAGCCCTTCTTCGGCGAAATAGCCGTTGGCTATGGCGACGTAAACCGGGGCGAACTGAATATTCGGGATGAAGGGAAGGAAAAAGCGCAGTTCCCGGCGCTCATTCTGGGCGGCAGCACTTACACTGGTCAGCAGCACAAGCGCCAGCGCAAGGGAAATCCATTTGAAATGGCGAAACACGTTGTAGACTCCTCAGGTGCTCAGTTGAATATACATTGACAAAGGTATGGCGCGGCTCCCATGTGAATGCCCGGCAGGAGAACCGGGTTTTGCCAATCACCCGCGCCTGACCTTTGATATCAAGCAGTTCGGCTAAACCTTTGTATGCTGCTTCCAGGCCAGCAGGTGCCGCTCCAGCAGCGACGCCAGCAGATACAGGCTGCTTGCCATCAGCGCCAGCGCCAGAATGCCGACGAAGACCAGCGGCGTGTCATACTGGGTGCGGGCGCGGGTAATCATGAAACCAAGTCCGGCCTGCGCATAAACGAACTCCCCGACCACCGCACCGATCACGGCCAGTGTCGCGCTTGTTTTGAGGCCCGTGAGCAGCACAGGCATCGCAGCGGGCAGTTCCAGCCGCGTGAGCGTCTGCCACCAGCTTGCCCGCAGAACGCACATCAGATCGCGCAAGTTCTGCGGGACGCCGCGCACACCGACAACGGTGTTCATCAGCATCGGGAAGAAGACAATCAGGGTGCAGGTAATTACCTTGCTCTCGATGCCTGTACCGAACCAGATCACCAGCAGCGGTGCATAGGCCACTACCGGGGTCGCTTGCAGCGTGACGATAATCGGCGCGAATAGGTCTTCCAGCAGCGGACTGCGGGCGATGAGATAGCCCATTCCCACGCCGATACTCAGGCCAAGCAGCAGACCCATCACCACCGCCTGAAGCGTGGTCAGGGTATGGCGCAGCAGACTGCCATCGGTGATCGTTTCGATCAGGCGCTCCACGACCGAAATGGGCGCGGGAATCAGGAAGGACTCGACCAGGCGAAACTGCACGACGCCCTGCCAGGCCACCATGAGCAGCAGCACGGTCGCCAGCCACGTATAGCGGCGCAGTGAGGGATGTTTTTTTCGCCAGCGCAGCGGTCGCTCGACGGTCTGGCGGAGGTTGAATAGAACTGACTGGGGAAGTGTTCTCTGCATAAAAACGCCCCGTTCGTGAAACCAGCAGGCAAACACGACGGGGCAAAGGTAGCCAAAACGTCTCGAAAGTGCAGGAGACTTACGGCATGAAATCACGCCACGCCTCAGCACGATCAGCGTTTAAGCAAACAGAACCATGAACAGCGTGTGTTCAGGTTCGTGACCTTCTCCCATCCGGACTGTAACCGTCGGCTCTGGAGTCTCACCAGATCCACCGGCATGACAAGGTTCTGTCATGACGCACCGAGTCGAGCGTTTTGCTCGAACGGCGACACGGGTAGCGGGCTTGATCGTGCAGCGATTACCGCACGTTTTACCGCCGGTCGGGATTTTCACCCTGCCCCGAAGGTCTGCTATACAATTGATAAAATCAGTATATCAAGGCCTTTATCGAAATTGCAAAAGAATTGGCCTTATAGCTTGTTTAGAGATTCCGGCCTTTACGCTTCTTCCGGCTGATTTTCCGCCGCCATCAGCGTGAACTGGAAGCGACCGCCCTTTCCTTCACTGTTGCCTTCCGCCCAGATGCGCCCACCGTGCGCCTGCACAATATGGCGGCAGATCGCCAGCCCCAGCCCTGTCCCTTCACCACCGGAGCGCGAGGCATCCACCTGGTAGAACCGCTCGAAGATGCGATCCACCTGGTCGTCCGGCACACCTGGCCCGGTATCGAAAACACTGATGCGCACCTCATCCTCATCATGATCGGCGGCAACAGTAATCATGCCCTCTTTAGGTGTCCATTTCAGCGCATTATGGAGCAGGTTGATAATCACGCGCTGTGTCAGGTCGCGGTCGCACAGCACGTTCAGGTTGGCCGGAATGCTGCGGATAACCCGGATGTTCTTCTGCTGCAACTGTTCACTGATGCGTTCCAGCGCATCATCCACCATTTCGTTGAGTGGTGTATCGACCATCCGCACAATCGCCTGTCCCGATTCGATCATGGCAAGGTCAGACATTTCCTGCACCAGCCACATCAGCGCATCAGTTTCGCGAGCGATGGCTCGCAGCGAGGAAATACTGTCCTTGCGCTTGGGCTTGTCCTGATCATGAAACAGCGAGTCAATGGTCAGACGAATGTTGGCAATCGGGTGGCGCAGTTCATGGGAGATATTAGCGACCATATCACGCCGGGCACGATTCAGCTTAACCAGCCGGGTAATATCCTGCAAAGCAAGGCCGATAAACATATGCCCATCCCGCCGGATGACACGCGCCTTTACACGGTAGTTCTGGTCGTTGATATTGACCTGTTCCTCGAAGGACTCCTCCTCGTGGCGCAGGGCGTCCTGCACCATCATCTCCAGTTCGGGCAGATCGGTCACGTTCAGCAGCAGTTCACCCACAGGGCGAACCACATCGAAGATCACCTCTGCCGTGTCGTTGATGGCGATAATGCGGAAGTCCTTATCGACAACGATCAGACCATCATAGGAAGCGTTTGCCAGCGTAAGCGTCAGGGCACGTTTGTAAATCGCGTCGCGCTCCTGCTCCGCCAGCAGCCCTTTAAGACGAGTATTTTCTGTTTGCAGCGACTCAAGTTGTTTTTTCAGTTCGGTGCAGTCGTTCTGCGCATCCTGCAATTGGCTATTCAAGGCGGCTGTCCTTTGTTCCTGCTCGGCTGTGCGCTTGCGTAAATCCTCAATAAGCGTCTGCTGGTCGTTGCATTCCTTTGTTAACTCGGCGACCTGCTGCTCCGACGCTGTAAACTGCTGCCGGACCTGAGTCAATACTGCTTCCTGCGCTGTGTGTGTGGCTTTCAGATTGGCCTGTGCCATACGCTGCTGTTGATCGGCAGCCCGAAGCTGCCATGTGTAAACACTCAATCCTGCCAGCGTAAGGACAAGAATAAGCACAATCCCTTCCATCTTTTCAAATCCTCGTCAGGCCTTCGCCTGGGCTAATTCTGGTTCTCATGGCGTTCAAGGGTCGGTTACAGAAATCAACTCGACCGGGTACAGATCATCAGGCAGTCGCTCCCCTGTCGCATGATTGACTGCCTCCAACCGTGCGAGGGTGTCTTCCCGGTATAAGCCTGCATAAATCCTCAGACATCCTGGTGATGCCGTGATGTGCAGTGTACGCACATCTGTCTGAATTTCACCCCGTTGCCAGAAGGCGAAGGGATAGGTGTCGCCCCAGGGATAGCCGTCCGACTGGGCGATCATCTGCTCATCGCAGTAAACGTGGACAAACGTCTTCACCCCCGCTGGGGCATTCACCTGCCATCGCAGACGCACCCGCAGGGTCGCCCCATCAAAGTCAGCATCGCCCGCTGTCAGCGCAAAATCGGTTTCGGGATAAACGACAAGCGGTTCATCTGGCCCGCTCAGCGCATTTCCGCCGACATATTCAGGCCAGTAGCGCCGTCCATTAAAAATCGTGACAAAGACATGGCTTGCATCCCCTACCGCCTCGGCGACCTGTGCCGTTTCCAGATCGGGTGGATGTGCCCGATAACCGAAGCCCTGATTGCGCTGAATCTGGCGGTAGCCAATCACTTCAACATTGTCATAATCCACGTCTGAATTCATCCAGAACTGTTGATTGTAGTCAAGGGTTTCATCAACGAATAAAACCCCTTCCGTCCCCAGCAGAAAGCGGCGGTCGTTTTCATCAGGAAAGACGTAATCCGGTGCATTGACCAGCACCGCCCCATCCTCAATCACGTTCCGTTCTGCAAATATGCTCAGCGCCGCCCGGTTGTAGTCGCGCAGCAGATGGAAATCCGCTCGGCGCATGTGAAGAAATTCTAGGCTCACATACCCAAACAGACCGATCAGCGCAATCGCAACTATCAAACGCACCGGACGCAGATTTTGCTGCTGCTTGGGGGTGAGAAGCCGTGCGATGATCAGCCCCCAGAAGATTGAACTTCCGACCGAGGCCAGCAGCGAGAGGCGCATCTGTCCGAGCACATACCCCGCAGGCAGAAACAGCACAGCAGGCAGAATCGCCAGCACGTACCAGCCCATGCCATAGAGAGCGGCGCGTCTGATCTGGCCGACCGCCTGCCAGAGCGACAGCAGCGCAGTGCTGAGGATGAAGGCAGCCAGACACAACAGCAGCGCCGGATGTAAATCGCCTGTGAACAACGGGCGCAGCAGGGCTGCAAACGGATAAATCATCCCTTGCATCAGGGCAGCGAGAGAAGCACCAAAATCGGTTGAAAGCGTATTGGTGTTGGCACGGAACGACCACCACAGGGCGAGATACAACAGGGTCAATCCGGCAATCGGCAGCAGCAGCAGCCAGAAGCGGCGACTCAGGGTAATCTTCCCATAAACCACCAGTGCAAGACCGACCAGCAGCGGTAGAGTCAGCACACCGTTTTCATGGCTGAACAGCGCGACGAAAGCGGCTGCCCACGCGCCGATCAGTCCTGGCGCACCAGCATGACCATCCAACCATCGCACAGACAGGCACAGGCACAGCAGCAGTCCTAGCGCCAGAACCAGATGGAACAGCGCGGCCACCATCGCGACCGCCTGATAACTGAATGGAAAAAGAATGAAGCCGCATCCGGCCAGCATCGGGATCAGCCGCTTATACGGGTCGGGTGACGCCCGGCGTGCGATCTGCCCCACCAGCACACCACATAACCCGAATGTAAAAAGGTTCAGGGCATGCATTCCTACAGCATCGTAACCGAACCAACTGCCGTAGGCTTTCCAGATCGTAAAGACAAAAGGACGGTAAAACGGGAAAGCGGGAAAATCCCCCCACTGCTGCAAACCATTGGTCTGCGCCAGAATTCGGAAGTGTGGGCCGTCGTCGAGAAAAAAAGGGAGTGTAAGGCTGTACCCATACACCACTACCGCCAGCGGCAGGGGCACGGCAGCAAGCAGAATTTCAGCAAATCGGCTGAACCGGACTGGTAAAGAACGTAATGCCGACATCTAGCCCGACGTGAACGGCCTCACCCCTCAAACCGATAGCCAACCCCACGCACCGTCACGATGCGCTTGGGATTGGATGGGTCTTCTTCGATCTTTTCACGCAGCCAGCGGATGTGCACATCTACCGTGCGTTTATCCACAAAATAGTCGTAACCCCAGACCTTTGTCAGGATCAGATCACGCGAGAGCACTGCGCTGCGGTTGCGCATGAGTTCAGAAAGCAGGTCAAACTCTTTATTGCTCAGCTTGACTTCCTCGCCATCCTTGAACACTCGCCGTCCGGTCAGGTTGAGGCGCAGATCATTGGAGACGAGTTCATCCTGCTGAACACTGCGCCGGTTAGGATCAAAGCGTCGCAGCACCGCCCGCACACGCGCCAGAAATTCCCCCAGACCAAACGGCTTTACAAGGTAATCATCCGCACCGCTTTCCAGGCCGACGATCTTATCCACTTCGGTGCCGCGGGCGGTGAGCATAATAATGGGAATCTGGGAGGTGGATGGTTCGTGCCGTACCATCCGGCAGATACTCAGGCCGTCGAGGCCTGGGAGCATTATGTCAAGCACGATCAGGTCAGGGTTTTCGGTGCGGACTTTTTCCAGGCCACCCTCGCCTTCCAGTGCGACGGCAACGGTAAAGCCTTCAGCGCGGAGCTTGTCCGCCAGCTTATCTACCAGCGTTTCATCGTCTTCGATAATTAAGACCTTCACCATAAATGGGAAACCTTTTTTGTCCTTGTTGTAAATCCATTATGGTTTAACCGTGTTAATCAATTGTTAAATTTAAAGACTGAGTGCCTTAAATAGAAGTTAAAGGCTCGAATTCAGGAGGGAAACACCGTGGGAGTCCTTACTGGTTCCAGGCACGAATGCCATGCAGCGAGGTTGCATTGCGGACGGCATTACGAATTGCCTGCACGACAACCTCGGCAGCATAAGCGCCGATAACGCTGGGATTAGCGGGAATTTCACCAGTGGCAAGCGCAAAGATGGTGTCGCCGTCGAACATGGTGTGGGCAGGCTTCACTGCCATTGCAACACCGTTCTGCGCCATCTGCGCAACCTTGTTGGTGTGATCTTTGGATAAGCGGGCATTGGTCGCTACAACGCCAATCACGGTATTGCTTTCGGTAGGTGGATTCAGCCGCGCGATATCTCGAATCACGGACATGGTGTTGGCAAAGGTATTTCCATCCGGAGGCTGACGTAATCCGCCCAGAATCGCCCCCTGCTCGTCGAGGACATCACCAAAAGCATTGACGGCAATCAGCGCAGCCACGATTAACCCATTACCCAGATCAATACTCGCGCTGCCGATGCCGCCTTTCGTTGCAAATTCGTTTCCCCAAATTGGGCCGATACGACAGCCCGTACCCGCACCAACCGCGCCCTGCTGCACTGGATCGGTCGTGGAAGCTTCGCAAGCAGTGTAGCCCATTGCAGCGTCGGGTCTGATCCCCGGCTGCCCCACACTTAAGTCCATGAGGATAGCCGCAGGCACAATCGGCACAATAAAGCCAGCGGCGCTCTTATAGCCGAGGTCGTGTTCTTCCAGATAACGCATCACGCCGTCGGCAGAGGCTAAACCGTAAGCACTCCCGCCGGAGAGGACAACCGCATTCACGGTTTCAACCAGATGCAGAGGCCTGAGCAGGTCGGTTTCACGTGTCCCTGGTGCGCCACCCCGCTGATCAACGCCGCCGACCGTTCCTGGTGGGCAGATGATAACGGTGCAGCCTGTGCCCCCTTCGAGATGAGTCGCATGGCCGACGCGAATTCCGGGAACCGCAGTGAGGGTGTTATTGATCGTCATCGGGCAGTAAATTTTCAGTGGTTTCGGGTAAATCAGTTGGCAGATCGGGGTCGAGTATGGCTAAAGCCAAATCGTAGTTGGATAGATGTACCAGCACGTTCACTTCTCCGAGGCGACCGATAGAAATCCCTATCGCGCCTGCTCCCGGCACGTAGTTCACCATCGCGGGGATGCCATGATGCTCCAAAAGCCCCTTAATCACATGGGCTTCTGGCAAGTTATGGGTGATATAAACACTGATCCACTGATTGGTTTTAGGCATAAATCAATTTTAACGTGTGTAGATAGGGGAATCAAAAAGAGACGGGGATGCTGGTGAAGGGTTATCGCCGTCGGGGTTTGTGGAGAGATCAAAGAGGGTGGGTCAGAAAAGCAGGTTTCGGTTATCCAGACTGTGCGCTTGCCTCGACCTGCCCTTTTGGAGCAAGTTTATTTTTGCGTTGGCAGCGGCTTACTCTCCCACACCGTGTCCAGT
>JANRLJ010000209.1:0-13713 GCA_033762735.1 bacterium | reverse complement strand
CCCGGTGCGCGACGACGTGCCGCTGATCGGTATGGTCAGCCGCCTCGTCTGGCAAAAAGGTGTGGATTTAGCCATCCCTGCGCTGCGCCGCCTGTTTGTGGATACCGAGGTGCAGTTCATCGCACTCGGCACGGGCGACCCTGATCTGGAAGGTGCGCTGTGGCGGCTGGGGCAGGATTTCAATTTCCGGGCGCGGGTGAACATCGGCTATGACGCGGCCATCGCCCAGCACATCTACGCGGGGGCGGATATGTTCCTGATGCCCAGCCACTTCGAGCCGTGCGGCATGGGACAAATGCTGGCGATGCGCTATGGGTCGCTGCCGATTGTGCGCGAGACAGGCGGGCTGGCAGATACGGTGGAGAACTACGACAACGGCAACGCCGAACGCGGGACAGGTTTTGTGTTCGGCTGGGAGCAGCCAGAGGCCGTCTTAGGCACCCTGCGCTGGGCAACGCGCACCTATCAGCAGAACCCCGATGCCTGGGCACGGATGCAGCGCCGGGCGATGCGGCGGGACTTTAGCTGGAACCGCAGTGCCGGCCAGTATGCAGATTTATACGAAAAGGCGGTCAGCGCCAGAACGCGGTAGAATAGGCGCGAAACATGCAGCTTGCGCAAGAAACTTATTCTTTTGTCCTGCTCTATTGCAAACAGGCCGAGTTCCCGTAGAGGCGCAGCATGCTGCGCCCGTACAAACAGCCATCTGTACAACTGAGCACTTTCGCCCTATTTTCTTTTACAAGGACATCTAACCCATGAGAGTAAAAGCTGTCATCCTCGCAGGCGGCGAAGGGACGCGCCTGGGTGCGCTCACGGCCAAGCGTGCCAAACCTGCCGTGCCGTTCGCGGGCAAATACCGCATCATCGACTTCACGCTGAGCAACTGCGTCAACTCCAACATCTTCGATGTGCTGATTCTCACGCAGTACCGCCCCCACAGCCTGCACGATCATATCGGCCTGGGGCGCCCCTGGGATCTTGACCGCTCGTTCACGGGCGGCGTGCAGTTGTTGCAGCCCTACAAAGGCCGTCTTGACACGGACTGGTACGCAGGCACGGCGGACGCGGTCGCGCAGAACATGAACTTCATCCGGCGCGGACGCCCCGAATACGTGCTGATCCTTTCGGGCGATCATATCTACCAGATGGATTACGACGTCCTGATTAACTATCACCGTGACAACAATGCCGACGTGACCATCTGTACCATTCGCGTACCGATGGACGAGGCCAGCCGCTTCGGGATTCTGGATGTGGACGACAAATTCCGCGTCCTGAACTTTCTGGAAAAGCCCGCCAATCCCCCCGGCAACCTCGCCAGCATGGGCGTGTATGTGTTCAGCTACGCCGCGCTGGAAAAGATGATCGAGGAAGATCAGGAAGACCAGCAATCCGAAAAGGACTTCGGCAAGAACATCATCCCGCGCATGGTTGCTGAGAACATGAACGTCTTCGCCTACCCTTACGGCGGCTACTGGATCGACGTGGGGACGGTGGATGCCTTCTGGGAAGCGCACATGGACCTGCTCTCCAACCCGCCGTCCATGAACCTGAACGACCGGACGTGGATTATCCATACACGAAGCGAGGAACGCCCGCCGGTGCGCATTCAGCGCGGCGCGACCATCATCGACAGCCTGATTACCGACGGCTCGGTCATCTGTGAGGGCGCAGTGGTCGAGCGGTCGATTTTGTCGCCGGGGGTTTATGTGGGGCCGAATGCGGTCGTGCGGGAGTCGATTGTGCTGACGGATGCTTATATCGAGGCCTCAGCAGTGGTCGAACGCGCTATTCTGGACAAAATCTCGGTCATCGGCCATAACGCCCGCGTCGGCGATATTCAGCACATGGGCGATCTGTCGATCACGTCCATCGGCAAGAACACGCACATCCCGGCGGGGTTTGTGGTCGGGCGCGGCGCGATTCTGGGCACCGATCTGCGGCTGGAGGATTTTGCCAAATTCGAGAACAAGATCGTCCCGAACGGCACCACGCTGGGCTACAGCAAGAAGAAGAAATAAGCTTGGTATCACAGAGATAACTGCCCTCAACCCCCCGCCCCCTTCTCCCTCAGGGCGAAGGGGGAGAGTCTGGTTTTTAAGCCCCTCTCCGTAAGGGAGAGGGGTTTGGGGTGAGGGCGAAAAGGGCAGACCTATTCAATCTTTTGGCTCTGCTCTTGCACTATAAATGCGAATGATAGCGTAGATGCGGTTGTAAAGCGTGGCGCTTCTAAGCGCACTTACTCAGCGGTACTGGTCGTTTGCACGACGGAGTTATCCCCAAAGAACGGGTTCGGCACGTACTTATCGGCTTCCCAGTCGTTGTGCCATTCGCCATCGACCAGATAGCGGAACTGGTATTCCTTCCCGGAATCGAGCGTCAGATCCAGCTTGAAGCGCCCATCCTTGAGTTTTTCCATCGAGTGCGAGGTTTCGTTCCAGTCGTTGAAGTCGCCCACCAGATAGACGGTCGAGGCTTCCGCCAGCTTGTGGGTGTAGAAGCTGACCTTCTGCGATTTCCCTTTGTTGACCGATTTCTTCTTCAGCATGTGTGCGTATCTCCTTGAAGAAAACTTGTCGCGCATGGGTTATGCGCTGCTGCGCGACATTCTAAACGCAACCCTGTGCGCTGTATAGGTGAAGGTTATCACAAGTCCTTGTGCAACCTGCCCAAGCTGTTGAGGAGCCTTAAGGAAAGCGGTGTTGCGCATTAAACAGGACTCAGGCTATGCTTGGGGCACGTCGCCCATAAAGGCGGCAAAAACTCAACAAACGACGATTTTATTCGCCTTATCGGATGAACATTACCTCCTCACGCATCCCACAAAACTTTGCCCAAGCTCACAGGAGTCCACCTTATGATTAAACCTGTCGCTACCGTCAGCGTCGCCCCCAACCTGCCAAAGCCGCTGGAAAGGCTGCAAGAACTGGCGTATAACCTGCGCTGGTCATGGGACAGCGAAACGCATACCCTGTTCCGCCGTCTTGACCCCGACCTGTGGCAGAACACGCGCCGCAACCCCGTCTGGATGCTCGGCCTCATCAGCCAGGATCGGCTGGATGCCGCCGCCAATGACCCCGCTTTCCTGGCCCATTTGCAGCGGGTGTGTGTCTCGTTCGATGAATACATGGCGGCCAAAAATACCTGGTGGAATGAGAAATATGGCGCGTTCAACAACGAACTGATCGCCTATTTCTCGATGGAATTCGGCCTGACGGAATGTTTGCAGAACTACTCCGGCGGTCTGGGTGTGCTCAGCGGCGACCATCTCAAGAGCGCCAGCGACCTCGGCCTCCCCATGATCGGCGTCGGCCTGCTCTATCAGGAAGGCTACTTCCAGCAGTACCTCAATGCGGATGGCTATCAGCAGGAATCCTACCCCATCAACGACTATGCCAACCTGCCGGTGACGCTCCAGCGCCATGCCGATGGCACCCCGATCAAGCTGACCGTGCCGCTGCCGGGGCGTGAACTCACCTTCCAGATCTGGAAAGTGCAGGTGGGGCGTATCCCGCTGTTCCTGCTGGACACCAATATTCCCGAAAACAGCCGTGAGGAAGATCGCAACCTGACCGACCGCCTCTATGGGGGCGACCGCCGCACCCGCATCCGCCAGGAACTGCTGTTCGGGATCGGCGGCATCCGTGCGCTGGAAACGCTCGGCCTGCGCCCGACGGTGTGCCACATGAACGAGCCGCATTCGGCCTTCCTCGCGCTGGAACGCATCCGCCAGGTGATGCAGGAGAACAACCTCGATTTCTGGCAGGCGAAGGAAGTCAGCCGTGCCAGCACCATTTTCACCACGCATACATCCGTTCCGGCGGGTCTGGAACGCTTCGGTTTTGACCTGATCGACGAACACTTCACCGATTACTTCCGCAGCCTGGGGCTGAACCGCGAACAGTTCATCGACCTCGGACGCGAGAACATGGGTGGCTATCAGTTGTTCAGCATGGCGGTGCTGGCGCTGAACTGCTCTGCCGGGTCGAACGGCGTGGCGAAGCTGCACGGCGTGGTTTCCCGCAAGATGTGGCAGTGGGTGTACCCCAACGTGCCCGAATATGAAGTGCCGATTGACTCCATCACCAACGGCATCCACATGCAGACCTGGGTAAGCAGCGAAATGGCCTCTCTGTTCGACCGCTATCTGCCCCCGGCCTGGCGCACCGACGAGAGCAACCCCGCCCACTGGCAGGAAGTCGATCAGATTCCCGACGCCGAGCTGTGGCGCACCCATGAACGCCGCCGGGAACGCCTGGTCGCGTTTGCGCGGCAGCAGCTTCGCCGCCAGTTGGAACGGGCGGGCGTGTCTCAGCGCGAGATCGACGCGGCAGACGAGGTGCTGAACCCCGACGCGCTCACGATTGGCTTTGCCCGCCGCTTCGCCACCTATAAACGCGCCACCCTCGTCATGCAGGACGTGGAACGGCTCAAGCGCATCCTGAGCAACCCCGAATGCCCGGTGCAGTTCATTTTCGCGGGCAAGGCACATCCCCACGACGAAGGCGGTAAGGCGCTCATCCGCGAGATCGTGCAGATGTCGCGCAAGGCTGAATTCCGCAACCGTATCATCTTCCTGGAAAACTACGACATGGGGATCGCCCGCTACATGATTCAGGGGGTGGACGTGTGGCTGAACACGCCGCGCCGCCCGAAGGAAGCCAGCGGCACCAGCGGGATGAAGGTCATCTATAACGGCGGGCTGAACTGCTCGATTCTGGATGGCTGGTGGGCGGAAGGCTACAGCCCGGACGTGGGTTGGGCGATTGGCAACGGCGAGGAATATGAGGATTCCGCCGCCGAGCATCAGGACTTTATCGAGAGCGAAGCACTCTACAACATTCTGGAAAACGACCTGATCCCGACCTTCTATGAACGCGGGCGCGACGGCCTGCCGCGCCAGTGGATTGCAAAGGTGAAGGCTTCCATGAAGCGCCTTGCCCCCTACTTTAACACGCATCGTATGGTGCAGGAATACACCGACCACTACTATGCGCCCACCGTGCAGCGCGTCCATGCCATGACTACGCCGGATGTCTCCAAAGCGGTCGAATTCGCCAAGTGGCAGGCCGGGGTGCAGCGGGCGTGGAGCAAGGTGAAGGTGCTGGATGTGAAGGTGGGCGACACCAGGGTGCATGTCGGCGAGGAAATCGACGTGACCGCTACCGTGCAGTTGGGCGAATTAAAGCCGTCGGATGTGCGCGTCCAGCTTTATTACGGGCCGCTCAACCAGCGTGGACAGATCGGTGACAGCGGGACGACGCTCGATATGCAGCCAGGCTCCAATGGGCAGAGCGATGGTGCATCCGCTGGCACCTACACCTTCCAGGCGCGTCTGGCTTACCCCACCAGCGGCGACCGGGGCGTTTCCGTGCGGGTGCTGCCGCAGCATGAGTTCCTGCCGACGAAGTTCCTGCCCGGCCTGATTACGTGGGCATGAGTGCCCTCAGCCTGAGTGCCCTGGGCATCAATACCCCGGCCTGAGCAAAACCCCTTCCTGCTTTTACTTCTATCCATACTCTCACTCTCTCTCCCTATATAGGGGAGAGAGAGTGGTGATAGTAGTTATGGTACTCTCATGAACAATTATGATACTACCATGACAGTATTAAACGCCCCTTTACTGAGGGACGATTGTCCCCAGAATGTGGGAACTAATCTCCACAAAATGTGGAGAAGAAATCCCTCCCGCGTGTGAAAGTCCCCTGCCAAATTAAGGTATCCTCAAAATAATCAACACAAGTACAGACTTTACAGTACAACTCATGTGCTGAAAAATCCGTAATGCGTAAAGGCCTGAGTCGCGCCCTAAGGAGAGAACGATGGGGACAAATACCGCAGTTGTCGTCAATCACGTTTCAAAGTCATATGGCAGTTTTCGCGCTGTCGATGATGTGAATTTTGAGGTCTATCGCGGCCAGATCTTCGCCATGCTGGGGCCTAACGGCGCGGGCAAATCCACCACCATCCGCATGATCCTCGACATTATGAAGCCCGATACCGGCACGATCAGCGTTCTGGGCGGCCCGCTCACGGCCAGCAACAAGGATCGCATCGGCTATCTGCCGGAAGAACGCGGCCTGTATCGCAACGTGAAGGTCATCGAGATGCTCACCTATCTGGGGACGCTTAAGGGGCTTTCCAACAAGGAAGCGCAGCGGCGGGCGATGGCGCTGCTGGAAGAACTGGAACTGGGTACACGCGCCAAAAGCAAGGTCAGCGAACTGAGCAAGGGCAATCAGCAGAAAGTCCAGTTCGCGGCGACGCTGCTGCATGAACCCGACCTGCTGATTCTGGACGAGCCGACCAGCGGCCTCGACCCGGTCAATACGCTGGTCATCAAGGACCTGATTATGCGGATGCGCGACCGGGGCACGGCGGTGGTGATGAGCACCCATCAGATGTGGCAGGTAGAAGAAATGGCCGACCGCCTGGTGATGATTAACAAGGGGCAGCAGGCGCTTTATGGCACGGTCGATGAAGTCCGTCACAAGTACGCCCTGCACGCCGTGATCGTTGAAGGCGAAGGCGACTGGGCACGGCTGCCCGGTGTGGTGCGCGTCGAGCCGAACCGCAACAATCGCGGGGGCGATCTGCTCTATCTGGAAGATCGTGTCACGCCCAACGACCTGCTGGCCGCGATTGCCAGCAGCCCCCACGCCAGTATCGAACGCTTCGAGCTGGCCGTGCCGAGCCTGAACGACATCTTTATCCGTGTGGCGGGTGATGAAGTGCCCGAAGAATTCCTCAAGTCCACGCAGGAGCGTGAGGCGGTGGCCTATGAGTAGGTCTATGAATAGGTCTATGAATAAGCTGTGGCTGATTATCAGGCGCGAATACCTGACCAACGTTCGGAAGCCGTCGTTTCTGTTCACGGCCTTCGGGACACCGCTGATTCTCATCAGCATCGTCGTTCTGGTGATTATCATCAGCCTGTCTTCGGAGACAAATATCGAAGAACTGGCCGGGGTGGGCTATGTCGATCAGGCCGGGGTGATTACGCCGGAAGCGCGTTCAGAGGAATATCCTGATCTGTTCTCGCCCTACGCCAGCGAGGAAGAAGCCCGCGCCGCGCTCGACAGCGGGACGATTGACGCTTACTACGTCATCCCGGAAAACTACCTGGCGACCTCGCAGGTGCAGCTTTACAGCAATGAGTCGATGCCGTCCGATCTGGAAGACGTGTTTGACGAGTTTCTGGTGAGCAGCTTCCTGTCTCAGATCACAGCAGAAGTCCCCTCGACGCGTGTGCTCGAACCTGTTGAAGCGACGCTGCACATCGAAAGCACCGGGCGCGAACTGACCGAAGCGGGTATAACGGGCATCATTCTTCTGCCCCTTCTGCTGGCGGTCGTATTCATGATCGGCATTCAGCTCACCAGTGGCCTTGTGATGTCGGGTTTGACGGAAGAAAAGACCAACCGCCTGATCGAAGTGCTGGTCACGACCGTCACGCCCATGCAGCTTCTCGCGGGCAAGCTGATCGGCCTGGGACTGCTTGGCCTGACGCAGATCGGGGCGTGGCTGGTGCTGCTGGCGCTGGTGGCGGTCTTCGGCCCCAGCATCCCCTTCCTGGAAGGGGTGGTCATTCCGCTTGATCTGATTATCTTTTCGGCGATCTATTTCATCCTGGGCTACTTCATGGTTGCCAGCCTGATGGCCGCCATTGGTGTACTCGTCGGTTCGGAAATGGAAAGCCGCCAGTATGCAGGTGTGATGTCAATTGTCCTGGCGATCCCGATTTACCTGACCGCTGCGTTCCTGTCGGATGCGAACGGCACCGTCCCGACGCTGCTGTCGATGTTCCCCTTCACCGCGCCCATGTCGATGATTATGCGGCTGGGGTTCGTCAACGTGCCCGCGTGGCAGCTGGCGCTCAGCATCGGCATTCTGCTGCTGACCGCCCTGTTTTTCCTGTGGGCATCGGCGCGCATCTTCCGCTGGGGGCTGCTGCTCTATGGCAAGCGCTTCAACCTGCGGGAGATCATCGCCGTGCTGCGCGGCAATCCCGATCAGGTCAGCCAGCCGGAAACCCGGTCATTGAAGAAGGAGGCTGCTTAACATGACTTCCACCAGTGTCTTTGCTCACATGAGGCGCGTGTTCGCCTATGAACTGCGCCGCAATTTCCAGCGCCGGGGGTTCCTGTTCACCGCCTTCGGGCTGCCCATCATTGCCTTCGTGCTGTTCTTCGTGGTGCAAACGCTCACGCAGCGTGCCAATGAACAGGCCGTCGAAGACCTGACGGAACAGGCGCAGGAAGACTTCGGGGCGATTCAGAACGCGGGCTATGTCGATGAGTCCGGCTTTTTCGAGCAGACCGACGCGGTTGCCTCGGCCATCCGCCGCTACGACAGCGAAGCCGAAGCGCAGGCCGCGATGGACAGCGGGGAAATTGACCTGTATTACATCATCCAGCCGGATTATCTGGAAACGGGCAATGTGACCGCCGTCATCCCCGAATTTTCAGTCTCGCTGCTGAATGTGGTGGATGAACCTGTGCGCCAGCTTTTCTTCAGCCAGTTCGCGGAAAACGTCGATCCGGCGGTGCTTAATCGGCTGCAAACCCCGACGACGGTGCAGGAAATCACCTTCGACCGCGACGCGGAAAGCGGGCAGGCACGCAATGAAGACAGCGACTTTGTCCTGGTCTACGGCTTCGCCATCATCTTCACAATGGCGCTGTTCGGCACGAATGGCTATCTGATGCAGAGCGTGATCGAAGAAAAGGAAACGCGCCTGGTCGAAATTCTGGTTACGTCGGTGCGGCCTCTGGCGCTGCTGGGTGGCAAGATTCTGGCGCTCGGCGTGCTGGGCATCGTGCAGGTGGTCGCGTGGCTGGGGACAATTTTCGTCCTGTCCAGCCTCGCCAGCCAGATTACCGACTCGTCCAGTCCGCTGCTGTTCCTGCAAGGGCTGAATGTGGATGTGGGCACAATCCTGCTGCTGCTGGTGTACTTCATCGTGGGCTATGTCTTCTTCGCGGCGGTGTTCGCCATGATCGGGGCGCTGTCCGTTTCGCTCACGGAAGGCCCCAGCTATGCGACGCTGTTCACGCTGCCGCTGTTCCTGCCGTTCCTGTTCCTCACCGCGTTCATCGACGCGCCCAACAGCACCGGCCCGCTGGTGCTGAGCCTCGCCCCGGTAACGTCGCTGCTGTCGATGCCGATGCGCCTGGCGGTGATCGATGTCCCGCTGTGGCAGATCGGCCTGAGCGTGGGCATTATGGTGCTGGTAGATATTTTCATGATCTGGATGGCCGGGCGGCTGTTCCGCTTCCAGACGCTCCTGGCGGGCAGTGTGCCCAAGCTCAAGGACTTGCCCGCCCTTATCAGAGGATAACGCCTCATCCGGGGATGAGGCCTCACTGGGGGTTAAGTTCGGCGATTTTCAATCTCTGTAGGGGCGGTTCGGTGAATCGCCCCTTTTGCGTTTCCGTGGTTGATTATTTTTTCTGTCGAAGAATGCCGCAGCCCCACCACATAAATGCACTCCGCCAGATAATCCTGTTCACAGCGCATCATGTCTTCCAGCAGCGATTTCATCCGCCGGATGTTGGTGAGCATCACCTCGATTTCACCGAGCTTGTGCTGCAAGAGCGCCTGCCACTCCTCGGCGGGTGCGCTCCCCTGTATCAGCGCTTCTAAAAGCACCCGCAGTTCCCCCAGCGTAAAACCCGCCTGCTGTGCTGTGCGGATGATGGCGAGACGCTGCAAGACGCTGGCATCATAACGGCGGCGCCCGCTCACCCGATGCGGCGCAGGGAGCAGCCCGATGCTCTCGTAATAGCGCAGGGTAGAGGTTCTGATACCCGCCTGCCGCGCCACCTCTCCAATGCTGAGTTCCGCCATAAAGCCCCCTTGACTTCAAGTGAACTTGAAGTGCTACCGTATGTCTTATCAGAAGGACAGCGGGCGAAAAACTTTCGCCGGAAAGGGAAGATCATGGCATCTGAGAGAATTCAGGAAGTCAGCACCGACACCTTCGAGCAGGACGTTCTGCGGTCATCGCTGCCGGTTCTGGTAGAGTTCGGCGCGGACTGGTGCCCGCCCTGCAAGATGCTGGCACCCATCGTCGAAGCCGTCGCGCGGGATTATGCGGGCAAACTGCGTGTGGTGACGGTCGATGTGGATGTGAACGTCGATTTACAGATGCAGTATCAGGTGATGGGGCTGCCTACCCTGATTCTGTTCCGCAACGGAGAGCCAATCCAGCGCATTGTGGGTTTCAAGACGCGCGATAAACTGGAAACGTGCCTGCGACCACTTCTGCAAAATGCGTGACAACGCTGCCTTCCTGATCTACAATGACCCTTATGTAACCATCAAATCACGATCAGGAGAAGCGTTATGCAAAAACAACTCGACGGCGGGTTGATTCTGCGCTCGATCAGCGAAGGCGTCCCAGGTGACCGGGCGAACCTTGCCTCGTTTTATGCGCAAACCTTCGGCGCAGCAGGCGACGACGACCCGGAAGGGCTGCGCCTGTGGACGGAAGAACTGCTGGCCGAAAGCCATCCCACCGTGACCGACGATGATCTGTGGGTGGTGGTAGACCCCACTAAAGAGGACAAAATCGTCTCTGCCCTGCTGCTCATCCCACAGACCTGGCGTTATGAGGATGTCGAATTTGGTGTGGGGCGGGTGGAACTGGTGGCGACGGACAAGGATTACCGCAATCGTGGGCTGATTCGTGCGCTGATGACCGCTGCCCATGAACGCAGCGCCGCGCTCGGCCATCTCGTCCAGGGCATCACGGGCATCCGTCATTATTACCGCCGCTTCGGGTATGGGATGGCGGTTGATCTGGGGGTGCGCAATATCCTGCCCATCGCTGCCATCCCCAAACTGCCGGAGGACGTGCCGCCACGCTATCATCTGCGCCCGGCAGCGCAGGCGGATATTCCCGACATTATGCGCTGGGATGAAGCCCATGCGCGTACTCGCGGCGTCAGCACGGCGCGTGATGAACGGCTGTGGCGGTTCGAGCTGACCGGGCGCGGTGCTGAGGTGATCTGGAATATGAACCTGCATATCATCGCGGATGCGCAGGGGCGCGGGGTTGGTTACGTGTCTTTGCGGCTGAACCAGCGCAGCCCATTCTTCTCGCTCTATTCGTATGTCGTCGGGGAGGAGTCCTCCTATCTGGCGACCTATCAGGATGTGCTGCTCGGCTGCAAGCAGTTCATGGAACAGCGCCTCTCGCCGGAGATGCGTGAGAAAGTGCCCTGGCTTTACTTCGACGCGGGCGTTCCCGAAATCGTCGATCTGCTGGTCGATAAAACCGTCCCCGGCCTCGCCCGCCCCGATTACCGCATCTACGCCTGGTATATTCGCGTGGCCGATCTGCCTGCCTTTATGCGCTGCATCGCGTCTGTGCTGGAGCGTCGCCTTGTGGGCAGCGGGGCGAACCGCTATACGGGCGATCTGAACATAGCGCTGTTCGACCAGAACGGCTTACGGCTGAGCTTCGAGGACGGCAGGCTGGTAGAGGCGGTCTATGAAGCGATGGAAGCCGAGGAAGCTGATGCCGCGATGCCGCGTGACCAGTTCATCGAAGTGGTGTTCGGGCGGCGCACCGCGGTCGAAATCGCCCACGCCTTCCCGGAAGCCTACACCACCCGCAAAGGCGCAGTGCTGCTGGATGCCCTGTTCCCCCGCCGCCGCAGTTGGGTCGTTGGGATTGCGTAAGGACAGTACCGAGTGATGAGTGGAAAGTACCGAGTAGCGCATCAACCGGCCTTTCCACTCGTTCCTCATTACTCGATACTCGGTACTTCTCGCCCCTTCAGCAGCACATCCTTCACCTGTGCAGGCAGTGACAGCGAGGCGATCTCACCAAGAAGCGCCTCACGCTGGTCGCCTCTGGCACGGCTCAGGCGCTTTTGCAGGTAAGACAACCGGAACAATTGGAGCGCCTGTTCCACATCAGCATCCTGCCGCAGATAGAAACTGATCCAGCCGGACTCATGCAGCAGATGATGGGGTTGGGCGGCGCCTGTTTCCACCAGGGCTTCCCGTAGCTTGACCGTGAAGGGAATATCAACCATATGACTGCCGTGAATGTGGCCGACTTCGACATTGCCCAGGTTAAATTCTGTCCCGCCGAAGCGATGCGGATGCGCTTCAATACCGTCCCAGTTTGAGACAGTGCTGACAATCTGCTGACCGTAACTCATACGGATGCTCCAATGCTTAACAATAGGGACTGACGCATGTCTGGATCATTTTTTCTCGTAAGGGCGGGTTTGAAACTCACCCCTGCCAACGGCGAACTGCGTAAGTTCTGACAACAAGTGGACAAAGCATTGACGCTGCTGCAAATTCTGGTCTTACAACAAGCCTGAGCTTGCTTATCGTTTGCGCGTCCGGTTGCGGGCAGCGATCTCGATAATGCGGTCGTGGCGGGCGAAAATCACCAGCGTATCCCCGGCGCGAACAACGGCTTCATTCGGCGGATGTACATCAATCTGGTCATGGCGTCCGTGCAGCACAATATCCATGTTGTTGCGCGTTTGCAGATCGTGAATGTTCTGCCCGTCGAGGAAGGAGTCGGGTTCGACCGTCAAACGGATCAGGCTGAATTCCTGGTCGTTGATGTTGAGCGTCTGGGTAATTTCCAGCCCAACCGCCATCCCCGCGAAAACGGGCGCAGCCAGATCGGACGCGCTCAGCACAGCCTGCACGTTCATGAAACGGCGCAGTTGGTTGGCGAACTGATTGTCCCAACTGCGGGCGACAATACGAATATCGGGACTCATATCACGAGCGCGCATGACCGTTTCCAGATTGACGAGTTCGTTGGACGTACACACGATCAAGGCCTGGGCATAGCGCAGCCCGGCTTTCTCAAGCGTGGCAGACTGGCGGCCATCGCCCGGAATAGCGGGAACGCCCAGCTCGCCAAGCTGCTGCTTCTTCTCGTCTTCCAGTTCGTTGTCAATGGCGACGACCTCCAGCCCCATCTGCGCCAGGGTGCGGATGACCTTAATGCCCACATGCCCCACCCCCAGGACAATGATATGGTTGCGATAGGTCGAGGCCACAGCTTCCTCCCAGGCGTCGCGCCGCTCATTCCGGTTGAAAAAAAGGCGGACAAAATCCGACGCCCCGCGCCCGATAATGTAGACCGCCAGCACAGGCATCAGATACCAGAAAATGGTCAGGTACGGCTCGCTGGGCAGGTCGGTCGGGCCTTCCAGCACCATCAGCGCCAGCATAATGTAGGGCATATCATACAGCGGCGGGATGTTCGGTTCACCCGCCAACTGCATCAGTTCCCGGTAGAGGATGCCCCCGCCGATGATGGCCGTGAGGAACAGCAGCAGCGGAAAGCGAAACTCTCTGAACAGCGCCGATGTATCGCGCCAGACCGCCCGCACAGCACGGATAAAGCGGCTGCTGCGCCGTCTGCCCGCTGGCATAATCAACTGAGAATAGGGCACGGCTGGGCTGCTCCCTGATATGACTAAATGATGTTATGCACTAGCCCTCACCCCCCAGCCCCCTCTCCCGACCGCCTCGCTAGGAGAGGGGGAGAAAGAGCGTCCGGCGAGAGCAAGTCCCTCTCTCTGAGGGAGAGGGATTTAAGGGTTGTCCGGTATTAAATGATGAGCGTTTCAAGGGCGCCATCTTCACGTCCGAGGATGCGATTGATTAGGATACCGATATTGTAAGCGGCTGAAATCGCAGCCAGGCGAGTGATCTTGCCCC
>JANRLJ010000208.1:0-8778 GCA_033762735.1 bacterium | reverse complement strand
CACGCTGCGACCCCCTTGCGCCACCATCCCCAGCACATCCCGTTTGAATTCATCGCTGTATTTTTTGTATCCCATCTTTCACTCCTTACTCTCAGTTTATTGGACATTTCTTCTGTCCGCCAAACTGGGGTAAGGTCAGAGTCCTGAAAGAATTTGGACAAAAAGGTGAAAAGCGTAAGGGAGGGTTTGAAACCCTCCCCTACAAAACATTCGAGACCTTACATCAGTACATTGACCATCTAAAGTTGCCTGCCCGTACCAACGCAAGCCATCATTCTCATCTTTAGCAATGCGTTTTTGAGCAGAATCACGGATAGAAACCGCGTGTCTTAAGCGCATCCCCAACACGGTTGATGGCCGCAATCTGCGCGGCGGTACGCATGGTCACGCCGTACTGTTCCGCATGGCGGATGGTGTAATCATAACCGCGCACCATAATGCGCTGGAGCTGGCGGAAGATTTCTTCCTCGTCCCAGAAGAACGACTGCAAATCCTGCACCCACTCGAAGTAGGACACCACCACACCACCCGCGTTCGCCAGAATATCGGGGATGACCTGAATGCCGCGATCAGCAAAGATGTCATCCGCTTCGGGGGTGGTGGGGCCGTTCGCGCCTTCCGCAATCAGCGTGGCTTTCACCTGGGCGGCATTGTGCCCGGTCAACTGGCCTTCCATCGCGGCGGGAATCAGCACATCGCAGGGCTGGATGAGCAGTTCGTCATTGGTCATCTGATCGGCGTCGGGATAACCCACAATCGTCCCGTTCTTTTCCATAAAGCGGCGCACGGCGTTGATGTTCAGGCCGTTGGGGTTGTAAATGGCACCGTTCACGTCGCTCACGCCAAGCACCCTGAAACCCATTTCTTCGGCGTAGAGCGCGGCATTCGAACCGACGTTGCCGAAGCCCTGTACGATGACCGACGTATTGGCGGCATCCGTCACGCCGCTGCGCTTGAGCGCTTCCATCATAGCAATGACCACGCCGCGCCCGGTGGCGACGGTGCGGCCTTCGCTGCCACCGATGGCAAGCGGCTTCCCGGTCACGACCGCAGGCACGGAATAGCCGACCGTCATGCTGTATGTGTCCATAATCCAGGCCATCATCTGTGGGGTGGTGCCCATATCGGGCGCGGGGATATCGGAATAAGGGCTGATGAGGGGAATCAGTTCAGAGGCATAACGGCGGGTCAGGCGTTCCAGTTCACCCGTGCTCAGGGTGCGCGGATCAACCACCACGCCGCCCTTCGCGCCGCCATAGGGCAGGTTCATCAGGGCGCACTTCCAGGTCATCCACATCGCCAGCGCCCGCACTTCGTCCAGGTCAACCATCAGGCTGTAGCGAATGCCGCCCTTCGACGGCCCCAGCACGGTACTGTGATGGACACGATACCCGGTGAACATCTCCACCGAGCCATCGTCACGCCGCACCGGGAAGTTCACGGTAAATTCGCGGCGGGGATAACGCATGTATTCAATAATTCCATCATCAAGATCGAGGAAGCTGACCGCACGGTTGTACTGCTGAATTGCGGTTTCGTAGGCTGTGGGGGTAGTACGCTCGAAAAGAGACATATTCAACGCTGCTGCCATAGCTTAAGGAGACTCCTTGCCGGGGAGCGCCGGCACAAAGGGTTAATCTTTATCAGCAGTATAATGCACAAAATCGGTTGACGTAAAGTGAGGAACGGCTCAATTTTAGGCAAATTTCATAAATCAGGCTCACATTTGCTTGTGCGTTCTGTCTAATAAGAAATGACGGAAGACGCTATCGAGGAAATGGAAAATTTCCAAATGAAACACGTTAGTCACTTGATGAGCCAGATGGTCACACTTTTAAACATCAATACTTTCAGGGCAGAAGACTGGCTAGAATTGAAGAAAACGGTAGATTGCACAGCGTGGCAACTGCTTGTCATGATGTGCGCTTCATATTATGATTTCAGCCCATTGCAATGCTTTTACGCATGTGAATGAAGGTTGCCCTTAACATTGGAGCGATCCCGTACCGGGAAGGAGTACACGTTTGTCCTGAACGTGTGCTCCAGACAACAGAAGGCGAACGGCCTTGCCTACGATACTGGTGGTAGAAGATGACAGTCTTAATTTAGAGATGGTGAAAAGTTTCCTGAGCCTCAACGGATACGATGCCGCCGCCGCTGTAACCGCCGAAGAGGGGCTGAGACTGGCGCAGCAGACGCCGCTCCTTGCCGCGCTGATTGATCTTCGCTTGCCCGGTGGGATGGATGGGCTGGAACTGGGACGCCGCATGAAGGCGAACGCAGCACTGGCGGATATTCCGTTGATCGCCATCACCGCCCACAACGAACCCGGCCTGGAGCAGGCTGCATACCAGGCCGGGTTTGAAGGTTTTCTGATGAAGCCGCTCAGCCTGGCGAAGCTCAAGCAGGCGATTATGGCAACCGTGCGTTAGGCTTTCCCCGTCAGCGCCCCGGTTCCGTCTGGAACAGGTACGGGCGCAGATATTCCCCGGTGTGACTGCCCTCCACCTGCGCCACTTCCTCCGGCGTCCCCAGCGCAATCACCGTCCCGCCCGCGTCGCCGCCCTCCGGCCCCATGTCGATAATCCAATCCGCGACCTTGATGATGTCCAGATTGTGCTCGATGACGACGACCGTGTTGCCGTTGCTCACCAACTGCTGCAGCACATCGATCAGCCGCTTCACATCATAGGCATGGAGGCCGGTCGAGGGTTCATCCAGAATGTACAACGTCTGCCCGGTCGCGCGCTTGCTCAGTTCACGGCTCAGCTTGACACGCTGTGCCTCACCACCGGAAAGGGTCGTGGCGGGCTGGCCGATGCGGATGTAACCCAGGCCGACGGCATCCAGCGTTTCCAGCCCGCGCTGCAACGTGGGCATGGCGGCGAAGAACTCCAACCCTTCGCTGACCGTCATATCCAGCACGTCCGCGATGCTCTTGCCCTTGTAGTGGACTTGCAGAGTCTCGCGGTTGTAGCGTGTGCCCTTGCACACCTCACAATCGATGTAGATGTCGGGGAGGAACTGCATCTCGATCTTGATCTGCCCCTGCCCCTGGCAGTTCTCGCAGCGCCCGCCTTTGACGTTAAAGCTGAAGCGCCCCGCGTCATAGCCGCGAATCTTGCTCTCCGGCAGTTCGGCGAACAGGGTGCGGATGGAGTCGAACATCTTGGTATAGGTGCCGGGATTGCTGCGCGGCGTGCGGCCAATCGGACTCTGGTCGATGTTGATGATCTTGTCGATAGGCTCAAAACCTTCAACGGCGCGGTGAATGCCGGGGCGCTCCTTGCTGCCGTTGACGATCTGCGCCATGCGCTTATAGAGGATGTCCACGATCAGCGAACTCTTGCCGCTGCCGCTCACCCCTGTGACACACACCAGCTTGCCGAGCGGAATCTCCACATCAATATTTTTCAGGTTGTTCTCGGTCGCGCCGCGAATGGTGATGAACTGCCCGTTGCCCGGTCGGCGCTCGGTCGGCACGTCGATCCTGAAGCGCCCGGAGAGATAGTTGCCGGTCGGGCTGTCCTCGATCAACATCACCTCGTCGGGCGTTCCCTGCGCCACGATGCGACCGCCGAACTCACCCGCGCCGGGGCCAAGATCGACCAGATAATCCGCCGAGCGCATGGTTTCTTCGTCATGCTCCACGACCAGCACCGTATTGCCCAGGTCGCGCAGCCCTTCCAGCGTGCGGATCAGCCGGGCATTGTCGCGCTGATGCAGCCCAATCGAGGGTTCATCCAGCACATACAGCACACCCGTGAGTCGGCTGCCGATCTGGGTCGCCAGCCGGATGCGCTGTGCCTCGCCGCCGGAAAGCGTCCCGGCGGAGCGCGACAGGTTCAGATAACCGAGGCCGACATCATTCAGGAAGCGCACCCGCGCCTCGATCTCGTTCAAAATCTGGTGCGCAATCTGCTGGTCACGGTCAGACAGCACCAGCGGCTTGACCGCGCCGTTCGCTGCCCGGTTCGCCGCGCCATTGGCTGAACCGTTGGCCTTGCCGTTCTTTGCTTTGCCATTCCTGCGCTTGCCGTTGGCGACAGGCAGAGTTTCGGGCACAGTCTCGAAGACATACGTTCCCTTGCCGCGCAGCGCATCCACCCACTGCTGAAGTTCCAGCACAGGCAGCGCCGTGATCTCATGTATGGCGCGGTCGGCCACCGTCACCGCCAGCGCTTCCGGGCGGAGGCGGTGGCCATGACAGGTGGTGCAGGGCGTCTGTCGCATATATTCTTCAAACTTCTCGCGCATATAGTCGGAGGTCGTCTCCCGATAGCGCCGCGCGAGGTTGGTAATCACACCCTCGAAGTTGACCGTATGGGTGCGGGTATCACCGAAGCGGTTGGTGTAGTAAATCTTGACCTTCTCGCGCCTGGTGCCGTGCAGAATCACATTCTGCTGTTCGGGCGTGAGGTCTTTCCAGGGCGTGTCCATCGTGAAGCCGGCCTGCTGCGCGACGGCATTGATGATGGCCGAACCCCACGTCCCGGCATCTTCAAAGTTCCAGCCATTCGCGTCAATCGCGCCCTGGCTCAGGCTCAGATCAGCATTGGGGATAATCAGGTCAGGCGCGAACTCCAGCCGGAAGCCCAACCCCTGGCAGTCCGGGCAGGCGCCGCGCGGCGTGTTGAATGAGAAGCTGCTGGGTTCAATTTCGGGGAAACTGCCATGACCATAGGGACAGGCCAACTGTTCGCTGAACAGCATGTCCTGCTTCTGTGGATCCGTCTCGTTCAGATTGTTGACGATCATCACACCGTCGCCGAGTTCGAGCGCCGTCTCGATGGAGTCCGTCAGGCGAGTTTCGGCGCTGCGGGCTTCTTCGGACTGCGGATCATCATAGCGGCGGATGATGAGACGATCCACCACAATTTCGATGTTGTGGATGCCGTAGCGTTCAAGCTTGATGTCTTCCTCAAGCTGGCGCACTTCGCCGTCGATGCGGACGCGCACAAAGCCCGCCTTGCGCACATCGTCGAAGACCTTTTCATGCGTCCCCTTCTTGTCCCGCACGATAGGGGCGAGAACCTGGATACGCACACCCGTGCTGCCGCCTTCTTCCGTATCATCCGGCGGGAGATCGTCGGCCAGCGCCTTGACCGCGTCCACGATCTGCTGGGCGCTCTGGGCGATCAGTTCCGTGCCGCAAACCGTGCAGTGCGGAATGCCAACCCGCGCATACAGCAAACGGAGATAATCGTAGATTTCGGTCACGGTGCCGACGGTCGAACGGGGATTCTGGCTGACGCCCTTCTGGTCGATGGACACCGCCGGGCTGAGGCCTTCGATCTGATCGACATCCGGTTTTTCCATCTGGCCGAGGAACTGCCGTGCATAAGCGCTCAGGCTTTCAACATAGCGCCGCTGCCCTTCTGCAAAAATCGTGTCAAAGGCCAGCGAAGACTTTCCTGACCCCGATAGACCACTGATGACGACCAGTTGGTTGCGTGGGAGTTCCACGTCAATGTTCTTGAGGTTGTGCTCACGCGCGCCTCGAACGACGATTTTATCCTGCATCGGGCGATTCTCTACTTTGGTTTTTCGGACAAGAGGAGGTGCTAGGTTTCTGGTACAGGTGTTCGGAATTATAGCCGTTTTGTTCGTGGATGGCAACGGTCGGAGGCCAGAAATAAGCTTTGTTTAAGGTTAGCGGTTGTTCATAGGAAAAGCGCAGGCGGCATGTTAAAGTCATGTAAACAACCTGGAAAATTCACAACAAAGAACGCCTATGACTGCTGCTGCACCCACACCCACCCTGCACGACACTGCATCCTCCTTCGCACCCACCAACACCCACATCACCACAAAAACTGCTTCAAAAGTCACTGACCGCGTCCCCTGGCTGCCGCTGATCGCCCTGTTCCTGTTCATGACCTGGCTGGGCGGGCGCGGCCTGAACGCCGATGGCATCTGGGTCGATGAATGGTGGTCATGGTACAACGCGGGCGGGGAGATGTTCGGCCCACCGCTTTCCCCTGTCGAAATCTGGAACCGCGTTGCCGTCGAGGACTTCTGGCAAGCGCCGGGCTATCCGCTGCTGCTGTCGGCCTGGGGCAACCTTACGGGCTGGAGCGAGTTTTCCACGCGGGCGCTGTCCCTGCTGGCGGGGGTGCTGGCGGTCGCCGTGACGTATCGCTTGGGCAAGGCCATCAGTGGGAGTCATGTCGTCGCTTTAGGGGCAGCGGTTGCGCTGGGCGCGAACGCCTGGTTTATCTTCTACCTGCATGAGATGCGCGTCTACACGCTGTATGTGCTGTTCACCGCGCTCAGCATCCTGCTCTACTGGCAGTTGATGGCCCCATACTGGAACAAACAGGCCGACACATCACAGCCGCGCCCGCTGCTGTATATCGGCTTTGTGCTGTCCAACATCGCGCTGCTTTATACGCAGTATTATGCGCTGCTGACGTTAGGCGTGCTGGGACTGCTGCATCTGGCCGCTTTGGTGCGCCGCCGCCCCAACCGCCACTGGTGGCTGGTGCTGGGCTGTTTTCTGCTGGCGGGCGTGACCTTCCTGCCCTGGCTCTATAACGTCATTCGCGGCATCCCGCTGCTGCGCGAGGGGCCGCGCCAGATTTTCAACCGCGAACTCATCATCCGCATGGGGACGGACACCTTCTACCTGTTCAGCAGCACCAGCACCGCATTGTTCGCGCTGGTGGCGCTGGTTGGCCTGCGGCTGAAACGAGCGTGGCTGCTGTGGGCGGTGACGGGCGTTTTGCTGCTGCTCAATGTGGCGATCACGGTCTATCTGCGCCTGGGCGAAATGCGCTATCTGATGTCGGTCATGCCGCTGCTGGCGCTGATGTTCGGCCTCGGTGTGGAAGCGCTGCGCCGCGCGACAATTCGCCCGGCCTGGGTGCTTGGTCTGTGGGTGGCATCTGCCTTTTTCGCCAACGGCAACAACGATTATGAACTGGTCGCGCAGTATTCCATGCACCTCAAGCAGCCTGTTCGGGAGTTCGCCGAGGTCATCAATCCGCGTGTGCAGCCCGGCGAACCCGTGATTTATCACCTGGGTGAAACCACCCGCGCCCAGCCGAACCAGTTCACGCTGGTACAGTATCTCGGCCTCCAGCGCTTCGAGATCATCGAGCCGTTCATCCTGTCCACCCCGGAAGTCTTCGAGTGGCGCGTCGATCAGGCTATTAAATCCCCCGACGACAATCCTGCCAATGCGCCGACGACCTTCTGGGTGGGCTATTCTCCGCGCTGGCCGTCGGACTACTGGGAACTGTTCAACTATCTGATGCACGAGCGTGACATTTTTGAATGCGCCCAACTGCTCGACACGCCGGATTTACAGGCCTTTGCCTATGCCCGCTTCCCTGCGGAGCCGACCAGCCGGATGCAGTATAACGCCCCCCCTGGCACCGTCACCGTGACGCTGATGCGCCAGCCGGACATCCACAATGGGATGCTGCGCGTGTGGCTGGGGTTTGAAGTGCCGGAAGTACCGGGGGGCTTTCCGTCGGATACGTACTCTGTCGGGGTGCATGTGGTCAACGCGGACGGCGCACTCGTGGCACAGTCGGATTATGGACTGCCGCAGGCCGATTACGCCCTGCCGCCGCTGCCCAAAAGCTGCCGTATGGTCGAAATTCCGGCGGCAGCGCTGCCAGCAGGGGCGTACACCATCCGCAGCGTGATCTATCAGTGGAACACCAATGAGCGCCTGCTGACCGAAGCCGAGCAGGATTATTTCGATCTGGCAGCGCTGACGGTGCCTTGAGCGCTTCTTGAGGAAATAGGGCGCACACGTGGGTGCGCCCCTACCATCATCCTTCGATTTCCTCTAACAGATCGGCTGTCATCGCCGCCGCGCCGTCCGTAAAGGAATAGATGCGAATCAGCCGCCCTTCCGGGTCGATCAGAAACTTGGATGCGAGGTGATCGACGGTGTATTCCCCTGGCGAGTCGCGCAGCGGGACGACTTCGTAGTACAGGTTAAAGTCAGCGCGGATACGTTCCAGTTCGGCCTCGTTCCCTTGGAGAGCGATAAAGGTTTCATCAAAGCGCCGCACATACGCATCCAGCACTTCGGGCGTATCCCGCTGTGGATCGACGCTGACCAGCACAAAGGCGAAATCGTCCGCCCGTTCCCCCAGCCGGGCTTTGATCTGCCGGAACGTGAGCATGGTCGTGGGGCAGAAATCCGGGCAGTAGGTAAAGCCGAAGTACAGCAGCACATACCTGCCGCGCAGATCACTCAGTTGCAGCGGTTGGCCGTTGTTGGCGGCAAAGGTGAAATCAGTGAGCGGCTGCGGGGGATCAATCACCGCGCCAACTTCGTCAATCAGATCGGTATCCGTCTCAACAGCTTCTTCGCCATTGTCCCGGTTCAGCACCAGAAACGCCGCCAGTCCGGCCAGCGCCAGCACAATCATCACTGTGAAGATGATGAATGCACTGCGGCTGGAGTTGGGCGCTGGCTGGGGCAGAGGTTGACTCTCACTCATATGGAATTTCCCATCATCCTGCTTGTGAAAAGGAGTACAAGTGTACCAGACAGAGCAAACGGCGTCATGATTGGACTTGATAAAATTATGTTACTGATGTTACGCACTAGTACGCCGAAAGATGAGAATGATGGGTTGCGTTGGTACGGGCGCAGCGCGCTGCGCCCCTACAGGTAGGCAGCTTTAGATGGTCGATGTACTAGCCCGCACCCCCCAGCCCCCTCTCCCGACCGCTTCGGTCGCTGCGCTAGGAGAGGGGGAGAAAGAACGTCCTGCGAGAGCAAGTCCCTCTCCCTGAGGGAGAGGGATTTAA